>JANOTL010000127.1:0-9186 GCA_031416315.1 Pseudomonadota bacterium
CGAGTCGGGTTTCGCTTTTGTGGGGCGGAGAAATCACGCGATCGGATGGATTTCGAGTCGGCGCATCCCGCCGCGGAGGCTGTAGGCGGTCCATCCAGCCTTCTGCATCTGCTCGGCCGCCACCGCGCTTTGAAGACCGACCGGGCAGTACAAAAGGTAGGTCCTGGCCTTGTCGAGCCGCTTGAAAGCCGTGAGCAGCTCGGCGAGCTCGATGTTGAGCGCGCCCGGATGGTGCCAGTCCTCATAGTGATGCGACTCGCGACAGTCGATGACGACGGCGCCGTCCGGGATCACATCGACGAAGAGGTAGGGCGTCACGAGATCGGCCTCGCCGACGGCGTGCAAAGGGATCACCTTGCGCTCGTGCAGGGCCTCCCGGCGCACGGCCTCGTCTAGCGGCGCCTCCTCGAGGTCGAGCCGCGCCGCGGTCGTCGCGGTCACGGGGCGATCGGGAACCAGTTGGCAGTATTCCTGCACCTTCGCGGAGAGATCGTAGGTGCCGATGCGCCGCGCGAGGCGGATGATCTCCTCCTTGTCGAAGCCGATCAGCGGCCGAAAGATCGGCAGGCGGATCGGCTGCTCGATCGCGCCCAGGTTTGGCAGGGTCTGCGAGGCGACCTGGCCGATCGCCTCGCCGGTGACGATGGCGCCGGCACCGAGGTAACCGGCGAGCGCCTCGGCTGAACGGTAGAACTGCCGCTTCAAGACGACTTGCGCGTGTGCCGGACGGCAACGCCCCTTGATCATGTCGGCGACGCCGGTGAAGTCCATGACGTGCAGGGTGCTTTTCGAGCCGTGGCTCCAGGCCGCATGGAGCAGCTTGGCGATGCTCAGGACCGAGCGCTCGTACGCGCCGCCGGCGAGGTTGCAGAAGAGGTAGTCGACCTCGACGCCGCGCTTCATCAGCATCCACGCGGCGACGGCGGAATCGAAGCCGCCCGACATCAGGCAAAGAACGCGGCCCGAGGCGCCGAGCGGCAAGCCTCCCGCGCCAACCAGCTGCCGGTGGTAGAGATAGGCGACGTCCTCGCGTACCTCGACGTAAACAAGGGCCTCGGGACGATGGAGATCGACCTTGCGAGCATGCGGCCAGAGGACCGCGCCGATCGCCTTCTGCAGGTCCATCGAGGTGTAGTCGTGCTTGCCGACCCGGCGCGCGCGAACGGCGAACGACTTGCCCGCGACGTGGTCCGTGAACGCTTCGGCGGCGGCGGCGACGATGTCCTCGCGCTTGCCCGAGGTGATGCGGTCCACCGGCGAATACGAGGCAATGCCGAAGATGCGGCCGAGGAGGTCGAGGGCGCGGCGGTCCTCCGTGTCGACGAAGAGGCGGCTCCAATCCCGCTGGATCTTCGCCTCGATGCCGGCGCTGGAGAAGGCGGCCTTCAGGTTCTTCACGAGGCGCGTGACGAAGCGGGCGCGGATCTTGTCGGACTTGGTCGTCAGATCCGACGGCAGGCGAAGGATGATCTTCACGGCGCGATCCCGCCGAGCGCGAGGCTTTTGGCGCCGGTGAGGACAAGATCGGGCGCAAGGCGCGCGCCGAGACTCCGCGGGAGCAGCGGGATGAGGCGCTCGGCGTCGCCACCGGTCAGCAGGACGATCGGGGAGACGTGGCGCGAGGCGACGGCGACGACCGCACCCGCGGCGGCGTGCAGCGCCCCCTGAAACATCGCGTCGCGCGTCGACCTGCCGAGGGCGAGGGTCGCATACGAGGGCGCGCTCTGCGCGTCGAGGAGCGGCAGGAGGCCGGTCGCCGCGTGCAACGAGGACAGCGCGGTCTGGAGGCCCGGCGCGATGAGACCGCCGTAGTGCGTGCCGTTCGCGTCGACGGCGTCGACGGTGAGCGCCGTGCCGCAGGAGACGAGGATCGCGGTTTTGCCGCTGGCGGCGCGCTCGGCTGGGGAAAGAGTCGAAAGCCAACCCTCGCAGGCGGCAAGGCGGTCGATGCCGAGCTCGGCGAGCGGATAGACCTCGAGCTCGGCCGCGGCGATGTCTTCGATAGGGTCGCGTCGCAGGACGTTGCGCTTCGTGAGCGGCACGACGGTGAGCCCGTGCGCCGCGGCGCGGCGCGTGAAATCCGCGAGGCGCGCGGGATTCACCGACAGCGCAAAGATCGGCCAGGGACGCGACGGCAAGGTGGCAGCGAGCGCGGCGAGGGCTGGATCCTCGTCGGCAAAGCGCTCGGCCGTGGCGGCGGATGCCGGAAGGTGGGCGGCGAGCTTCGTGCGCGTGTTCCCGACATCGGCGAGCACGAGGGGCGCAGCGTCGCGGCCGTGGCCTTGATAAAGCCACCGGAAACGGTGGTCGGCAGAGTGGAGCGTCTCCGTCGCGTCGGAATCGAGGGCACGAAGGACGAGGGCGCCGTCCAGAGCCAACCCGGCACCGGCTCGAGTCGACGCCACCGCGCCGTCTTCCTGCGCGATCCAAAGTTGGCCCGGCGCGATCGCGAGCTCGCTCCATGCAGCGTGGAGCGCGGCGCCGGAGAGCGCTTCGCTCCCCCACTCGCGTTCGAACGCGGCCGCGAGAGCCTCCGCGACCGCCCGCGGCGCGAGCGTTCGCCCCGAGAGCGCCGCGAGAGAGCCCGCTTCGAGCGGCGGCGCGAGCTCAGGCGCGGAGCTCAGATTCAGGCCGAGGCCGCACAGCACCGCGCCCGGCTCGTCACCGCGCATCGAGCCCTCGAGGAGGAGGCCGCCGATCTTCTTGCCGGCGAAGAGGAGGTCGTTCGGCCATTTCAAAGTCGGCGTCAGCCCGGTGAGGCGCGCGATCTCGCGCGCCACGATGACGGCCGCAACCAGAGGCGCCGCATCGTGCGTCGCGCGTAGGGGCGGAAGCGCAAACGTGACGTAGAGGTTGCCGACCGGGCTTTCCCACGGATTGCCACGACGTCCGCGGCCTGCCGTCTGCGTGGCGGCCATAACGGCGAACGGCGGCACCTCGGTCCCCGCGGCGAGCAGCGTCGCGGCTTGCGTGGACGTGGAGTCGAGCTCCGCGAACGAGACGATCCGCATGGGCACCGCTCAGACGTCGAAGAGGAGGCTCAGGTCGGCCCAGCGCGATGAATGGATGACGGCGCTGGTCGAAACGAAGTCGACGCCCGTCTCGGCGATCGCGCGCACCGTGTCGACGCGCACATTGCCGGAGGCTTCGAGGAGCGCGCGACCGCGCACGGTGCGCACGGCGAGCGCCATTTCCGAGAGGCTCATGTTGTCCAGCATGATAAGGTCGGCGCCGGCGTCGAGCGCTTCTTGCACCTCGTCGAGATTCGTCGTCTCGACCTCGATTTTTAAGGTCGGCGGCAGGCTCTCGAGAAGGCGCGCGACCGCCTTGGTGATGCCGCCGGCGGCGCGGATGTGATTCTCCTTCACGATCACGCCGTCGGTCAGGCACATGCGATGATTGCGCGCGCCGCCCGTGACGGTCGCGGATTTTTCCAGAAGGCGCAGGCCGGGCGTCGTCTTGCGCGTGTCGAGGAGCTGCGTCTTCGTGCCTTCGAGCTCTTTCACGAAGGCGCGCGTCATCGTTGCGATGCCGCACAGACGAGCGAAGAAGTTGAGCGCGACGCGCTCGCCTTTCAAGATCGAGCGGGCATCGCCGACGATCGTGAGCAGGGTCGCACCCTTCTCCACGGCCGTGCCGTTCTCCACGGCCACGGTGACAGAAAGGCTGGGATCGACGCGGTGAAATACGGCGCGCGCGACCTCGACGCCAGCGACGACGCAGTTCTCCTTGGCGATGATCTTCGCCGACGCCTGCGTGCCCTCGGGCACGGTAAGGTCGGTGGTCCAATCGCCAAAACCCCAGTCTTCTTCAAGAGCTCGGGTGATGACCGGAGTCAGTTGGATCTCATGGATGCGGGAAGTAGCCATAGGCGGCGCATCTTCGTCGACCGCCCCTCAGTTGTCAACGAGGTGGCGGGCTTTCTCGTCCGCGAGGCGGCGTAGCTCGGCGGCGATGATCTCTCGGGCGAGGGACTTGAAGTGGCGCTCACAGTAGTCTTCGACGGCCTGCTTCACGAGATCAGGAAGGCGCTTCTCCAGGCTCTGCGAAACGTCGTCCTCCGCGAGAGCTTGGTCGAACATCGGCGGCGGCGCTTGTCTGCCGGCGGCGCTAGCGCCCGGGAGGGCCGGTCGCGCTCGCGGGCCGTCGTCGTCCGCGCCGAGGCCGAAATCGACAGGGATGCTGGGCACTCCCATCTGCGGGGCTTGCGTCCGCCCCGGCGCCGTCGGTGGGATCGACCGGCCGGGGGGCGGAGGCGTACCGCGCCCGGCTGCTGGGGTCGGCGGCGGCGTCGCACGGTCGCGGCTGCCAACATCGCGGGTCTCGCGGCTCAAATCGCGCGGATCGCGCTGGCTCGAGGACGGAGACAGTCTTGGCTCGGAAGCCCCTCCGCCGCCCGGGGGCGGCGGCGGCGCAGTGCGTCCCGGGGGCGGGGGCGTCGTGACCCGGCCTTGCGGCGGGCGCGGCGGCGGCTGATCGTCAGCGTAGGCCGGGCGGCCGCGGCGCGACTCGTCCGTGATTGCTGGGGGCGAAGGCATCTCCAGCCCGCCGAGCGGGTCGTTGGTCGCGCCGAGGTCCGCGTCGAGGTCGTCGTAGCTCGGACCCGAGTCCTCGCCAGGCGTAAAGATCGGGTCCGGGGGGTTCTGCGGGAAGGTCCCGGGGTCGAAGATCACCGTGGTGTGCGCGGTCCGGCCCGTCGGGAGCGGCGCGTGGGGCGCCGGCGGCTCGGTCGGCACCTCGCGTCGCGCTGCGGCGGCGCCTCGGGACAGCTCACCGCCGAGGAGGCGGTCGGCCATGGCGACGAGGTCGGCGGATTCGAACGGCTTCTTCATGAAGTGCGGGAAGCCGGCCTGGCGGAACGCGACTTCGTCGACCGCGTCGTAGGTGCCGAAAAGCAAGAGCACCGGCGCGTTGCCGGCGTCACGCGCAAGCTTGGCGAAATCGTCGGGGCCGTGGGCGCCCGGAAGGCTCGCGTCGATGATCGCAAGATCGGGCGGCTGGCGGCGCGAGAGCGCCAAGGCCTCGACGAAAGAGCTGGCTTCCAGCATCTCCACGTTCATCCGAGCAAAAGCGATCTTGATCACCTTCTGGATGGTGGACGAATCGTCGGCAACGAGAATGCGACGGCTCATGGAAAGCAACTCCTAGAGTCTCAGCCGCAGCAGGGGATCAGCGAGAGTTCGGCTTTGACTTCAGGATAGCAAATTAGCCGGCGTTACGCTGCCTGAGCTTCGAGGTGATCGCCAGGAGCATGAGGTCCCGGATATGCTTCCCGGTCTCTTCGATGGCCCGCAGGATGAGCTTGTAGTCGTCCATCGTGAAATGGCCGGGAGCCTCGGCGTTCAGCTCGCAGAAGCAGTTGACCCGCAGGTTCTGCAGGTAGACCAGCTTGCTCTCGTAGAGTCGCTTCAAGGTGTCGACGTCGAGTCCCGAGGCTTCGATCGGACGCAAGAGCTCGCCCATGATCTCACGGTAGGTCGCGTAGTCGGTCGAGCGGTGGTTCCGCATGGAAGCCTTTCCGGGGGTCCGGGCAAACGGGGAGCTTTGAGTCTCTGGTCCTGTGCCCATCTTCTCGGCAGCTCAAGCCGGACCTTGAGATTCGGCTTGAAGAGCGCCGCTTTTCCGCTAGCATGGGCGCTCCCCAGAGACACGGTGCAGTTTCCCCCAGGAGATCCGGTGGGCATCCAGAACGGCTCGATTTCGCTTTGCCGCTACCGCCTCCTCGGCGGTGGGCGCCGGTTTTCACTCGCAAAATTGAGCGAGCTTATCGAGCCGCACAAGGCCGGTCCGGTCAAGCTTTCGGGGGTCTTTAAAGAAGATTTGGCGGGCTGGGTGCGCCCGGTCGGCTTGGACAAGGTGGAGCTGCCCCTCGACGCCAGCTGGGACCTGACCCAGTGCCAGCTCGACGACGGCTTCCTCCTCCGCATGCGGATCGAGAAGCGCAAGGTCCCTGCCACGCTGCACGCCCTCCTCTTCAAGCAGAAGATGGGCGAGCACGAGCAGAAGGCCGGGAAACTTCCGCCGCCGCGCGAGCGCCGGGACGTCAAGGACCAGATGAAGCGAGACCTGATGGCGAAGGCCTTGCCGACCATCGCCCACGTCGACGGCTTTTGGCGCGACAAAGAGAGCGAGCTGACGCTCTTCGCGACCGGAAAGAAGCAGCGCGAGCTCTTCGAGGCGCTGTTCTCGGCGAGCTTCGCCGGGCCCTTGGAGCTCTCGCTCGTGCGGATGGATCCGCCCTTGACCGGCCTCGGCGAGGACGCCTGGACGGATTCGAGCGTTGCCTCGCGGACCTTCGGTCGACTATCGTCGACGACGCCCTGGACGGCACTTGCCCCCTTGGCGGAAGCTTATTCCTAAAGCGTCTCTGCTGACTGCTGGAGCCCTCCGTGACCGAGGACACGATGACGACCGACGGACCTTCGAACGAGAAGCATGACGGCGGCGGACGCCACGACTGGGCCGCCGAGGCGGGCGAGAAGCTCTTTCAATGGCGCGATTTCACGCCGATCCCGCTCATCCTGCTGATGCTGTTCGCGGCGGAGCCAGGCGCGCGCTCGGCGACCTTCGGGCTCATCCTGATCATGGCGGGCGAGCTTTTCCGCGTTTACAGCGTCGCCTTCATCGGCTCGGTATCGCGGACGCGCGGCACCGGCACGACGGGCGGCGACCTGATCACGCGCGGGCCGTTCCGCTACGTCCGCAACCCGCTCTACGTGGGCAATTTCTTGATCACCTTCGGCGTCGCGGTGTTCAGCGGCGTGATTTGGCTCGTCCTGCTCGCCGCCCTGGCCTTTGCGTTCCAGTACTACTGCATCGTGAAGTTCGAGGAGCGCCTCTTGGTGCAAAAGTTCGGACGCACGTACGAAGAATACCGCGAGACGGTCCCGGCCTGGATTCCGGCGCGTTTGCCGCAGCTGGAAGAGATCGAGTGGCCCGACACGTTCTCGCCGGCGCTGAAAAGCGAGCGTCGGACCTTGGGCGCGATCGCCGTGATGATCGTGGCGCTGATGTTCCTGGCGTAGCGTCACCGACGATGCATCGGTGCTTGATCAGCTGACGAGGATCATCTTCGCGAGCCGTGGCTCGGGGCGACGCGCGAGCTTGTCGATCAGGGCTTGGACGCCTTCGTCCTCGTTCCAGACGACGCTGTGCGCGCCATGTCCGGCGAAGATCGGCGCGAGGCGTCGCGCGATGATGTGCGCCCACGGCAGATGCGGGTGGCCGCAGAGCGCTTCGCGCGCTTCGTGCAGTGCCTTGCGGGCGGAGCCGTCGGCCAAGAGTGCGTCGAGATAGAGGCCGAGGAATCCCGGGTCTTCGCGGTGGAGAGCCAGGCGCTCGAGGAGCAGCGCGGCGCCAGGGCCGGGATTTTGGCCGAAAAGTGACTGCACGAGCTCGCGGACGAGGCCGCGCGTGCGCTCGGCTTCCGGCTCGGATTTCGCCTCGGCCAGGAGCTTGGCGAGGGCTGCGGAGAGGGCGGCGGAGGGCTCGACGGGCTCGGGTGCGCTCGGCTGCGCCGTCGCGGGGGCTTGGCGCTTCGGGACGCGGGCGACGAGGCGAGCCAGCTCGTCGCGGATGGGGGACCAGAAATGCTCTGAGGTCAGCGGAGGAGGGAGATCGTGTTCGTGATTTGGCCCATGTTCTGAGGAACGACGGGCGTGAACGGCGCCGGGATCCTGGTCATGGTCAAGAACCGGCTTCGGCATGGGATCGCGTGCACGCTCACGATCGTGCAGATGGACGTGGACGTGGAGGCCGTCGTGGGTTTGAGATTGAGCGACATGACTATGCGGAGGCAGCGCGGATTGCTCGGGCTCAGGCGCCTGTTTCTGCGGGCGGCCTTGCGTATGGAGGTCGAGCGGTCGCTCGCGAACTTGGGACGCCGGAGACGGCTCGGCGGCTTTGGGGGCTACGGCGGCGCCGCCGTAGGCAGGCAGGCGGGCGTCGGGAGGAAAAAGGGCGGCGAGCTCGGCGTCGTCGCCGAGGTCGAGCTCGGCTCCGCGCGACGGCGCGGGGTCCATGCGCAGCGTGGTGGCGCCGGGGCCGCTGGACTGGGCTTTAGCCGGGGCGGCGACAGGAGGGGCGACTTCGGAGTCCAGACTCAGGTGGAAGGCGCCGTCCATCGGCGCTCCGGGAAGCCCGCCGAGATCGAGCTCGTCGAGACCGGCAGGGCCTGAGACGGCGCGTGCGAACGGCATGGCAGCGGCCGGAGCCGGGGCCAGGGCGAGATCAGGCGAGGCGGCGACGAAGGCGGTGGAGCCGTTCATTTCGAAAAGCTTTTGCCGCTCGCGCTTCAAGACCTCGGATTTGCCGTAGCGGCCCTTCGCGTCCATGACGGCGATCATGACGTCTAGCGCGCGGCCGTTGCGAGGGTCTGCCTTGTAGGTCATGTGGGCGATCGAGAGCGCCTGATCGGCGCGCGACGAGACGAGCACCTCGGCCAAGGCCAGCGCGGCGTTCGACTTGTCGGGCTCGCTGGTGATCTCGGCGACGAGCACGAGATAGCGATTCACGAGCGTCGCGCTCGGATCGTTCTTGATCCGGTCGAGAAGTTTTTCCAAGCCCTTGGCCAAACGGTTCCTCCAGAGGCGCGCCCGACAGCTTATCGGCAGGCCGGACGCTTCTCTTTAGGAACGATTACGAGCCAACTGGCGAGAAAGTCTCGAGAAATTTCGTGTGGATCTCGCCGCGCTGGAAACGCGGGTCGGCGAGCAGCTTCTCGTGGAAGGGGATGTTGGTCCGGATGCCGTCGACCTTCATCTCCGACAGCGCGCGACGCATGCGCGCCATGCACTCGGCGCGGTCGCGGCCGCGCGTGATGAGCTTCGCGATCATCGAATCGTAGAGCGACGGCACCGTGTAGCCGGCGTAGATCATGCCGTCGACGCGGACGCCGGGACCGCCGGGCTCGTGGTAGGCCGTGATCTTCCCCGGCCAGGGCGCGAAGGTCGAAGGATCCTCCGCGTTGATGCGGCACTCCATCGCGTGGCCGATGATCGGCATGCGACTCGTCTTCGGGTCGGGGCGGAAAGAAAGCTTATTCCCCATGGCGATGAGGATCTGCTCTTTCACCAGGTCGATGCCGGTGACTTCCTCGGTGACGCAGTGCTCGACTTGGACCCGCGTGTTCACTTCCATGAAGTAGAACTGGCCGTCCTCGTCGAGGAGGAACTCGGCGGTGCCGAG
>JANOTL010000128.1:0-1799 GCA_031416315.1 Pseudomonadota bacterium
TTTCCCACGTCACGAGCCATATCGCTTACTTGTGCCGCCTCAAACTGCTGCCCGTCATGGGCACGAGAGGGGGCGGCGCCATGGCCATGACGAGGATATCTATGCGAAAAATCCGGGAGGTCCTGCGCCTGCGGTGGGAGCTGGCGATGAAACAGGACGACGTCGCCGTCTCCTGCGGCGTCGCCAGGAGCACGGTCGGCGACTACTTGAGGCGCGCCGAGCTGGCAAAATTGACGTGGCCCCTGCCGCCGGCCCTGGCCGACGACGCGACGCTCGAGGCGCTCCTTTATCCTAAGGTCGTGCAGGCCGGCAGAACCGTGCCGGCGCCGGACTGGGCCCATATTCATCGGGAGATGGGTAGAAAGAGCGTCACGCTGCAACTCCTGTGGCAGGAGTACAAAGAAGCTAACACCGACGGGTACCAGTACTCGCAATTTGCGGCGCTCTACTCGACATGGCGCCGCGGCGTCGAACTGGTTTTCCGAAATCAGCATGCGCCCGGCGAACGACTCTTCGTCGATTACGCCGGACAGACGGTCAAGATCTATGAGGCTAGCGGTGCCGTCCGCGAAGCACAGATCTTCGTCGCGACGTGGGGCGCATCAAATTTCACGTACGCCGAGGCGACGTGGACGCAGACGAAGATGGATTTCATCGGCGCGCACGTGCGCGCCTTCACGTTCTTCGGCGTCGCGCCGTTTATCCTAGTTCCTGACAACTTGAAGAGCGCTGTCGACAAGCCGTGCCGCTTCGATCCCGATATCAACCAGGCGTACTACGCCATGGCTAGCTTCTACGGTTCAGCGGTGATCCCGGCTCGGTCGCGGCGACCTCGCGACAAAGCCAAAGTCGAAAACGGCGTGCTCGTCGTCGAGAGATGGATTTTAGCAGCGCTCAGGCATCGCAAATTCTTTAGCTTGGACGAGCTCAACGCCGAAATCCGGCGGCTGCTCGCGCTGCTCAACGCTCGGCGCTTCAAGAAGATGGACGGTACGCGCGCCTCGATCTTTGCCGAGGTCGACCGTCCCTCGGCGCGTCCGCTGCCTGATCTACCTTACGAGATTCGCGAGATCAAGCTCGCCCGCGTGCATATTGACTATCACGTCGAGCTCCTTCGGCACTTCTACAGCGTCCCCTACCAATTCGTACAGAAGCAGGTCGAGCTCCACTTTACGCCGCACCTCGTGGAGATCTTTCACCGCGGCCAAAGGATTGCCTCGCACCCGCGCCGCCACAAGCCGGGGGCCTACTCGACGGTGATCGATCACATGCCCGAATCGCACCGGCAATACGCAAAATGGACGCCGGAGCGCCTGATCAACTGGGCGAAAGACGAGGCTGGGCCGGCGACGGCGAAAGTCGCCGGCGCCATCATGCTGTCAAAGCCGCACCCGCAAATCGGCTTCAAAGCCGTCCTCGGCCTGATGAATCTCGGTCGTCGCTATGGCTCCGAACGCCTGGAAAAAGCGTGCGAACGCACACTCGCGATCCGCAGCCCAAATTATCAGACGGTCAAGTCGACGTTGCGCTGTGGGCTCGACGCACGTCCGATTCCTGCGCCATCACCGAACGAGCCGCCTGCGGCAATCGACCACGAGAACATTCGCGGCGCCAACTTCTATCAATGAAGGAAATGATATGAGCATCCAAGTCACGATCGACAAACTACGCGCCATGAAGCTTCTCGGGCTAGCTCAGGCACTCGAAGAACAGATCGCCAACGCCGACTGCCGAGAGATGCCGTTTGCCGAACGGCTGGCCCTCGGAGTCGACCGAGAGGATACCTACCGGAAAAACCG
>JANOTL010000129.1:0-24444 GCA_031416315.1 Pseudomonadota bacterium
GAACTCCGGTTCGTCATTCGACGGGACCGGAGTTCGTGCAGTGTCAGGGGTGGTGGGGCGAGCCGGACACTGGGCGAACACTCCTCAACTTGCCGATTTTATTGACTTGCCATGCAAGTTCAACCTCATCCCCGACGCAGAGATTCTCCATCTCCGCGCGAACCAGAACCTCACAGCTGCCAAGATCTCCGACAGAACCGGCGTCTCCAAAGCGCAGGTCTTGCGGCGCCTCCACCGGATGAATGTTCGTCGCGACGTCGGCACCGAGATCCGGCGCGGGCCGCAGCATGTCCCCTTCTGCATTCGTCTTGTCGGCGGACGCCTCCGGGAGCATCGACAGGAAATTCGGGTCGCTCGACTGATCGTCGAGCTGCGACAGCGCCAAGACCTGGCGTGGGGAGGCATCGTCCAGAAACTCAACGCGGCTGGCCTAAAGACTCGCGAGGGCAAGGAATGGGGTCTGACGACCGTGGCCCGGGTCTTCAAGCGTTGGAGTGGAAAGTTGTGATCAACGCACCGCTGAATGTTGAACAGGGCGATACATCTCCAGTTGAGGAAGGATATTGGAGAGCTGCAACTGCTCGGGAAAACAATTTTTGGCTTCACGGAGTCGGCGAGCACGCCATTCCAAGCGTCGCACCCTCGCGTCCAAACCCTGGCTCGGCCGGATACCCATTCGTCAAGGCGACACGTTCCGCGGTCGTGAGCGACATGATCCCGCCCCGTCTGCTGTAGCTCATGATGGAGTCACGGTCTTCGTGCAGGTGGTGGTATCCGAGACAATGGATGATTTCGTGGGTCAACGTCGCCCTGAAGCCAGCCGCCGACTTGACGGCGCCCGGCGAGAGCTTGATCGTGCAGCTCGTAATTTCTCCGTCGGCACTTTCGGGAGCCGCTACTCCACCGACTCCGGACTTAAGATCGCTCCGGACGATGCGAATCGTGTGTGTCGCAGCGTAGCTCTCCGAAAAGATCATCTCTCCGGCGGCGGGCTGATCGAGGTCCGGAAACTGCCCAGGGTAGGTCTGAAGCCGAAGAAATGACGTCTGAACGCTGCGAAAATCGCCTAGAACCATCGCGACAACGGCCCCACGCCTCTCGCCCTCGGCAACGCCCTCGAGGGGCGTGGTGTCGTCCCAGAACGTCGTCGTATCGAAGCCTTCCGCGATAATTTCCGGATCAAAGTCGATCCAAACCGTCGGTTGCTGAGGCGAGACGTCCCAGCGCGCGCTGAATAGCGGACGAAATCCGAAGCTGAGGCCGGCGAATATCAAGATCACTGCGACTCTATACACCTCACCCCCCTCTCACCATCCGACCGTAACTCCGGCAAGACCCATAGCCCTGGTTTCGCCGCTGCCTGCGCATGTTCCGAGGAACTCGAACGTCAGCCCAGCGACGCGGATGAAGCGCCATTCGTAGCCGACGGTGCCGTACCACCCCAGATGCGGGTAAGGCATGCCGAGACCAAAACCGGCAAAAGTCGAACCCTTCCAAACGCGCGTCCCGCCATAAAGCCCGATACCCGGTGCCATGCCGAGGTCAAAGCTACCGAACGAAAGACGGTAGTTGGTCGGAAAGTACGCCTCGCCGATGCTTACGGATGCGGAAAAGACGTTGTCTTTTCCAGCGTTCGCCACCGTTGGCATTCCGACGATGGCAATGCCGAATGCCGCAACCATCAGCCGCATGAGCGTCGTCATAGTTCGATTCCGATCGCCCCAAGGCCAGTCGCCGGCCACGCGCCGGCAAAGATGCCGACGTCGAGGCCCATGTTGTACTCGACGCCTATGTAAACCGGCCCGAGAGGCTTGAACGCGACACGGAAGCTCGGCCCGATCTGGGTGTCGACGTCGACCGCGAGGTCATACGGCTTTCCGTTCGCGTCGACCTGGGTGTAGACCCCCTTTCGCCCGTAGTATGCGCCAAATCCGATCGCGGTCTCGAGTCGACCGAACCAGAATTTACCCCAATCGACCGACCACATGCCGTTCAGCATGTATCCCGAGACGAAATAGGCTTGCGTCCGCGCGCCGGCCGTCATGCCGGAGATGACGAAGTCTTTAGAAAGGTTCGCGCCGACGTTGAGCGCGGGAAGCTTGCGGCCACTCGTCACCGTCGAATAGCCAACACCTGCATACCAAGCGGACGCAGGGCCGGCAGGCCCGACGAGCGTGGCCGCCCAGAGACTCGCACAGACGAAAAGGATGCGTTGCATGCCATCCGGTTCGGTCGTCCACGGAGACTGCCTTACTTAAGTTGTCGTAAGTTCGACCTGAAGGCAGTAGGTATCTTCTCCTACGCGTTTGACGTCGTAGCCAGAAGCACGAAGCTTTTTCCGCAATCTGTGCAGATGCACATTGAACGTGTTGGTGCCGTAGCTGCCGCTTCCCCAAATTCGGCGAACGATCGTCGGCCGGTCGAGGGTTTGCGCCGGCGCTTGCGTTAGGAGCGTCACGATCTTGAGCTCTATCAAGGTCAGCTGAACATCGCGTTCGCCAATGCCATTCAATAGCGCGTTACCGAGTTCGAAGGGCTCGCACGCGGCAGTCTGCGTCTGATCGATGGGCATCAAGCTAGCGCGTAGGCGGACCAGCTCCTGCTCGTAGTAGCGCCGTTGCTCCAGAATGCGTAGAAAGTGCCTCGCCGCGGCCAAGAGATCCCCAACGGAGACCGGCTTGCGGAACACCGCCGAAGCGCCCTTGTCGAAGGCATCGGCAAGGATCGTATCCGAGAATCCCGTGACGACGAAAACGATCGGCACATCGGTCCCGGAGTCGGCGAGCCGAGTCAAGAGATCGACGCCTGTGCCATTCGGCATACGGACGTCGGTGATGATGAGATCCTGGCGATCCTCGGTCCAGAGATCAAACGCTGCGAAAGCACCTCCGGCGGTTTTGACCCGACAGCCTTCGCGCTCGAGCTCGACGCCAACGTGCTTGACGAATGCGTCGTCGTCATCGACGAGAAGGACGCTCGGAGTCATGACTCTCCTCGCAAGAGCACGGCGATGTCTTCGATTTGGGTCGAGCTCGGAACGATATGGACCGGGCCACGAAACCCAAGCTCGCCGGCATGAACGGCGGCGAGCACCTCTTCGGCAAAGGCCTGGCCCGATATCGGGTAGGCGTTGGCATCGCACAAAACCATGGTCACGGGCGTAGTCGCGAGAATCTGCAAGCACTCACTAACCGTCGCAGCGAAAAGAACTCTCGTGTCAACATTGACCGCGGCGAGCTTAATCGTAGCCACTGTCGAGGCCCGGTCTGCCAAAACGAGCGCAGTCGCACCGTGCGAGCGCCCGGGCCTTGGCATTACCAAGCGAAAGCGCAAGCCGATGCCTGCCGCAGGCTCGCATGCGATGTCGATCTCGTTGGCATCAGCGAGCCGTTTCGCGATCGAAAGGCCCAGTCCCAACCCGCGGGCGTCGGGCGTATCGATCGTCGCAAAGGGGCGAAAGAGGTTTGCGGCAATTTCCGCGGGAAGGCCGGGTCCCGTGTCTCGAACTTCGATGACGACGCGACCGTCTTCAACGTCGACGCGGAGATCGATACGTTTTTCGTGCGACTTTTCGAGAGCCTCGACGGCGTTCTTGATCAGAACCAGGAGAATCTGCTGGAGGTGGTGCTCGTCGACGTGAGCAAAAGGCGCGCCTTCCGTCACGTGAACCTTCACAGTGACACCGCGAGTCTCAATGAAGCCTTCGAGCGTACGTAGGGCTTCCCCCACGGCAGCCGAGGCCGAAACCTCCGTGCGCCACGCTGTGCGATGCACGGCGTATTTATGCACGCCCCGACAGACGAGATCCATGCTGCGAAGACCGGTCTTCGCGTTATTGAGACGCTGCCGTGCGGCGTCGGAGAGGATTGTCGCCGCGTCGCTTTCGAGCAAGGCCAGATTCGACGTCACCGACTGGATAGCTCCGTTGAGCTCGTGAGCAACGATCGATGAAATCTCGCCGAGAACCGCCATCTTCGAAGCCTGCAAGGTTGCTGCCTCGCGTCTCGTCTCTTCGGTGACGTCGATCGTATGGACGAGCGCGACAACTTCCGGCTCACGTCCGACGATGAAGGAACGCATCCAAAGCTCGCGGACCTCTCCTCCTTGGACGTGCATGCGCGTACGAAGCTCGGAATGGCCGTCTTCGTCTAAGCGAATGAGCGAGGCATTGAGGCGGTCGAGCTCGCCAGGGGGATAATAGCTTTCGATCGGCCGCTGTTCGTTGCCTTCCCCGTAACCCATCGCCCGCATCGCCGTCTCATTTTGAATGAGGACTTTGTTTTGGGTGAGTGAAAACAGGTTCACGATGTCGCGACTGTTCGAAAAGATCGTCGAGAAGTTATGGATCAAGTCGTCGAGCTTCATTGGCCTATTCTAATCATGGAAGTGCTGGAAGCGATGGAAGAATCAAACAGCTAATTTTGGCTACCAAGTCGTTAGGGGTATACTTACGAACTCGTAAGTAATGGAAGTTTCTACACTCACCGATCGTCGCCTGGTCGTTCGACGAGGAGGGTGTTGGCCATGCGTAGCGCATCAGCGTTTTTGGTAGCGGCTCGGCTGATGCTCTTTGGTCTGGTCGCGAGCGGATGCGAGGCTTCTTCGTCGAACAGTGGTCCTGCGCCGGCGACTGCGATCGGAACGCCAGATCCCGCTCCTGCGGGGACGAGCCCTGCCAATGGGCCAGGCCCGACGGATCCAAGTGGCGGCATAACTCCCGCGGCCCCTGATCCACAACAGTCGGGTTCGCCTTCGCCGGCACCGGAACCATCCGGCGAGACGGGCGGACCAGCGTCTCCCTCACCAGCGACCCCTTCAGGTCCGGCCGATCCGACCACGCCGTCGTCTGGTCCTACGCCGACCCCATCCCGAGCGCTACCTGATGCGCCAACAGCGGTGCTGACGGGAGTCCCGAGCATGAGCTCGAACGTGGCTGCTTTGTCCATAGTCGTCGCAGGCGAAGGCGTGACTCACTACCGCAGAAAGCTCGGCCCCGCATCGACGACGATTTGTGCCGATGAAATCGGATACGGCACCGAAACTGTCGTCGCGACGAAAGTTAGCGACTCGCTCGCGCCGTTCGATGACGGGCCAATACGCCTCTGCATCGTCGCTCGTGGCGCAAATACGACTTTTCAAGGGTTCGCGACTGCAACGGCCGCGACATGGGCGAATGACATGACGCCGCCGGCGGCACCCGCCACACTCAGCGCCACGTCTTCCGAAGCCAGCATTTCGCTGAGCTGGACGTCGTCTGCCGGTGCCGCCGGTTACGTCGTAGTGCGAACCACGAATCCGTCGCTCACCTTCGAACCCTCGCGCGGCGATGCCTACCTTTCGGGCAACGAACCTAAGATGGGCGAAAAGATAGTGTATGTGGGGCCAAACTCTAGCACGGTCGTAAACGGCCTTCAAAACGGCTCGAGCCACCGCTTTGCGGTCTATTCCTTCGACGACCTTTACAACTATTCGACGACCGCAAGCGAAGCCTCCGCGATCCCCGTGGGCCCGCTCGCAATCTGGCAAGCGTTCTCTGGATGGGGCGCCGGCGAGGTACGCGTCATGACCTCGGTGGGAACGACGCTCTACGTCGCCGGTGGCTTCAGCTTCCTAGGCCCCTTCACTGGTTCGGGTGTCATCGTCAACCGGGTGACCGGCGCATCCGCGCCGCCAACCGGAGTCAAGATCACGGGAGAAGTGCTTGCCGCCGTCGCGGACGGCAGCGGCGGCTGGTTCGTCGGCGGGGAGTTTTATGGGTTCGACTCGGTGCGCTATCTCCTCCACATCAAAAGCGATGGATCCCTCGACACTTGGGATCCGGCACTCGACGGTAAGGTGCGGGCGATCGTGCGAAGCGGCAGCACTCTTTACGTCGGCGGCGAGTTTCGAAACGTCGGTGCAGTGACGCGGAACCGTGCCGCGGCAATCTCGACCACGACGGGGCTGGCTTCCAGCTGGCACCCGAACGTCGATAACACCGTAAACGCGCTGTCGATCAACGGCTCGACGGTCTACCTCGGTGGATACTTCGCGTACGTCAATGGTATCGCTCGCAATTGCATCGCTGCGGTCACGACCTCGGGGACGTTGTCGACCTGGAACCCCAACGCCAATCATATCGTCAACGCGTTGGCGATTGGTTCCGGAGTCGTCTATGCCGGCGGAAAATTCACGAGCATAGGGGGTCAGAGCCGCAAGATCGTGGCGGCGATCGACGCGACGACGGGCACGGCGACGGCGTGGAACCCCGACTCGACGAGCTCGGCTCCTGAAGTGATGGCGCTCGCCATCGATGGTTCCACGCTGTATGCGACCGGATATTTCGACAATATCGGTGGAGCAGCGCGCTCGAACCTCGCAGCTATCGATGTTTCGACCGGCTCGGCGACCGCTTGGAACCCCACGATCACCTCGACTGGCAAGGCCCTAGCCCTCACCAGTGACGACGTCCTCATCGGAGGCTACTTCTCGAAAACAGGAGCTCTCGATCGAAACAACGCGGCCGCCGTTGCCAAAGCCGACGGGACGGTTCGGAGCTGGGACCCGAGCTTTTCGTCGAACGTGAACGCCATTGCCGTCGACGGCGACGCCGTATTCGTCGGCGGGCGGTTCCTCAGCTCCGGGGGCCGACCGCGGCGCAACCTCGCCGCGATCGACCTTGCAACTGGAAAGGCTACTGACTGGAACCCTAAGTGCTACAAGGCTTCCGGCGAATCTATGCCGATCTGGAGTATGGTACGCGACGGCGCCACGATGTACGTCGCCGGAAACTTCGACAACTGCGGCGGCGCCGCGCGCTCGCACCTAGCTGCCATCGATCTCGCCACAGGGGCTGCACTGCCGCTGAACGTCGCGATCAATCAGCGTCTCTACAACGTCGCGAAGAGGGGAACGACCCTCTATCTCGGCGGCGATTTCACAACCGTCGGGGGCCAGACTCGCAATCATTTCGCTGCTATCGACACCGACGGCAACGTCCTGCCCTTGGATCCGAATCCGAACGGCTCGACTGTTCGCGCCATCGCGGTCACAGATGACGCTATCTATCTCAGCGGGGACTTCACGACCGTCGCCGGTCAAAGCCGGCAACACCTCGCCGCGCTCAACTCGACGACGGGCGTGCTGAAGTCTTGGAACCCTGGGATGAACGGTGAGGCAGCACGCCTCCTAGTCGCGGGCGGTGACCTCTACGTCGCCGGCAGCTTTTCGACGATCGGCAGCGCGACGCGTAAAAATATCGCTCGTCTCAAACTGTCGGATGCAGCGTTGAGCGCCTGGGCTCCCGATCCGGATCAGCTCGTTTTTGATCTCGTTCCTTCGGGAGATCGAGTCTATTTCACCGGCGCCTTCACCAAGGTCGGCGCGACCGATCGAGGTGGCATCGCGGCCGTCGACGCCTTACTGGGAGGTCTTCTGCCGTTCTCTGGCAACGGCTTCCAGGCCTCTGGAATCGCAGTCTCCGGGCTCGGTGTTTACGTGGGTGGCGCCTTCTTCGAGCTCGGAGGTAAATCCAACGTCTATGGTCTTGGCGTTCTTGGCATCAATTCTGGTTTACACCCTTGAGCGCAACACGCGAAGTTCAACCGATCCACGACCACTTTCGAACGACCGGGGCTGCCGCAATGATGACCCACTTTTCTTCGCGCGTTCTTCTGATGACGGCGCTCGTACTTCAAGGCTGCAGCGGCGGCGGGGGCGGCGGCGCGACGAAGTCGTCGCCCGCGGTGACACCGCGATCGCCCGCGGCAATTCCCGCGGCAGCACCGCCACCAGCCGCGCCCGAAATCGGGGCGGTCGCAGTAAGTACTGAAGCGGGCTCGAAGGAGACGATTGACGCCCTAGAGGGCGTCGAAAGCGCACCTGATAAAGTTCCTGCGGGCACGCTTGGCAGCGTTGCTATGGTCGGCGTCCTGGCGATCGGCATTGCTGAGCAAGAGGCAGTACTCGGCCTCGCATCCGAAGCTCAGCGGTTCTTGGCCCGATACGTCGAAACAGGCGACTTGCAAGTCCTCGATATGGCGAAGCTCGGCTTCACGGCGGATTCACATGTCGATCGAATGATCGACGTCGGCAGCTATGGTTTCATCGTGCTCGGGGGATTTGGCATTGCCAACGAAGGCAAAGACGATACCAAAGGGCAGGTCCTTTGGCTGAAACCGGACGGTTCGCTGCGCTTGTTCGACGGTGCATCTTTTGGATCACCGGAGTCAAGAGTCGAGCAGATGCAGTTCACCAAGGACGGACGCTTGTGGCTTCGCTATCAAGCGACGTTCGACGGACGAGCGCTTGGGTACATCGACTTGAAAACGGGTGAGTTCCATCAGCTGACCGACGACCAGCAGTCCATCGAATCCTTCGTCGCGACCGTTTCCGGAGATGTCTTCCTCTCGGGCCAAGTGCGCGCGACGAGCGCCAAATTCATCCGGAAAGTCAAAACTGACTCCAGCGGATTCGAGGTGTTGAGCAACATGCCGGAATTCGCCTTCGGCGACTCCGTATTTGCCCCGAGCAACTGGGAGGGAATCGGCGGTAGTCGCGGGACGACCGAAGTCATCGAAGTCGCCGGCGGCAAGATGCGCTTCAGCTATTTGCCGTCGATCCTCAACTGGCCGCGCCGCGCAGGACAAGACCGAGCAATCGAGCTCCCGCTCGTCGGCGACACCTGGCTCGTAACCCAGAGCGCCTCAGCATCGGGATCGCTCGTCGCGCTCGATATTGGAGCGAAAAAAATGCCGGGACCTCTGCTCGGCGCCGATGCCGTGCTAATCGACGAAGCACAAGGACTTGTCTTCGACGGCGCGAACGTACTTCAGATCATCCTCGACGGCGCCAAGCTGAAGATCGTGACCCACCGCAGGCTCATTTCCGACAAGGCGAACGGGTACCGGGTCCTGAGGTTGTTCGGACCGAAGCAGGGCTATACCACCAAATGGCGTGCCGTCATTCAACGCTCAGGAGCGTTCTCGGGGTACTGGTTCGCCGACGTCGATCCGGAAACCGGATTGATCGACGTTGATCATCGCACCAAGCTCGTTTCGGGGAACGGGGAGCTCTTCGGTCGCTTTCCCGAGCTCGTTCGCAAGGTCGGAAGTCGCTCGTTTCTCGTCTACTATGGGGAAATCTACCAGTTCTCCGAGCCCGCCGCGAACGATCCGGAGGTCACCCTGACCGAAGCGACGGGCATGCAGACTCATTCGCTTCGGATCCATCACGGTCTTCTTCGCAACGGCGTCATGTACCTGCCGGAAGGCGACTCCATCAATGCTTATGACACGGCGTCAGGTACAGTCACGAACGTGGACCGCTTCGATCAAGCTCCCAACTGCTACCGAATCATGCGCCTTTTCGAAGTCGGCGGCGCTACGAAGAAACCCGCCGCGCTCGCCAAACGGTGGAGCGGCGAGTGCGGCAACACGGCCGACAAGCTGTACGTCCTCGAGTTCGGCGATTGGAGCGGCGGCTTGACGACAACGAACTTAGTTGCCGCTCATGAGCTCGGTGAAACGCCGCGTTATACAGACTACGCCATCTTCGCAGACAAAAATGGCGCGCGCTTCTTGGCGCCCAGTGACGCATCGCCTCTTCTTTTGCTAACTCCGGACTCGTTTTCCGTTAGCGGTCAGATCGTTTCCAGCCAGGGTATTGCGTCTGATGAAACCGTCTATTTCGCGAAGCAGTTTCCTTACAGCGACATCGAAATGGTCGCCGCCTGGGGCAACGATCGGGTCCTTACGGCCGGACTGATCGACAACGAGTACCGAGTCCAGCGCACGAGTCTTGTCCAACGCACCTCGGAATTCCTTGCCGACCTCGATGGAGTGCAAGTCTACTTCGCCAAGACGATTGGAAGTCGTGTGTTCGTTAACGGCCACAGAGTTGCGACCAATGAGCGCGTTACTCGGACGTACGACTTGGCGGGGACCTTACTTTCCGAGCAAACGGCATCAGCATTCAAGATTCTTTCATTGAATCCAGTCATGAGCCAAAAGGCCGAGTGATCAAGGGATCAAATCGCCCGATCGAGCTTTTGCCGATTGCGCCGAGCCCGACGAATCAGCCGTGGGAGCTACGAAGCGCGCGCAGGCTACCGATGCTAGCCCGACGAAGTGGGGATGAAGTCTCAACCCCAACACTGGGCGAACAACTTGCAACTTGTGGATTTCACTCAGGCAAGCACATCAGATGTTCGCGCGAGGAGATGGTGGGGATACACAGACTCGAACTGTGGACCTCTGCTGTGTGAAAGCAGCGCTCTAACCAACTGAGCTATATCCCCCTAGAGCGCCAGACTTTATCCGCCGGACGGGGACTCGGCAACATCCAATATTCAGCTATGATATCAGGCGCATGATGAAAGACTGACGACGGCGACTGCAAGCCGTCGCCGTCGGTTTCGCGCGAAACCAAATCAGTGCGGCGTCACCGCACTGCCCCGCGACGCCTTCTCGTCCTTGATCCGCTTTTCCGCCGTCTCGGAAAACGTCGGCGCGAACTCTTTGTCGGTCTCGCCGCCGAAAGCGGGCGCGTTCGCCGTGTGGCCTGTCCACATCGCGAGGTCGTCGCAGTCCAGCTTCATGGGCTCGCCGCAGATCCGGAAGTCGGGGCGGACGCCCAGGCCGTTCGCGAGATTTCCCTTCGTCGCTCTGTTGACCGTCTCGATCAGCGCATTCTTCTTCTTACGCTTGTCGAGGACGCCGGTCAGCGTGCCGTCGTCGCAGCAGTTCTTCGAAGCGCACGCGTCGTACTGCGTCTTCAACGTCTTCAGGAGGCCGCTGCCGCAGGTCGCGCCCGCAAACTTGTCGTGGGAAACCTGCGCCGGCTTCTTGCCGGAGTTCGAGCACTGGAAGTAGCCGCCGAAGACGACGGGGCCGCCGCCAGACGGAAAGATGCAGTGGATCTCGCCGTGGCCGGGCCGCTGCGCTTGGTTGCTGCTCGCGAACTCGACGCCTAGGTGATAGTGGCAGGAAATGAAGGGCAGCCCGCCCGCGCCGGGGTACTCGCAGTCGCCGTCGGCGTTGATCTTGCCGTCGCCGACGGTGGAGACATCGGGCATGTTGTCGCCACACTGCGACATCTTCTCGAAGAAGCTCGGCGCGAGCTGGAGGTCCATCTCGCCGGTCCGCGACGCTTTCTCGTCCTTCGGCTTCTCGTCCTTCGGCTTCTCGTCCTTTGGGGTCGCCGGCGCCTCCGGGCTCGGAGACTCCTGCGTCGAGGTGCTCGGATCGAAGTTCCCGCCTTCGACGACGTTGCCGCCGAAGCTCTCCTCGAGATCTCCGTCGTTCAGCCCGAGCCCCTTCACCTGCTCCTCGCAGATCTTCATCCCGGAGCCATCGCCCGCAGCGGCAGGCACAGGCGCCGAGGCCGGCGCTTGCCCCTCGATCGCGTCGCCCTCCGCCTTCACCAGCGAGCTTCCGGTGTCCTTCTTACAGGCAGGAGCAAGAGTCATCAGAGCCAGCAAAGCGCCGGGGACAAGGAAGTGACGCATGAGCGAGCCTCGGTTCCGAACGGGTTGAATCTCCGGGGACAACTCCGTGTTTTTCGGAACGGTTCAAGCGCTACCTTAGGCAAGATTGTGCGCTCGGGGAATTTATCCTTTAATTTTAGTAAATTGCCCGAGAGCTTCAGACGACGGCGCCTGCGAAGTACGTCCGGATCGCTCGGTCCTGGCGCGGATTGAGCGACGAGATTTCCTGGAAGGAAGGAGCCTCCACGATCTCATGGCGCGAGGCACTGAGCTCCACTTCGCGTGCGTACGGATCGACGCGGTGGACGAGGTGGACAGGTGCGACGATGAGCCGCTCGTGCAGAAGCCAGCCGCTGCTCAGGACGACGTGGGCGACGCGCCAGCGCTGCATGTCGATGACGAAGCTTTTGACCGTGCCGCACTTTTCGCCGCCGACGGCCTTCACGGTGAAGGACTCCAGGTCCCGGGCCGAATAAAGCTGGAAATCGTCCTCGACCGACTCGTGGACCTCGACGACCGTATCGCCCGGCCCTTCACGGATCGGCTCCACCAGCGGGGGATGCGCGAAGATCGGGCCGCCGGTGATCCAGATGTCGTGCCAGTGATAGTAGCGATCGACTTCGAGCGCGATCGTCCGCGTCACCGGGGCGCGCTCTTCGATCACGGGCGAGGCGTCGATCCGGTCCCGATCCAGGTCACAGCGAATCTTTTTCGAGGCGAGGTCGATCTCGCGGAAACTCTGGGGAGAAAGGAGCGTCCGACGGCCGGTCAGCCAGGAGCCGGTGTCGACGACGATATAGGCAACCGTCCAAGGCGCCAGGTGAAATAGGACGTCGGTGATCTTGCCGACGACTCCGTCGCGACCTTCGACCGTGAATCCGCGGAAAGCCTCGAGATCGAGGCGCGTGGGCTCGTCATGCATGAGACTCGTCCTCCAACGTATGCGAAAAACCGTGAGAGGGCGAAAAGCCCATCTCACGGTTTTCAAAGCAAGACATGGACCAAGACGATCCTGCGAATATCCCTAGCCTAGCGGTATTCGGTCTGGTCGAGGCCGTAACGAGCGAGCAGGCGATACACGTCGGCGCGATAGCGGCCCGACTGCGACGCGGCTTCCACGATGTTGCCCTTGCAGCGGCGCAGGAGCTTGTCGAGATAGTCGCGCTCGAAAGCTTGCTTCGCTTCCGTCAACGGAAGCTCGTACACGCCGCCGACAGTCGCCGCGATGCTGCGCTCCGCGTCGTCGTTGCTGCTCGAGCCGCCGCTGCGGCTCGGCTGCATCAGGTGGCTGAACATGTTCTCCAGCGTCAGCTCGCCGTCGGTCGAGAGCACGACGGCGCGCTCCACGGCGTTCTGCAGCTCGCGGACGTTCCCCGGCCAATCGTAGGCGGTGAGGCGCGCCAAAGTACTGGGGCTCGGCGACTTCACTTCGCGTGAGAAGCGTTTGTTGAAGGTATCGAGAAAGTGCGACACGAGGACCGGCACGTCCTCGAGGCGGTGGCGCAAGGGCGGGATCCGCAGGACGACGATCGAGAGCCGGTAGAACAGGTCCTCGCGGAAGCGCTTCGCCTTCGCCTCGAAGAAGATGTCGCGGTGCGTCGCGGCGATGACGCGGGTGTCGATCTTGACCGAGTTCGAGCCGCCGATCGGCGTGATCTCGCGCTCCTGAAGGACGCGCAAGAGCTTCGTTTGCAAGGACATCGGCATGTCGCCGATCTCGTCGAGGAGGAGCGTGCCGTCGGAGCAGAGCTCGAAGATGCCCTTGCGATCCGCTTTGGCGTCGGTGAAGGCGCCGCGACGGTGGCCGAAGAGCTCGCTCTCGAGGAGGTTCTCCGGGATGGCGCCGCAATTGATGGCGTCGAACCGGCCGCCGGCGCGCGCCGAGGTCCGGTGAATGGCGCGGGCGACGACTTCCTTGCCGGTCCCGGATTCGCCGAGGATCAGGACCGTGGAGTCGACGTCGCGGAGGCGCTCGATCTTTTCCCAGACTTCACGCAGCGCTTCGGACTGCCCGACGAGGCCTAAGCCTTCAATGCTGTCCGGCGAAGTGGCGGCGACCGGGCGCGGAAGCGGCTGCGGCAGCTCGGCCTTCAGACCGGAGAGCAGGCGCTCCGGGCCGGCGCCCTTCTCGAAGAAGCCGGCAGCGCCGCGCTTCATCGCCTCGACGGCCCGCTCGATGGAGCCGTGCGCCGTGAGCACGAACACCCGCGTGAACGGGTACTCCTTTAGAATCCAGGCGACGCCGTCGAAGCCGTGCTCCGCGCCGAGCTCCAAATCCATGATCACGCCGTCGTAATACACGGCGGAAAGACGCTCTTTCATCGTGCCGAGCGAGTCGGCCTCGTCGACCAAGTAGCCGGCCTTCGTCAGGAACTTGTCGTAGAAAGCTCGGACAGATGCCTCGTCGTCGACGATGAGCAAACGCCCAAGAAAAAGCTCGCGCTGGTCGGCCATAGGTCCTCCAATCTGCCGCTTATAGCCGCTTCTCGCCGGCGAATGCAATGTCGCGGCGATGAGAGCGGGGGTGTATTCATTTCAAGACAGTCGGGCCGAAAGCGGCTAGCTGAGCGACATACAGGCATGGAACGCCTGTTGCACCTAAAGCTGGACTCCCGTGACGGAACCCGCGTGACCCAAACGATCTCCAACGTCCGATTGATGCAGCCGGCGCGCCTCCGCGCGTCATGGCTCGTCAGCCTATCGATCCTGGGCCTGACCGGGGTCGCGGTTCTGTTGTCCGCGAGCAGCGAAGCCGACAAGAGGCGCGCCCGGATCGAGCGCGAGGAGCGGCACCTCGTCGGTACCATCCGGATTCGCATGGATTCTTACGTCCGCGCGTTGGAGCAGACGGCGGCTTTCCTGAAAATGGACGCCGAGCGCGGCGTCGAGCGCCTAGGGACTTACGTCGAGGAGGCTCACGTCTTCGAGCGCCTCCCCGGCCTGCAGGGCGTGGGCTACGTCGCCCTGGTCAAGCGGACCCAGGAGGTGCCGGCGGCTAAGGCTTTCCCCAGGTCCCCGAGCGAGCACCGCTTCATCGTGCAAAAGCTCGTCCCCGACGACTGGCGCAACCAAAAGGCCGTCGGCCAAGACCTCTACTCCGAGCCGGCGCGCCGCCGGGCGATCGACCGGGCCTGGCAGCTCGGGACGCCCTCGATGACCGGGGCGGTAAGCTCCCTGACCGAGGCGGGGCCGAACCGACAGGCGGGATTCTTGGCGTTCGCGCCCGTCTTCGCCGCGCCCGGTCAGCTCCGCGGCTTGGCCTACATGCCGTTCCGCGCCAACGACTTCTTCACCGTCCTCCTCGACGCCGAAGGAACGCAGGCACTCGACTATTGGATCTTCGACAGCGCCGAGACCACGCCCGTCTCGCTCCTCTACGGCAATGCCCCTCTGGTCGAGACGAGCGAGATCGCGGGCCTCAGCAGCAACTCGCTGCCGGTCGCCGGACGATCCTGGACCGTCGTCTCGCGGCCACGCGCGGCGTTTTTCGCCGAGCTCGGCGGGCCCTTGCCCGAGCTGATGCTCGCGTTCGGGGTCCTGATCTCGTTCGCGTCCTTCCTCTTCCTGCGGCTGCGCGAGCGTCAGGCCGAGCTGATCCAGGGGCTCTATATCGAGACGAACGCGAAGCTGGATGAAAAGCGGGCGGCGCTCCGAGCGTTGGAGATCAGCGACGCGCGGCACGCCGTCCTCGGGCAGATCGCCGGCGGCGTTACGGTCGTCGTCGATCCCGTCGCGCGGCGCATCGCCTGGGGCGAAGGGTTGGAGCGCGTCTTCGGCCATCCCGAGTCGGGGCCGGAGATCAACCGCCTCGATTGGCTCCTGGACCTCGTGCATCCGGACGACCAGAGCACGATCCGCGCGAAGCTCGAGTCGCCGCCGGCGAGCGCGACCGACGTCTTCAGCGCGGCTTGTCGCTTCCGCAAGCAAAGTGGCGCCTATGCGCCCGTCCTAGTGCGGGGTGCGACGCTCGGCTCCGGTAAGGACGGCTCGCGCTTCGTCGTCGCGCTCCAAGACTTGAGCCATCAGGAGTCGGTGACCAGCGCCCTGCAAAGCGCGCGCGACCGCCTGGCGCTCGCTTTGGTGTCGACCGGACTCGGCACCTTCGACTACAGCACCGAAGACGACGATCTGAGTCTGTCGCCGGTGGCGGCGCGTATGCTCGATTTGGCGCAAGGCGAAGCGCACGGCCTTCGAAAAGTGCTGAAGCACGTGCACGTGGACGATCGCGACGCGCTGCTGCGGGCTTTCACGGCGCCGGAGGGGCCGGAAGACGGCGAGGATCACGTGCGGGTCGAAGCGCGACTCGTCTGCGAGGGCAGCGAGGCCTGGGTCGAGGTGCATGGGCGCGCCTATCGCGGCGAGAACGGCAGGATCCAGCGCGTCGCCGGCGTCATGATCGACACGACGGAGCGGAAGCACCAGGCCCTCGAGCTCGAGCGGGCGCGGCGCGAGGCGGAGGCCGCGAGCTACGCCAAGAGCCTCTTCCTCGCGAACGTCAGCCACGAGATCCGCACGCCGCTCGGCGTCATCCTCGGATACTCCAAGCTGCTCGACGAGCCGAAGCTCGCACGCGAGGACAGGCGGCAGTTCCTCGACACGATCGAGCGCAGCGGCCGTCACCTCACCAACTTGATCGACGACATCCTGGACCTTTCGAAGATCGAGTCCGGCCGACTCGAATTCGAGCGCGTTCCCTTCTCGTTGACGCAGATTCTGGAAGAGGTGCGCGCGATGTTCGAGCTGAGCGCGAAAGAGAAGGGCCTGGGCTTCTCGGTGCGCCGCGAGCCCGAAGCGCCAGAGTACGTGATCGGCGACCCGGTACGCCTGCGCCAGGTGCTGACGAACCTGGTCAACAACGCGGTGAAGTTCACTGACGCGGGCGAGGTCTCGGTCGACGCAAAGGTCGCGCCCGAGCTCGGTCGCGACGGCAATCTCGTGCTCGAGCTGCGCGTGCGCGACACGGGCGCGGGGATCTCGCCCGCCGTCGCGGCGAAGCTCTTCGAGCCGTTCACGCAGGCGGATCCGCACACGACGCGTCGCTTCGGCGGCTCCGGTTTGGGGCTCGCGCTGTCGCGGCGGCTGGCGAAGGCGATGGGCGGCGACGTGGTGCTCGCGGCCTCGGCCGAAGGCGACGGCAGCACGTTTCTCGCGACCATCGATTCGGGCCTCACGCCCGCCGCCTTGAGCCGGCTCGTCGCGACCGGGGTGAAGGAACCCTTGCCCCCACGGCGCGAGGCGGGGACCGGCGCGAAGCCTTTGCAAGGTCTCTCCGTGCTCGTGGCCGAGGACGCGATCGAAAATCAGGAGCTGATTCGCCGCATCCTGACGCGGCGCGGCGCCGCCGTGGCGGTCGTGGACAACGGCGCCAAAGCCGTCGACGCGGCCCTCGCCGGAGCTTACGACGTCGTCTTGATGGACCTCCAGATGCCGGTCCTCGACGGCCTGGAGGCGACGGCCACGCTCCGGCGCGGCGGCTACGGCAAGCCGATCGTGGCGCTGACGGCGCATGCCTTGCGCGAGGAAAGAGACCGATGTTTGGCGGCCGGCTTCGATGAGCACCTGTCGAAGCCGATCGATTTCGAGAGATTGTGTAGAGTCGTACGAGTTCTGGGTGCGCCCAGACAGGAGAGACCATGACGATGACCGATTCCCAGGTTCCGCCGACGACCTCGATCCCGATCGAGTCGTGCCGGACCGATGATTATTTGGACCTCTTGCCGATGTTCGTCGCCGAGGCGCAGCGCGCTTTGATCGAGCTCGGCGCGGCGCTCGATGCCGGCGAAATCGAGGAAGCACGACGGATCGCGCATCGCATCAAGGGCTCGGCCGCGACGTACGGGTACGTCGACCTCAGCGCGCGCATGGCGGCGCTGGAGGATCGGATGCGCGCCGGTGAGTCGATCCCGACCGGCGCGGGAGCGAAGTTGGGCGATTGGTCGGTGGCGTTGGAGAAGGGTTTGTTGGAGTTGGGGCTGGCGCCCCTTGTTCGGTAAAACGTGGACGTCGACGTTTCGGTCGCCCCCGCCTCACGGCACGACGACGGATCGCTGCAGGCAGCTCGTAACGCCGTTCGCGAGCGTCCTGCAGCCGAGCTCGACGGCGGAGAGCTCGGGACCCCAGAGCTGTGCGGACTGCGTCGACGGGTCCAGGCGCGCGCCCCACGAGTCGGCGTTCGTGCAGGTCGTGGCGGACGAAGTGACGTCGGACGAGCGCCCACAGGAAAGCGTCGCGAGCGCGGCACTCACGACCCCGCCCGTCGCGTCGACCCAGTTGACGACCGCTTTCGCGGGGGCGTCGCCTTCCGGCACGACCTCTAGCTGCCACGATGACGGCGCACCGGGATTCGCGGTGCGGCACGAGGTGGCAACTGCGCGCGCGCGCGCGCGCGCGAAGAAGGGTGTGGGGGCTTCGGAAATTGGTTTGAAACACATGCCATTCAGTATAGCAAGACGAGGTACCCCCGTCGTCGGAGAACCTGCATGCGTCTTTTCCTATGCTCCGTGATTCTCTCGATCTCGAGCCTTGCCCGGGCCGAGACGCCGGCGCCCGACGCGGCCTGGGACCAGACCCTGGCGAAGGCGAAAGGCACCGAGGTGGTCTTTTCCTCCTGGGGCGGCAGCGACAGCATCAACTCGTGGATCGACAAGTGGGTCGCGCCGGAGATGGCGAAGCGCTTTGGCGTGAAGGTGAAGCGGCAGCCTTACAAGGATACGGTCGACGTCGTGAACAAGCTTACGAGCGAGAAGCAGGCCGGAAAAAAGGCTGACGGCTCGATCGACCTGGTGTGGATCAATGGCGAAAACTTCAAACTGGCGAAGACCGCGGGCGTGCTCCACGGCCCCTTCACCGACCAGCTGCCGTCGTTCAGACAGTACTACGACGCCAAGGCGCCCGACATCACCACCGACTTCGGCACGCCGGTAGATGGCTTCGAAGCGCCATATGGCAAGGCACAGTTCGTTTTCGTCTACGACAGCGCGAAGGTGAAGGAGCCGCCGCGCTCGTTCGAAGCGCTGCGCGCCTGGGCCGCGCAGAATCCTGGACGCTTCACCTACCCGGCGCCGCCGGACTTCACCGGCAGCGCCTTCGTGCGGCAGGTGGTGTACGCGACGACGGGCGGCTACGCGCAGTATCTGCCGAAGGTCGACCTCGAGCTCATGGCGAAGAAGCTGCCGGCGGCCTGGAGCTTTCTGAACGCGATGAAACCGCACCTGTGGATGAAGGGCGAGACGTATCCCGACGGACAGCCGCGGCTGAATCAGCTCTATTCCGACGGCGAGGTGTGGATGACGATGGGCTATTCGCCGACGACGGCGGAAGCGGAGATGGCCAAGGGCACCTTTCCGAAGTCGACGCGCACGTTCGTGATGAAAGAGGGCACGATCGCCAACACGCATTTCGTCGGCATCCCGTTCAATGCGAAAAACGTTGAAGGCGGGAAGGTGCTGGCCAACTTCCTCTTGTCGCCCGACGCGCAGATCTCGAAGTTCGACCCGAAGCTTTGGGGTGATTTCCCCGCGCTCGATCCGACGAAGCTCACCGACGCCCAGCGGCAGCAGCTCGAGAGCATCGACCTTGGCATCTCGACCTTGCCGGTCCGCGAGCTGGCGAGCCATCGCGTGCCGGAGATTCAGCCGGAGTATCTGGTCCAGATCGAGAAGGAGTGGGCGAAGCAGGTGGCGCAGAAGAAGGCGTCGCACTGAGCGCGAGGCTCCGCCGGTCCCTCGTCCGAGGCGTGTTGCTCGCGCCCGCTTTCATCGTATTGGTCGTCTTGTTGTGGACGGGACTCGGGATCGCCTTCGTGCGTGCGTCCGGCGTTTATCCGGCGTTCGGGATGGTGACGCCTAGCGGCATCTTCTGGCGCGAGGTTTTGGGCGACGAGGCGTTCGGGCCGAGCCTGTGGCTGACCCTGCGGATCGCGGGGCTTTCCACCCTGGCGGCGGCGGGGCTCGGGACGGCGCTGGCGTTCCTCGCGGCGGCGTGGACGAAGCCGACGTGGCGGCTGCGCCTCCTTTTGCAGTGTCCCCTCTATTTGCCGCATCTGGTGGCGGCGAACGTCGTGATCCTGACCTTGGGACAAAGCGGGCTTTTCGCGCGCATTCTGCACCTCGTGGGCCTCGCGGCGGAGCCGGCCGATGCGCCGCGCTTGGTGTACGACGCCTTCGGCTGGGGCAGCGTCCTTGGTTTCGCCTTGAAAGAGACGCCGTTCGTCGCGGTCCTGGTCTATCCGTTCGCGCTGGCGGCGCTGGCGACTTACGGCCCGGTGGCGCGGACCTTGGGCGCCTCGCTCGGCGGAATTCTGCGGCGGATCGTCCTGCCGATGAGCTGGCCGGCGGTCGCGACGGCCGCGGTGATCACCTTCGCCTACGGCTTCAGCTCTTTCGAGATCCCTTCGGTCCTGGGCCGCACGTATCCCAAGGTGCTCTCGAACTGGGCTTACGAGCTCTACACAAACGTCGAGGCGGCGAGCCGGCCGAGGGCGATGGTCGTCGGGCTCCTTGTCGTCGGGGGCAATGCGGTGCTCGCGGGCGTCTACTTCGTGCTGGCGGCGCGCTACGATGCGATGTTGACCGCGATCCGCGCGGGGAAGACGACGTGAGGACGTGGCGCGCAGCGCTAGTGCATGCGGCGCTGGCGGCGCTGATTTTGCCGGTCTTGCCGCTCTTAATTTGGAGCTTCACCGAGGCGTGGCCGTGGCCGGGGCTTTTGCCGACGACCTTCAGCTTGCGCGCTTGGCGCGTGGCGGCGGACGCCGATGCCGGGTTTCTTAGCGGCTTGGCCGCGTCCTGCGCCTTGGCGGCGGTCGTGACAGTGATCTCGCTCGCGATCAGCCTGCCGCTCGCGGAGCTCTTGGGGCGTGGACGGTTTCGCGGCAAGGCGTTCGTCGAGGTGCTCGCGATGCTGCCGCTCTTCATTCCGGCGTTCGTCGCGGCGATGGGCCTGCACGAGACCTTGATCCATTGGGGGCTCGCCGATACGTACGCGGGCGTCGCGCTCTTGCAGCTCGTGCCGACGACGCCTTACATGGTGCGGAGCTTGGCGACGGGGTTCGCGCTGCTCGGCACGCGGCTCGAGGATCAGGCGCGCACGCTCGGCGCCGGGCCCTGGCAGGTGTTCTCGCGCATCACCCTGCCGAGGCTCGTGCCGGCGATCGTGCTGGGCTCGACTTTCGTCTTTCTCGCGAGCCTCGGCGAGTATCTGCTGGCGCTCCTCGTCGGCGGCGGCGCGGTGCGGACCTTGCCGATCGTGCTCTATCCCTTTCTCGCGAGCGGGGACCGGGCGATCTCCTCGATGGGGAGCTTGCTATTGTACGCGGGGCCGTTGGTGGTTCTGCTGGTGATCGACCTGAAGACGCGGAAGTACGTTTGATGGTGTTTCGACTGGAAATCGAGGGAATCGCTAAGGCATACGGGCGCCAGGAAGTGCTGTCGGCGACGAGCCTCGCGCTCGCGCCGCGCGAGCTTCTCTGCGTCCTGGGGCCGAGCGGCTGCGGCAAGTCGACCCTGCTCGGGATCGTGGCGGGCCTGGTCGAGCCCTCCGCGGGGAGCGTGCGCCTCGACGGCGTCGACGTCACGGCCTTGCCTTCGGAGAAGCGCGGCATGCCGATGGTGTTCCAAGATCACCTCCTGTTTCCCGCGATGACGGCGGGCGAGAACGTCGCGTTCGGGCTGGTAATGCGGCGGGTGGCGCGCGAGGACATCGCGCGGCGCGTGCGGGAGGCTTTGGCGGCGGTACGGCTCGAGGGCATGGAGTCGCGCTTGCCGTCGGAGCTTTCGGGCGGGCAGAGGCAGCGGGTTGCTTTGGCGCGGGCACTGGTTTTGCGGCCTGCGGTGCTGTTGCTCGACGAGCCGTTCAGTAATTTGGACGCCGGCCTTCGTCTGGAGATGCGCGAGCTGATCATGGAGATGCGTGACGCTCTGGGGTTCGCCGCCTTGGTCGTGACGCACGATCCGCAGGAGGCGCTCGGGCTCGGGGATCGGGTCGCGGTGATGCAGCGTGGGGCGGTGGCGGAGATCGACGCACCGGCGGCGCTTTATGCCCGCGCGAAAACGCAGGCGGTCGCGGCGCTGCTCGGGCCGGCGAGCTTTCTGCCGTTGACGCGGGGTCATGCTGGGCTGCGCTTGCGGGATGGGACCCCCGTCGCCAGTGAAGGCGATCGGGCGGGCGAGCTGGCCTTGTGCCTACGGCCGGAGATCTTGAGATTCGCCGGCGGACGGGAGTTGGCCGGAACTGGGATGTCACTTCCGGCGCAGCTCGGAAAGACGTACTTCACGGGAGCGAAGATCGTCGCGGAGGCGCGGACGACCTGCGGGACCTTGCGCGTCGATTTGGACGTGACGGCAGATCTGGAGGGCCTGGCGCGGCAGTCAGCGGTGGGAGATTTGTGCGTGGCGTGGGATCCTTCCCGGGCTTTCGTGGTGGGCGCTGAGCCCGTGGTTTCCGAGTTGGAGCTCAAAACAGGCGCGCCGTGAAAGCCGTGCCGCAGAGCTTGATGGGAGGCGGAGCGTGATCGATTTTGTCGGGTTCGCGAAGATCGCGGGCGGCGTGGCGGTGAGCTCCGCGCTGATTTACGCGGCGGGGCGCGAGTTGCCGAGGCTGCGGGAGCAGGCGACGCGGACCCGCGCGGCCGTGCGGATCGTCGTGTGCGTCTCTACGCTTGCGATGCTCGCGGCGGGAGCTTGGTTCTTCGGGAAATTGAACGGACTGTGGGCCCCTTCGACCGAGAGCTTGGGGCCGTCGGCGATCCCGGGGGCCCTCGTCCTGACCGTGATCGTCTCCGCCCCGGCCTATATGATCGGGCGGGAGATATTTCGCGTCGCGGATCCGGCCCTCAGGAAAAAAGCATTGGTCCAGCTGGCCGCGGTCGCTGTCGCGGGCTTTTTGCTCTTTGCGGTGCTGGACGGGATGCGCGACGTCCCGGAGCAAGCGAAGATCGACTTCACGATGATCAAGATGGACGAGGTCGCAAAAGGCTTGGCCGCGTTCAAGGCGGCGAAAGGGCGGTTTCCGAGCGCGGAGGAAGCGCAGCTCGTGAAGGATGCTTGGGGCGAGGAGCTTCGGTACGAGATCGAAGGGGAAGGCTTCGTGCTACGCTCGGACGGGACGGATCAGAAGGCCGGAACAGGGGACGACTTATTTTTCGGAAGAAAGCCGCCAGATTTGCCTTAGCTTGCCTCTTCGCCGTTGAGACGCAAGCGACATCCGAAGAAGGGCGCGTGCGCCTGCGCGCCCGTGAGCATTACGAATCGCTTGCTGTCGCGCGGGACGGACGCTCCGCGCGTTTTTCCGGTTTTACGAACACCATAGTCCTGAACTACGAGGTCCCGTTCCGTTACGCCTTTGGCTTCGCAGGGAGCCCGTTGTTCGCGACCTTGCGCCGCGATGGTCCTTTGCCGGGCTTCGGGGAGCGCATTCGCCTCGTGCATCTTGGGGTCGGAGGGAAGCTGTTTCCGGTCGACGACGTCGCGGCGTTCGTGCGCGCGGAGGCGTTCACGTCGACTCTGAATCCGCGCGGGGAAGCTGGGATTCAGCGCGGCGAGAGCGCCCTCGGCGGGCTCGGCTACGAGTTCGACTTCGGCGGTATCGGACTGGCACCCGAGCTCGCTTGGCGCAGGGGATTGCTTGGGGATGGGACGCGATTCTCGGGCTCGGCTCCGGCCGTCGGGCTGCACTTTTACAGCGCCATTTGAACGGAGGATCGTCCGCGATGCGGGTTCTGATTTTTGGCGCGACCGGCATGGTCGGACAAGGCGCGCTGCACGAGTGCCTGCAGAATCCTGCCGTTACCGAGGTTGCGACGATTGGGCGCAGCGCCTTGGGCGTGAGGGATCCGAAGCTGACCGAGATCGTGCATGCCGATCTTTGGAGTTACGCGGGGAAGGAGGCGACGCTTTCGGGCTTCGACGCGTGCTTCTTCTGCCTGGGGACCACCTCGGCGGGAAAGACGGAGGCGGAGTACACGAAGATCACGTACGACTTGACGCTCGCGGCGGCGACGACCCTGGCGCGGCTCAACCCGGGGATGACCTTCGTCTATGTCTCGGCCGCCGGAGCGGATGGCAGCGAGTCGGGGAAGATCATGTGGGCGCGCGTGCGCGGGAAGACTGAGAACGCCCTCTTCCAGCTCCCGTTCAAGGCCGCCTACGCGATTCGGCCCGGGATCATCCAGCCTTTGCAAGGCATCCAGTCGAAGACGGGAGCTTATCGCTTGTTCTATAGCGCGACGAAGCCGCTGCTACCGTTGGCGCGAAAGCTCTTTCCGCGGAGCATTGCGACGACGGAGCAGGTGGCGCGGGTGATGCTTCGGCTCGCGACGGACGGTGCCGAAAAGCGGGTGCTGGAGGCCTCCGATTTCCTCGACCTGGCGCCGTGAGCTCCGCTTAGCCCCGCTCGGTCAGCGCCGGGAGCGCGTCATGCGGATGATGCGCAGCACCACGAAAACCACCATGACGACGGTCGCGACCCATTGCATGGTCGATGCGCGTTCGATCCCGACCTGCATGATGCCGTAGGTGTTGTAGCCGAGAACGGCGATCATGATGGCGAGGAAGACGAAGTCCATGGGGAGTGAGTACCACCTAGCTCTTGATCCACCAAGGATTCGAATCGGAGGCCGGCTTGCTCACCTGCAGGCCTTTCCGGAACGTGACGAGCACCTTGTTCGTGGTCACGTCCCAGACGCGCTCCATGCGGCGGTTGTTGTTCGACTCCGCCTTCGCCGAGCGGAACGCCGAGACGTAGTCGTCCTCGAAACGTCCGTGCTCCCAGTCGAAGCCGTTCTTGCTGAGCTCGATGAAGTACGCACCGAACCGACGACCAAGGTCGAGCATCTCCGCACCCTCCCCTCCTAGTTCCCGTTACGGCCCTCGCGCGCCAGGTTCCGACGAATCGCCCGCAGCGCGGCGATGACCTGGGTGCGACGGTCGTCGGTCGGTCGACCGCGGGGGGTGTTGGGAGAAGGGAGGGGTGGAGAAAAGAGC
>JANOTL010000130.1:0-87604 GCA_031416315.1 Pseudomonadota bacterium
AACGCTGTCGACGCCTGCGCCCGCCGGGTCGACGTCAGCCTAGAGCTCGGTGGCACCAGAAGCATCGTGGTCACCGACGACGGCTTCGGCATGAGCGCAGCCGACGCGGTCCTGGCCGTCCGCCGCCACGCCACCAGCAAGATCCGCTACGCGGACGACCTCTTCAACGTTGCGTCGATGGGCTTCCGCGGCGAGGCCCTCGCGGCGGTCGCCGCCGTGAGCCGCTTTACCCTGTCGACCCGCCCCCGAGGCGAGGCCGAGGGCACCAAGCTCGTGATCGAGGGGGGCGAGGCTAAGCCGCTCGAAGCCTGGCACGGAGGCGAGGGCACCTGCATCGCGGTCGAGTCCCTCTTCTACAACACGCCGGTCCGCGCCAAGTTCTTGAAGGCCCCCGCGACCGAATATGGCCACTGCCTCGAGCTCCTGCAGGCGTTCTCGCTTTGCCATCCGCAGGTCTCGTTCTCGCTGACCCACAATGGGCGCGAGCAGTTCCGCGTCGCCGCGGTCGAAGGCCTCGAAGGGGAGGCCCTGCATCGCGCGCGCGCCGGCGCAGTCCTGGGTCGCGAGGCCGAGGCGCAGCTCGTCTATCTGAAGAGCGAGAACCGCTACGGCGCCGTCGAAGCGCTGGTCTCTCCTCCCGGATGCGAGAAGGTGTCGTCAAAGCAGATCTGGACCTTCGTCAATGGCCGCTGGGTGAAGGATCGCACCGTGCGGTACGGCATCTTGCGCGGCTACCACACGCATCTCCTCAAAGGGCGCTTTCCGATCGCGATCGCGCACGTCCGGCTCGACCCCTCGCTCGTCGACGTCAACGTCCATCCGGCGAAGACGGAGCTGCGCTTCCAATATCCGGCGGAGCTGCAAAGCCTCCTCGCCCTGGGGATCCGCGAGCGCCTGCGCGACGCGGACTGGGCGCAGAGCCCTGGCGGGACGCGGCCTGCGCCGCGCTTGCAGCCGATGATTCCCGACGACGACCTCGCGCCGGTCACCTCGCGCCGCGAGCGCTTCGACGCGCCGATCGCCGCCTCGACCCTCCGTGGGGAGCACACGCACCACGAGCACGCGCACGGGTCGGCGATGCGCGCCTCGGAGGGTCGCATCCCTTTGCCCCGGATCCGCGACAAAGCCGAGCTCGACGCGCTCTTGGGCTTCGATTTCTCCGACTCCAAAGCCAAGGTCTCGGAACCGGGGCCCTTGCCCGGCAAGGAGCCCAAGGTGCCGTGGACCGAGATGGAGTTTCTCGGCTCCTTCGACCGCTGCTACCTTTTCTTCGCCACCGAAGGCCGCATGCTCGTTCTCGACCAGCACGCCTTTCACGAGCGCATCCTTTTCGAGCGCCTGTCCCGGGACGAGTCGCTCCTCGGCCGGAGCCAACCGCTCCTCGTGCCGGAGGCCGTCGAGCTGAGCCCGGGCGAGATCGCCGAGCTCCGCGCGCGCCGGCACCTCCTGGTGAAGCGCGGCTTCGACTACGAGCTCGAAGGCGACACGACCGTCGCCGTCAAAGCCGTGCCCTCGATTCTCGCGGGCAGGAACGTCGCCGACGTCTTCGCCGGCCTGGCGCAGGAGATCGCGGTCGAGGAAGGTGTCGAGGCGAACGCCGACATGGCGCGCCACCTCCTCGCGACCGCCGCCTGCCACGCCGCGGTGCGCGCCGGGGAAGAGTTGCCGCCGAACGAGCTGAAGCAGCTTCTCGCCGAAGCGCACACCGTCGACTTCTTCCACAACTGCCCGCACGGCCGGCGTGTCCTCAAGTGGTGGTCCCGCGACCAGGTGGCCTCTTGGTTCGACCGCTGACGCCTCTGGCGCTCGTCGGCCCCACGGGCAGCGGCAAGACTTCCCTCGCCATGGCGCTCGCTGAGCGTCTGGACGGCGAGATCGTCGGCTGCGACTCGGTGCAGCTTTACCGCGGCTTCGACATCGGCTCGGCGAAGCCGACCCGCGAAGAGCGCAAAAGGGTGCCTCACCATCTCGTCGACCTTCTCGCGTGGAACGAGGACTGCGACGCAGCCCAATACGCGACGCTGGCTCGTGCTGCAATCGCCGACGTGCAAGGCCGCGGGCGCGTCCCGATCGTCACCGGTGGCACGGGCCTGTACCTGCGCTCGCTCACCGGCGCAGCCTTTCACGACGACCTGCCGAAGGACGCGGCGCTGCGCGCAAGCTTCGCGACGCGGCCGCTGGCGGAGCTTTACGCTGAGCTGCAGCGCTTGGACCCGAAACGCGCGTCGGAGATCCACGCGAACGATCGCTTTCGCGTCGCGCGCTCGCTCGAGCTCTTCACGCTCCTCGGAAAGCCGCTCTCCGCGCTTCCGCCGCCGCCACAGAACGCGACGCCGCCACTCTGCGTTGTAATCCTCGACCCCGAGCGCGCCGCACTGCACGCTTCGATCGAGCGTCGCACGCGCGAGATGCTCGCCGGAGGCCTCCTCGACGAAGTCCGCGGTTTGCTCGCCGCCGGCGTCGAGCGTGACTGCAAACCCATGCGCAGCATCGGCTATAAGGAAGGCGCCGAGCACATGGCGGGCACCCTCGCCGAACCGGCGCTCGAGCCGGCGATTGCGGCCGCCACGCGCCAATACGCGAAGCGCCAGGTAACTTGGTTCAAAAAGACTCCAGCGGCGCTGCGGCTCGCGCGACCGGACGTCGATGCCGTCATTCGCAGGTGGTCCGCAACGCCTTAGCGATCGCAGCACGGAGCTCGGCTTTCACGGTCACGGTCCAAGAGCCATGCACCCAGCCGGCGAGCTGCCCCTCGCACGTCAGAACGAAACCCTGCGGCACCGTGTCGACGTGGCGAAGCACTTCGAATACCTTCCGACCTTCGTCCTGGACGACCGGATGCGTCGGATGGTGCGCGGCGATCCAGCGCGTGTAGTCGCGCTCGTTGGCGTCGAGGCCGAGGTCTATGAACTGCACGCGCTCATTGCCCGCGTACTCGGCGGCCAGCTCTTGCACCGCAGGCGCGTTGGCGCTGCAGCTGCCGCACGTAAGCGTCCAAGCTTCGAGGACGTGCACCACGTTCTTGTGATCGCCGAGGGTGTACTGCGCGTCACGCGTCGCGCCGTTCTTCCACGGGAACGACGTCGTCGCCGGATCGACCGTCTGTGCGGCCGCGCCCGCGGACAAGCCGAGCGCCAAAGCAAAAGCAGTCAAAAAACGCATGCGAGCCTCCAGTACCGTTCGGGATTTCTTCCGCGAGTATCCTCCCTGTCCGGATTCCGGTCCAGCTTTCCGGCCCGACTCCGAGCACTTAAGCCGTAATGGCGGCCCTTTTCGGTGGCACCGCGCTTGCTCTCATTCCCGCAGACACCCGTCACAACCTGGGGGAACTTAGAGATGCTCCGCCACCCTGCGTCCGAGGCGATCGATCGCGCGATCGCCCTAGTTTTGAAACGTTTCGACGAGCCGCTCACGCTGGCCGATCTGGCGAAGGCGGCGGGCATGAGCCGCTTCGGCTTCTGCCGCCACTTCCGTCGCCAGCTCGGCATGCCGCCTTTGCGCTGGCTTTGGAGCTTTCGCGCCGTGCTCGCGGCCGAGCTGATCGACCTCGTCCCGAGCTGGACGCTCACGGAGGTATGGACTCTTGCCGGATTCTCGAGCTCCGCGCACTTCTCGCGCTCGTTCAAGGGCGTCTATCGCGTCGCGCCCTCAGTCTACCGGCGCAGCCGGCTCCGCGCCGAGCCCGGGTTTCGACCCGGCGGCGATGAGCTCGAGCGCCTCCTCGATGCCGCCACTCGTCGCGCCCTTGCGGCGACGCAGAGCCCGGTCGAGACTCTGGGCCTTGGCGCCCTCGCCGCGAGCGACGAGACGCCGTAGTACGAGGCGCGCCGCCAGCTCGGTCAGATCGCGACAGCCGGAAACGCGGACGGCCTCGTCGAGGGCCGACTTCAGGGGCTCTGGCATAAGGCGCTTGGAATCCAAGGGAAACCTCAAGGTCGAGGTGGTGCGCCCAAAGGTGTATCAAGGCGGCGGGGGCGGCATTTGTCCGGGATTGCCCTTATCATTACAGATATGAAGCCCACGACGCCTGTCTCCCGCATTCGTCTGGCCCAGCCGGGCGAGCGGGGCGCTAATCTGTATAACGGCTACCACCTGCTGACGCAGCTCGCGGCGGTGTATGCGCAAATGGTCGAGCTCGACCATCGCGCTCCGGGGCGCGTCCTGCTCGCAGAGCTCGCCGATGCCGCGATGAACGACCTGGGCGATGTCTACACGGCCTGGGAGCAGGTGCTGAATAGCCCGATGCCGCCTGGCTCAACCCTAGACGACGCCGCGCTCGGACTGATCGTGCGTCGCGCCTGCGTCCGCGTCGACGCAGCCGTCGCTGCGACCAACACTTGGACCGTTCTGCATAAGTGGATGCAGCTCGCATTCCTGGCCGAAAGGCGTTGGCAAAAGCTCCTCGCCGAGTTCGCCCAACGCGAGCCGCGCCTGGAGCCGAAGTTGACGCGTGTCGTCCACGCCAGCCAAGATCGCGCTTCCCGGCTCGCGGGCCTCAAAGAAAAATACGACCGCGAGGCGCTGGCGATGGCGCGCGCCGACAAGGTCGAGCGCGCCTTGCGCGCGGAGGGTGAGCACAAATGACCGAGCCGCTCTCCACCTTCAATATCAATTTCATCCGCGAGATCTTCCTGCTCGGGGAGGATCAGTACGTCTCGATGCTGAAGAAAGTGCTGAAGACCTTCAACTTCCTGGTTCCACGGTCCGGAAGGGATTACTCCTCGACCCGCGAGGAGACGCACTTCCTCGTCGCCGCCGTCGACTTCCGCGCGCCGGCGCAGGTCCAAGCCTATGTGCGGCTCTTCAGCGAGCTTTCGTCCGCCCTCGCCCACAAGATTGCCTTCGTCATCGACCCCGACACCGTCACGCGCGAGCAGATGCTCCTTTTCAGCGAGATCGGCGTGCGTTTCACGGCCTTCGGCCTTCGGCGCACCGACGACCTGAAAGACTACATCAAGCGCGTCTGCGTCGAGGCCCAGCAGGTCGGCTCCCTGGATCGCGAGGCGATCGAGCTCGAGCAAGCGCGGAAAAAGCCCGACGTCTATGCTCTGCGCCGCATCGCCGACCGCCTGAAGAACATCCCGGTACAGACCGAGGAAGTGCACCGCATGATCGCGGTCGCAGCGGTCGCGGGCGGCGACCTGAAGCGCGCCGAGATCCATCTGAAGAAGCTCCTGCACGTGAACCCGCAGAACCTCTGGGCCGCGAACACGCTGGGGCGCATGTACATCAAGAGCGGCCGGGTCGGCGAAGGCGTCGAGGTCCTCGAGCGCCTGAGCAAGTACCACGAGCTCAACGGCGAGCGCCTGCTCGCCGTCGGTGATGCCTACGTGAAGGCCGGGATGGCCCGCGAGGCGGAGGCAAAGTATGTTGCCGGCCAGGCTTTGGCGGAAGGCGTCGACCCGCGCTTCAAGGAAGGCATGGCCAAGGTGAAGCTGGTCGACAAAGACTATGCCGGCGCCTTGTCGCTCATGCACGGGAAGAAGTTCTCCAGCGAAGTGATCTCCTTCCTCAACATGCGCGCGATCATGTGCATCCGGAGCGAGCGCTTCGACGAAGGCATGGATTACTACAAGTACGCCTATCAGAATGCCGACGGCGAAAAAGACGTCCGTGCCAAGCTCAAGTTCAACATGGGACTCGCCTACGTCCGGACCCAGGACTTCGCCAGAGCGCAGGATTGCTTCTTCGAGTCGGCCCAGCTCGGCTTTCAGCGCTCGCAAGGACCGCTGAACTACGTTAAAGCCAAGATCCGACAGCTCGAGAAGGTGAAAGCCGACGAAGCTGCCGGCGTGGCGCCCGCGGCCGCGATCGAAGGCGGCGAGAAGCTCGACGAGCTCGAGTGGGAGACCCTCTACTGAAGAAGACAGTCCAGCTGGACGCGGCCGAGACGCCCGACGGCAAATCCATGACCCTGCACGAGCACGACGGCACCTACGTCATCCGGATCGACCAAAAGGAGCTGATGTCGTCGCGGCATCACAACTCCGAGGAAGTGATCGCCGAGCTCGCCTGCGCCCATATCCTCCATAAAAAGGGCGCGCGGGTGCTGATCGGGGGCCTCGGGCTCGGCTTCACCCTGCGCAAAACGCTCGCCTGTCTCGGCTCCGACGCCCTGGTCACCGTCGCCGAGATCATGGCCGCGGTCGTGAAATGGAACCAGAACCCGGCTTACGGCCTGGGGCACGACGCGCTTGCGGACCGCCGCACCAAGATTTACGAGGGCGACGTCGCCTACCTCCTGGCACGCAGCACCAAGGCGTTCGACAGCATCATCCTCGACATCGACAACGGCACGAGCGCGATGAGCGCCGAGTCGAACCGCGACCTCTATCAGGAGACCGGCCTTCAGATTGCCCGTGCTGCGCTGAAGCCCGGCGGCTGCCTTGCCGTCTGGTCGGCGAGCGACGATCCGCCGTTCAAGAAACGGATGTCGCGCGCCGGCTTTACGGTCAGCGCGGAGCGCGCCGCGCAGCACAAGAACGGCGGAGGGTGGCATCACCTCTTCATCGGTCGGATCAGCTAGACGAAGTCTTCGTCGCGTGCACGAGCCGGCACGCGCCAAATAGGAAGCTCTTCACTTCAGCGACCTGAAAGCTCTGCTCGTAAAGCGCCGCGCGCATCTGCTCCGGGGAGTAGAAGGAGCCGACGCTTTGCGGCAGGTACTTGTACGCCGCGCGGTCCGAGATCAGGCCGCCGATCGCCGGCAGGATCGTGTGGAAGTAGAGCTGGAAAAGGGCGGCCAGGAGGCCCCTTTTCGGCAAGAAGAACTCGAGGATGAGCAAGGTTCCGCCCGGCTTCAGCACGCGGCGGAACTCGGCGAGCGCCTTGTCCTTGCGGACGACGTTACGCAGACCGAACGAGATCGCCATGGCGTCGAAGGCCCCGTCCGGAAGCTCGAGCTCTTCGGCGCTGCGACGATGGAATTCGACGCGCGGCAGGCTGCCCCGCACAGGATCGCCCTTCTGCGCCGCGAGCTTTTCTTTGGCCAGATTGAGCATCTCGCCGGAGATGTCGACGCCGACCACGCTGTCATACTCGCGATGCGTGAAACGCACCTGCTCGAGGACGTCGCCCGTCCCCGTCGCGACGTCGAGGAACTTGCCGCCGGGACGGTAGGGCACCCGCTTCGTGAGCTCTTTGCGCCAGCGTTGATCCTGACGCATGCTGAGCAGGCGATTGAGGAGGTCGTAACGACCGGCGATGCGGTCGAACATGGCGGCAATGCGGGCTTCGCTCTCGGGGCGCTGGATGACGGACACGGTCGGCTCCTGATATCGTGGCCGATAGAACTACCGCGAAACTTCGTTCGAGGCGCGCGTCACATGCAAGTGCTTGGAACTATTGCATTTATTCTATTTGTGGCCTCGCCCGGCGCGGCCGATCCCTTTAATCCTCAGGCCTATCTGGAGCAAAAGCGGATCGAGGAAAAGCCGATCCTTCCGGGAGGGCTCACCGAGCACGCCGTCTATCGCCTGAACGGCGCGCGCTTTCATAAGCTCACGAATCCGGACGGCTCGGTCTTCCTCGCCGGCAACGGCGAGCTCCCCGATCTCGTAACCGACGCCGCCGTATGCCCGCAGCATCTGCCGCTGCTGAAGGAGGTCATGCCGCTGCGCCAAGGCTTGGTGGTGTCGCCCGCCCTGAAAAAGCTGGAGCCGCGCGTCTTGCCCTTGATCCAGAAGTGCCTCGACGGCTCGGTCAGGAGCCCCGTCCTCACGATCTTGAAGCCCGACGGGGCGGTCGTCGAGATTCGGGCCAAAAAGGATACGCCCCCTCCGCCCTCCGAGACGAAGAAGGACGAAAGGGACGATGCGTTCGACGAGCCGGGGCCGTAGCGAGACGCTTCAGATGCCGACTTCGACGCCGAGCTTGAACGACTTGGAATTGGCGCCGTACGCCTTGTCATCCAAATCGTTGTTCTTAGTGCCCGCGAGCTTTTCCTCGGTCAGCTTGATCTTCTCCATGCCCGTGCCGGCTTCGAGCAGGATCGAGACGAGAGGGATGAAGCTGAATTTCGCGCCCAAAGAAACTTGCACGCCCGTCAAGGACGAAGTGGAGACGTACTTCGTTGCGCCTTCGCCGCCCTCCAGCGCGAACGTGCCGTAAACTGGAATCGACAGGCGCGCATACGGCGTGAGGATCGGGATCAAGGGAACCCAAGCTTGGATATCGAGCGCGCCTTGGAAAAGTGCCGCTTCTTTGATGTAGCCGGTGCTCTCGTCGATGTCGTCTTTGCGGAAGGAGCCGACGTTGATCAGAGCGCCGAAGGAGACCGGCACGAGCGGGATCGGGCTCACGTGCGCGGCGACGCTGACCTCCTGCGATTGGACCGGCGTCGTTTCGCCCTCGCCTTCGAGCTCATACCAGCGTTTGCCGACGAGAACTTGCGCATCGAAAAGAGCAAAGGCCTCGCCGGCGGTAAACGCCGCGGCGAAGACGGCCAGGAAGCTTGCGGTGCGCGCCGTACGGGCGAGTGCCATGACGGTCTCCTCAGTCAGTGAAAGATTAGGAAGAGAGAGTTTCGAACGCGAAAATATCACGGATCGCAGCCTTGGGCTCAGACTTTCGGCGGCGTTTCGCGCAGCGACACCCCCGGCAGCTCCTCGGCGAAGCCGGCGCCGAAGGCCCTCGACGGCGTCCAAGCGCCGGGCGCCACGCTCCCCGAAAGCACCCGTTCGGCCGCGCGCACCGCTGATTCCGCGGTGAGCGTGTAGCCTTCGGGCGTGCGCATCCACAGCTCGACTTTGCGGCCGGCCGGATTCGTGGCTTCGCCCCAGAGCGAGACGGTGGCTCGGGCGCGGGTCTCCGCGCGCGGGCCGCCGCCTTTCGGCGCCATCCTTTTCTCGACCTGCTTCTGCATGAAGAGCTGCACGGGCCTGAGCGCCAAGAGCTTGCGGAGACGGTAGGCGAGCCTCGCTGCGCGGATGCGCGCCTCGGTCGTCCCCATGAAGACCTCGATGTTCGGGATCCCCGTCGAGTGGAAGGCGGTCGACACGTCGCCCCACGGAATCGCGATCGCGCGCGCCACGCCGGTCTCGAAGGGCACGTCGCGCGTGCGTGGCGAGCCGGTCGCGACGATCCGTCCGGCGGTGCGCACGCGCCCGCCCTCGCCCAAGCCTTCAATCGAGGTCTTTGCGGTGCCGACGCTGAGGCTTGCCGTTCGGCCGTCGAAGGCGAGCGCCAGATGGTCCGCATCCGGCAGCCTCTCCTTCAGCCGCGCCGCGAGGCAATCGGTCGGCACGACGTCGAAGCCGACGCCGGGCACCGCGATGATCCCCGCCTTGGCGATCTCCGCCGAGCGCCGGTGCACCATCTCGAAGACGTCGATCTCGCCGGTGATGTCGAGGTAATGCGTCTTCGTCGCGAGGCAGTGGCCGAGCATCGGCTGGGCCGTGCGTGAAAACGGTCCGGCGCAGTGGATCACGACGCCGACGTCCTCGAGGTAGCGGCGGGCCTCGCCCTCCTTCGCCAGGTCGAAGATGCGCGCGGGCAAACGGAGCGCCATCGCCAGATCGGTGATCTTCTGCGGATGTCGCCCGGCGAGGATCGGCGTGTGGCCGCGCTCTTTCGCGACCGCCGCGATCAACTTGCCGGTGTAGCCGTTCGCGCCGTAAATCAGAATCGGTTTTGCGTCCGCCATGGGTTCAAGCTCGCGGTTTCAGGAGGAGGGGGATGCCGGCGCGGATCTCGACGACCGTAGCGCAGCGCGCGGCCAGGCTTTGGTTGGCGAGCCCGACGGCGCGCCGGAAGAGGCGCTCCGCCGGTCTTTGCGGCGGCGGGCCGGAGCCGAGCTCGGCGGAGACGAGGACGAGCCGCGTCTTCCCGGCGAGCGTCTCGATCACCCGCGAGAGGTCGGCCACGTAGGCGTCGAGCTCCTGCGCCAGGACGGCTTCACCGCTTTGCCCCAATCGACTTCCGTCGACGACGAGCCCGGCGAGCCATTGGCTGACGGAGTCGACCAGGACTTGCTCGCACTGTGCCGCGGCCTCCGCCAGGCGGGCGGCGAGATCCTGCGCGCCGTCGAGCGACTCCCAGTGGGGCGGGCGCCGGGACTTCAGCGCCGCCACGCGCTCGGCCATCCACGGCTCGGTGATCTCTGCGGTGCCGACCACCAGGGCCGGGCGGTCGGGAAGGAGGACGGTCTGCGCGTACTCCGATTTGCCCGCGTGCGCCGCGCCGAGGACGAAGATCGGGCTCGGAAGCTGCGTCGGCGTCGAGAGGCTCTGCGTGCTCGTCATGTGGTTCGGCGCCGATCGATGTGATTAAATGGGGCGCCTGGAGGATAGCCGACGATGGGTTTCCTAGAAACGATGAAAGAGCGGGGCCTAGTGGCCCAGGTCACGCACGAAGACGAGCTGCGTGAGCACCTGAAGGCGCCTCGTACCGCCTATGCCGGCTACGACCCGACCGCGGCCAGCCTGCACGTCGGCCACCTGATGCCCACGATGGCGCTCCGCCGCTGGCAGAAGGCCGGCCACCGCGTGATCGCCATCGTCGGCGGCGGTACGGCCCTGATCGGCGACCCCTCGGGCAAGACCGAGATGCGCCGCATGCTGACCAAGGACGATATCAAGACGAACATGGAAGGCATCAAGCGCCAGTTGGCGAAGTTCATCGACTTCTCGTCGCCCGCGAAGGCGATCATGGTCGACAACGCCGACTGGCTCGCGGGCTTGAACTACCTCGAGTTCCTGCGCGAGATCGGCCCGCATTTTAGCGTCAACCGCATGCTGACGGCCGATTGCTTCAAACAGCGCATGGAAAAGGGCCTCTCCTTTCTCGAATTCAACTACATGCTCCTGCAAAGCTACGACTTCTTGCACCTCTACCGTCAGGAGCAGTGCACGGTACAGCTCGGCGGCGACGACCAGTGGAGCAACATCCTCGCCGGGATGGAGCTCGTGCGGCGGCTGGGCCAACCTGACCACTCGGCGAAAGGCTTCGCGCTCACGCTGCCTCTCCTCGTGACGAGCGAGGGCAAGAAGATGGGCAAGACCGAGAAAGGCGCCGTCTGGCTCGATCCAGAGCTAACGAGCCCCTACGAGTATTTCCAGTTCTGGCGCAACGTCGAGGACGTGCTCGTCGAGAAGTGCCTCTATTACTTCACCGAGCTTTCGGTCGAAGAGGTGAAAACGCTCGCGGCGCTGCCGGGCGCGCAGATCAACGACGCGAAGGTGAAGCTCGCGTACGAGTGCACGCGGATGTTGCACGGTGCCGCGGCGGCTGACGACGCGCAAGCCACCGCGGTCCGCCTATTCGCCGGCGGCGACGGCGCGGCCGGCGGCAACGAGCCCGAGGCCGAGATCGCCGCGGCGACCTTCGGGGGCGGCATGAACGTCCTCGACTTCCTCGTCGCCGGGACCGTCGCGCCGTCGAAGGGCGAGGCACGCCGCCTCGTTCAGCAGGGGGGGCTTTCGATCAACGGCGTTGCGGTGCATGATATTGCCTATAACGTGACCGCCCAGGACTTCAAAGGCGCCGAGGGGTGCCTGGTCAAGAAGGGCAAAAAGCACTATTATCGCTTGCGAATTTCCGGATAATTCAGCTTTTTCCGAGTCCTGCCGAAGGTAGTTCTAGGCTTTTGCGGGGGGAGTTCCCTAATGAGATCCATCGCTCTGGTATTTACCTGCTTTTTCGCCGTCCCGGCCCTAGCGGCCGAGGTCGAGGCGAAGAAGGACGGCGTCGAGATCTACGCCGACGCGACCAACAAGAGCGCGGTCTTGGGCAAGCTCGGCAGCGGCGAGGCCGTCGGCGCCGGCGAGCGCAAAGGCATGTTCTGGCAAGTGAAGACCAAGGACGGCAAGACCGGCTACGTCTCCGTCCTCGCCGTGAAGCACAAGCCCGACGCGAGCGGCGGCCTGTCGACCGCGATCAAGGACGTCGTGAAGGAGGGACGCTCCACCGACGAGCAGTCCGAGACGCGGGCCCGCTCCGCCGTCATGGGCGTGCGCGGTCTGCGCGAGGACGACTCGGCCGGCAACGCCGGTAACGTCCGCCCGGACCTGCGCGCCGTTTACCGCATGGAAGACGGGACTCCCGGTAAAAAGAAAGTCGAAGAGCTCGGCGAGCAGATCTTCGAGGAGATCGCGCAAAAATCCGGCATGTGAACTTTTCGCGCACAAGACGCAGCTCGAGGCCCGGCAGATGCCGGGCCTCTTTCTTTTTCGGTCATATCCGCTACAGTGTTAGAACAAATCCCGATTCGTTGAGGAACGCCATGCGGATCTTCCTATGCGCGGCCGCACTATCTGTGACCGTCCTGGCTTGCATGACGCCGAAGGACGTCACCTCTAAGTCGTCCGGATCCAAGCTGTCGGCGGCCGAGACGAAGCAGCTGGACGAGTACCGCGCCGAGGTCGAGATCGGCCGCAACATGGCCGGGCGGCTCCTCGGCTACTACGGCATCGTCGACGACGAGAAGCTCATCGGCTACGTCAACCAGGTCGGGAACTACGTCGCGAGTTACGGCGATTATCCCGAGCGAAAGTACATGTTCGCGATCCTGAAGCACGAGTCGATCAACGCCTTCGCCTGCCCCGGCGGCTACGTGTTGATCACGATCGGCGCTCTGCGCGCCGCGAAGAACGAGGCCGAGCTCGCCGCGATCTTGGGCCACGAGGTCGCGCACGTCGGCAAGAAGCACATGTTCAATACGCTGCGCGACATGAAAGAGAAGGAGATGGAGAAGACCGCCGGCGAGGGCGACAAGAAAATCGACCAAGCTCTGCGCGTGCGCGAGCGGCCGAAAGGCGAGGCCTCGCAGACCGGCGCCGTCCTCGCGCGCTACCTTGCCGGCTCGAGCGGCGCGTCCCTCAACGTCCTGAAGGCCGCGGCCGCGGGCATGACCTTGATCACCGAAAAGGGCATCGACAAGGAGCTCGAGTACGAAGCCGACTACGAAGGCGTGAAGTACGCGATCCGCGCCGGCTACGAGCCGAAGGCGATGATGGGCTACCTGCGCCGCGTCAACGACGCCAAAGATACGAAAGTGAAAAACCTCGGCAAGACGCATCCGTCGCCGGAGAATCGCATCAAAAAGATCGAGAAGCTCCTGAAGACTTTGAAGGCGGAGGACATCGTCGGCGCCTCCGGCGAGGACCGCTTCGAGCGTTTGAAGAAGACCTTCCCCAAAGCTGAAAAAGACTGAGGTATGCGATGAAGTCGGCCTTGAAGCTGAGTCGGATTTTTGGCGTTGGCATGGTGGCGGCGACCCTCGCGAGCGAGTCGGCACGGGCCGACCAGTTCCACTACAACAACTTGACGGTCGGTACGCGCGCGGTCGGCATGGGCGGCGCCTTCACCGGCGTCGCCGACGATGCCTCGGGCGTCTATTACAATCCGGCCGGCGTCGCTTTCGCGCTGTCGAACGACATCTCCGGATCGGCGAACGCCTTCTATTCGAAAAAGTCCGTCTACGAGAAGACGCTCTGCGGCGACGACTTCCAGGAGAAGAGCTCGGGCTCCGTCGCGCCTTTCTTCGGCGGTCTTCAGAAGCTCGACCGCTTCGTCGAGGGCCTGGTCTTCGCCTTCGGCGTCTACACGACAGACTCGGACCTGAAGGACCAGGACGACCTGATCGAGAACAAGGTCTGCAACAACGTCCAGATCGAGCGCTACCACCGGACCTCGAACGCGCGCGCGTCGACCTCTTACGCCGGCGGCGTCGTCGGCAAGCGCATCGGCTCGAACGTGGCCTGGGGCGCCGGCCTGACCTACTACAATTCCGACGAGCTCGTGCAAGAGTTCCAGAACGTCGTGCAGACGATCGGCACCAACACGGACGGGACGCCGCTGTGGCGTTACCGCATGTCGAACGTCCGCGAGCATCTGCTCGTTTACGGCGTCCAGCCGGTCTTCGGCGTGCAGGCCGCCCTGCCCGCCAACATCGCGCTCGGCCTCACCGTGAAGAAGGGCATCGTCGCTTCGCAAAATCTCGAGGTCGACAGCGAGACGATCTCAACTTCCTTCACGAACGACCAGAAGATCGGCGTCGACTCCGGCAGCGGCATCGGCAAGCTCGCGAAGAACTACACCTCGGTAAAATCCGACAAGCCGATCGGCTCCATGCCGGCCGAGGTCCGCTTGGGTCTGGCGTGGTTCGCGAGCCCCACTTTCCTCGTCGACTTCGACGTTCAGTACGTCACCGCCGTGAAGGATGCTCCGGTCCTTAAAGACAAGAACGGCATCGAGTCCTTCGGCCCGAACGCCAAGTACGAGAAGGAGGCCGTCACCAACCTCGCCTTGGGAATCGAGTGGTACATCATGCCGGCCTTCCCCCTCCGCGCCGGCGTCTTCACCAACAACGACGCCCGGCCGAAAGTCGAAAAAGGCGATTACAACAAGGCGGTTGCGACCAAAACCTGCGCCGATCCGACCTTCCGCAAGAAGTTCTGCGGCCAGCCCGATCATATTGACTACTTGGGGGAAACGCTGTTTATTGCGTATGTGCAGCCGAACACCCAGTTGTCCGCGGGCTTGGTCCTGCAACAGGGTAAAGGCCTTTCGCAAAAACTCGGCGATCACAACGTGCAGGACGTCAAAGCTTCGTCCTCCACCTTTGCTTTTTCTGTGACGCAAAACCTCTGAGATCGAGATCCCGATGGCGACGGAAATGGTGCCTTTCACGAAGGAAGGCCTCGAGAAGCTGAAGACCGAGCTGGAGCATCTGAAGCAGTTCGAGCGTCCGAAAGTCATCCGCGAGATCGCCGAGGCCCGTGCCCACGGCGACCTCTCCGAGAACGCCGAGTACTCCGCCGCGAAAGAGAAGCAAGGCTTCATCGAAGGCCGCATCAACGAGCTCGAGGATAAGACCTCGCGCGCGCAGGTGATCGACCCGAGCGAATCCGCCGACCACACCCAAGTGCGCTTCGGCGCCTGGGTCACGGTCGCCGAGGAGGAGACGGGCGACGCGAAGACGTACCGCATCGTCGGAGACCTCGAGGCCGACCTCGAAAGAGGCATGGTCTCGCTCAGCTCCCCCATCGCGCGCGCCCTCATGGGCAAGCGCGAGGGCGACCTAATCGAGGTCCGGGCGCCGAAAGGCACCGTCGAGTACACGATCTCGGAAGTCCGTTTCCGCTAAGGTCTAGACGAAGTCCAAGGCCGGCATGTGCGGCTTTCCCTCGAGACAGGCGTGGAGATAGACGGCGAGCCCCAGGTCGCCGGTCCACAGCGAATACCGACGGAACCCGACGGCCGCGAGATTTTGTCGCGACTGCGCGACCGCGTGCATGGCGAAAGCCCGCGCGCGGTCGAGCCATCTCTGCTCGCCCGTGCGCTTGAACAGCGTGAGCAATGCCATACCGTTGCCGTCGGTGCCGTGACAGAAAGACGCGCCTTTCCGCAACGGACCGGCGTCCCAGACGAGCTCACCCGCCTCGAGAAAAAGCGCGTCGAGCTCGGCGTCGCGCCCGACGGGGATGTGCGGCACGAGGTTCATCAAGATGCCGGGCGCGCCGTGGCACCACTGGGTCAGCGTCGGGTTCGGGCGCCTGCGCGTCGCCGGCCAGTTGGCTCGGCCGCTTTCGCGTACCGCGATCTTCTTTGTCGTCGCGATGATCTGCTGCACGACGCGCGGGCTCGGCTTCCCGCGCAAAAGCGCGAAGGCGTTGCCGGAAAACCCGTGGCCGGCGCCGTAGAGCTCGCCCTTGTTGCCGTAGAGGTCCTGCACCCACATGTCGCAGTCGAGCGTCTCGTCGAAGCGCCATTCCTGGATGAGCCGCTCCGCGTTCCGCTTGTAGAGGTCGAGCCAGCGTTGCTCTTTCGTCGCCTCGTAGGCGTACAGCGCCGCGAGCATCGTCCCCGGCGAGCCCCAGAGAATCTCCCAGGTCGGATTCTCGATGTTCTCGGAGACTGAGGCGTAGAGCATCTCGGCCGCCGCCGGTCGCGCGGATTTCGGACCGCGCAGCATGCAGAGGAGTAGAGGAAAGCTCGAGCCGAGAAACCAGGACGGCACGACGTCGCCGGTATCTGGAACGCTGAAGTAGTCGTCGCACGCCTTCAGCCAGAGGCTCTCGTAGCTGCGGGAGAGTTTCGCGACGCCCTTCTGCGCCAGAAACTCCATGGCCCACATAACGCCCGTCGCGCCCATGTAGAGCGTCTTTGGCGGCGGCGAGGGGCGCTCGTCCTCGTCACGCGGATGCAGGGGCCACCACGCATGCGTCGTGAGCGCGGCCTCGGTGTCTTTGACGATGGCGGCGATCTCGCGGAGCGCTTCGTCGCGGACCCAGGGGATCGACTGCAACGGGACGTGACGTTCCGGCGCATAAAGCATCAGACGAGCGCTCCTCTTGCCACGACCGCGCGCGGCGCCGTCGCGCCGAAATCGGCCAGCCATTCGTCCACGTCGGAGACGCCTGTGACGAGGACGTCGGCGTCGTAGCCGGCGACCAGGGCGCCCTTGCGGCCCTCGAGGCCGAGGGCGGCGGCCGCCACGTACGTCACGCCCGCCATGGCTTCCACCGGCCTCAGCCCGCCCTGCACCGCCGCCACCGTCGCGACGAGCGCGAGGTTGTCGATCCGGCACGAGCCGGGATTGAAGTCCGTCGCCACCGCGACCGCGCAGCCGCGGTCGGCGATGGCGCGCGCGTTGGTGAACGGGATCTTGGTGTAGAGCGAGGTGCCGGGGAGGACGACCGCGACGACGTTCGCTTTCGCCATCCCGTCGATGGCCTCCGGCGGCGCGAACTGCAGATGATCGGCGCTCACCGCGCCCCAGCGCGCCGCGGCCTGGGCCGCGCCGGCGTCGCTGAACTCGTCGGCGTGGACCCGCACGGCGAGGCCCAATTCGCGGGCTTTCGCGACGTAGCGCTCGCAGTCGTCGACGGTGAAATAGCCGGCATCGATGAATGCATCGACAGAGAAGGCGAGCTTCTCGCGCGCGACCTCGGGCAAGAGCTCGGTCGCGCAAGCGTTCGCATAGTCGCGCAGGGTCTTAAACTCCGGGGAGGCGGCGTGCAGCGCGAGGCAGGTGATCGACACCGTTTGCGCCGTCTTTGCGGCGGCCCGGTTCAGGACGCGCAGGAGCCGAAGCTCCTCTTTAACCGAAAGGCCGTAGCCGGATTTCGCCTCGATGGTCGTGACGCCGAGGCGCAGCATCCGCTGGAAGCGGGCGCTAGTGAGCGCGAGGAGCTCATCGTCGGTAGCTTCGCGCGTGGCCCGCATCGTCGAGCGGATGCCGCCGCCGCTCGCGGCGATCTCCTGATAAGTCGCACCAGAGAGGCGCCGGGCGAACTCCGGGGCCCGCGTGCCCGCGAAGATGGGGTGCGTGTGCGAGTCGACGAGGCCGGGCATCACCAGGGCGCCGCGAGCGTCCATCTTCTTGTACAGAGTATAGGCGGACGGCGGCGCGCCCGAGCCGACTGCCTCGATCTTCCCGTCTTTCATGGCGATCCAGGCCGGCCCGACGACCCGCCCCAAATCGGCAGCCGTCAACCGCGTGCGCCGCCCCTCGCGCACCAACGGCGCCCAAGTGACGAGCTCGGCGGCATCATGGATCAGGAGCGGCGAGGCTTGCGACATGATGGATGTTTACCACCTTTCCCGGGGCCGCTCCAAGCCGCGACCGACTAAAGTTTGGTCGCTTTTCGCCGACACGGAAACCATGGCCGTCACCAAAGACACCAAGAAGAAAGAGACGAAGCCGGGCGTGAAGCTGGCCGACGTCACCTTCTATTTCGATTCGGTCGAGCGCGACCGCTTCGACTGCGCCGGGTGGACGCGCCGCTCGTCCGAGGTTCTGCATCTGCGCGAGAAGCTGCTGAAGCTGCGCGCCGAGGACTTCGAGGCCGCCATCAAGACCATGAAGAACGTCATCCGTGACGGCAAGAGAGAGGACGACGACGCGGACGGCGCCGAGGGCTCGAAGGCCAAGAGACAAGCAGCCATGAAGCTTTTCGAGCAGGTGCAAAGCTCCGGGCGATAAATTAGGATGGGACCCGTGACCCCCTCCGGAGCGCCCCGCCCATGGCCGAAAAGATCCAGCTCTTCAATACCTTGACCCGTCAGGTCGAGGAATTCGTCCCGTACGTTCCTGGTCAGGTCGGACTCTATACGTGCGGTCCGACCGTTTACTCGTACGCGCACATCGGCAATATGCGGAGCTACATCTTCGCCGACACCCTGCGTCGGTCCTTGAAGTACTTCGGCTACAAGCTCAATCACGTGATGAACATCACGGACGTCGGCCACTTGACCAACGACTCCGACGACGGTGACGACAAGCTCGAGGCCTCCGCAAAAAAGGAAGGCATCGACGCCTGGAAGGTCGCGGACAAGTACACCGAGGCCTTCTTCCGCCACGCGCAGAAGCTGAACATCCAGCGGCCCGACGTCGTGTGCAAGGCGACGGACTACATCCAAGAGCAGATCGCCATGGTCTTAGCCCTCGAGAAAAAGGGCTACACCTACAAGACGAGCGACGGCGTCTACTTCGACACCCAGAAGTTCCCCGACTACCCCAAGCTCGGCCGGCTCGACATCGACGGCCTGAAGGGCGGCGAGCGCGTCGACCTCGGTGAGAAGCGCTCGAAGACGGACTTCGCGTTGTGGAAGTTCTCCGATCCGAAAGAACAGCGGCAGATGGAATGGCCATCGCCATGGGGTACCGGCTTCCCCGGCTGGCACATCGAGTGCTCAGCGATGTCGGTGAAGTTCCTCGGCGAGCAGTTCGACATCCACACGGGCGGCGTCGACCACATCCCCATCCATCACACGAACGAAGTAGCGCAGACCGAGTGCGCCACGGGCAAGAAGCCCTTTGTGAAGTACTGGATGCACGGCGAGTTCCTGGTGATCGAAGAGGGCGAGAAGATGTCGAAGTCGCTCGGCAACGTCCTCACCGTAGACACCTTGGAGGAGAACGGTCTTGCGCCCTTGGGCTACCGCGTCCTCGTGCTCCAGAGCCACTATCGGAAGCAGCTCAAATTCAGCTACGACACCTTGGTCGGCGCCGTGAAGGCCTACGAGCGCCTGACGCAGGCGGCGACGCGGATCAAGAAGGAGGCCGGCAACGCTTCGGTCGTCGGTCCGCTCTCTGCGAAAGGCCAGACGGCGAAGGCGGCTTTCGACGCGTCGATGGCCAACGACCTCAACACGCCGCAGGCGCTCGCGACCTTGTTCGGCGTCCTCGAGGACACAGAGATCGGCGCGCCGGAGAAGCTGCGCCTGCTGAACACGATGGACTCCGTCCTCGGGCTCGACCTCTTCAACGCGCAGCTCGTCGCGGAGACGGTCCCAGTCGAGCTCTTGAAGATGCTGGACGACCGGAATGCGGCGCGCGCCGCCAAGGACTGGGCCGAGGCGGACCGGCTCCGCAAGGCGATCCTGGACCGCGGCTACGACATTTTGGATGCGACGGGCACGAGCTCCTTGAAGCGGCGCCTATAGGGCTCCCGGTCCCGACGCGGTCCGAGCGTGGTAAAATCTTCCCAGACCCACCACGCTTACGCACCGCCGCGCTCGCGGCAGGGAGAACCTCCCGTGTCGAATCAAGAAACCCCTCCAGCCCCGGGCCGGAGCGCGGCGACGCGCCGCTTCGACCACGACCTGCGCCAGTTCGCCGACAACCTTGAGCTCGGCGGCTTCACCGCCCTTTCGGCCGGCATCGGGCTCGGTCCGACGAAAAAGCCCGAGCCGCAGAGGGAGACCCTCGGGAAGTCCGGCGCCTGTGCCGCCGGCATGCCGCGGGTGGCTCCCACGGCGCCTGTGCTGCGTCAGGGAGTGCAGGGCGCCACCGGCGTCTCTCCGGCCGCTTACGCCGCCGGGGCGGCCGCCCCGCGCCCGCAGAAGGCACCTAGGAAGCTCACTCGAGATCAGAAGAAGGCCTTCAAGGCGCAAGCGAAGCAGCACGCAGCAGCGCAGGCGACAGCCCAAGCAGATGCGCTAGCGCAGCAGCGGCATCAGCAGAGCCTCGTGAACGAAGCGAACGGCGGCGCTTTCGCCGCTCACGACGGGCAAGCCGTTCGCGCCGCGCAGACCGCAGCTTCGGCCAAGGCGCGCGAAAAGGCGAAAAGACGCCTGCCGCTCGAGCGCAAAATCCTCGCTTTCGGCTTGGATCTCAGCTTCGTGGCCTTCTCGCTCACCGTCGTCTTCGGGCTCGCCACGGTGCTCGCGGCGGTGAAGGGCGGCGTGCCGCCGAAACGTCTCACGGACTGGTTGGCGCTCCCGCCCTTGACCTGGCTCGCGACCTTTCGGCCCGAGCAATTGCTGCTTGGCACTTACGCGTTGTTCGCCGCCTATTGGCTGGTTTTTCGCCTGGTCGCGGGCCGTACCCTAGGGGGGAGTCTCGCGGCGCGCGGCATGCAATCGGGGGGCGTTCCTTGACACGTAGATTTGCCACTGGGTATTATTTTATCAATCCATACGCATTACAATTTGTTCGAAGCCTCAGTCTTGCCGCGACGTTCGAGGAGGGGCGATGAAACGCTCGGGAGCCGTCAAGTTTCCCAATTCCGTGCAGCTGTTCAAGTTCTGCCAAAAGGTCTTGATGGCGCAGAAGGGTGGGAAGGTGCACGACCAAGAGGTCGGCTCCATCCTGAGCTTCAATCCGTCGGATTGCAGTCACTGGAAGCGTGGCGAGAAAAACGTCCGTTCCGTGTTTGCGCTGGCGAAGCTCGCAGAGGCCCTGCAGGTCGAGACGACCTTGGTCCACGACGTCGCCTCGGGCGCCGTCGGGCTGGACGAGGCGTTCTACGAATGGCAGGAGTCCAACAACTTCAAAACGCTCGTGGCGAAAGCCGTCGAATCGGGCGGGACGAAGCTGGCGGACACCCGCAAGAAGGTCGAGGAGTTCGCCAAGGCGCTCCATGAGCAGTGTGAGTTCACGACTCCGCCGCTCTACGTGCCCGAAGTGCTCCGCTTCTTCGCCTTCGTCTTGACGCAACCGACAGAGATGATGGACAAGCTGTCCCGCATCCTGCGCGTCAAGCCGGGGCAGTACTGCATCCAGTACCGCAAAGGCGACCTGAAGCCGCAGACCCGCATGGGTATGGTCAAGGACCTCGCGCGCATCGTCTTCCAAGGCGAGCGCGAGCGTTTCCCCGAGCTCGGAAAGCCCGAGCCGGCCATGCTCGAATTCGAAGAGACCGTTTTCGTCGCGAGCTTGCTCGTTCCGAAGTCGATGCTCCTCAGCGAGATGGCGAAGCTCGACTCCCGCAAGAACGTCGTCAGCGAGCTGGCGGCTCTCTTTTGGGTGCCCAAATCACTCATCGGCTTCCAGCTGCAGGACATCCTGCGCAGCGGCGAGCGTCCGGCTCCCGAGTCCCGCCCGGCGGCGACCCGTGCGCCCGAGGCCGTCCACAGCGCGAGCGCCTGAGCGCTCGAGCTACTTTCTCCTACACGTGCAACGAAAAGGGCTCCTCGGTTTTCCGAGGAGCCCCTTCTTTTAGAGCGCGATCTGAAGCTCCGAGAAGCGCTTCGCCTCGGCGTTGCCGCGGGCGCGGATCTTGGTGAGCTCGGCCTCGAAACCGGGAAGGCCGTACTCGACCAAGTGTAGGATGAGAGAGCTCGGCGTGACGTCGCACCCAGTCTCACCCTCCAGAAAGCGGGAGGCGTTCATGAGCCAACGATACTGATTGTCAGTGAGCTTGATCGTGACGGAGCGGGGCGGGGCGAGTGAACTCATGGCGGGGTACCTTCGAGACGGCGGGGAGGGGGAGCAACAGACAGCGGGAGCGGAAGGCTGGGGCGGAAGCGCCCACGATGGTACAATAGCACTAGATCACTGCCGTTTCCATAGAACCTTAAAATAACCTTTAATATTCCATGGTTTTCATGGTTTTTCGCACAATTTTCAGCATGTTGTCCTGCGCCCTGCTCGGCGCGGCCGCGACCCACTGCACGACGTCCGACAAAGGCTACGAGGCGAAGGACTTCCTGCCACGCGGCCTCGCCGGCAAGGTGAAAAACAAAGAGTGGGCTTACAAGTACGCCTACGTCGACCCGACGATCGACACGCCGGAGGATGACGACTATGTGTTCGTTTTTCTCACGGAGAAGCCGGCCGAAGCTTGTCCCAAGTCCGACGAGAGCGCTAAGGATTACCGCGTCGTGATGGTCGCAGCGCCGAAGAAGCCGACGAAGACGCCCGTGAAGCTAAAGCGAGGCGGCTCGCGCACGCTCCAGTTTCACACGCTGAAGAACCGCGAGCCCTTCGTCGTCTCGGCGCTCACCGGCAAGATCAAGATCACCTCGTCCAGCGAGAACGAGGTGAAGGGTCAGCTGATGGCGCAGCTCAACCCGGCCAACTTCGTCAACGGCACCTTTAAGGCGAAGGTTTGTGATCTGTCGGAGATGAAGAAAGAGGATCTTTGGCAGAAAGACTAGGCTCGGTGCCAGCTGCCGGAGACGCCGCGCCGCCCGGCGCGTTGGGGAAGACGATCTTCGTGGGCGCTCGGGGCGGATACTTGCGCCAGAAGCCGCCCGCCGTGGCGCAATCCGCCACCCAGCGGGACCAGCGCACGGCCGCGAACGCGAACCACAGGGCCCAAGCCAGCATCGCCAGCTGATAGACCAGCAGCGGCACGGACACGATCCAGGCCGAAGGCAGGGGGCCTGCCGTGCGGTCTTGGAACCACAGGAGCTCGTGGCCGTTCGAGGCGTTGCCGGCGATCTGCATGTCGGGCCTGCCGAAGAATCCCTGCTGCAGCGAGGCGAAAACGACGCCGACCGCGGCCAAAGTCCAGGCGATGAGCGCTAGCTGGATCACGTTGTAAAGACCGGGATTGGTAACGCGCTGTGCATGCGCCCGCCGCAGTCCGAGCGCCAGGAACAGCCCGATGACGACGCCCGCGCCCTCCAACGACGACTGCGTGAGCCCGACGCCGAGCAAGAACCACTGCCAAGAGCGAATCGGCGTGAGCGGGATCTTCCCGAGGGCGAAGGCCGCGAGCGCGATCACGAGAAGCTGGCTCCAGAAAAGCACCGCGGGCCCGGAGCCTTGTCCACCGAGGAAGAGAAGCCAGCGCTCGGCAGGGACCTCGACGCGCACCGTCGCGTTCACCCCCGGCAGGCCGAGGTCGAGCGCCGTCGTGCGGTATAGGGGCCGCATGCCGTTGACGTCGCGCCAGCTGATGCGCGCCGATTGCGCGCCGGGAAGGAGCGGCAAGGTGACGGCGCCGGCCTCCAGTCGAATCGGCTGCGTCGTCCCGTTGATCACGACCGTCTGCAGCTCGACGTCGGCCGGCAGCGCGATCTTGTGCTCGCCCCCGCGGCTCGAGCGCAAGGAGACGCTCAGCGTCACCTCGGAGGAGCGCAGCCCCGGTTTGACGTCGAGGTAGGCACGATCCATCGTCAGGCTGCGGCCGACGAGCGCCTCGGGCCGCGAGATTGCCAGCTCGACGGTCTCGCCCGGCCAGGGGCGCCACTCGGGCAAGAGCTCGCCTTGCGCGTCGACGCGATGGATGACTGGGATGCCCTTCGTCTCGAGGTGCCAGGTCGGCGCCAGGTCGACCTTCCACCACTCGGTCCAGGCCAAGGTGTCGGGAGCTTTCAGCGCGACCTTCTCGCTGATGTCCAGGGCGCCGGTCCAGGTGAAGGAGTTTTCCCGCGGCCCGAGGTTGACGAGCACGGCGCCGCCTTCGACCCGCACGCCCGGCGTCGTGACCCGCTCGGTCGACAGGAGGGGGATGCGCATGAGGGCCGCGCCGTCGCCGCCGAGGCGGTGCACGGTCGTCGTCACCGACCAATCGAGGCCTAGGGTGAGCTGCCGCTCGACGCGCAGGAACGGCGGCAAGCCCGCGTCCTTCGCCGGCGCCTTGGCGCCGGTCGCGGTCTTTTCCCGCTCGCGGATGAGCATGAGGGTCGCATCAGCTGCGCCATCCTCGTGCACGCCGTCAGCGCGCCAGCCGTTGCCTTTGAAGCTCACGTGTCGCGGGCGCAAGGGGAGGGGGATCTCGACCGTTTCGCGCTCCGGCAGGGCGCCTTTCAGCTCGACGCGATGGACGCCGGCCGTGAGCGCTAGCCACAGCGAGCCGTCGTCTTCGCGGCGCATCTCCTTCGCCGCCTGGCCGTCGACCTGGACGGAGGCGGGCAGCCAGTAGGCCGTATTACCGGGCAAGGGAATCGCAGCGCCGGTCGCCATGTGGGCTTCGATCAGCATCGTGACGCTATCGCCTGAGGCCTCGATCGAGAGTCGCGCGAGGGTCGCGCACTGGGGCATGCAATCAGGACGTTGAATCAGCCGGTCGCGCAGCTCGTTCAACAGCGAATCGGGGGGGAATGCGACGGGCGTCGTCTGCGCGAGCGCTGGTCGCGTGCCGCTGGCCGTGCCGAAGGCGAGAAGCGCTAGGGCGACCGCGGCCGTGCCGAGGCGTCCGGCCCACTTGCCGAACTGCCGCGGGTCGACGCCGAGGACGAGGATCAGCAGGAGAAACGAGAGCCCGACGCGTAGGAACGCGAAGACCTTGTTCGCCCATGGCGGCAGGACCACGAGGCGGAAAGTCTGGTCTTGCCGGACGGGGCCGTTCCAAGCGAGCTGAAAGCGGTTCCAGCTCCAGGCGGGAAGCCCCGGTCCCGTCTGCACCGTCGCGTTCGGGTCGACGTAGGCGAACTGGCGGTTCAGCATCCTTTGCTGCTCGGGCTTGGAGCCCTTTTTGGAGAAGCCGCCGCCGCCCGAGCCGAAACTACTGGGCGCATCGCTGTTCGGAGAGAGGCCGAGGCTGGGCCCCCCGGCCGGGGGGGCGGCAGGTTCGGACGGGGCGCCAGACTCCGCTTCTTCCGCGTTCTGCTCCATGGGCGCCTCCAGGGCGACCGGCATCTCGTCGTCGAGCGCCCCGGTCGGCATGGCGCCGTCGGCGACCGGCGCCTCGAGCTTCCGCCACGGATACTCGAGGCTCGGAAACATCGCCTCGCGGATCTGCTCGACGGCGAAAGCGAAGATGACGAGCGCGAGAAGGACGCCGATCGTCGCGTGCACGCCGACGGTGGCCGTGCGCAGCTTTCCCGCCGGCAGGTAGCGCTTCAACGCCAGGGCGGGTACGAACGCGAGCCACAAGTAGCGCGGCGCGTTCGCCTCCGGGATCACCAGGATCAGGGTCACGAGCGCCAGAGTCGCGGTGCGCCAACCGAGGAGCTTGCCGAGGGCGAGCGACACGAGGAGGACGATGAAGATATTGAGCAGGTCCCAGCGCTTCAGCCACGTGCCGGAGGTCTGGTCGACCCCGAACGCGGCCAGGAGACGGTAGCCCGGCGGCAAGTGGAGGCTCGCCGCGACCGACTGGAAATCCGCCCGCCACGCGGTCGCCGGCAGCTCGGACGTGCGACCGTCGACGCGCAGGTCGGCCTCGAGCGCCAGATTGCCGAGCCGCACCTCCAGCCCCGTGGCGTCGCCGCCATCGCTCGCGAGCTTCGTCAGGAGTTGATCGCGCCCTTGGATTGCCGCGCGGCCGAGCTCCGCCGGCTTCGCCACGGAGAGGCGCCAGCTGCGGCTCACCTTACCCTTGATGCGGTCGCGGAAGGTGTAGCCGCCGCCGTCGAAGTCGAGCCAGACGTCCCGCGTCAGGCCGAGCTGATCGGGCGCCGGATCTGGGTCGCCGCGCTTGCGCGTCGTCAGCTCGAGGATCGCATCCTTTGCCATGAGGAAGGCCGGAAGCCGCTTCCAGTCCGTCGGCAGGCTCGACTGCTGCGGATCGATCGAGGCGGCGCCGCTCGGCGTGACGAGGCGCAAGGCGCTCGCCGCGGCGAAGACCCAGATCTCTTCGTCCGTCCACGGCTCTGGCACCTCGGGACGCTTCAAGGACTCGACCGGGCCGGCGTGCCGCGCCACCAAAGTGATCGCATAAGACCCCGGCCGGGCTTGGATTTTGAGCCTGCCATCCGGCTGCAGCGCGGTCGGCAGGTCGGCGTCGAGCCGGACGGGGGTAAACTCGGCGCCGTGAATCGGGCCGAGGACGATCTCGCGGTTCCTGCCGGCGATCTTCAGCTCGATGCGCGTCGTCAGCTGCAATGGGATGTCGTCCTGGACGTGACGGAACACCTCGAGCGCCAGGCTGTCCGTCTGCGCGTCGGCGTCCGACTTCGTCTCGCCCGCGAGGAAGATGCGGCCTTCACCGTCGACGGCGGGAAACGGCACGCGTTTCCCCGCGATGGTCAGCTCGACGAGGCCGGTGTCGCGCGGCACGTGGATCGCCTCCGGCAGGCGACTCCAGAGGAACTTGCCCGTGACGACGTGCGCGCCGGGCGCGAGCGCGACGACCGGCAGCCCATTCTGCGTTTGCACGAGCGCCGGTTTCCCGCCGGCGGTGACTTCCTGCGGCCAGCGCTCCGCGTCGCCGGGAAGGATCGCCGCCATCTTCGCATAGGCCTGCGCCGCGAGGCTGAAAGAGCCGCCGCTCGCGTCGACGTCGAGCGTTAAGGTCCCGGGAAAGAGGCAGCGCCTTTGGCCTTCGTCGTCCTGACGAAAAGGGCAAGCGCGCGTCTCCTGCCCGCGCATCACCCACTCGGTCCACGGCCGGAGCGCGTCGGGAATCGCTGGAGCCTGCGCTGTGGCCGGCGTTGCGGCAATGAAGAGCGCGGCGGCAAGGAAGCGCGGGAGCATGATCACCTCGGCGTTTGGGACTCGGCTCGATTATGGTACAAAAGTCTCGTCTGGACTGGAAACGACATGGCAGGAGGCCCCGATGCTCTCGTCTTTAGCCCTCGCCGCTTTCACCGCGCTCGCGCCCGTGTCGCCATCCGGCGATTGGGAGTTCGACGGCCAGTTCAGCGACGTCCGCCGCTCCAGTGAGCCTGCTTGCGCCGAGCTCTTCTCCGCCGTCGACTATCACGCGAAGCACGCGCTCGCGGGCCCGTCCTGGCGCACCTCGGTCTTGCGGCTCGACCTTGCCGAAAGCGAAGGCGAAGGCTTCTTCGACGGCGTGGTGTTCGTCGGGCTCCTCGGCGGCTCGAACGACCTTTACTACGAAAAATCCTTGGAGCGCGACGGTATCACCTACAACGTCCTGGCCGAAGGCTTTGTCGACCGCGAGGTCCTTTATCTCGAGGTCAAGGTCGACGCCGAGCGCGACGGCACGGCCCTCTGCGACGCCGGGGCGACCTTCTCGGCCTTCAACTGAACGGAGCTCTTTCCCGCATGCAACGCCTCATTCGATCCGCCCTCGTTATCGGCCTCTCGACCGCCGCTCTGACCGGCTGCGTCACCAACGGCAGCGACTTCCGCTCCGACGTCACCTGGATCAAAGAGAGCCAGACCCAAAAGAAGGACGTCCAGATGCTTCTGGGCGAGCCTTACTCGACCGGCAATGCCAGCGGCAAGTCGACTTGGACCTACGGCTACTATCGCTACAAGCTCATCGGCAAGAGCCTGCAGAAGGAGCTGAAGCTCTATTGGAACGAGGACGGCACGGTGAACAGCTTCTCGTTCAACTCGAGCTTTCCCGAGGACACGGGCCTGAAGCCTTCCACGGGCCAACCGTCGAAGCCGGCCGTGCCGTGAGCATCCTGCCGCTCGCGCCGCCGGCCGCGCCGCTCCTCCCGGACGCGCGCGGCTACTTCGGCGCGTACGGCGGCGCTTACGTGCCCGAGATCCTGGTCCCGAACCTGCTCGAGCTGGTGCAGGCGTTCGACACGGCGCGCGGTGATCCGGCGTTCTGGCGCGAGTACATCCAGGAGCTGGCGACCTTCAGCGGCCGGCCGACGCCGATCACGGCGCTCCCGAACCTGTCGAAGATGCTGGGCGGCGCCAGGATCCTGCTGAAGCGCGAGGATCTGGGGCAGACCGGCGCGCACAAGATCAACAACGTCATCGGCCAGGGCATCCTGACGCGGCGCTTTCTGAAGAAGCCGCGCCTGATCGCGGAGACCGGCGCCGGCCAGCACGGCGTCGCCACCGCGACGATGGCGGCGCGTTACGGCTTCGACGCCACGATCTACATGGGCGCCGAGGACGTCGAGCGGCAGCGCCCGAACGTTTTTTGGATGGAGCGCATGGGCGCGAAAGTCGTCGCCGTGGAAGACGGCGCGCGCACGCTCAAAGACGCGATCAACGCGGCGCTGCGCGACTGGGCGACCAACGTCCAGGATACGCATTACGTGCTCGGCACCGTCTGCGGTCCGCATCCTTTTCCGGCGATGGTCGCTTGGTTCCAGAGCGTCGTCGGCCTGGAAGCGGCGGCGCAGCTGGCGGCCGACGGCGTGAAGCCTTCTGCCGTGTACGCCTGCGTCGGCGGCGGCTCCAACGCCATCGGCATTTTTCAGGGGTTTTTGGCGCAAAACGATGTCGAGCTCGTCGGCGTCGAGGCGGGCGGCAAGGGCTTTGGGGTCGGCGAGCACGCGGCGCGCCTCGCGGGCGGCGGTGGGACGCCCGGCATCGCGCAGGGCTACGAATCCTTGTTTCTCCAGAACGCCGACGGCCAGATGCAGGAGACGCACTCCGTTGCCGCGGGCCTCGACTACGTCGGCGTCTCGCCGATCATCGCCGACCTGGCGCAAAGGGGCCGGATCCGCGCCGAGCGCGCCAGCGACCTCGAGGTCGTCGAGGCGGTGCGGCTGCTGATGAAGCACGAAGGCATCATCCCCGCGCTCGAGTCGTCGCACGCGCTCGCCGCCGCGATCCGGGCCGCACCGAAGCTCTCGCCCGACAAGACCTTGCTCGTGAACCTCTCGGGCCGCGGCGACAAGGACATCTTCACCGTCGCCGGCGCGCTGGGGGACGCGTCCTGGGGCCGTTTTCTCGCGAAAAAAGCCCAGGAGATGCAAGGTGGCTGAGCCTCTGCCGAAGGTCGGCCTGATGGGCCACGTGATCGCGGACTATCCGTCTTCGGCCGAGGTGCGTCGGATGATCGCGGTGATGGCGGCCGAAGGCGTCGCCGTAATCGAGATCCAGATACCGTTCTCGGAGCCGATGGCGGACGGGCCGACCTTTCTGGCGGCAAATCATCAAGCCTTGGCGCAAGGCGTCGACTACGCCGCGAGCCTTCTTCTGTTGCGGGAAGCCGCGACAGCGCATCCCAAGGTGCAGTTTTATCTGATGACCTACGTCAACGTGGTCTACAAGCGCGGCTGGCAGCGCTTCGCCGCGGAGGCGAAGGCCTCCGGAGCGGTCGGCGTGATCTTGCCCGATTTGCCGTTCGAGCTCGCCTTCGCGTTCGACGAGGCCTGCGCGGCGTCGAAGTTCGCGAACGTGCCGCTCATTCCGCCGAACTGCGCCGGCGCGCGTCTCGACGCCTTGTGCCGGCGCGCGCCGCTTTCGACCGATCTGATTTATGCCGTCGCGCGAGCCGGCGTCACCGGCGCCGCCAGCGCCTTCGGCCAGAACCTCGCGCCTTTCCTGCGCTCGATCCGCGAGCGCTCGCCCGCGCGCCTCGCGCTCGGCTTCGGCGTGAAGCTTCCCGAGCACGTCAAAGCTCTCCGCGGCCTGGCCGACTTCGCCGTCGTCGGGACCGCGGCGCTCGAAGCGCACGCGCGCGGCGGGCTCGCCGCTTATACCTCGTTCTGGCGCGGGCTTGCCGCCGCGGCCAAGGCCCCCGCATAGAATTCCATAGAATATCTTATAATACCTTTGACAATTGCAACGAACTACCTTACAAATCAAGGTGGGTCCGTTGCTTTTGCCTGTTGAGTGTCTTTTTTGAAGCTCCTTCTCCAAAATTCCTTCGTCCTGACGCTGCTCTTGCTGTGTCTCCTTTGCTTCGCGCTGCACGAAGCCAAGGCCGACGTGAAGGGAATCCCGTTCAGCCAGGACTTCGCCGAGGCGGAGTTCCCCTATGCTCGCGTCGCCACGAGCTGCCAAGGCTGGCACAAGCCGACGAGCTTCGGCGCCGCCCAGGACGAGTGGGGCGCGGTCGGCTTTTCCGGCGCCTGCGTCGAGCTCGACCGCTGCTATCACACGCTCGGCCAGAGCTGGGGCGAGTGCAACCGCCGCTTCCACGACGACCTCCGCAACGCCTGCGACCGCGATTTGAAGGCCGCGCAGCTGGAGAAAGCCAACGCCGCCGAGATGGGCGCGCGGCCCGACGACCAAGCCCTGACGCTTTGCTATAAGATCGCCGACCTTTACGTCGCGCGTGCCCAGCAAAAAGACACGCCGCGCTTCTTCGACGAGGCGCAAAAGACCCAACGTGCCTATCTCGACTTCGTCCGTAAAGTCGTCGATCAAACCTACCGTTCCGTGCTGAAACGCCCGGCGACGCAGAAAGAAGCCCTGCGCGCGCTCGCATCGCTCGCGCAAGGCTACACCTTGGACGATCTCAAGGCCTCCCTCATGGGCGCCCGGATCGACCAGGACCGCGACGCCGAAGTGCTCCCCGCGCTCGTTCCCGATGAGGAGTTGAACCCGTGAAACGCATGCTGTCCATTATCTCCGCCGTGTCGCTCGCGAGCTTCGCGCTCGCTTGCAGCCAGGCCCAGTTCACCGGTACGCCGCCGGCGAGAGCGAAGCCGAAGACCGAGATCCCGACGCCTCCGCCCGGCGGCGTAAGCTGTGCGGCTGCGCCTGCGAGCCTGAAGCTGGGCGAGCGCGCCACCATCGGCATCCGCGCCGAGGCGACCGACCGCGAGCTGTTTCAGACCGTCACCAGCGCCTCCGGCGCCAAGGGCGAGTTGCGGCTTTCCCGCGGTGAAAGTGGCGTCTACGTCGCCGCCGGCGGCGGCGAGAACGTCGTCGAGGCGCTCGAGGCCGGGATCTACAAGATCGAGATCCGCCGCTTGGCCGGCGCCGCCGCGGCCGACGCGAGCTGCGACTTAGTCGCCGAAAACGGCGGCGTCACGCTGCCGCCGCCGCCGCCCCCGCCGCCGCAATGCGAGCCGACGCAGCAATTGGTCGGGGCGCACGTCGCCTTTATGATCGACAACTCCAACTCGAACGCCGCGACGGACTGCCCGTCGCCGACGAAGACCGGCACGTTCCAGGGCGCAGACCTCTACGTCTGCGGCGGCGAGACGAGCCGTGAAAAAGCCGTGCTTTCGGCCTTCGACACGCTCCTCGCCGTCGCCGCGAAGGAGCCTGCGAACGCCAACGCGATCTCGACCCTCGCGATTTCCTCCTTTCCGACGACCGCCGACTACGTCGGCGGCTGGGCGAGAGAGACGCAAGGCATGCTCGACGTCCTTCCGGCCTCGCGCGACACCGTCAAAAGCGCGATGCAGTTCAGCCGCAAGCCCTACGGCCTGACGCCTTACGGCGCCGGTCTCGCCGGCGCGGACGCCATGTTTCAGGGCTTGGCCGACGACGGCAAGGCCAAGGTCGCCATCCTCGTCACCGACGGCGAGCCCACCGACCGCGACCCGCTCGCGGTCATCGACACGGCCGCGGCCTTGAAAGCGCGCGGCATCGACGTCATCACCGTCTTCTACACCGGCGCCGACGCCCGCGCCGTCCGCCAAGCCAAGCACGTGGCGATGCTGCGGGACGTAGACGCCGCCAACCGCCGCGCCGGCAAGGGTCCCTGGTACGCGAATTCACTTGCGAGTTTAGAAGCTTACGTCAAGGCCTTGCTCGGCGACGGCAGCCAGAAGAGCCTAGCCCAAGCGATCAGCTCCGGCGTCGTCGAGGTCCAAGACGCCAAGGCACTCGAAGCCGCGTTCCAGGCGATCATCCGCACGAAAGCCATCCAGTGCGAATAAAAATATCAATAAATTCAATATATTGATAGAATATTTAAAATCGTATAGAAATTCTATTGACTCGACTTGGCAGTTGTAATAGAACTGTCTGAGCGAGGGTGCCTCTCACTCCCGCCGTTGCCTGCTCCCTTCTCCCGCTGAGTTCCCAAGCTGAATCGCTGTTGCCAAGGACGATCCAAATGATGTTGAGAATTTTGACTGCATCGGTCATCGCGACCACTCTCTTTTCCTGCAGCGAAGCCAAGTTCGCCGGGACCAATCCCCACCGCTCGCGCACCGAGCCCAAGTCCGACGCCCCAAAGGGCCCGACTGCGGCGCCGGAAAATCCGACGAGCATCATCGCCACCAACGGCGTCTCTTGCACGATCACCCCGGCGGTCGTGAAAGTCGGCGGCGCGGCGACGGTCAACGTCAGCTCGACGGCCGGCGAGACCGAGCTCTTCCAAACCGTCGTCATCGGCGAGATGAAGACCGAGACCCTGCTCGCGAAATCGGGCAGCGCCTACGCCGGTCAAGCCTCGGCTCCGGCCGCGGGCCTCTACAAAGTCGAGATCCGCAAGCTCGCGGGCAGCGCTGCCGCCGACGCGATCTGCGAATTCAACGCCACGGCCGACGGCACCATGCCGCAGACGCCGACGAATCCTGCCAATCCTGCGAATCCTTCGACGCCGAGCGATCCTGCCAACCCGTCGACGCCGAGCGATCCTTCGACCCCTGCCAACCCTGCCAACCCGTCGACGCCGAGTGATCCATCGATCCCGGCCAACCCGTCGACCCCGAGCGACCCGTCGAATCCGTCGACGCCGAGCGATCCTTCGACCCCGGCCAACCCCTCGACCCCCTCGACGCCTTCGACCCCGACGACGCCCTCGAACCCGATCGATCCGGTTCCGCCCTGCGAAGACACCGAGACCTCCATCGGCGCGCACCTGACCTTCATGATCGACAATTCCAACTCCAACGCCGCGACCGACTGCCCGAGCCCCACGAAGGTCGGCAGGTTCCAGAACGCCGACCTCTACGAATGCGGCGGCGAGACCAACCGTGAAAAAGCCGTCCTCGCGGCCTTCGACCTCCTGAACGCCGTCGCCGCGAAAGAGCCCGGCAACGCCATGGCGATTTCGAGCCTCGCGCTCACGTCCTTCCCCACCCGCGCCAACTACGTCGACGGCTTCGCCAAAGAGACCAACGGCATGATCGAAGTCTCGGCCCAGAGCCGCGGCCAAATCGCGAGCGCCATGGCCTTTGCCCGCAAGCCCTTCGGTCTCACGCCTTACGGCGCCGCCCTCGAAGGCGCGCAAGCGCAATTCGCCGGCTTGGCCGACGACGGCAAAGCCAAAGTCGCCGTGCTCGTCACGGACGGCGAGCCCACCGACCAAGACCCGGCCGGCGTCGCCGCCACCGCCCAAGCGCTGCGCGCCCAAGGCATCGACGTCATCACGGTGTTCTACACCGGCGCCGAAAGCCGCGAAGCGCGCCAGTCGAAGCACATCGCGATGCTGAAGCAGATCGACGACGCGAGCCGCTCGAGCGGTCACGGCACCTGGTACTCGAACGCGCTCGGCTCCTTCGACAACTACATCAAGACGCTGCTCGGCGGCGTCGGCCAGAAGAGCCTCGCCCAGCAGATCTCCTCCGGAATCGTCGAGATCAAGGACTCCAGCTCCCTCGAGCAAGCCTTCCTCGCGATCATCAAGACCAAGGCCATTCAGTGTCAGCGCTAAGACCTAGGTCTTTCGCCCACTAGTGCATCAGCGATCATCCCATCGTCCCAAGGAGGACGGCTTTTCAAGCCGTCCTCCGATTTGTTTTTGTGGTATTGAAAAAGCCTCTAGATGAGGTTTTTCCATGGCCGTCCAAGACATCCCCGCCATCGTCTCGCGTCAACGCCAATACTTCGAGACGAACGCGACGCGCCCGGTCGACTTCCGCATCGCCCAGCTGAAAGCGCTGAAGAAGGCGATGAAGGAGATGGAGCCCGAGCTACTCGCTGCGCTAGCCAAGGATCTCGGGAAGTCCGATTTCGAAGGCTACACTTCCGAGGTCGGCTTCACCTACGAAGAAATCAATCATACGATCGATCACGTCGCCGACTGGGCGCGTCCCGTCCGGGTCGCAACGCCCTTGCTGCATCAGCCGTCCTCCAGCCGCATCCACGCGCAGCCGAAGGGCGTGACGCTGATCATCGGACCCTGGAACTATCCCTTCCAACTTTTGATGTCGCCCTTGGTCGGCGCGCTCGGCGCCGGCAACACCGCCGTCCTGAAGGCGTCGGAGATCGCGCCGGCCACGGCCGCCGTGATCGCCAAGCTAGTCGAGAAGACGTTTAAGCCCGAGTACGTCGCCTACGTGGAAGGCGGCATCCCGGAGACGACCGAGCTCCTGAAGCAGCGCTTCGACCACATCTTCTTCACCGGCTCGATCCCCGTCGGCAAGATCGTCATGCGCGCCGCGGCGGAGAATTTGACGCCGGTGACTTTGGAGCTCGGCGGTAAATCGCCGTGCTTCGTCGACAAGAAGGTCGACCTGAAAGTCGCCGCGCGCCGGATCGTCTGGGGCAAGTTCTACAACGCGGGCCAGACCTGCGTGGCGCCGGATTACCTGCTCGTCGACAAGGCCGTGAAGGCCGACCTGATGACGGCGATGAAAGCGCAGATCAAGGAGTTCTTCGGCGAGGATCCGCAGAAAAGCCCGGACTACGGCCGCATCGTCAGCGATCGCCATTTCGACCGTCTGGTCGGCATGGTGAAGGCGGGGAAGGTCGCCTTCGGCGGCGAAAGCGACAAGGCGACGCGCTACCTCGCGCCGACCGTGCTCGACGACGCGACGATGGCCGACAAGGCGATGGAAGACGAGATCTTCGGGCCGATCCTGCCCGTCTTGACGGTCGACGACGTCTCGCACGCGCTGAAGCTCGCCAAGCAGCGTCCGAATCCGCTCGCCTGCTACGTCTTCACCAACGACTCAGACACCGAGGACCGCATCGTCGAGGAGCTCCCCTTCGGCGGCGGTTGCATCAACAACGCCTTGATCCATCTTGCCAACCCCAATCTCCCGTTCGGCGGAGTGGGGGAGAGCGGCATGGGCGCCTATCACGGCAAGGACAGCTTCGACGTCTTCTCGCACCGCAAGGGTCTCGTGAAGACCTCGACCTTGGTCGACGTGAAGCTCAAGTATCCGCCGTACGCGGGACGCCTCAGCCTCATCAAGAAATTCATGCGCTGAGTCGGCTCCGGGCTTCGGCTTTGTGCACACCGCCAGATCGGGTCCGGATCGCGCTCGTCAGCGATTCCGCCCGATCCCCTTGTGTTTTCTTCCGCCTGTGTAGAAAATGATAACCACTCATCCCGTGACATATCGATCCGAGTTCGTGAAAAGGAGCTGCCCGTGTTCCTGCGGCCGTCGTCCTTCGCCAAAATGGCAAGCCTCAGCGTCGTCCTGATCACCGCGATTCTGGTGACGTGGGCCTGTAAGCCGCGTAACAGCGCGTCGAAGGTGAAAGAAGGCGATGCCTACGCCTACGACGACTCCTACGTCGGGCCGAATATGTCGTCGCCCGAATGTGCGGCCGATGCCTCGAAGTGCAAATGCTTCTTGGGGAACGAATACGACAAGTACGCGAGCGAGCCGGAAGGCTCGCCGAAGAAGAAAGAATGGTACCGCCAGTGCATCGGCCAGGAGCTTTGGGCCTTTGCGACCGGCACGTCGAGTCGCTACCACACCTACACCGTAGCGCAGCGCCAGAACGTCCCCGGCGACACCGCGCTCGTGTTTCACACGGATGACCGTGAGCACCGCTTCAAGAACTGGGGCCTCGTCAACGACCCCAACTGCTGCCGCCCGCGCTCGAAGGCCGGAGCCAACGACGGCACCTGTCCCGACAGCGTCAAGTTCACCCAGGAAGACACGTACGGGATGGACTTCTGCCCGGGCGACGAAGAGCTGTTGAAATACGTCGGCAATCCGGACATGGACTACACCAAGGCCGACAAGGGCTGCCATCTCTCGAAGCTCGAAGACCGCATCAAGGCCGGCATCCGCACCACCGTCGGCGGTGACGACACGGCGGCCAAGCGCTCCGACTCCTGCTACGTCGAGCTCGGCACCTCGCTTGGCGCCGTCGGCTTCCGCAAGTTTCCGAACCCCCGCTTCGACCGCGAGAAGTGGAAGAAGCTGAACAACGGCGACGTCGCGTCCTGGGAAAACTACAGCTGGCGCGAGTCGGGCAAGAAGGGCGCGCCGAACTACGGCAAGGCCAAAGCCGGCACCAACCGCATCGACGACGGCTCGGTCGAGCCGCCCTTCCACTCGTCGCAGAGCTGCGGCTCCTGCCACGTCGGCTTCGCCCCGACCAGTCCGCCGAAGGACGTCGCCAATCCGAAGTGGGAGAACATCCAGTACGCGATCGGCAACACCTTTATCCACGACACCGAGATCCACGCCTCGGGCGCGCCCCAAGGCGGCTTCGAGCACGAATACATCATGTATTCCCGCCGCGGCGTCGTCGACACGTCAGCCGCGACCAACGATTACGTTTACAACCCCGGCACGTTCAACGCCATCATCAACCTGGACCGCCGCCCCGGCTTCATCGATCCGAAGCTGAAAGACCAGTTTCCGAACACGATCGACCGTTTCAAAGAAGTCGTCTCGACTTACCGCCGCGACGTCTCCGGCAAGTTCGTCTACGGCACGAAGACCGAGCAGATTGCGCACATCCTGAAGGGCGGCGAAGACTCCGTCGACGCTTCCGGCGGCATCATGCGGGTCTACGCCAACATCTTCTCTTGCACCGAGACCTGCCTCGCCAACCACCTGGACGATCCGAAGTCCTTCTCGGGCCGGGGCTCGCGCCAGACGCCCTTCGAGATCGAGCAGTGCCGCCGTGACTGCCCCGGATACGCGGCGCTCGAGGACCGCGTCTATGACATCCTCGACTTCCTCCTGCACGTCCGCCCGAATGACCTAAAAGACGCCAAAGACCCGGAAGGCGTCGAGGGCGGCGGCGTCGACGGCGCCAAGATCGTCGAAGAGATCATGCAGAAGAAGGTCGACGAGTCCAGCGAGCCCGGCAGCTGGTACGCCGCCGGCAAGCAGGTCTTCGGCGAGAAGTGCGCCAAGTGCCATTCCAACATGGCGGGACAAGAAGCCCGCGCCGGACTCGTGGAGAACGGCAACGTCAGGGACATCGACGTCAACAAGTTCGTCGCCAACGCCGACAAGCGCGACGAGGCCGGCGTCCGCCAGGAGTGGTTCGGCTCCGACGTCAACGTGCCGCAAAAGGTCGTCGACACGTTCCGCTGCCGCTCCCTGCACACGAACCACATGGAAGGTCATCTCTGGGAAGGCTACGGCTCAGACACATACCGGGGGCGCGCGCGCTACGACGTGGCGGGCGACGACGTCTTTAATTACCCGGAAGAGCGCCTGAACAAGGACAACCTGGGCGGCCGTGGCTTCTACCGCAACATCTCCCTCATCAATGCCTGGGCGCACGCGCCGTTCATGCACAACAACGGCTTAGGCCCTGACTGGGATTCGCCCTTCCTCGCGCCCGACCGCGGCTCGCCGACCAAGTGGAAGAAGCTCGAGCCGATCCCCTCGGTGAAGCAGCGCCTCGCTATGTACCAGCAGTCGATGGAACAGCTCTTCATGCCCGAGGACAAGCGGGAGAAGACCGGCAACATCCCCTTCAAGGTCATGACGACGGCCAACCCGATCACCTTCATCTCGATCCCGATGATCCCGGAGCTGCCCGACTCCGTGTGGAAGCTCGGCGAGTTCGCCAAGAGCCTTCTCGTCGAGGACTGGGGCGCCATCAAGGTCGGGATCCCCGCTGGCATGCCGACCGCGGTCTTCTCCTCGATCCGCATCAAGCAAGTGATGCACGACCTGATGCAGGCGATCAAGGACGAGCCGACGCCGAAGACGAAGGCGATCGCCGCGCAGAAGTTCATCGACGGCGTCTTCGGCAACCTGGCGAATCCTGACCCGCGCAAGATCGCCTCGCAGCTCGCGCAGAAGGGCTACTCCAACTGCGCCGACATCCGCGACAACGGCGGCCACGAGTTCTCCGACATGAACGACACGCAGAAAGCGCAGATCATCGATTTCGTCAAGACGCTCTGAACTGACGACCAGGAGCCCTGCCGCCATGAAAAACGCGCTCTTCGTCACGCTGGCTCTCACCGCTTCGTCGGTCTTTGCCGCGGACTTCGACTACACCGCCGACCGCGAGTTCCAGATCAAGTACCCCGACCTCGCCTGCGTCGACACCGGCCCGCTCGCGCGCGAAGAGGCCGAGGCGATGACGGCGGCGAAGCTCCAGGAGATGGGCCGGAAGGACAAGATCGAGGTCAAGCGGGGCCCCTGCTTCGGCGACGCCAAGAATGCCACCGCGGACGTCGAGCAGACCATCACCGGCTCTGAGTATCTGGACCGCCTCTACGCGCGCCTCACCTCGGGCCCGATCCCGCACGGCTTCTACAACGGCAAAGTGATCATCTCGCGCGACCGCGGCATCAAGTCCGTCGCCGAGCTCGGCGTGTGGATGCCGAAGGAAGACAAGATCGAGAAGATCGCCGAGCGCATGTGGTCGGGCAAATACTTCGACCGCGACAAGATGTACCTGAAAAACCGCATCAACCTCGACGGCGTCAGCTGGAACTCCTTGCCGAAGAACATCGAAGACAAGCGCATGAAGTTCCCGGCCAAGCTCTATTGCGGCCAGAGCCTCTTCGACTCGCGTCGCGAGTCGCTCGTCATCGACTACAAGTACGGCATCGAGGACCGTCCCGAAGGCGTCGAGACCGACAAGACGATCGACTGGCTCGCCGGCAAAAAGGGCCTCGCCGTGCGCGACGAGGTGCGCATGATCCGCCCGGGCCTCCTCCTCGGCCGCGCCTACATGCACGGCGCCTTCGGCCTCTACTTCGTCCTCGAGTACGCGCCCGGCACGGGCAAGGACCCGAGCTGGGACGAGCCGGACGCCTGCTGGATCGGCCACCAGCGCCAGATCCTGACCAAGAAGAAACCGTCCGACTACTCGCCGCGCGGCATCTGATGACACAGGGACCCATCGGAGGACTCAGCACCGTGAAGACCCTCGTTTCCGCCGCCGCGACCGCGCTGGCACTGCACCTCCTCGCCGCGACCTCGGCCTTGGCCCTCGAGGCGTCTGCCGACTCGAAGCCGGTCGTCGGTCGCTCGCTGTTCGATTACATGGTCACGAAGACCACGGGCGACACGGCGACTTATGACGTCCCGTTCCCGTTCGAGAAGCTCATGGCCGAGCTCGCGAAAAAGTCGCAGGGCACGGTCGGCGGCGCCGCCAACCTGCCGGCTATGCTCCTGATCCCGAGCGGACGCTCGCTGCAGAAGGACCACACCGACATCTCCGCGCCGCGCGTCATCGCCGCCTTCACGGAGCATCCGCTCAAGGGCAACGACGTCAGCCTCACGGTTCGCGACCGCATCTACATCGGCTACGCCGCGAAAGCGAACCAGGTCGAGGTCATCAGCTACAACGAGCAAGCCGGGCGCTACGAGTTCCAGATCATCGCCGACTACCGCGAAGGCGGCATGAAGCGCGTCATGTATGCGAACCGCGCCTTCTGCGTCGAGTGCCACAAAGCGCAGACGCCGATCTTCGCCAAGAACACTTGGGACGAGACCAACGCCAACCTGGGCGTCGCGAGCGCGATGGAGAAACAGAGCGCGACTGAAGCGACCGACACCTTCTTCGGCGTCGTGCGCACGCGTGGCAACAAAGGTCTTTCCTACGCGATCGACACCTCGACGGACCGCGGCGGGCGCCTGCCGACCGTCTCCCGCTTTTGGCAAAACGGCTGCAAAATGGCTTCCGGCGGCCTCAAGCCGGAAGACTGTCGGGCTGCGATCTTCCTTTACGGCCTCGCCGCCGCGCAGGGCCTCGAGCCCGACGCCGTCCCTGGCGTCGCCGCCTACGCCGACGTGCTCAAGGCCTTCAAGGCGAGCTTGACCGAGCAACAGCTCCGCTTTTATGTCGGCGACATCGCCAACCGGAACCCCTCCGGCTTCGAGCAGATGCAGATGCTGCAGATGCCAGAGGAGTCGGACCGCATCGCCCTTTGGCAGAAGAACCTCGCCGCGAATCGCGAGATCGAGGAGTCGGAGGATCCTAAGCAGGCGCCGCTCCAGGCCTACGACTGGAGCCCGGGCGTAGACACCGCGAAGCAGGCCTTGGACCTCACCATCTCGACCATCTCGGGATTCGTGACGCCGAGCGAGCGCGGCGCGCTGCCGAAAGAGGCCGCGAAGCTGGCCTCCGCGGTGAAGACGGCGCTCGCCGCAGGCGGCGAGGACCAACCGTTTGGCGAGATGCCCCTGCGCAAAGGCGCGCTCATGGGTCCCTTCTTCAAGGCCGCTGGCGTCACCCAGATCGGCGGCTTCCCTGTAACAAATGGATATCACGATAATAAATCGAAGATGCCGAGCATCGAGGTCGACACTGGCGGCGCCGCCACGGGCTCCGGCCTCTTTGCCATCGAGAACTATTGCGGCACCTCGTGCCACGGCGTGCAGGGCTTCGGCGACGGCATTGACTTCCTCGCCCGCGACGCCAACACGACCGACAAAGACCTCTGGATCAAGATGATCAAGAGGGAAAAGGGCGAGATCTGCAAGCGCATGGATTGGACCGACCCCACCGTCACCGCGATGGCCCGGATGCCGCGCCCGCCGCGCATGCAGGACTTCTTGAAGGACGAGAAAGAGAAGGGCGTCTCCGACCGCAAGATCTTGATTGAGACGTATCGCGATAAACTCCTGGAGATCGCGGGCAACCCCGAGCAGCTCGCGGCCGTGGGCCTCAGCGCGGACGAGCTCAACGCCATCGCCGCCAAGTGCAAATGGACCAAATACGTCGAGGCGAACTGATCATGAAAAAATACCTCGGACTCGTCCTCTTGCTGATCACGGCGTGCAAGACGCCGAACACCGACAATTCCTTGAAGAACGCCGAGCTGAAGACGTCGCCGGAGTTCGTGGCCCCCGAGCCGAAGTGCGCTCTCGACCAGAAGACCTGGGCTGGCCGCATGGGCATCAGGCTGAAGGATGGCAGCGGCGCTGCCGAGATCGAGTGCGTGGTCGTGGGCGAAGGGCTCCATCACATAGGCCTCAAGGTCGGCGACAAGATCAAGGCGTTGAACGGCGGCGAGAAGGTCGCCTCCGTCACCGGCTTCGAGACGGCCGCGAGCAAGGTCGCCGGCGCGGTCACCAAGCGTTGGCGCGCCTTCCAGTTCCAAGTCGACCGCGGTGGCGCCGAGCAGACGGTGAAGGCCTCGGACGAGTACCCGGGCTGCAGCCTCTTCAGCTACGACGATTGCGGTCCACTGGCGCAATGAAGCCCGCCGGCTAGTAGGCCGACGGGCTTCTGTTGTCCGCTTGCAGGCCGGATCCGACCTCAGTCGTTGAAGTCGAGGATGAAGTTCACGATCATGTGGTCGAGCAACAGACCGCGGAGGTAAGCGCGCCCGAGGTAGAGGCCCGGCGCGACCTGGCGGATCTCGTCGCGGATGCGGCCGGCGACGATCGAGGTGCGCGAGTAGTCGATGATGATCGCGCGCTGACCGTCGAAGAGCGACGGACCGTAGAACACTTCGGCCTTGATGGCGTTGAAGCCGAAGACCTTGTTCTCGAGGACGCCTTCACCGTTCTCGGTGTCGAACACTTTGCCTTGCCACACGAGGCCGGCGAGCAGCTGGGTCGGAGTGTTGATGGTCGAGCCCGCGAAGAACACGGCCGTGCCGTTCGATTCGCCGTCCGGAACGGCGCCGATCTCACGCGAGGCGTTGAGGTAGGTCTGGTTCAGCTCGGTTTGCGTCATGTCGCGCAGGACTTCGACGGTCAGCAAGGACTCGTCGGCGAGCGCGACGTTGGCGGCGAGCGGCAACAGACACGCGAGCGCGAGATTGCGGGCAAAACGTTTCATCGGGTTCCTTCCCAAGCTTGGTTACGCAGCGATTCTCATGAAATGAACTGGTAGAATGGATAAAGGCTTACCGGGCCGGGGAAGGGCGGTCAACCGGAAGTAAAGATTCCGCGCATCGCCAGCATCCGCGACGCGGCGAGGCGATAAAAGTCCTGCATTCGTCGCTCTTGGTCGCGATCGTCCTCGAGCACGCCGAGCGCCTGCGCCAGCGCTTCGTACGTCGACATGCGCTCAGCCGTAACCTGACGTCTTGGACGCAGCATCGCCTCCGGCGCCTGCGGCAAAGTGACACGAGGCCACGACGACAGGCCCTCGATCCTTTTCACCATGTGTCGCGCCTGACCCCAGGTCCCGTCCGGGACTATGAGCGCCAGGGGCCGCGGGTCTTTGAGCGCCAGCTCTCGGCTGAGCGGGATCGCCGTGGGCGACGGATAGAGCACGACGGGTCGGTAGCAGGCCTCGTCGATCCACTGACGCGCATCGCTACGCTCGCCGATGCGACCGTGGACGTGCACGTCGAGCTCGGCGGAGAGTTTCAGAAGGAGCCCCGTGTTCGACGAGCGCTTCAGCTCTTTCGAATGGAGCACCAAGACGACCCGCGTGCGCAAGGCCGCGAGCTTCGGCGCTGCCGCGCAAATGCACAGGTGTACGAACAGGCGGCAGCGAATGCAGCGAGAAACCGGGCAGTTAGGGGCGGGGCTGACCATGCTATTCGTCTCGAAGGGTACCGTTATCTATGGATTTTCCGGAAACATTTCAAGGGCGGACCTCCGGGGACCGATTGCTAGGACTAGGTAAGCACTGGGGGCAAATTTTGCTCAGGTCTTCCTTCGAGGGTTCGGCCTTGGCAGAATATTTAGTAAGACCTCTGAAGGGATAAGCATGCAGTTGACGTTCTGGGGAGCGCGCGGCTCGAGCCCGGTGGTCATGAACCACCAGGGTGTGCTCGCCTTCCTCGAGACGCTCGGGGCCAAGGCGAAAGCCAAAGGCCTTGCGTCGATAGACCAACTCGTCGCGGCCGCCAAGGCCGGCGACCTCGGCGTTCCGCTTGTGTACGGCGGCCATACGCCGTGCACGGAAGTCTCCGAAGGCGCGCAGTCCATGTTCATCGACATGGGGACGGGCCTACGCGAGGCCGGCACCAAGTACATGTCGACGCGCAAAGAGTGGACGATCTTTCTGACCCATATGCATTGGGACCATCTCCAGGGCCTACCGTTCTTCATTCCGATCTTCATTCCCGGCAACAAGATCACGATCTATCACGTGCACAAGAACGCGCCCGAGTTCGTGCGCATCATGTTCAACGGCGTCAACTTCCCCGTGAAGTGGGATCAGCTCGGGGCGACGATCGAGTTCAAAGAGCTGAAGCTCTACGAGCCGGTGCAGCAAGGCGTCGTCAGCGTCACGCCCTTCGCCTTGGACCATCCGGGCGGCAGCTTCGGCTACCGCTTCGAGGCGGGCGGCCGCTCGGCCGTCGTCGGCTTCGACGGCGAGTACACGCGCATCAGTAAGGAAGAGCTCGGCAAGGACCTGCCCTTTTATCAGAACCTGGATCTTTTGGTGTTTGACGCCCAATACGAGCTCGAGGAGCTCTTGAACAAGCACGACTGGGGCCACTCCAGCTCGACCATCGGCATCGACCTCGCGCTCCGCGAGACCATCAAGAAGCTCGTGCTCATCCACCACGATCCGTGGGCCTCGGACGAGCGCCTCCACGCCTCGATCAACAACGCCCGCAAATACGTCAAAGCCAACTTGAAGTGGTACGAGAATTGGAAAGATCAGCCTAACGGACCGGAAGTCGTCTCCGCCTACGACGGCCTGACGCTTACGGTCTAGGAGCTCTGTATGGGGAAGAACGCTTTCAAAGTGCAGATGGCCGCCGAGGGCGAGTGGCAGCGCCTCGCGTTCTCCGGCGCCATCAACGAAGACGCCAAAGGCACCCTCATGCCTTTCGCGGACTCGACCGGCACGAAAGTGATCTTGGACCTGCGTGACGTGACGCTGATCAACAGCTGCGGCATCCGCGACTGGTCGATCTTCCTGCGTGCCCTGAAAATGAACCGCGAGGTCGTGTTCGACCGGTGTCCCGACGAGATCGTCCGCACGATGAACATGGTCACCAACTTTTACTATCGACTACCGGTCAAGAGCGTCTACCGCGCTTACGGCTGCGAGAACTGTGGCCACGAGCAGGCGGAGCTCTTGAAAGAAGGGGCCGACTACGCGGCGGGCGCGATCCCGAGCGGGAAACCCGTGAAATGCGCGTCGTGTGGCGAGATGGCCGAGGCGTTTGAGCCGGATGACGAGTTCTTTCAGTTTTTGCTTTCGGCTTGAAGCCGATCTATTCGATCCCGCTCAACACCGCCTCAGCGACCGCTTGAGCCGTCTCCGCGCTCACCGACTTCGCATACCCGTAATAAGTCGTCCCACCCTGCTCCATCAGGAAGCCGGTGACGTTCACGGTCCCGGCGTGCGGCACGCCGCCGCCGACGGTCTTGGTCGTCGAGATGATCTTCCAGTCGTATTTGCCGAGGCGTTTCGACGCTTCGGGCGCCGTCACCTGCGCGCCGTTCACGAAGAGCTCGCGCGTCGTCATGCCCGAGCCCGCCTTCGCGTAAACCGCGACGAAGTCTTCGCCTTTGGCGTAGCCGACGAAGGTCGTGCCTTCCGCTTGGCCTTGCTGCGCGACGGCAAAGCCGGCAGGGCCGGTAACCGTGATGCCCCCGAGGCGGGTCTTGCCGCCGCCGAGGTCCTGCGCGCTCGTGCCGCTCGGCGGCGTCGCGCCGGCCGGAGGCGTCGCCGGCTCATTGGCCGAGGGCGGTGTCGCCGGCGGATTCGTCGCTTGCGCGCCGAGGGGCGGCGTCGCGCCGTCGAGCGGCGGCACGGTGTTGCCGGATCCGCCCGAGGGCACCGCGCTGCCCGTGGACGCCGTCGCTCCGGGAACGGCGTCTCCCGATGCGGGAGGGTTGGTGTTGATGACGCCGTTCTGCGGCTGCTGCGGCTGCTGCGGCTGCTGCTGAGCTTGCGGCAGCGGCACGGCCGGTGTCGCGGCTTGAGGCACGCCGGGGCGCGGCTTGAGCGGCTGAGCGCCCACCTCGACGCGCTTGTTCTGACTGGAGGTGCAACCAGCGGCCGCGAGGGCCAGGCTTACCATCGACGTCACGACGAGATGCTTCACGCTCATCTGGAACTCCTAGTCTCTCAGGCGCGATCGTCTCACCCGCCGACTAGGGCGTCGAGGATGCTTTGGTCCGAGGCTTCGGTCGCGGCTTGCACGGCTTGGACGCTCATCGCGCCGGTGCCGCCTTCGCGGATCTGCGCGGCGGTGTAAGCGCCGTTCGGGTTCTTATTCATGATCAGGTTGGTGTTGTAGGTCCCGGTGACGACCGGCGTGTGGCCGCCGACCTGCTGCGTCTTCTGGGTCGCGAACGCGGCGATCTCGCCGAGCGACACGAAGCCGTCCTTGACGCCGTCGAGGAAGCCGTCGGCGTCGCCGCTGAGGGCTTTCCAGAGGGCGTGTCCGTAAGCGCTGCCGGCCGAGCCTTCGGGGCCGTTCTCTTGCGCGTCGACGCCCGGGCCGGTGCTCGAGAGCTCCTGCGCGGTCGACGATGCCATCACGAAGAGGCTGCGACCTTGCTGGCTCCAGCTCTCCCACTTGCTCTTCTGCTGGTTCACTTCGTCGACGAGGGAGCCGGAGTGGCAGGCCATCGTGAAGATCACGACCTCTTTCGCCTGCGAGCCGAGCGCGGTGGTGACCATGTCGCGATAGTCGATGCCGATGCCCAAGCCGCCTTGGTAGCCGTGGCCCGAGGAGTACTGCACGTACATGTCGTCTTTGCCGAGCGCGCCGGTGATCTGGCGCATCGAAGCCATGACCTGCGAGCCGTCGAACTGCTGCTCCGTGAAGGTCTTCGCCTCGTACTTGCCGCCGACGCCCGACGTGAAGATGTCGTGCGTGTGCTTGACGTCGTACTTCGTCTCGTTGCCCATGAAGCCGTCGAGGACTTCACCCCAGCCGAGGTAGGCCTTTTTGCCGGCGGCGCCTTCGAGGGAGAGCGATTGCGCCTCGCTTTGATTGACTTGGTCGACCGGGCCGCAGGCCGAAAGGCTTGCGGTCAGCACTAGGGTCGCGAAAGCTTTGCGAGAAGCCATGCCTTTTTCCCTCTAGGAAAGGCGGAACGATCAGTCGGTACGAACGATCTTGCAAGCCTCGTACCCAGGGCTCTTGGGCGGATTCGGCTATCGAATCAAGGGGTAGGGGAGTCGAAAAGTGCCCAAGCAATGGACGGTGCTGTATAATCGGCTAAACGCCCGGGAGCCCCGCCATGCATTTTCGCCACGCGCGCCTGGTCGCGCCTGCCGCTCTTCTCGTGTGCTTCACGGCGTGCAAGGAGACGACGCACCTCCCCGAGCACGATGCGGGGCCGGCGGACGACGAGGCGGAGGTCTTGGCGAAAAGGACGCCGGCGAAGCCGCGAGGCGAAGGCCTGTACGCCGCCGACGCCGAGGCGTTGCAGAAGAACTCTACCTTCTTCTTCCGGATGTTCGACCAAGGCTTCTCGCGCAAGTTCGAAGACTTGCCCGCGGTCGGCGAGGTGCCCGAGGAGTCGAAGCCGATGTCGGGCGGCTACTACCCCGAGTCGACGGGCGGCACCGACGTCGCGGTCAACGGCAAGACCGCGCTCGCGAAGTACGACGAGGTCTTCAACGGCGAAGGCAAGGCGCAAGCCTGGGAGCGCGAGAAGCACGTGAGCGGGCCCGCCTGGGCCGGCCATTGCAACGGTTTCTCCGCCGCGGGCCAAAGACACCCGAAAGAGCCGTCGAAGACCGTCGTCAAGAACGGGGTCACCTTCGACCCGCGCGACATCAAGGCTTTGATGGCCGAGATCCACATGAGCGCCGACTACGAGTTTCTCGGGGGCGCGCGCTGCGAGCTTGCGGCCCCGCCTTCCGTGGCCTCCCGCGCCGATCCGACGATCATGGGCGACTGCGAGGACATCAACCCGGGCACGCTCCACGCCGCCGTCGGCAACTGGATCGGCCGCAAGAAGCATGTCTTGATCATCGACCAGTACTCCGGCGAGCAGGTCTGGAATTATCCGCTGGTGAAGTACGAATCCTCCTCCGCCGTCGTCAGCGAGACGGAGGCGAAGCGCATGGTCACGGCCGGCGGTTCCGATTACATCTTCAATCCGCAGGCGGCGAAGTTCGTCGCCGTCACGATGAAGCTCGTCTACGTCGAGGCGCAAAAATCCGAGATCCTCGGCAAACGCTATTTGGCCGAGATGCCCTTGTCCTACGTCCTCGAGCTCAACGCCCAGGGCGAAATCCTGGGCGGCGAGTGGACCGGGCAAAGCCAGAAAGAGCATCCCGACTTCCTCTGGCTCGCGCTCGAGCCGCAACCGGGCAACGGCACGCGCTACATGGGGAACCCCCACCTCGACGCCAAAGAAGTGATCAAGCTCTGGGCCGAGTCGGCGGGCTTCGATCCGGACGATCCGCCGCAAGACGTCATGCGCCCCGCCGCGATCACCGACTGGGGCCGCTGGGCGACTTTCGAGGTGACGCTCGACGGCCGCACCACCGGCGCGGTCTTCGCCGGGAAAAAAACCGTGCTCCGGGTGAAGCGGAAGGACACGCTCGCCAAAGCCGGCGTCACCCTCGACGTCGGGATGAACGGCTCGGCGCTGACGAGCCTTGCCGGCGGCGCGGGCGACGAGCTCTCCTACGCCTTCGAGCCCGGGCCGGGACTAAACAGATTTCAGTTTACATTCAAGAAGGACGGCACGGTCCTCGAGGACCAGTTCTTACGCTTCCACGTCCTGCGCTGAAGGCCCGGACCGCCGGCGGGGGCCTCAGTCGATCCATTCGTCCATGTCGATCGCGGGATCGAGGCGCAAGGCCAAGACCGCGACGGCCGAGCCCGGGCACGAGAAGAGGGCGATTTCTTCGTCGACCCTGTTGTAGTCGAGCGAGTTGCAGTCGTCTTCGAAGCCGATCGCGACGCTGCGTGCGTACATCGTCTTGCCGACGAAGCACTGCGGATTCGACGGCAGGTACGTCTCGCCGTCGCGCACCGTGCTGATCTTCAGCACGACCTTGGGCTTCGAGCACATGCCTTCGAGGTCGACTTGCTCGCCTTCTTTCGGCCAGGTCAAGGTCGCGGTCTTGCCGTCGTCGGTGACGATCGTCAGCGTGACGTCGTCGTCGTCCTGGCGCAGGCCCTTGATCGAGAGCTTGGCGCGGTCGCCGGTGATCGTTCCGTCCGATCCGTCGCCCTGGCTCGCGCTGCCGGAGCTGGAGCCTAAGCCCGAGCCGCCTTCGGCGCTGCCGCCGTCGCTGCCGTCGATTTCACCTACGTCGAGGCCGCCGTCGCTGCCTAGGCCGGACGAGCCGTTGCTAGTGGACCCGCCGGAGCCGCTGCCCGTCAGGGAGCCGCCGCCGCCGCTCTGAGACGCCTTCGAGCGCCGTCCCGTGGTCGAGCTGCCGCTGAAGTCGGCCGAGCCGCAGGCGACCAACAAAGACAAAAGCGCTGCACCAACACAAGTGACGTGTTTCATCGGGACGCTCCTCTAGGGATAGCGCCTGATCGGCGCGGCGCCCGAGAAACTTGAACTTCCGACAAAAATCCACGCAATTCGGAAAGATCGCCGCGGGTTTTATCTTTATCCCTTCAGCCGCCGCGTCCATCCCGCGAGCGCCTCGAGCTGCGCCCCGATCAGCTGGCGCGTCGCTTCGTCGGTGAGCTTGCCCTCGCCGTCGAACTTGTCCTGGGCCTTGCCGATGAAGATCTCCGGCTTGTTCAGAACGTGGGCGTCGAGGAACACGAAAACCTGGCGCAGGTGATACTGGGCACGCGCCGTGCCGAGAACGCCCATCGAGGCGCCCAGGATGGCGACGGGTTTGCCCTGGAAGGGCTGCGGCTTCCCCCGCGAGGCCCAATCGATCGCGTTCTTGAGCCCGCCGGGAATCGAGTAGTTGTACTCTGGCGTCGCGATCAACACGGCGTCGGCCGCGGCGATCTTGGCGACGAAGGTCTTCACGCTTTGCGGACGGCTTTGGTCGTTGTCGAGGTCGCCGTTATAAACCGGCAAGTCCGCGATCTCGCCGATCTCGATCTTCATGCCCGCGGGCGCTGCGGCTTGAGCCGCACGCAGAGTCGCCGTATTGAAAGAGCCCTTGCGCAGGCTCCCCGAAATGCCGAGAACGTTCATAGGCGGAAATCCCTCAGTGCGTCTTCTTTGACGGCGATGCTGGCTTTGCCGCGCACCTCCTTGGTCAGTTCTTCTCTGGCCGCTTTCTCCGCGGCGACCTTCACCTCTGCGGCGACTTGCTCGTAAAGGACGCCGTCGTCGCCTTGCACGTCCTCGACCTTGATCACGTGCCAGCCGAAGCGTGACTGCGTCAGCGCCGCGAGCTCGCCCTTTTTCGTCGCAAACGCCACCTGGTCGAACTCCGGCAGCATCCGCCCGCGCGGGAACCAGCCGAGCTCGCCGCCGTTCTGCGCGCCCGGCGCTTTCGAGCGCGCCTTGGCCAGCGCCGAGAAATCCGCGCCCGGCTTCTTAGCCAGCTCTAGGACGGCCTTCGCCTCGGCCTCGTCCTTAAGGAGGATGTGCGAGGCCTTGATCTTTTTCTGCGAGAACTCGGCCTTGTGGGCAGCGAAGAAACGGCGCAGCGACGCTTCGTCGGTGACGCGTGCTACGCGCTTTTTCTGGTAGAGCTGCGCGAGGATGTTGATCCTTGCGGCCGCGAGCAGCTCGGCATAGTTCGGATCCAGCTCGACGCCGGCAGAGATCGCCGCCTTGGCCAAAAGGCGGTTGTCCACCATTTGATCGAGCAGCTGCCGCCGCGTCGTCGGATTGGTCGCCAGCGCCTGACCCCGCGCGCCGACAGCCTCCGCCGTCTGCCTAAGGTCCGAGTCCATGATCGGCTCGCCGTCGATGGTGACGAGCGCCTGCGGCCCCCGTCGCCCGGGAGGCGGGGTCACCGCCTGATCAGGCGCCTTCGTCTCCAGCGGCGTTCCTGCCCCGACTCCAACCGGCGCTTCCGGCTGGGACGCGGGCGCCGAAGGCATCTCCGCCGCCCCGGCCCCGGCCGGCGGCGCGCTCTTGTCCGCCGCCTCCGCGGAGAGGGTCGTCACGACAATCAAGAACAAAGGCACGACCGCCGCGCGCAGCCCAGGACTGATATGAGGAATCATCACCATCGCTCACTCCCTGCTGAAAATCCGGACCTCAGCGCCGCACGGCGCCGCAACTCTCACCGAGCCACGCCACCAGTGCCTCCATCTCCTGCTCGACCTCCTGGTCGATCAGGGTGCGCTCATTCGACTGGAAGCTGAACGCATATGCCAAAGACTTCTTCCCCGCCGGCAACTTGTCCGACTCCGCGAAGACGTCGAAGAGCGCGGCGTCACGGAGATTTTTCTTCTTCTTGAACTGCTTGATCGCCTTCGTCACGGCCTCGTGCGTGAGCGCCCGATCCACGAGGATCGCCAGATCGCGCGTCACCGGCGGGAAGCGCCGGATCTCCGAGCTCACTTTCAAGCCTTTCCCTCGCACGTCGAACAGGATCTCCAGGTCGACCTCGAGCACGACCGGAACGGCCTCGCCGAAGCCCAAGGCCGCCGCGGCTCGCGGATGCAGCTCGCCGACGTAGCCCGCCGTCCGGCCGCCAAGGCTCAGCACCGCGGCCGCGCCAGGGTGCAGGAACGGAAAATCCGCCGCGCCCGGCCGCGCCATCTGCGCGCCCTCGATCGCGAACGCCTTCAGAAGCGACTGCAAAGCCGCTTTGCCGTGATAAAACGCCGCCCGCGCTTCGTTCGGCGCGTCCCAGCTCTTCTCGCGATAGGGCTGGTCCAGCACGGCCGCGAGCCAATGTCTTTCGGTCAATCGTCCTTGATCCTGCCTCGCGCGCGGCCCGATGTGCCGCGCCGGCCGCGCGAGATGCTTCCACGTCGGAAACTGCGCCGCGTCGACCGGCTTCGCCGCGAAGTCGAAGTAGCCGCGCCCGGCCTCGAAGAGCCGCGCCCCGCGCGCTCCGTGGCGCCGGTTCGCCAGCAAGGCGCCGAGGAGATTCGGCACCAGGAAGGTCCGCATCCACGGCACCGTCTCCTGCAGCGGATTCGCCAGCTGCACGGTCGGCCGCAAAGGATGACCTTCGCCCAATCCCAGGGCCGAGAGCGCGTCTTCGCCGAGAAACGGGAAGCTGATCGTCTCGCGGTAGCCGGTCGCCGCCAGCGCCAACCGGGCTTTCTCCTGGAACTCGATGAACTCGTCCTCGACGTTCGGCCGGATGCTCATCACCGGCAAGCTCATCGGGATCTTGTCGAAGCCGTAGAGCCGCGCGATCTCCTCGATCAGGTCGACCTCGCGCTCGACGTCTCCGCGCCACGAGGGCACCTCGAAGACCATGCGGCCCGCGACCGTCTCGTCCAAAAGCCGAAACTGGAGCCCCGTCAAGATCTCCACCGCCTCGTCGCGCGTGAGCTTCGGCAACGCCAAGAGCCGCTGCGCCTGCTCGAGCCGCAAGGCCACCGGCCTCGGCGTGCGCTCGACCGGCGCGCAGTCGATCGCCTCTTTCGCGATCTCGACCTCCGGCGCATGGTCGGCGATCAGCTGCGCGACGCGGAACGCGACCGTGGACAAGCGCTCGATGTCGATCCCGCGCTCGAAGCGATGCGACGCCTCCGTATGCAGGGAAAGCCGGCGCGCCGTCTTGCGAATCCGTCGCGGGGCGAAGGCCGCGACCTCGATGATCACGTTCTTCGTGTCGCTTTTCACTTCGGAGTCTGCGCCGCCCATGATGCCGGCGAGGCCGATCGCGCCCTCGGCGTCGGCGATCACCAGGTCGCCCTCCTCGAGCACGCGCTTCGCGCCGTCGAGCGTCGTCAAGGTCTCGCCGGCGGTCGCCGAGCGCACTTCGATGACTTTGCCGCGGATCTTCCGCTCGTCGTACGCATGCACGGGCTGCCCGAACTCGAGCAGCGCGTAGTTCGTCGCGTCGACGACGAGGTTGATCGGCCGCTGTCCGGAGGCCTCGAGCCGCTTCTGCATCCACGCCGGCGACGGCACGACGCCGACGTTCTTCACGTAAAGGGCGACGAAGCGCGGGCACAGCTCAGAGTCCGCGACACGCACCTCGACCTGGGTCGCGGTCGTGAGCGTCTCGCTCTTTTTCGGCGCCGACTTCGGCTCTTTCAGGGGGCGTTTCAGCTTCGCCGCCAGGTCCCGCGCCAGGCCGATGTAGCCCAGGCAGTCGGCTCGGTTCGGCGTCACGTTCACGGTCAGGATGGCGTCCTCGAGGCCGAGGAGCTTGCCCACGCTCACGCCGAGGGGGCTCCCATCCTTCAGCTCGATGATGCCCTCGGCGTCCTTCGAGATGCCGAGCTCGTCCGCGCTGCACAGCATGCCGCTCGAGTTCTCGCCGCGGATCTTCGACTTCTTGATCTTGAAGTCGCCGGGGAGCACCGCGCCGACCTTCGCCACCGCCACGAAAAGCCCTTCGCGCGCGTTCGGCGCGCCGCAGACGATCTCCAAGGGCTCGGCCCCGTCGCCGACGTCGACTTTGCAGCAGCGGAGCGTGTCCGCGTTCGGGTGCTTCACCGCCGACAGGACCTTGCCGACCACGACGTCGGAGGAGAACGCGGCTTTCGCCTCCGTGCCCTCGATCTCCAGGCCGATCGACGTGAAGGCCGCAGAGACCTCTTCGGTCTTCAGGCCGGTGAGGTCGACGTAGTCATTGAGCCAGTTGAGCGAGATTTGCATCGTGCCTTCTAGGTGAACGTCGGGAATTGTTGCAGGAAGGGGTCCGAGCCCTCGAAGAGCTGGCGCAGGTCCTCGAGCTTGTATTTCAGCATCGCCATGCGGTCGATGCCGAAGCCGAAGGCGAAGCCCGTGTAGTACTCGCTGTCGTATTCGACGGCCTCGAAGACGTTCGGATGGATCATCCCGGCGCCGCCGACCTCGAGCCAGCCGGTCTGCTTGCAGAGGCGGCAGCCCTTGCCGCTGCAATGCACGCACATCAGGTCCATCTCCGCGCCCGGCTCGACGAACGGAAAGAAGCTCGGCCGGAGCCGCGTCTTCATGCTCGAGCCGAAGATCGCCTTCATGAAGGCGTCGATCACGCCCTTCATGTGGCCGAAGGTGATGTTCTTGTCGACGACGAACGCTTCGATCTGGTGGAACATCGGCGTATGCGTCGCGTCGGAGTCCCAGCGGAAGACGCGGCCGGGGGCCACGATCCTGAGCGGCGGCTTCTCGTTCAGCATGCAGTGCACTTGGATGTTCGACGTGTGGGTGCGCAGGAGGAGCTCCTTTTGCCCTTTCACGTAGAAGGTGTCCTGCATGTCGCGCGCCGGATGGTCGTCCGGGAAGTTCAGCGAGCGGAAGTTGTAGAAGTCGTAGTCGATCTCCGGCCCATCGTAGACGGTGAAGCCCATGCGCCGGAACTCGGCGAGGAGCTCGCGCCGGATCAGGGTCACCGGATGCAGGGATCCGCTCGGCAGGAGCGCTTCGGTCGGCAGGCTGATGTCGAGCGGCTCGGCGCTCACCTTCGCGTCGACCGCGAAGGCCTCCGCTTTCGTCTTCAGCTCGAAGACGCGCGCCTCCACGCGCTGCTTCAAGACGTTGACCGCCTTGCCGAGCAAAGGCCTCTCCTCCTTCGTCGCCTCGCGGAGGCTCTCCAGGAGCTTCGTCACCTTGCCGCTCTTGCCGAGCCAGGCGAGGCGCATGGCCTCGACCGACTTCGGATCCGGCGAGGCCTCGAGCGCCGTCGCGGCCCTCTCGAACTCGGCCGCGTATTCCTCGGACATTTTGACCAGGCTCACTTCAAGCTCTCCAGCGCGCTCGCAAGGCGCCCAAGTCCGTCTTCGATCGTCTTCTCGTCGGTCGCGTACGACAGGCGGAGGAAGCCGGGCGCGCCGAACGCCTCGCCTGGCACCATCGCGACGTTCTCTTTCATCAGCAAGCGGTCGCTGAACGCGAACGTGTCCTTCACCAGCTTGCGCAGGTCGATGAACACATAGAACGCGCCGTGGGGCTGGACCAGGTCGACGCCGGGCATTTTGCGCAAAAGCGAGACCGCGAGGTCCCGACGCCGGCGCATGGTCTCGAAGCCGTCCGCCAAAAGGGCCTTGCCCTGACCGATGGCGAACGTCGCCGCTTCCTCGATGAAGGGCGGCAGGCAGGTCGACGAATGACTCTGCAGATCGCGCACCATTTTCATCACGCCGGTCGGGCCGGCGCAGTACCCGACGCGCCAGCCCGTCATCGCAAAGCCCTTCGACATGCCGTTGACGTGGATGTAGCGGTCCGCGAGCTCCGGAAACAGCGTCCCGAGCGACAGGTGCTTCCGGTCGAACGCGAGGTACTCGTAAATCTCGTCGGAGATGATCCACCACGGCTTCGTGCGCAGGTACTCGCCGAGCTCGCGCGTCAGCTTCTCGGAGAACATGTAGCCCGCCGGGTTATTCGGCGAGTTGAGGACGATTGCCGTCGTCCTGTCGGTCGCCAGGCTCTCGAGCATCTCCACAGTCAGAGGCTCGTCCGCGACGTTCTTCGACAGGGGCAGAAACACGGGCTTGCCGCCGGCCGCCAGCACCTGGTCCGGGTAGCTCACCCAGTAAGGTGTCGGCACGAGCACCTCGTCGCCGTCGTTGAGGAGCGCCAGGAAAATGTGGAAAAGGAGCTCTTTCGCGCCGATGCCGCAGACGATGTCGCCCTCGGGGAACGAGAGCCCGTTCTCGCGGGAAAGCTTCGCGGCGATCGCCGCGCGGAACTCGGGGCCGCCGCCGGCGGCGCCGTACTTCGTCTTCCCGGCCTGGAGGGCCTTCACGGCGACGTCCACCACGCTCGCGGGCGTCGGAAAGTCCGGCTCGCCGACCGCGAAGCTCAGGACCTTGATGCCGTCCCGCGCGAGAGCCTTGGCCTTCCCGTTCAGCGCGACGGTCGGGGAGGACTTGACGGCAGAGATCCTACGGGAGACGGACGCGTGCGGCATGACGTGCTGGTCCCTTCATAAAGCCTAAAACCTTTGGCCCATTAAGCCTTTGGCGCTGACGCCGCGCAACAGGAATGATACGGATCTGCGGGCAATGCTCGACCGCCTCACACTGACCTTTCCGAAGTTCGCTCGCCTCGTTTCCACGGGCAGCGAGGCCGCGGCGCGCGTGGACCAGGTGAAGTACGTCCGCCTGACCAACTCGTGCGCCGTCTTTACTCTCGTTATCAGCGTGATTTACGCCGCGTATTTTGCCGCGCTCGGCGCCTGGGGGCCCGTCCTCCTCGAGGCCCTGATGGTCGCGATGGGCGTTCTGGCCTTGCGCCTCAACGCCCGAGGGCGAACGTACGCAGCGCGTCACGTCTTGCTCTTGGCCGCCAACCTGGTGACCTACGTCTTCGCCTCCTGGCAAGGCCACGCATCCCAGATCCACCTGATTTATCTCGCGCTTCTTGCTTACTCGGTGATGCTCTTCGCGCCGAGGGACTGGCGCCACGTCGTCGCCTGCCTGTCGCACCAGCTGGTCGCGTTCTTCGTCCTGCTGTATGCGCCCGGCGCGCACGAATTTTCGCTGTTCGGCGCGGCGCCGGAGCACCTGATCCGCAGCAACGCGGTCGTCTCGGTCCTGATCACCGCCGGGCTGATCCTCTCGACCTTCGTCACCTACTCGGTCTCCATTCATCGCTCCGAGGCGCGCGCGGAAGCCGCGCTCTTGCGCCTCGACCGCGAGATGGATCTCGTCCAGCTTCTCCAGGACGTCGCCATCATCGCCAACAGCGCCACCGAGCTGGGGAAAGCGGCGAACTCTGCCGCCGAGCGCATCAAGCGCGTCACCGGCTGGGGCCTCGGCCGCTTCACGCCCCTGAACGGCGAGCGCCGGGCTTCCTGCGGCCTAGAGCGCGACTGCGCCGCCAGCGCGCGCTCCGTCTGGCGTCGGCGCGGCTCGGCCCAGGACCCGAGCTGGTGCGAGGCCTGCCGTCAGGCCTTCGGCCCGGGGCCCGTGCCCCTCATGCTGGTCACCGTGCCGATCGTCGCCGGCCGCGACGCCACGATCGCGATGCTGCAATTCACCAACGATGGCCCCGTGCCGCCCTCGACGGAGATGCTCGCCAACCTAGACAACATGGGTCGCCAGCTCGGGATGATCTTCGAGCGTCGCCGCGCCCAGGACGAGGTCGCCGAAAGCCACGTCAAGATGATCGCTGCCGCGAAGATGGCGACGCTCGGCGAGATGGCCGGCGGCATAGCCCACGAGATCAATAACCCTCTGTCCGTGATCCAGGGCTACCTCGCGCGCATCCGCCGCGGCATCGAGTGGCCCGATGCGCGCGAGCGCACCGAAGAATCGATCGCCGAGATCAACGCGACCCTCATGCGCATCACGCGGATCGTCAACGGGCTCCGCGCCTTCGCCCGCGACTCGACCGCCGACCCGTTCGAGCCGGTCAAGATTCAGCGCGTCATGGCCGACACCCTCGCCCTTTCCGCCGAGCGTTTCCGCAGCCGGGGCATCGCCTTAGCCGTCGAGCCGGTCGATCCGGCGCTCGAGCTCGAATGCCGGCCCTCGCAGATCTCGCAGGTGCTGATCAATCTCCTCAACAACGCCTTCGACGCCGTCCAGGAGGGCCGCGCTCGCGGCTCGAAGCGCGTCAGCCTCGCGACGCGCGACCGCGGCGACACGGTCGAGCTCGTCGTCGAGGACGACGGTCCCGGCATCCCCACCGACGTCCGAGAGAAAGTGCTTCTGCCGTTCTTCACGACCAAGCCCGTCGGTCGCGGCACCGGCCTCGGCCTCTCGATCTCCAAAGGGATCGTCGAGAGTCACACCGGAACGCTGGAGTTCTGGTCCGAGCCGGGAGCGACGCGATTCGTCGTCACTCTACCGAAAACTCAAGAATTCCACGACGACGGCAAGGGCGGCTAGCGGTGGCGAACATGAGGCTAAGGGGAACCCACCATCTTAAGGTGGGTGCCATCTTCCAGTCACATCAGGCTTCCCCCTACTTGCCTTGTGCTCCGTGAAGAGCTCGGCGGAGGGCTTGCACACCGTGAAAGGATCTGGCTCCCTAATTTATATGTATCGGTTCTCCAGCTAAACATGCCCGCCACCGCGAGCCAAATCCAATATAGCACGCTGGCGGCATTTGCAAAACGGGAACACACGCTTGTCTTTGCGCAAAAACCGCGCGACAAGCTCTCCATGAATGAGGACTTGACCCAGCGTCGCGCCGCCGTTTTCGTCGTCGCCACGCCCATCGGAAATTTGGACGACATGACCCCGCGGGCGCGCCGCACGCTGGAGAACGCCGATCTGATCGCGGCCGAGGACACGCGTCATGCGCGCAAGCTTCTGACCCTCCTCGGGATCTCCGGCAAGAACTTGGTCAGTTACCAGGACCACGGCGAAGAGCAGCGCGCAGCGGCGCTCCTCGACCGCATCGTCGAGAACGGCCTGTCGCTCGCCCTGGTCTCCGACGCCGGAACGCCCTGCGTCTCGGACCCCGGCTACCGCATCGTCAGCCAGGCTCGCGCCCGCGGGATCTCCGTCCATCCGGTCCCGGGCGTCTCGGCCGTCACGACGCTCGTCAGCGCCGCGGGCCTGCCGTGCGACCGTTTCACGTTCATCGGCTTTCTGCCGGCGCGCGCCGTCGCGTTGCAGCAGGAGCTCGAATCTTGGCAGCCCGCGAGCGCGATCGTCTTCTTCGAGTCGGCGCGCCGCTTGAAATCGACCTTGGCGGTGATCGCCGCCGTGCATCCCGGCGCGCGCATCGCCATCGGTCGCGAGCTGACGAAGCTCCACGAGGAGATCGTCACCCTTCCGATCGCGGAGGCGATGCTGTGGGTGGAGTCGCACGCGACCTTGAAAGGCGAAGCGACGTGCATGATCTCGATCCCCGAGATGGCGCTCGGGGAGGGGGTCGACGCGGACGCGCTTCTCGACGAGGCGCGGGCGGGCTTCGCGCGCGGCGCGACCTTGAAAGACCTCCTGCGCTCGATGAAGGATCGCGGCTTGAAACGAACCGAATTGTATCAACTGCTTCTTAAGGCACGACAATAGTACGCGTTGACAAAGCCGACCCGCAGTTATAACTCTTTGGCGATTTCTAACTAGCAGTTCTCGTCGTCTCAAAGGGGGTTCCAGATGCGTCGTTCCATGTTGTTGGCTGCCGCTGGCATTGCCATGTCTTTCGCCTCGGCAGCCGTCGCCGCGGATCAGTGGACGGATGCCGACACGTTCTACGCCGCCCGCGAAAATAACCGCGCCAACATCGCGGAAGCCCGGTCGCGCTACGTCACGATTCTGAGCGCCGCGACGACGAATGCCGACAAGCTCCGTGCCGCCTCGCAGCTCGGCCGCCTCGCGATCTACGAGGGCGAGATGGTGCTCCCGAAGGACAACACCACCGAGCGCAAGGCGATCTTCCGCGATTGCTGGGACAACTTCGCCGAGAAGATCAACCCGACCGCCGTCGGCGAGAACGCGGCCTACTACTATTTCAAAGGCGTTTGCCTCGCGTACTGGGGCGAGGCCGCTGGCCCGCTCGCTTCTTTGCCGCACGTCCCGACCTTGAATCGCATGATCGAAGGCGGCGTTCGGGTCGACGAGCGCTTCGAAGGCGCCGGCGTCCATCGCCTTGCCGCCGGCGTGTACTCGAACCGCGCGGCCCGTGGCGTCGGCCTCTACCAGCCCGAGCGCGCCGTCAACCACGCCGAGCGCATGGTCACGCTCCCGGCTTTCCCGGGCGACCCGTCGAGCGGCGCCGAGTACTACGACAACTGGCGCGGCCTCGGCCTGGTCTATGAAGAAGTCGGCCGCGTCGAAGACGCCAAGTCGACGCTGGAAGAGAAGATCGCCGAGCTCGAGGAGCTCGTCCTGGCCAACACCCTCCCCGCCGGCCGCGGCCCCGAGGCGAAGTGGAACTTGAGCCAGATGCAAGAGCAGCTCGCGCGCCTCAGCCAGTAAGCTTTCGCGCCATTTCCGAATGATCCGGCGCTCGCGCGTCTCTTCCAGACGCGCGGGCGCTTCGTCTCTCGATCCATTTCAACGGAGCCCGTGCCCCATGCGGACTTTCACGTATCTCGTCCTATCGGTCCTCGCCGTCGCGCCCGAAGCCCTCGCGTTCGAGAACGCCAAGGTCTTGCCGCCCGGCGTGCGCAACCTCAACGTTCGCCAGGTGAACACCAACATCTCGGCGAAGACCGACGGCAACGCCGACGCGCAGCCTTTGGCCCAGCCCTTGATGCAAGACCTCACCTTCGCGAAGATCGCGCAGGGCGAGAACGATCTCAAGGCCGCGCAGCTGAAGGCCTTTCTGCTCACCAACGGCTTCGACGAGAACGCCGCCGTCGGCTCTTTCGTGGCCGACCTCAAGGGCAACCTCGCGGTCACGGCCGGCATTGCTTCCTACGGCGTCTCCTCCAACGTGACGTTGGCGCTCGCGGTGCCGTACTACCGCGCCTCGACCTCGCTCGCCGTCGGCTTCGTGCCGAACGCGACCGGACAGGCCTTTCTCGACAGCCTCGCGAAGCCGGAAAACAACAACACCGTCTCGGCCCGTGAGGCCGGCGCCAAGCTCAATGACGCCGTCGGGCGTTTGAACACCAAGCTTGCCGACAACGGGTACCGTGAGCTGGAGAACTGGAACGACCGCGGCTTAGGCGACGTCACCCTCGCCGCCAAGGCCCGCGTCTACGAAAGTGGCGGCGTCGCCTTGGCCACCACCTCGGGCTTCGTCGCGCCGACGGGCCGCGTCGACGATCCGAACATCCTGAACGACGTGGCCTTCGGCGACGGCCAGTGGGACGTTTTCGGCCAGCTCGCGCTCGACGAGGACTTGGGCCTGGGCTTCGGCCTAAACCAGTTCGCGAAGTACACGGTGCAGCTCCCGGCGGAGCGCCAAGTGCGCGCGGCGACCAAGGCCGAGTCGATCGAGGTCGACCTCGTCAAAGCCGACGTCAAGCTCGGCGACAAGTACGATGCCGGCGCCTCCCTCCAGTACGGCGCAGGCAACGGCTTCCTCGCCGGCGTCGGCGGCACCTACTTCAAGAAAGTCGGCGACGTGTACCGCGGCCTCGAGCCGGACGTGAAGGCAAAGCTCCAGGACGGCACCGACCAGCAAGCGTTGAACTCGGAGCTCTGCGTCGGCTTCAGCACCGTCCCGCACTACCAAGCCAAGCGTTTTGCGATCCCCTTCGAAGTGAAGATGACCTACGCGAAGCAGGCGATGAGCCGGAACATGCCGATCACCGACCTCGCCCAGATCGACCTCAACCTGTTCTTCTGAGAAGAAAAACATGAAATATATCATTAGTTTGACCTTAATCTGCGCGGCCGCTCTCGCTGGCTGCGAAAGCGCCAACAACGAAAAGCGGCTTACGGCGACCCCGCAACCTCGCGGCACGCTCCGTCTGCCCGAGCCCACCGATCAAGGAGCGCCATTGGCGCTGACCGGCGGCGAGCTCGCGACGCAGTTCGGCGGCAGCCTGCTTTTCTGGGCGGACGGCGTCTCGAAAGAGCAGATCGCCGCGATCTCCGACGCCTCGGTCGAAGGCCGCCTGGCGAAGGCCGCGGACATGGATTACCGCTTCGCGACGCTGAAGCTCACCGACGCGAAGATCGCCACGCTCGAAGGCGAGATCACGGCCGTCGACGCCGCGATTCAACAAGCGAAGCTCGACAACCGCGACTCCGACTTCGCGCGGGACCTGCAGAAAGGCCTCGCGGCCCGCTGGTTCGAGCGGCGCGTCGAGGAGCTCCAGACGGCGGGCGTCGTCGATGCCGCCGCCGGCGCCGCGGCCCTTGGCGCGTTCCAAGGTTACTGCGAGTTCAAGCTTTACGAGCTCGCGACGAGCCGTTTGATCCAGCTCGACTACGCAAAGAGGCCGACGCCGCTCTCGATGTGCGAGGCTTATTATGCCTCGCGCCAAATGTTCACGGGACCGAGCTGCGAAGGCGGCCAAGGCAAGTACTTCGCCTGCCTGTGGCAGGAAGGCGTGGTGAAATCACAGACCTTCGCCGCGCTCGAAGCGCACAATCCCACGGGCGCGGACTGCGCTAAGAGCGGCCAGAAGCGCGCGGCGGCGCTCCGCGCCTGGCTCGCGAGCGGTACGCTCGAGCGGCTCGTCTTCGACAACGACGAGAAGCCGATCGACCGCAAGACTTACGCGCAGCTCTTTGAGGCCGCTTTTCTCGGCGGCAAAGCGCTCAACATGACCAAGATCAGCCTCAAGAAGGTGGACGGCCAAGCCGTCTACCCAGACGTCGCCGCTTGCAAGTCGGTCGTCATCCGCGCCGATCTCGGCGCCCTGACCTGGACGGAAGCCGAGCTCGGCGATCTGAAGGCGATCGGCGAGTCCGCTGCCGGTCAGGCGCAGAAGTACACGATTTTTGCGGCCTTCGAGGGTGAGGCGGCCGAGACTGCGGAGCCGAAGCAGGCGGTGATCGAGAACCTCCGCCTTTACGCCGAGCGCAACACCGGCTCGCTCGGCGACCAGGCCGACGTCCTCGTCAGCGTCGACGACGCCTTCTTCAACCGACCGATCGACCTGGCCCTGGTCGCCAACGCGCAAAACGTCGCCAACGTGAAGAGTGATGCCGCCTTCGCCGAGCTCTTCGCCATCGACGATCAACTCGTCCCCCAGGAGCTGCGCGACCAGCTCGCGACGCTGGCCGAGAACGCCACGGCGCTCCAGGCGCAAAGGGACCTCGAGGCCGCCGAGGCGGCTGTCCGCTTTCAACGCATCAGCGACGCCAACGTCGCCGGCATCAACGCGCTCGGCGCGCCAGGCGCCCTGGAGATGTCGCGCAAGCTCGTCCTTGGCCTCGTCACCGACGGCGCCGTTCTGAGCGCGAGCTTTCAAGTCGGCGGCGGCACGAAGTACCGCGGCTGCGTCGATCTCGCGTCCGGCCTCCCGGTCGCCTGCGGCGACGCCGATCCGAGCGACGCCCTCCTGCAGGGATTAGCCTACGATTCGGGCACCGGCAAAGTGACGCTCTCGGGCGTGCTGCTCGATCCGGAGGCAGCCGGCTTCGGCTTCCGCGCGCGCGCTCCGGGCGACACGGACTTCAACGACAGGGACGCGAGCCAGTATGCCTCGCGCACCTTGCGGCTCGAGATTTACGCCAACCGCATCGGCGAGCGTTTCCAGTTCCTCAGCGGCAACGCCAAGCTGGAGGCGGCGTCGGGCAAGGTCGAGCGGGAAGGCAGCTTCTCCGCCGACGCTTATCGCCAGTGATCCTGGCTTATGGGTCGGGCAAGCGAAAATGATGAAAAGATCTTGCGGCCACGGTCTTTTGCGCTAGATTGTTCCCACGAATTGAATCTGTTTTGACGACACCCCCCCTATCATGTCGTCAAGTCTCATGAAGGCCCATCCCCCCGGATGGGCCTTTCTTTGTCTGCCATCCCCTCCGCGCCCTTCGCGCCGTCGCTTATGACCCGATGGCCTTCTTTTTGGCCAAATCGAGCACATGCCCCGCCTTGTCCTCGTCCGGCTTCGTATTCGCCTCGGTGATCCCGGCCGTCGACGAGATCTCTCCGTCTGCCGGAGGGTCGCCGATCTCGCCGTTCGGAAAGAGCTTGTTCAACGCGTTGAACGCCGCGATGCGATACGCCTCGGCCAAGGTCGGGTAGTTGAACACCATGTCGACCAAGTCCTGCGCATGGCCGCCCTTCTGCATGAAGGCCAGGCCGATGTGGATCAAGTTGCAGGCGTCGTGGCCAAGGATGTGAAGACCCAAGATCTTGTGGGTTTTCGAGCACACCAGAAGCTTCAGTAGACCGTGGTCGTCGCCGCGGATGAAGCCCCTCGCGACTTCGGCGTAATGCGCCCGACCGACGACGAACTCGACGCCTTTGGTGATGAGGTCTTGCTCCGACTCGCCGACGCTCGAAAGCTCGGGGATCGTATAGATGCCGATCGGAAAGACCTTCGGGAAAGCCTGCACGCGTTGCCCGAACATGTGGCAGGCCGCGTGCCGACCTTGCGCGGCGGAGGTCGCGGCCAAGGCGGGGGAGCCGATGTTGTCGCCCGCGGCGTAGATGTTCGGGATGTTGGTCTGGAAGTTGTCGTTGACGACGATCTCGCCGCGATCGGTGGCCTTGATCCCAAGGCGCTCGAGGCCCAGGCGATCGGTGTTCGGCACCCGTCCGGCGGCGAAGAAGAGGACCTCGGCCTCGAGGTTCGCGTCGTTCTCCAGCTTCAGCAAGGTCGAGGCGCCGCGGATCTTCACTTCCTTGTACTTCGAGCCAAGGACAAACTTGATGCCGATCTCTTCCATCGCCGCCTTCAGGGCGAGCGCGGCCTCCTGATCGACGTACTGCATGATCGTGCCGCGGCCGTCGATCAGCGTCGTGTCGACGCCGAGGAGGCGCAGGATGCAGGCGTATTCGCAGCCGATGACGCCGGCGCCGTAGATCAAGACCGACTTCGGCACGGCCTCGAGCCGGAGGACCTCGTCGGCGTCGACGACGCGCCAGCCGTCGAACGGAATCTCCGCCGGGCGTCGCGGGCGCGACCCGGTGGCGATCAAGATGTGCTTGCCGCGCACGAGGCGCGCGTTCGAGTCGGGCTGCGCGACGCGCACCGTCCAACGGTCCTCGAGCGTCGCGAAGCCCTCGATGATCTCGATTTTGTAGCGCTCGAAGTAGCGTCGAACGATGCCTTCCTCGTACTGCGACACCTTGAGCGCGTGACCCAGGAGCTTCGGCGTCGACAGGTCGCGGATGATGCGCTCGACCCATTTGCTGCCGGCGTGAAAGCGGATCGAGTGGATCGCCTCCATGCTTTCCCGCAAAGTTTTCGAGGGAATCGTGCCGGTGTGGATCCAGGCGCCGCCGAGGCGTGAGGGCGTCATCTCGACGACGGCGACGGACTTCGACAGCTTCGCGGCCTGCACCGCGGCGCGATAGCCGGCCGGTCCGGAGCCGATGATGACGAGATCGTATTCCTGAACGGGGAGTGATTCGTTCGGAGCATCGGCCATGGAAGAGGATCCTCGGGAGGGAGCGCGTGTCAGACTTCCCGCATGAGCTGGACGCGGTCGTCGTCGTCGATGCGCTCGTCGGACTTCGGTGGGCGGTGATCTCCGCGACGGCGTTAGCGATCGTGGATGTCCTCACTACATATTACACCACTGGACTATTGGATTACGGCCAAGCGCTCGGGCTCGTCCCGGCGTGTCTCATCCATGCCGCGCCGGTCCGGCTCGGCTCGGTTCGGCGCGGCGTCGCGACGGCCCGTCTTAATCCTTCGCAGATCATTCAATTTTCTCGCAAAGCTTGTTAGAATCCCCCCACGACACCAAGCGACACCTTTGAAATTGCATTGCGAGAGCTGTACGGATGAATGACTTCAGCTCTGAGCCCGGCGCGGCCCGGGCCTTTCCTGCCGCTTTTCTGAGCGATCGTCTGCCCCGTGTGCCTGGGCTGGCGCTCCGCGGCAACGGCGTGCTCGCGCGTCGTCAACGAGGTTACGAGCTCGGCCTTCCGCGCTTCGCCGAGGCTCGCGGTCGGCTCATGCCGCTCGTGGTCGCGGTCGGCGGCGGCAAAGGCGGCGTCGGCAAGAGCTTGGTCGCCGCGAACCTCGCCGTCCGGTTTGCGCACGCCGGCCTCAAGACCTTGGCCGTCGACCTCGACGTCGGCGGCGCCAACCTGCACACGTATTTCGCGGTCGGGCAGCCGACGGCGATCTGGCCGGAGGCCGTCGTCCTCCAGACGAAGCCCCTTCGTGACGTGATCCAAGTCACGGGCGTCCCCAACGCCCGCTTCCTCGCCGGCGGGCGCGAGGAGGTCTGGGGCGGCGCCGCGGCCCTCGACTCCGTCGCCTTGACCCGCCTTTGGAACGGGTTCGCCGACCTCGCCGAATCGGGCGAGGTCGACGTCGTCATCCTGGACCTGGGCGCCGGCTCGGGCCGCCAGACGGTGGAGTTTTTCACGTCGGCGCACCTGTCGCTCCTGACGGCCCTACCCGAGCCGACATCGATCGAGAACGCCTACGCCTTCCTGAAGGCGGTGCTCTTGACCCTGATCGATCAGGTCGGGGAGCGCACCCACTCGGAGCACTTGGTGCCCGAGATCAAAGCGCTTTTGTGCGGCTCGGGCGCGCGTGGCTACGCCGAGCGGCTCGCCGCCGCCGCCACGCTCTACCCCGGCTTCGTGGCGCAGATTCGCGCCGCTTTCGCCGGCCGCGTCACGGGGATCGTGGTCAATCAAATTCGTTGTCAGAAGGACATCGATGTGGGTAAATCCATGGAACTGATCGGAGAACGGTACTTCGGGCTGGATTGCCGCTTTCTCGGCCACCTCAACTACGACGAGGCGGCTTGGAAGGCCCTACGCAATCGGCGGATGCTGGCCCTCGACTTTCCTCACTCGGCGCTAGCGCTGCGCTTAGCCGAGGTCGCACGCCAGGCGTTGTCTTCTTTGGGTCTCCCGGAGGTGCATGGTGCAGACAGGATCCGTTGAACAGCCGAACTATTATGCGATCCTGGACGTCGAGCCGAAGGCGACGCGCGCCGAGCTGCGCGAGGCCTTCCTTCGCGTGAAGAGCGCCTTCAGCGCCGGTAGCGCCGCGCTCTATTCGCTGATCGACGAGGACGAGGCGCGCGCGCAGCTGGCGCAAGCCGAGGAAGCATTCAAGATCCTGAACGACGACGTGCGACGCCGCGACTACGACCTGAGAATGGGCTACATCCGCTCCGGCGCCACCTCAGAGCGACTCTTCGCGGCCGAGATGCTCGGCGTCGAGAAGGCGGCCTATGACCCCCACGTCTTGAAGACGACCCGCTCCAACCTCCCCATCACCAAGCTCCACGCCTCCAACGCCGGTGCACTGGACCTGAAGCGTCGCTACGAAGAGATGCTCCAGGCCGGCGATCCCGCCGACGGCGACCTTTACAAGCGCCTCCGCGAGGCCGCCGAGGTCGCCGAGGACGAGATGGTCGAGCGCACGAAGGTGTCGATCACCCACGTCCGCGCGATCGAGACGAATCGCTTCGAACGGCTCCCGCAGGCAGTTTATGTGAAGGGCTTCCTGCGCGCCTATTTCCGCTATCTCGACGTGCCAGACGCCGAGAGGCTCGCCAACGCCTTCGCCACGAGGCTCGGGGATTGGCAAGCGAACAAGAAGAGCTGAAGCTCACCGCGCCCGCCGAGGCGCACGGCAGCCGCATCGACAAATACCTGGCAGAGGCTCTGGCTTCGCAGGGACTGTCGCGCTCGAAGCTCCAAGCGCTGATCGAGGCCGGCTCGGTCTCGGTCAACGGCACGGTCGTCCGCGCCAAACATCTTCTGCGCGAAGGTGACCTCATCGAGCTCAGCGCCACCACCATGAAGGCGGAGGCCGCCGGTCCCACGCTCACGCCCGTGGCGATGAGCTTGGACATTCTTTATGAGGACGAGCACCTTCTGGTGGTGAACAAGGCCGCGGGAATCTCCGTTCACCCCGGCGCGGGGACGCATGAGCCGACCCTCGTCGAGGGCCTTCTCCACCACTGCGGTGGCCGCCTCGCGAAGCCCGTCGGCTCCGAAGAGGACGACGACGCGGACGACGACGCCAACTCCGTGCGGCCCGGAATCGTCCACCGTCTCGACAAGGACACGACTGGCGCGCTGGTCGTGGCGAAGTCGGATCGGGCGCACGCGGCGCTCTCAAAGCAGTTCCACGACAAGACGAACGAGCGCGAGTACATGGCGCTGCTCGACGGACGGATGCCAGAGCATACGATCGTGGTCGAGAGCTACCTCTTCCGCGACCCGGAGCGCCGTACGAAGTTCGCGGCCGTCACCATGGCCGACTACGCGATCCTCGAGAAGTCGGGAGCGCTGGGTGGCCGCCGCTATCGTTACGCGAAGACGACGTTCACGCGCGTCGCCGACTTGCACGATCGCTTGACGCTCGCGCGCGTGCATCTGCACACGGGGCGCACGCATCAGATCCGCGTCCATGCGGCCGCGCTGCGCTTGCCCGTGATCGGCGACGGCCTTTATGGTCGCGCCCTCGCCCTGCCCACGGGCTTTCCGCCGGCCCTCGCCATGCGCCTCAGGCAGGTCGGTCGGCAACTTCTGCACGCTCGGACTCTGGGTTTCGTCCACCCGGCGACCGAAAAACCGGTTCGCTTTGAGGCGCCGTATCCCGCTGATTTTAAACAAATATTGACCGACTTGGGCATTCCCGCCACCTGAAGGCCATGGGCCGTAGGGTTTTGGCGTTGAGGCCAGCTATTGTTTGCTCGCCTTCATTCGGAAAATAATGAAGGGTGAGCTTTTCATGGTGCGTCCCCGCTTCGGGAGCCGACTCTTGATGCAGTCCCTCCGTCTTCTCGTTGTTCCGATCCTTCTCGCAGCCGAGATCGGGCTTGCCGCCACGGGCTCCTCGCCCGGTGCCGTCATGCCGACCAAAGGCGCGGTCGAGAACACCGCCGTGCGTTCCGACATGATGCTGCTGATGGTCGACAAGGGCTCGCTCGAAGCGAAGCTCATGACCTGGCCGGCGGACCCGACGGCGGCGAGGCTCCTCCGAAGCTTCCGCATCGCCATCGGCAAGGGCGAGGGCGACAAAGAGCGCGAAGGCGACAATCGCACGCCCGAGGGCGTGTACTTTGCGCAGTCGCACATCAACGGCTCCACGCTCCCGAACAAGTACGGCCCGCGCGCGATCCCGATCGACTTCCCGAACCCCATCGACCAGATCTCGGGCAAGACCGGTCACGGCATCTGGCTGCACGGCGTCGAGCGCGATAGTCGCATCGAAGAGGCGAAGGTCACCGAGGGCTGCGTCGCCTTCTACAACGCCGACATCGACCGACTCTCGGCCTGGCTGCGCTCGCATCAAGGCGTCGTCGTCATCGCCGGCGACACCGGGGCCGTCAACGCTCAGCCCGACGTCGACCGCGTTCGCGAGCGCACCGTCGCTTGGATGAACGCGTGGGCCGACCGCAAGATCGACGACTACATGAGCTTCTATGCGCCCGACTTTCGCTTCGCCTCTTACGATCTGAAGAGCTACGCCGCGTACAAAGGACGCGTGTTCAATAGTTATAAAGTGATGAGTGTGACCTACGACAATCTGCGCGTCGTCACCCATCCCAAGTACGCCGTCAGCTTCTTCAACCAGGACTTCCAGGGCGATCGCCATTTCTCGTCGATCGGCCGGAAGATCTTGTACTGGGAAAAAGGCGCGGACGGCGACTGGCACATCAAGCGCGAGGTTTTCGAGAATCGTCGCTTCGAGTCGGTGACCTTCACCGAGTCCGAACTGGCGTTGCTTTCAGCGGACGTCTCGGGTAATTCTACGGAGAAAGATCAAAAAACTCCGAACCTTTAGGATCCCCCGATGCGACATCTGCGTGCGCTTTTGGTCGTGAGCCTCTTGGCAGGCTCCCCGGCCCTCGCCGAGCCGTTGTTCAAGTACAAGGGCAAAGCTTTCGAGGCGAAGGACCTGACGGTTCCGATGCAACAGACTCTCTTCGATCTGGAGAGCGAGTCCTACATGCGCCGCGAGGCGCTCGCCGAGCAGGCGATGATCGAGATGTACCTCGACGAAGAGGCGAAGAAGGCCGGCAAGAGCCGGACCGACTACGAGGCCACCGTCTTCAAGACGACCGAGCCGACGGAGAAGGAGGTCTCGACCTGGTTCGAGGCGAACAAGGCCCGCATCCCTCCCGGATACAAGCTCGAGCAGATCGCGGGCGACATCAAGCAACTCCTCAAGGGCGAGCAGAAGAAGAAGGTCCACGACGAGCTCGTCGCCAAGCTGAAAGCGGACGGCACGATGGCTTTCGTCGGCACCGAGCCGGTCGCGCCGATCGTCAAGGTCGACACTTTGGGCTACCCGATGAAAGGCGCGAAGGACGCGAAGGTCCAGATCGTCGAGTTCGCCGACTACCAGTGCCCGCATTGCAAGGAAGCCGTCGCCGACCTCGACGCGATCGTAAAGAAGTACGACGGCAAGGTGAGCCTGGTGTTCATGGACTTCCCGATCAACCAATCGGGCATCTCCACCATGGTCTCCCACGGCGCCTACTGCGCGGAGCAGCAAGGCAAGTACTGGGAGTACAACAACCTGGCGTTCGAGAAGCAGCGCACCTTGGACAAAGACTCGCCGAAGGCCCTGGCCAAAGACCTGAAGCTCGACGAGAAGAAGTTCGACGAGTGCTACGCCAGCGAGGCGCCGAAGACGCGCGTCGCCAAGGCGAAAGCCGAGGGCGAGAAAGTCGGCGTCGGCGGCACTCCCACGATCTTCGTCAACGGCCGCAAGGTCCGCGGGCATGCCTCGCCGGAGATCGCGAAAGAGATCGAAAAAGCCCTCAAGGGCGGCCAGTCCTAGAAGGCGAACGCATAGCCGAGCTGGAAATTCCCGCCGGTGCCTTGGATGGCTCGGAGCTCTTGCTCCGAGCCTTTCTCTTTGCCGGTCGCGACGTAGAGCTGAGCGTTGACGCGGAAGTAGATGCCGCTCGCCCCGACCATCGGCCCGATGCCGAGGCCGAGGCGGAGATCGAGGCCGCCGAACTTTTGCGAGCGCTTCGCCTCGCCCGTCTGCTCCAGGCTCATCGCGGCATAGCCGACGTTGGCGAAGAGGTGCAGGTTCGGGATTTGCTTCGTGCAGAAGTTCATACTGAAGCCGCCCCCGCGAGCCGTCAGCGTCTCCTTCGCCTCGCCGAGCGTGTGGGCGTTCTTGTAGGCACCGGCAGTGCCGTAGATGCCCCAGCTGACCAAGAAGCCGTCCTGCCTGGCGAAGAAGGGAAGGTGCAGGTCGAGATCGGCGCGGCCGCCGGAGAAGCCGAACTTCTTCGGCGAGCCTTCGGCGGTAAACGAAAGATTGGGAGTGTAGGAGGCGTCGAGGGAGACATACTCGCCTTCTCCGCGTGCGGAGGTCGCGAGAAGGGCGAGGCAAAGCAGCAGGAAGGCGCTCAGGTTTTGCACGGCACGAGCCTCATCGCGGCCTGGAGCGCGCCGTTCACGGTCCAAGCCATCGTCTCGTGATCGTAGGTCGCGAAGTTCGCCCCAGGCAAGGTCAGCCACGACGCCACTCGTGTCTCCGCGGCGGCGTATTGTGGCGTCACCTGCAGCCAGTAAGCGCCGTTCGAGGGCACCTTCACGGGCGCCTTGAAGCTCACCGTCACCCAACCCGGCGTCGCGGGGATCGCCTCGGCTGGAATGGTCCCGGCGTCGGAGGCCGTCACGCCATCCGGCGTCGCCTCGAAGCCCACGCTAAAAGAGACGGTCAAACCGGAGGGCGGCGGCGTCTCGGCGCCGAGAAGAAGGCGCGCGCCCCAGTAGATCTCTTCGGCATAGAGGCGCGGCATCCGCTGTGCCGCGCGTCCCAGCGCGCCGTTCGTGCCGACGATCGCGACCGGCGCCGCCGTCGTGTAGTCGGTCGCATCGAGATCGGCGCGCGCGTCGTCCGGATCGCAGGTCGTCGCATCGGAAAGAAAGCCCGACGAATCCGGGCCCCCGCATCCGACCGATACCGCCAGAACCGCCCCCAGTGCCGCCCACCGTAATCGCATGACAAATCCCCCGATCTTTCACCGCCTTCGGCGCGAACGAACGGGGGACTTGATTTGGTCAGATGGAAAGCCACTGATTACACAGCCTTATTTGCGCTGCAGGCGCACCGCGCGCGTCAGCGCCGTCGCATCGACCTTGCCACCGGTCGTGGCGACGACGACGAGCTCGGTCTCGTTGCCGCCCGTCGCGACGACGTCGACGGCGCGGAAGAGGCGCCGGCCCGCGAGCGTCATGAAAGGCTCTGCCGCGATCTTCTTGGCGCTGCCGTTTGCGTCGAGACACTGGACCGGTGTGCCGAGGCAGAGGCTCATGCCGTCGAATTTCTCGGCGGCGGCCGCGACGAGGCTCAGCTGGTCTCCCGTGGCTTCCTGGTCGACGGCGACGAAGAGGTCGCCCGAGATCAGGGGGCTCGCGCCGCCTCCGGTGCCGCCGACCCCGCCGACGTTGGCATCGCTCGAGGCGACGGCCAGGTCGAAGATCGAGCCCCAGAGCTCGACGTGCTTCGGCAGATTCTGGGCTTCGTTGCCTTGCGAGCCTTCGAAGGAGAAGGAGCGGCGACCGTAGGTCTCGAAGTAGTAGTCGTCCGAGCCGCCAATCGCGTCGTAGCCGACGATGTCGCGGACGGTGCCGTAGCCGTAGCCGAAAAGGCTCTTCACCTTTTTGCCGACCTCGACGTGCCGCGCTTTCGCGTCCGCGGGCAGGGACGTCTCGGTGTAGGCCCAAGGGTGAATCAAGCCGCCGATGCAGCAGTGGTATTCCATCGTCGCCTCGAGCGTGAAGCCGAGCGCTTCTTGCTCTTTCGCGATGAAGGTGGCGATGCCTTTGGTCTCGGGCTGCGTGAATGCGGCGTTGTTCGCGGCCTTGATGGTGAAGTCGCGGTTCAAGTCCTGGCCGCGCGCGTTCTCGCGCTGGCGCGCCGCGTAGCCGTCTGGGTTCACGATCGGCACGACGTAGAGGACGCCGCCCTTGGCGATGAACTTGCCGAAGCTCGAGCCCGAGGCCTGGGTCTCGAGAAATTCGCGCGGCAGGCGGTCGCTGATGTTCAGGTATTCGTTGCCGTGGATCGCTTCGGAGATCAGGATCGCCGGGCGCTTGCCCGAGGCCACGGTCAGCGACTTGTCCCAGATCTTGATGGCGGTGAGCTTGCGGCCTTGCGTCGACGTGCCGTACTCAATGACCTCGGTCATGCTCGCGTGCTTCGCGGACAGGTCGCGCAGATCCTTGGTGATGTCCTCGAACGAGTTGCCGCTCTGGATGCCGGAGTCGCCGTGCAAGATCGAGTAGCCGACGTTCTTATCGCCGAAGCCTTTGGGACCGCAGCCAAAGGCGAGCGGCGCGAAGAGCAACGCGAGGGAAATGCGGTTGACCGAGCTCATGGGGCCGTCCTGCGGATCGAGTGCGAGTGCGAGTGGGAATGAGGAAGCAAGTTCCATGCTTCCGCATCGCGCCGGTAATTACTGGCGAATTTGTCCCCCGGGCCGGTCAAGCCTTGAGCAGCGTCGAAACGGGCGCCGGGCAATTCTTACCGCGTTAAGCCGAGGCGCCAAGCTCCGATTCCCAGAAGGAAGGAGACCCGCCTTGCGCCTCGCGCTCTCGCCATACCTCGCTCTTGTGCTTACCTTAGCGACCGCTGCCAATGCAGCGGCGCCGAAGGGGCCTGCGAGCCACGAGAAGCTCCGCGTCGAGATCGACCGCGAGGTGCGCTCACGCCTTTCGCCTCTCCTCACCGATTACTGCAAGGATGCGTGCACGCTGATCGACGTCGAGGTCGACGTCGAGGACGCGCTCGGTGAATCCGACGACCTAGGCTTCGAAGGCCTGGCGGAGGACGGAGCCGCCGCGAGCGCTTATCCGAGCCACATCGCCGTCGTCATCCAAGTAGACGACCGCGTGTCGAGCCTCAATCGCGAGCGTCTGGGCTCGGTCTTGAAGAACGGACTCGGCACCATAGCCGACGGCGCCGTCGTCGACCTCGCCTGGCGGCCAGTGACCTTGCCGCAGATCGGCCAGTCGGCCGCGCTCGAGGAGCAGCTGAAGCGGCAGTTGTCGCAGCGGCTAACGCAAGCGGTCGACAAAGTGATCGACACCTTTTGCCCCGACGAGTGCGTTTTGGCGCAAATCAACGTCGACGGCAAGCTCGTGACGCCCGACGAGGCCGCGAACCTGCCCATCGAGCAACAGGTGCGCGACAAGACCGGGACCGCCATCCTGAAGCTCGATGCGGTCGACCTCGAGGTCGCCGTCGACTCGAACCTCGACGCCGACACGAGAAACCGCATCCTTTCCGTGCTCAAGGCGCGCACACGCTTTGCCGCGCCCGTCACGGTCGAGCTCAACGTGACGGCCTTTCCCGAGCCCTACCTGAAAAAACAGGAGCGCTTGAGCCGTACCTCGAAGGATCCTTTCGGTCTGGAGCAGCTGCGCCAGACCCTGCGCATCTTCAAGGAGATGGCAGGCACCAAGGAGATCGTCACCAATACGTCGAGCAACGCGCAAACGACCGCGTCGGAGTCCACCGCGACCGAGGCTCGGAACGGAGGCGGCGACAAGCTCTCCCCCTGGGAGTGGGCCGCCGTCGCTCTCCTTCTGCTCGCGCTCGGAACCGGCGCCATCATCTTAGTCGGCCGCTTCGCCGGCGCCTCCCGCGACGCTCGCCTCATGGTGTCGTCCGCGCGCGAAGCCGAGAGCGGCCGAAGCGGCAACGCCTTATCGCCGGCGCAGGCGGCGAATCCCGGCCGGACGGTCACCGACGAGCAGCGCCGCGAGATGACGCAGCGGCTGAAGATCGAGGAGCTTCGCGACGAGCTCGTGCGCATCTTTCTCGAGGCGCCGCGCGTCGCGAAGGAGACGTTCGCGCGCCTCCTTCAGGAAGAAGGGATCGAGGAGACCGCCCGCTACGTCCACATCTTCGGCCACCTCGTGGTCTTCGAGCTGCTCGGCGACCCGAACTTGCAAAGAGACCTTTACGAGCTGAGCGAGTACTACCACAAGTCGAACTTCCAGTTCACGACGGAAGACGAGCTGCGTCTGCTGAACACGCTGCGGACGCGCGTCACCGCCAACGAGATCCGCGTGCTGACGCGCCGGCAGATGGACCAATACGACTTCCTAGCGAAGCTCGACTCCGGCCAGATCTACAACCTGATCGCCGAGGAAAAGCCGCAGGTGCAGGGGATCGTCCTGACGCAGCTGGACCACAAGCGGCGCCGCGCCGTCTTCGACATGTACCACGGCGAGTCGAAGGTCGATCTGATGCGAGAGCTCTGCCGCGCCGACGCCATCCCCAAGGAATACCTCGCCAACGTCGCCAAGGCCTTGGCAAAAAAAGTCACCTCGCGGCCCGAGTTCGACACCGAGAACCTGCGCTCTTCCGACATCCTCCTAGACCTCCTGGAAAAGGCCGGCTTGGACGAGCAGCGCGCTCTGATGTTGAACCTCGTACGCACCAACGCCGAGGCGGCGCGCGGCATCAAGCTGAAGCTGGTCACGGTCGAGATCCTGCCTTACCTGAAGGACGGGTATCTCCTCGAGATCTTCTTGGGCCTCGAGCGCGAGGAGCTGGTCTGCTTCCTCGCCGGCACGCGCGAGCACATCCGAGCGCTGGTCCTCTCGAAGGCGCCCGACGAGCTCTCGGACTCCTGGCTCGAGGAGTTGGAGAACGTCAAGGCGCTCGACGAGCAAGCCTACCGCCTGGTCGAGCTGAAAGTGATCGGCCGGATCCGCGCGCTCGCCAACAACGGGGTGATCAACCTCCTCGACGTGAATGATCTCGTGTTCAGCTCCGCGAACGCGGTCGACCTCGACGCGCCGGCGGCGCGCGGCGCCGGCGAATCCGCGGCGCGGGTGGCGTGAGCATGGGCGCGCACGGCTTGAATCTGCGGCCCGCCGACCTCCTCCGCGAGGTGACGCTGTTCTCGCGCTTCACCGGCACGGAGATCGAGGCGCTCGGCGACCTCGGCCGCGAGGTCCACCTGAAGCCTCACGCTTACGCCGTTATCGAAGGCGAGCCGACGCGCGGCATGTTCATCCTCCTCGAGGGCGTCGTCTCCGTTTACAAAGCGGATCAGGCTTCGAGCGCGCTGGCGCGCTTGGCGACCCTGGAGGCCGGCGCGCACTTCGGCGAGCTCAGCCTCTTCGATGCCGCGCCGCGCTCGGCGACCGTGGCGGCCGACAGCAACTGCCGCCTTTTCGAGCTTGATCACGAGGCGTTCAACAGTTTCTTGAGCCAGAGTGGTGCGGATCTGGAGCTCCGGTTCTATCGTACCTGTGCGGAAGAGTTGGCGCTTCGCTTCCGGACCCTGAACGGGGACTATCTGACGGCCCAAAGACTCCTGTGGAAATTCGCTTTACGGCGGCCAGAGAACGAGCGGGGAGACGCGAATCGATGAAGTACGAGCTGTTGAAAGAAGGCGGACTGGCGACGGTGAAGTTCTACGGCGGTCTCAGCGAGCGCTCGGAGGCGCCCTTAGCCGAGCTCCAGGCCGCGCTTGGGAAGCGCCCGGTGCGCCTCGATCTCTCCGCGGTCATGCGCGTGGCGCCGGCCGGCGAGGGCATCTGGCGCGCCTTCCTGCTCGAGCTCGGCAAGAAGGCGTCCTCCGTCGAGGTCGTCGCCGCCTCGGTCGACTTCATCGAGGCCGTCAATAAGAACCCCGACCTGGTGCGCGACGTGCGCCTCGTGAGCTTTCACGCTCCGGTGCGATGCCCGAGCTGCGCGCATGCCGCGGCGATCATGATCGAGACGGCGAAGGTGAGCCCGAGCTCGACCTTCGGCGCACCGCCTTGCGGCAAGTGCGGTCGGGCGATGGAGCCGGCGGTGCCGCCGGCGGCTTATTTCTCGTTTCTGTTCGGCGATTGAACCGGCGTCAGAGCCTCAGCCTCCGAACACCGCGTCGGTCTCTCCCGCTTGCTCGCGGATGTCCTCTACGCCGCGATCTTGCTTGAAAGTCCGGATGACGCGGTCGATCGGCTCGCCCATCGCCTCGTCGTAGCCGAGCTTCTTCAGTGCGCCGCGGTATTGCGCGTTGTCCTGTTGAAACTGCGCGGCGAGCTTCGACGGCTCCGGATAGTAGGCGCGCGCGGCGCTGCCGGGCGCGAGCTGCAGGCCGACCTCGTCGACGCGGATGTTGAGCCCGCCGGCGTGGCAACGGAAGCAGGATTCGCCGTTGATCACGAGCTTGTCGGCGCGCGCCGGATCGTTCGCGACCGAGAGCTGCGCGTCGAAACGGTGTTGCGCGCCGAAGCCGCTCAGGTAATAGGCGTGCAGGCCGTTCGGCAAGGAGAAGATGAATTCGCCCGCGATCAGGTTGGCGACCGAGCGCCCCTTCGCGTACCAGGGGTCGCCTTTCGTCAGCGCTTCCCGCGCCGCGCCCGTGCCGAGGAAGTCGTAGGAGCGCCAGTAATAGGTGTCTTTGCCTTTGAGCTTCGCCGGCGTCCGCTCGAGGATGCGGCCGTTCTTGGCGACGATCGACGTCGAGACGCCTAGGTAGATCGCTTGCTAGCGGTCGACGCCGAGACGCGACTCGAGCATGCTTTCGAGCGGCGGCAGCTCGAGGATGCGGTCGTAAACTTCGGGGCGCGTGGCGGAAAACACGAGCCAGTCGGCTTTGGCGAGGACGGCGCCCGAGGCGAGGCGCTCGACGTTCCCCGCCGCGTGCTCGCCGCCTTCGACGCGCTGCCAGGTGGCTGCGGTCCACTCGTAACGAGATAGGCGCATTTTATAGACCGAGCGGGCGCTGCCGACCGGCTCGAGACGAACGATGTCGTCGGCCATGGAGAGGCTATTGAGAAGTTTTTCGACGCCGATGCGCAGGGTCTCGACCTCGACGGGATCGGTTTCGCCGAGGTGGGCGAAGCTGAGGTAACGCAGATCCTTCTGGTCTTCGACCGAGGCCTTCGCGAAGTCCGCCTCGACGAGGGCGGCGACGGAGTTGTCGGTCAGGGTCGGAAGAGGTCCGGCCGGTAGCGCGTCGGCCGAGCCGGCGCCGCCGCTGCCGACTTTTCCGCCAATGCCGGCGGTGCCCGGTCCCGAACCGGCTCCGGTTTTGCCGCCGGTCTCCGGCTTCTGCGGACCATCGCCGATCAAGCCCTCGAATCCGGTCGGACGCTCAGCTCCCTGATCGCCAGCCTCGACCTTCTGACTCTCGCCACCGCAGGCCAAGAGCATCGTCGTCATCGCCAGCATTCCGATCTTTTGCTTTGCTCGCATCGCATCTCCCGATTCGTTCTCTGTGCGACTCTCGTTGTAAGTCGATGCCCGGGTGTCGCCGAGCCGCAAATGCCGTTCTGCGCGCAGGATCTTCAGCGCGCCGCGCGCCGGGTCGTCGCCGGGCGCTGTTCGCCCGAGCTGCGCGCACAGCTCCTCCAGCCGATTCCACTCCGGCGCGCTCAAGGCTCCGTCGCCGCCGCGCTGCTCTTCGAGCCAAGAGCGCAGCAAGAGCTCGACGGCGATGAGCCGCGTCCGCAACGGATCGCCGCCGTCGTCGGCGTCGAGCGCCGCCTTCAAATGCGCGAGCGCCGTGGCGGGCGGCAGCGCCCGCTCGCGGATCTCGGCTCTCACGAGCTCCAGCGCTAGGCGCGCTGCCGTCACCGGATCGGCTTCGCCGCCTGCAGGTTCTTACACATCCAGTCGACCAGGTCGATCTTGGTCACGATGTGCTTCGGCGTGCGGCCGTCGACGACCACCGCGCAGCTCGCGTACATCAAGATCTCCTGCAGGGCGCTGATCGGCGTCGATTCCTCGACCGTCGGCACGGTGCGGTCCATCACGTCCTGGACGCTCGATCCGGTCGTCACCTCGCCGGTCGCGAGGTACTGGAGCACGTCGTCCTCCTTCACCATGCCGATCAGCTGGTCGCCGTGCGTGATCGGGATCTGCGAGATGCCTTTCGAGGTCATCAGCTGGATCGCGTCGGCGATCGTCGCGCCGTGCTTCAAGCTGAGCAAGGTCGGCTTGCCCGGGAGGAGCTTCCCGACCGCGCCCTCGATCGCGTCGACGCCGGAGAAGCGGTTGTCGCGCATCCACTTGTCGTCGACGAACTTCGACATGTAGTTGCGTACGCCGTCGGAGAGCAGGACGACGCAGTTCTGCCCCTTCTTCAGCCGTTTCGCCTCTTTCAGGCCGGCGTAGAGGGTCGCGCCGCAGGAGCCGCCGACGAGGAGGCCCTCCTCGCGGATCAGGCGGCGCGCCAGCTGAAAGGACTCGCGGTCGGCCGTCTTCACCCACTTGTCGACGAGCTTCCGGTCGAGCACTTCGGGGACGAAGTCGTAGCCGATGCCTTCGACCTTGTAGCTGTGGATCGGACCGTCACCCGCGAGGATGGAGCCGAGCGGGTCGGCGCCGACGACGATGCAGGCGGGATTCTTCTCTTTCACGCGGCGGGCGACGCCGGAAATCGTGCCGCCGGTGCCGGCGGAGACGACGACCATATCGACCTTGCCGCCCAAGTCGTCGAGGATCTCCTGCCCGGTGAACTCGTAGTGGGCCTTCGGGTTCGAGGGGTTGCTGTACTGGTCGAGGATGTGGGCGTTCGGCAACTCCTTCTGCAGCTTCTTGGCCACGCCGATGTGGCTCTCCGGGGCGTCCCACGCCGCCTCGGTCGGCGTCCGGATGATCTCGGCGCCGAGGGCCTCCAGGATCACCTGCTTCTCGCGCGACATCTTCTCCGGCATCGTGATGATGACGCGGTAGCCCTTGACGGCCCCGGCGAGCGCCAGGCCGATGCCGGTATTGCCGCTCGTCGGCTCGATCAGGGTGTCGCCCGGCTTGATCCGGCCGCTCTTCTCGGCGTCGGTCACCATCAGGTAGCCGATGCGGTCTTTGACCGAGCCGCCGGGGTTGAAAAACTCGCATTTCGCGTACAAATTGCATTCTAGGCTCGCGCCGATGCGGTTCAGCTTCACGAGCGGCGTCCGGCCGATCGTCTCGAGGATGTTGTTGAACAGCACGGGAACCTCCAAGCAGTTGTAACGACAGGAATTTAGCAGGTTCGTAGCGCATGATCCAGCTCAACCTCAGCTGCCACAAATGCCGCCTCCAATGGCAGATCGAGCCCCCCATCGCCCGCCGGGAGGAGTGCCCGAAATGCAAAAGCGACGCAAAATGTTGCCTAAATTGCCGCTGGTACGACGCGGGCGTCCACCATGAGTGCCGCGAGGAGCAGGCGGAATGGGTGAAGGAAAAGACCCAGGGGAACTTTTGCGGCTGGTTCGAGCCCTTCTCCGGCCCCTCGGCCGCGGCTGAAGAGCAGGCGAAAGCGCAGTCGAAATTGGCCGCCCTTTTCGGGGGGTCCAAACCGGAGGCGCCCGAGCCGAAACCCGGCGCGAGCCTTGCGGACGAGTTGCAGCGCTTTCTCGGCGCGAAGAAATGACGCCGTCAATCCCTTGACGCGTGCGTGCGTTGACGCTCGCGCCCTGCGAGTGAGACGATAGTCTGACGAATCCCCGCTAATCTCTCCGTTTCCCGCCATTTCCCGTATTCCACCGCGCGCCAAAACCCAGGTCCGATGTTCAACCGACCCATGATCGCCATCGACATCGGTTCGTCCGCCGTGAAGGTGGTCGAGCTCACCGGTGCCAAACAAAAAAAGCTGAGCGCCATCGGCCTCGAGGTGCTGCCGCCGGGCGCCGTCGTCGACGGCCAGCTGCAGAGCCCGGAAGTCGTGGAGCAGGTCCTGAGCGAGCTCTTGAAAAGGCTGAAGATCAATCCGCGAGGCCGACGGGTCGCGCTCTCCCTCGGCGGCAGCTCGGTCATCATCAAGAAGCTCAACGTGCAGGGATCGAAGGATCGCGACGTCTCCGAAGCCGCCTACTACGAGGCGGAGCAGCAGTTCCAGATCGACATGGCCGAGCTCGAGTTCGATCACGTCAATCTCTCCGGCCGCTCGAAGAAGGACGAGACTTCGCCGGTCGTCGCCGTCGGCGCCAAGCGCGAGATGATCGAGCAGTATCTGACGCTCGTCCGCGCGCTCGGCATGCGCACGGGCTGCGTCGAGTGCGACGTGTTCTCCGCCGCCAACATGTTCGAGTACAACTACGGCACCGTCGAAGGCCTCATGGCCTTGGTGAACATCGGCGCGGCCGCGACGCAGGTCTCCCTGATCTTCCACGGCGACTACCTGTTCACGCGCGACGTCGCCATCGCGGGCGAGGAGTACACGCGGCAGATCATGCAGGCGCTCGGCGTCGCGCGCGAGAACGCCGACGGTCTCAAGGTCGCCGTGAGCCAGGCCACGGGCGGCGTGCCGCCGGAGGTGCAGAAGATCGTCGGCACGATCAACGAGCAGCTCGCGCACGAGATTCAGGTCACCATCGACTACTTCTTCCAGAGCGGCGAGGCGCCCGCCGGCACCGGCCTAGCCGGCGTTTTCCTCACCGGCGGGGGCTCGCGCACCCTCGGGCTAGACGTCGCGCTCGCCGCGGCGCTGCAGATCCCCGTGCAGGTCGTGAACCCGTTCCAACGCGTGGAGATCAATCCGAAGCGCTTTCAGCTCGACTACATCCTGGCGCAGGGCCACCTCTACGGCGTCGCGGTCGGCTTGGCGATGCGCGCTCTGGACGACAAATGATCAAGATCCAACTATGTCCGCGCGAGGAGCTCGAAAGCCAGTACTGGTGGGCGTTCGACGTCGGCGTCGGCATCGCCGCGCTCTTCGCCGCCTACATCGGCGTCCAGTATTACCTCGGCACGATTCAGGAGAGAATCGACTCCGTCGACGAGAAGGCGGCGAGCCTGGTCGAGAGCACGAAACGCCTGCAGCCCGACCTCGAGCGCTTCAAGATGCTCGACAAGGACATCAAGGCGCTGAACGTGAAGCTCGACGCCTTGAAGAAGATCACCGTCTCCAAGATCTCGCGCTACAAGCCCGTCATCGTCGTCGAGCATTTCCAGAACTTGAAGCCGGAGGGCGTCTGGTTCAAGTCCTTCAAGGTCGGCGCCGCCGGCAATAAGGACGAGTTCGAGCTGCGCGGCCAGGCCTTCGACAACCTCCTCGTCGCCGAGATGATGACGGCGATGCGCGCGACCGAGACGCAGGAGAAGGACGACGGCGATCTGCGCACGCAGGTGCGCTTCGCCGAGCTGATGATCGAAGAGACGCAGATCGGTCGCGAAGGCGGCGGCGGCGGGTCTTTCCCCGAGCTCGCGACTTATCCGGAGTTTCGCATCAAGGGCAAGTTCGCCGATCACGGCGGCAAGGACGCCGTCGGCCCTTTCGGCGAAGGCGCGGAGAGCGGCGAAGGCTCGGGCAGTGGGACCTCCGGCGCCGAGCCGGGCGACCGGCCGAAGCCGAAGGATCCGGGCCCGATGGCGACGCGCGGCGCGACCAAGGACGCAGAGACTTTCTGAGGACGGGACCCGATGGAGCTCGACGAGATCAAGGAACGATACAAGTCCGTGCCCATCCTGGGGCGGCTCCTCTGTATCGCCGCGCTCGCGGTGCTCCCCGCCCTATATACATGGTGGGACGAAGGCACCGTGCTCGAGGAGACGCTCGTCGATTCGCAGTCGAAGGAGGACGCCGCGCGCGTGACGTTCGAGAAGAACCGCAAGATGAAGGGCAACCTCCCGGAGCTGGAAGCCAAGCTCGAGTTCACCGAGGTCCAGCTCGGCAAGGCGAGGAAGAAGCTCCCCGACAGCTACCGCATCGAGGACGTCCTGCAGAAAGCGGCCACCATCGCCAAAGAGACGGGCGTGAAGCTCAAGCTCTTCAAGCCCGGCAAGGAAGCGCGCAGCGGCGTCGAGTACAAGTACTTCGAGTTGCCGATCACCACCGAGATCAGCGGCAAGTTCAGCCAGGTCGCCTCGTTCTTCGACCGCGTCGTCCACCTCGAGGGCACGATCTTCCTGCGCAACATCGCCGTCCAGACCCGCGCTTCCGAGCTCAACGAAGATACGGGCGCCGTCCGCCGCGACAAGAACGCCGCGGCGGCGCGCGAGTTGTCGGACTACGAGAAAGCCCGCCGCGCGCGCACCGAGCTCACCGTCGACGGGCGCTTCGAGATCGTCATCTTTCGCGGCATGTCGGAGCGCGAGCAGGCGCTCGCCGAGAACGACGTCCCCGGCGGCGCCGGGGTTCCCGGCGTCCCGGGCGGCGACGTTCCCGTCCCGGCGCCGCCGGCAGGCCGACCGCCGCGACCGGAAGGGGCAGACGACGGCATCCCGAAGCCCAAAGCCGGGGACGAGAGCGCCGCCAACACCATCATCGGCGGCGCCGCCGAAAGGCGGTTTTGATGCGAAAGATTACGGTCGCGCTTTGGATCGCGCCAACGCTCTTCGTCGGCTTCGCCGCCGCGTTCGCGCAGGACGAGGAGCCGGACGGTCCCGCCGGCGATCTGCCTGAGGAGGAGAACGTCGAGACGGAGGCGTCGGACGAGGCTGACGAGACCGAGGCAGCGCCGGTCAAAGGCAGCCCGAAGGGCCAAGATAAAGGCAAAAAGACGGGCAAAGGCAAAGGCGCCGGCAAAGGCTCTGGCAAGGGCACCGGCCCGTCCAAACCCGCGGGCACCACGGCCGCCGACGACGAAGAAGACGTCGCGACCGGCTCCGGCTCCGGAGCAGACGGCTGGGAGTCATTCACCAGCATGGGCAAGAGCGCCAGCGTCGCGACCGAGATCACCAAAGGCGTACGCGTCGAGGACATCGTCGAGCCGCCGTCCGACTATCGCTACGCCGCCTTCGGGAAACCCGATCCTTTCGTGCCGCCGCTCTTGATCGAGGCGGAGCCGCCGGGACCGAGCGCGCTCGAGATCCCGCTCGTCAGCCCGTTGCAGCGTTTTCAGCTCGAGGATCTCGCGGTGGTCGGCGTCTGGCAGCTCGCCTCGGGCGACCGCAAGGCGATGATCCTCACGCCGGGCAACCGCGGCGGCAACGCCGGCGCGGGCATCATCGTCAAGAACGGCGACCTGATCGGCAACCGCGGCGGCAAAATCCTCGCGATCGCCGACGACTTCCTGACCGTGCGCGAGTTCTACCTCGGCGCCGACGGCACGCGGCAGTTCGAGGATCGGCAGCTCTTCATGGGCAAAAGAAACGAGGAGGATCTCGCCGGCAAAATCCGCTTCACTCCGGGCCAAAAGCAGTCGCAGATCATCATGGAGAAGGACGAGACCGTGGTCACGCCGGAGATCGGCGGCGGCGGCGAATTCGACGAGGCGCCCTTGGCCGGTGGCCGCCGCGGCAACGCCAAGAAGGCGCAAGGCGCGCCCGAGGCCGCGGCGAAGGCGATCGACCCGAACGTCGGCCAAAAGGTCCCAGGCGTCGGCGGTAACGATGCCGGCGGCGCCGGCGGCCAGCCCGCGGCCGCAAAAGCGCAGTTCGCCCCGCAAGGGGCCGCCAAGCCCCAGTTTGCGCCGGGCGGCGTCGCCGCCGAGCCCGTGAAGGCGAACCAGCCCGCGGGCGCCGCCGTTCCTGCCGGCAATGCCGGCGCCAAGCAGACGTTCTGACCGGAGCCCGCATGTCCTTACGCCCCAAAAAACTCTTCCGACTCCTGGTTCCGGCTCTGCTGGGGCTCGCGCTCGGCTGCGCCGACGACAAAGCGCCGACGGAGGAGGTCGAGCCGAACGTCGAGGACACGGGCGACGGCGATCTCAGCTCGGAAGGGGAGGGGGACAAAGGCGAGCCGGCGAACGGCAACTCCCAGAACGCGGAGGGTAACAACGAAGAGACCTCTGACGACGGCTACGACGACGACTGGAACAACATGGGGTCCCAGCAGCAGAAGCAGCAGCAGCAACAACAGCAGACGAACCTCGGCAACGACCAGGAAAACGAGAACGACGAGCCGCCGATTCAGAACGTCAAGCAGGAAGAGCCGCCGCCGGAGGAGCCGGTGGTCGAGGTTATCCCGGAGGAGCCGCCGCCGGAGCCCGTGCCGGTCGAAGAGCCGCCCGCCGACCCCGAGCCTGCCCCGATCGCCGAAGAGCCCAAAGCGCCCGCGCCGCCACCCGAGGAGCCCCCGCTCGTGCCCGTCGTCTCTGGAGCGCCGCTCCTGAAACAAGATTTGCAGCCGATCCTCTCGACTTTGCACTGGGTCGGCTACGACTACGTCGAGAAAGACGGCGTGATCCGCATCGAGATCGTCACGCGCGGCTCGCCGAAGTTCAACGTGTTCCAGGAAAGGAACCGCTCCGATCAGCCCGAGCTCGTCGTGCGGTTTTTCAACACGAAGCTGCGCGACAAAGTGAAGCGGGACATCGACGCGAGCGAGTTCCGCTCGCCGGTCGCCTTCGTGCGCCTTCGCGAGGACCTGGAGGAGTCGAGCGTCGACGTCGTGATGACCATGCGTGACCCGGTCCAGCCGCGCATGTTCGCGAAGCACGGCAACGTCATGCTCACCTTCGCCATCCCGGACCATTACTTCGGCAACTCCGGCATCGGCGGGGCGCCGACGGCGAAGGCCGAGGTCCTTGCCAATACCAACGTCATGCCCGAGCTCGACGACCAGAGCGAGATCACCGAAGGCATGAAGATCGCGAAGGCCTTCATCAACAATCCCGGCGCGGACACCTTCAAGGGCGCGCCGGCCAATGGCGGCGAGCCGGTCGCAACCGAGCCGCCGCCGGAGCAAACTCCCGTGAACCAAGGACTCCCCGCCGATTTCAACGCGCCGGCGAACCAGCCGCCGGCCAACAACGTCCCGGTGAATCAGCCCCCCGCGAACGGCGGTGGCAACCTCCTGCCCGCCAACGCGCCCGCCAACGAGCCGCCCGCGAACGACATGTTCGGCGCAGACGGCGGCGACGGCGGTGACGGCGAGGCCGACGTCGACTTCGGCGACGCCGGCGGCGAAAGCCCGGTGGACGGCGAGCCGCCTCCCGGCGAGGGCAACGGCGGCGAAGGCTTCGGAGGCGGCGAGGAAGGCGAGGAAGAGGGCGGCGAGGAAGGCGAGGAAGAGGGCGAAGGCGGCCTCGACGGCGAGGAAAGCCTGGACGACTTCGACGACGGCGACGGCGAGTCTTCGCAAGAGATCGACAAGTTCGACGTGCGGCTGAAGGCCCCGGCGGCGGACGTCGTGACGCTCGGCGCCCGCGCGCTTTTGCGGCTCCCGACTGCGGCGATCCATCGCGAGCGCCTCGGCTCGAGCCGCGCGCCGGCCTACCTCGCGGCGGCGGCGACCGTGCTGTTCACGACCTTCACCACCGCGGGCGTCGCCCAGGACGAATTCGGCGAAGACGAGCCCGCCGAGGAGGGCGGCGGCGGCAACAACGCCGGGGGCAACGTCGGCGCCAACAACGCCGGGGGCAACAACGGCGGCGGCAACATCGGCGCGAACAACGGCGGCGGCAACGGCGGCACGAACAACGCCGGCGGCAACGGCGGCACGAACAACGGCGGCGGCAACGGCGCCATCTCGAACAATACCTTCAGCAACAACGGCGGCGGCGAGAACCCCTTCGGCAACGGCGCCGGCAACGCGCCCGCCAACAACGCGGGCGCCGGCGCCAACGCGCCCGCCGGCAACAGCGCCTTCGGCAACGCCGCTGATCCCGGCGCCGCCGCCAACGGCGCTGCACCCGCCGCGAATGCCGCGCCCGCCGCGAACGCGGCCCCGGCCGGCAACCAGGCCGCCCCGGACGACGCCGCGGCCAACGCGGGCGACGGCGCCCAGCCGGGCGAGCCCGCCATGGCCGAAGGCAACGAGATGGCCGGCGAGGAGCAACAAGGCCAGGAATCCGGCGAGGCTCCGGCGCCGTCGGCCGGCGGCCGCCCGATCAAGCTCGACTTTCGCGGCGCGCCGCTCACCGAGGTGATCCGCGCCCTCTCCGAGGAGAGCGGCGTCAACTTCGTCTTTCCGCCGGAGATCGGCGCGAAGCCCATCTACATCAACTTCAACGGCGTCCCCTTTAATGACGCCCTCCGCGCCCTCCTGATGTCGAACGGCCTAGGCTACCTCGAAGCCGGCCCGAACATCGTCCGCATCGAAACGCTCGAGAAGCTCGCGACCGAGAGAGAGGCCCTGGAGCGCCGCCGCAAGGCCGAGCTCAAGCTGCGCCCGACCAAGGTCCTGGTCCAACGCCTCTCCTACGCCAAGGCCGACGAGGCCGCGAAGATGCTCGCCGACATGCTCGGCGCGGTCGCCAAGGAAGACGGCCGCGTCGCCGTGCAGATCGACGCGCGCACCAACTCGGTCATCGTCAACGCTCCGGCGAGCGACCTGCCGATGGTGAAGGCGCTCCTCGAGCGGATCGACCTAGAGACGCCGCAAGTCAAGATCGCCTCGCGCATCGTCGAGGTGATCAAGAAATTCTCCGAGGGCTTCGGCGTCAACTGGGGGATGCCGCTCAATTACGACCAGGGTCGCGGCCTGGGCTTCGGCAACCTGACCTTCCCGAACTACATGGTTTCCCGCTACTCCGTCGACCCCGGCGCGCCGAACCCCGCTTCCTTCCAGGGCGGCTTCCACTTCGGCTCGATCGGTAAGGCCATCGACTTGGACTTGGTCCTCAGCATGGAGGAGTCACGCGGCACGACCGAGATCCTCCAAACGACCAACGTCTTCGTCGAGGACAATACCGAAGCGGAGATCGTCGCCGGCCAGTCCGACTTCTTCCGTAACGCCAGCGCCGCGGCTCCTGGCCCCGGCGGCGGCGGCGGCGACGACCTGGACGAGGTCACCTACAACCTGTCGATGAAGGTGAAGCCGCACATCACCGCCGACGGTGCCGTGCAAATGAAGCTGCAAATCGAGAGCGACTCGCCGAGCGTCGCGACCACGGCCAACGCCGCCGCCGCGAAGAACAACCGCTCCCTAACGACGAGCCTCCTCCGCCGCAACGGCGAGACCGCCGTCATCGGCGGCATCTACAACACCAACATCGAGACCAGCGCCCGCGGCGTGCCCTTCCTGTCGTCGATCCCGATCATCGGCGCGCTCTTTCGCTCCACCGGCAACAAGGAATCGAAGCGCGAGCTCCTCGTCATGGTCACGCCGACGATCATCAACGACGGTAAGTCGGCCGCGAGCGGCGGCGGCGGCGAGGAGGGCGGCAACGTCGCTCTCAACGAGAACAACAACGGCGGCAACAACAACGGCGGCAACAACGCCAACTTCGGTGGCCTGAACAACGAAGGCGGCGGCAATAACGACCAGGGCGGCGACAACGAGAACTTCGGCGGCGGCAATCAGAACGCCGGCGGCAACCAAAACGCCGGGAACCAGAACGCCGGGAACCAGAACGCCGGCGGCGACGAGAACCTCGGGGGCGACGAGGAAGGCGAGGGCAACCAGAACGCCGGCAACCAGAACGCCGGCGGCAACCAGAATGCAGGCGAAAACCAAAACGCCGGCGGCAACCAGAACGCGGGCGACGAGGAAGGCGGAGAGGAATGAGCATGAGAAACCTGCACAGTCTGCTGCTGGGCGCGGTCCTCGCGCTCTCGGCCGCTTGCTCGGCGGATCCGGAGCCCGACTCTTTCGGCTCCTGCTCCTTGAGTTGCGCGCAGCCGCGTGTCGCGGCGTCGAACTACATCGTGCGCCCGCTGTCGCCGGAGACCGACCTCAAGATCGCCTGCGTCGGCGACTTCTCCTCCAACAGCGTCTTGGCGCTGAACGGCCCGGTGCAGGTGAAGTATCAGGTCCTCGAGAAGACCAAGGTTTTCAGCGGCGGCAAGGGGGGCGGCGCGGGCGACGCGGCCGCGGCGCCCGCCGGCCTGGTCGACCCTGAGGACATCGAGGTTCCCCGCGGCGGCATCGGCTTCGAGCCCTGGGTCTCCGGAGTCCTCGCGGGCGAAAAGACCTCCCCAGAGTTCATAAACCCCGACAACACCATCACGCCGTTCAAGTTCGCCGGCGTCGTCACACCCTCCAGCGAATGGTGCTCCGACACCTGCGGAGTCATCAGCTTCGAGGTCTGGCCGACCTGCGTCGAGAACACCGAGAACGCCATCTCCGCTGGCATCCTCGTCGGGGGCGTGAAAGTCGACTCCTTCTACAAGATCACGGTCAGCACCGCCGACCCGGCCGAGACGGCACCCTGAGTTTCTGAAAAATGGTGTATGGTGATCGGATGGATGGACCTTGGCTAGCCCTGCTGGAGAAGCTGCCGCTCTCGCGCACCGAGCGTGAGGTCGTGAAGCGCTTCGAGACCGACCCGCAGGGCCGCACCTTTCTCCCGATCGCCGACATCCTGCGCTCGCACCGTCTCGTCGACGAAAGCCTCGAGCTCCTGACGCAAGGGGTCGACCGCCACCCGACCTTCACCGTGGCGCGCGTCGTCCTCGCTCGCGAGCTCCTACAAAAGGGGCTCGTGGAAAGCGCTTGGCGGGCCCTCGAGGCTTCGCCGGTGCCCTTGGGCGAGAACATCCTGGCGCAAAAGCTCCGCTTCCGCCTGGCCGTCTTCCTCCTGCGCAACGCCGAGGCGCGCGCCATCCTGCGGCACATGCAACTGCATCAGATGGTCGACGCCGATACGAAGAAGGTCGCCGACCTCCTTGAAGTCACCGGCCTGGACGCCGCGCACGCCCGCCTCGTCGAGGATCTGCGCGCCCGGGGCACTGAGCCGGTCTTGCCGGCACTGCCGCCCGAGCCGCCGCTGCCGGTCGACGCCGCCACGGCCGCCGCCG
>JANOTL010000131.1:0-22976 GCA_031416315.1 Pseudomonadota bacterium
CACCGGGGGACGCCTCCAGCATTTCTATTCGATCTGGTACCTCAAGGAGAGCCTCTCAAACGGGTCCTTCAGCGCTATGGCTTGAGCGATCCCAAGGACTGGTACGCGATCCTCGCCACGGCACCCCTCGCCCCCCCCGGAAATATTCGCATCAAGGAGCCGTGGGTCGAAATCGATAGGCAGCGCGAGACATACGCGCATGCTGGATTCACGCGCGCCGACATCACCGAGCGCAACCGCGACTTCATCGACTACATGGAGCGATCGGGCGCGCCGATTGGCGGTACGAGCGGCGCCGGCGGCGGCTCGCCGAAGTTCATGCTGCGCGAGGACCGCCATGGACGCTTACACGCAGAAGGCCTTCTCAAGGACGAGAAGACTGTAAGAGCGATTCTCGTCAAACTTCCCTACACCGACTCCGAGAACTCGAGAACTTTGGCGCACGTCGAAAAGATTTACTACGACATCCTGCGCTCATTGCCGCTCAATACCGGCGCACCGCTCGAAATCGAAGGCGAGACGCTCTTCATCACCCGCTTCGACCGAGTTCGACACGCGGATGGCTCGCTTCGCTATCTCGGCCTCGAAAGCCTCTACTCTGCCCACGGCGTCAGCACATATGGCGCTAGGCTTCGTCATGAAGACAACATCGAGCTCCTATTGAGAGTCTCGACGGTCGCGTCAGAGGACATTCTTGACTACTTGAAGCGCGATCTGGTCAACCAGATGCTTGCCAATACGGACAATCACGGGCGCAACACGTCCTTGATCAAAGGTAACGGCGTCGTTCGACTCTCGCCGATCTACGACGTCACGGCGATGCAGTTTTTCACGGGCGACATCATCACCGAATTGACGACTTGGGATGATCCCCATCGCCCGCTTAGGCCGCGCCTAGAGTGGATCGCAGCGGCGACCAAAATTCCCTACCAACAGGTCTCGACCTCTCTCAAAGAGCTTGGAAGACACACAAAGTCTCTCGAAACTCAAATGCGCGATGGCGGAGTGCCCCAGAGCATCATTGAAAGGTCTCGAGACCGCCGCCAAGCAGCCCAGGGCGAATTGGAGAGCCTGCCGTGACGCTTCTCCGCGACAAAACCAAACGCAACGCAATTCGGACCACTCTGTACGACCGGTTGAATGGTGCAGGCGTGTCGATCTCCGAGACCGTCAGCACGCTTCGAAAAATCCTCGCTCAAGACCAAGCTACGTTCAGCGTTCAGTCGGGAGTGAGCCTGTCGACGCTACGCAAGATCGAACAAGAGGGCGGGAGCGTTTCTTTGGCGACCTTGCGCAAGATACTCGACCGATTTTCTCTCGAGATCGTGGTGCGCGCGAAGCCGAAGACGGCAAAAAGGTGAAGCGGAACGAGCGATCATTGGCACCGAGGTGCCGTCTAAACGAGGCGCAAGCTCGGCAGAATTTCGTCGACGTCTCCACGAACCGCTGGCGGGCTATTTCTTCTTTGCACTAGATTCGGGGAAGACGAGGCGTGTCGCGCCCCCTTGCGTCGTCGCTGTGACAGGCTCGGGCTCTCGGATCAAGTCCCACGCGAACAGGATCCTGGCGCCTTTTCCTGACGGGAAGATTCGCTGACCAGGCTACCAGTATGTTGATTATTTTCAACATACTGGAGAACACATTAGAGCTATGATAATCTCCAGTATGTCGAGCTAACGTCAACATACCGGTCAGAATAACAATGGCGAGAGACTTCGAGTTACCAAGGCTACCTAGTGAATTGGATTACAATTATCTAGAGCACTTGCTTAAGAGCTCATTCCGCTATCCGCGCAATAAGATTGGATCACTCCTCAAGTCAGGCAAGCTCATCCGCGTCAAGAAGGGCATCTACGTCCGTGCGGACGGCGGCTACAGCCTGCCGACCCTGGCGAACATGATTTATGGGCCGTCCTACGTCTCGCAGGACTATGCGCTCTCCCTCTACGGACTCATTCCGGAAAGGGTCGAGGCCGTCACGAGCATGACCATCCAGCGGTCCAAGGAATTTCGGACGCCGGTCGGAACTTTTGTCTATTCGCCGCTGCCGGCGCGCCTCTATCACTTCGGCGTTCAGCACGTCGAGCTGACGCCCACCCAGACTTATCTCGTGGCGTCTCGAGAGAAAGCGCTCGTCGATACGCTTTGGCGAAGAGTCGACATCGAGTCCGATCGAACGCTCGAAGAGTACCTGGTCGAAGACCGAAGAATGGATCTCGATGGCATGCGGGAGTTTTCCGTCGGCCGCATGACGGAGCTCGCTAAACAATTCAAAGACCCCACGATCGACGCCCTCGCGCAAATCGTACGCCGCCGGAAAGACAAAGCATGAACGACGCGGTCCTCCAACGCCTCAGAATCTATCAGCCAAAGACCGCCGAACTCGAAAAGCAAGGCCTTCGCGAGATCATTCAGGAGATTGCCCTCCTCGGCCTTTGGCGCAGCAAGTTCTTCGAGCACGCTGCCTTCTACGGTGGAACTGCCCTGCGCATTCTGTACGGGCTCAACCGATTTTCCGAAGATCTCGACTTCACGCTGACGAAGTCGGATGAAACCTTCGACGTCGCTGCCTATACGAAGGCCGTGCAAACCGAGCTCGCGGCGTTTGGGTTCGACACGACCGTCGAGAAGAAGACGAAATCAAAGTCGAGCAAAGTCGAATCGGCCTTCATCAAGGCCGACACCCAGGTTCACTTGCTTCGCGTCGGCTCCAAGAACAAGGTCGCGAAGGGCGAACTCCTCCAGGTTAGATTCGAGATCGACACCGATCCGGCGCTCGGCTTTCGGACGACTGCCGAGCCGTTCTTCTGGCCGCAGGTTTTTTCCGTCGCGACGTGCGACCTGCCGAGCCTCCTCGCCGGCAAGCTCCACGCCACCTTTTGCAGAGATCGAGTTCAGAACGTAAAGGGCCGAGACTGGTTCGATCTCCTTTGGTACGTCGCGCGAGGGACGACACCAAATTTCGAATACCTCGAGAAAAAGCTCCGCCAGAGTGACCACTGGCCGGCAGACAAACCGTTTTCACCGCCATCGTTCGTCGCATGGGCCATCGAAAGAGCAAAGTCGGTGGACATCGAGGCGGCCAAGCGAGACGTCGTTCGCTTTCTTGCCGACCCGAGGACAGTCGATGGCTGGAGCCACGATGCATTCGCCGCCGCGGTCGCTAAGCTCGCACCTCGGTGAACGGACGCGACGCGTAACTTTTGACGTGCGGATCCGAAGCGAGGTTGCACATTCTGTGAAGCCGCCACCGCGAACGGCCGCGAAAAGTTGCGCCGCTCAACTGTTCCCCACCTGTCCCGCGGCCCGAAAAAGGCCACAAAACCCGCGAAAACCGAACAAATCACCTGGACTACCTATCTCGCCGAGTTGTTTACCAGATCCATGAATTTCGCAACTTTACGGCTTTCACTCGGTCGAGTTCAGGGGTCTCACGGCGGCGATCGGGCTGTGCGCCAGGAAGCGCCAGTGGACGGCGTCGTTGACCAATTTCCGAAGTAGCCCGAGACATCCGGTCAGCGAGCGTCGCCCGTCGGATCTCGATCGTATCGCCAGCCTCGCCCATACATCCACTCACTCCCTGTACCAGCAGCGCGGCCTGACCTCGGCGTGCTCATCGGGGCCACCACCCTCTCGACATGCGCCGGCGTAGGCGTCGAGGAAGCTGAACATCTCCGAGCTCGGCCGCGTACATAAAGCGCCGGCCTTGAGCGTATCAAGACGGCATTGTGCGGAGGGATAACCCATCAGCGTCGCGGGGACCGCCTGGGAATCCACCTCGTCGAACCCGAGATCCTCATCGTCGTAAATCAGCCGAAAGACCTTTCGCGCGCTCAAAAGCGAGCGAATACACACCTCCGCATCGCTAGCATCATGCGTCTCTTCGCAAGGCCGCCTAATCGACTCCGGAACGTCTTGATCGCGAATGACGGCAAAATTGTCGGCGCGCGCGAACACTCGCCGCAAACATTTACTCGTCGCGAAATAGTCCGCCTGGCCCTCGACGCTGTTCATGGGAAAAGGATAGGGCCGAGTCTCCGGCGCTCCGCCTAAAACGTGGCCGATTTCATGGCAAAGAACGACGGCAAAGGCGTCTTCGTCCATCGCGCCGGCGAGAAGGCCGCCAAAAAACTCGAACTGCACGACGGTCGCCACACGACCGCCCAGAGCCTGGAAAATGCCGTTGGCCCAATGAAATTGGATATCCACCGGCAGATGGTGGATCGCCGCGATCTCCCCTTCAAACTCCGCGATCGTCTCGTGGACCAACGCCTCCGCTCGCTCTTCGCTCAACTCTGCGAGGGCCGCCGGCGAGCCCAGAAGCGAGAGTGCGATCGAGGTCATGATGTGTTTCACGTCGATCCTCCGTAGCGCGCATCGCAATTCCTATGTCGTACCCGCGCACAGTTTGGACTAGCAAGCAGCGAAGTCCGTCACCCGCGGTGGGTTGCGGGCGTCGAATCTGGCAGAGACGGCGCGCCTAGGCTGCGCCCGCCGTCCGCCGTCCGCCGTCCGCCGCCCAAACCATAGACGCCTGCGCTTAGACAGCGCCAGCCGGACCAACGCAACCCGGTCATTTCATGGGAATCAGCTGGGCTCGGATCTTGCTGAAGCCCATCCGCCCGCCCTGGAGTCCAGCCGATGCCGCATCCTTCCATCTTATGCCTCCTCCTCTTGAGCCTAGTCTGGGCCTCGGCCTGCTCACCGAACGGCCGTACCCCCGTCAGCCGTCTGCGCTGGGACGCGGCGAGCGTCGATGACGAGACGAAGAACACCCACCTCTGGATCGTGAGCAGAAGCCTCGACATCCTGCGGCGCGACCCGAATGCCGACGTAGAGAGCGCGCTGGTGCGCGCGATGGACGGGCCTCACTGCTCGGCCGCGTGGCGTCGAGGCCTCATCGACGCTGATTTCCTCGCGGCCCATAACGGCGGCGCGATGGACCTCGCGATCGGCGCGAGTCCGCTCGATATCGTGGTCGCCGGCGCAACCTGGAAGGGCCATTTTTACGACCCCGACACCGGACTCAACTATAAGGGTGAAAGCGAGACGACGGCGTACTCGCAGGCCCTTGCGAATGCGGTGGCCGCGAAGGCGGCCTGGTCCACGCAGGATGACTCCGACTCCATGCGGAGCGCTTGCTATGCTCTTGGGCTCAGCCTGCACTTTGTGACCGATCTGACGCAGCCGATGCATGCGGTCAACTTCACCTCGATATCCCGACCTCGCGGGCTGCATTCAAACCTCGAGAGCTACGCCACGTCGATCCAGGAAGAGCACCGGCTCGAGGATTGGAGCGGTCGCCCGACCGGCAGCTCCGCCGACTTCATCGTCACCGTGGCGCGACGCGCGAAGGCGCTTTGGCCCGAGACGCATGCCGCCGTCGCAGCCGCGTACCTGAAGCAGCAGCCCCAACATCCGCTATGGTGCGGCGACATCACGGCCAGCTCGTTCGCTTTCGCCTCCGCGCAGCAGATCGATCGAGTGCTCTGCTGGGCCGGAGACGCGGCCGTCAAAGAGAAGATCGGCGCGGCGCTTCGCTTGGCGCAAGAGGCGACGGCACAGTTCCTGTTCCTGATCGGCACCGAGCTCTGAGGTCGGAGCTGAGTCTCGGGCGATGGAATCAACGCGAAAAGGCCCGCCGCAGCGCCGAGGATTCGGGTAAATTTCGAGTAATTTCAGATTTTTGCGATCACCGCTTCAGCGAAACTCGGCCTCGACCGATAAGGACGGACATCCCGGAGGATCGCGGTGAGCCCGAAAATGAACAAGCGCGAGTTCATGCGCCTAAGTGCGGGCGCATTCACGATGGCGCTCAACGGCCTCTGGCTCCCGGCCTGCAAGCCGAAGACACGCTCAGACACCGACCTCAAGTTCCTCAATATGTCGGCGGGCTTCAGCTGCCCCGGCGTAGACGACCGCAAAATCATGGTCCGCGACAAATATAGCGCCATGATCGATGCGAGCGCCTCGGAGCAGGACGTCGGCGCGATCATCGCCAAGATGAGCCACCTTCCGGACGTTTACCTCGAGTATCTCGCCGGCACGCAAGGTTTCAAGATCTTCGTCGTCCCACAGTTCCCGGAGCCCTATCCCTGGGCCGCCGGCCTATGCACCGGGGGGACGGACGGCTCCCCGCCGCAGAAAGTGGAGCTCAAGTCGTTCACGGGCCAAGGCTCCGAACACGTCGCGGCCCACGAGCTCGGCCACGCCGTGAACACCTTCGTCGACCAGCGCTCGGGCGCGCGCGACCAGGTTCAGGCGCTCTTCTCCGAGATCTCCGGCGGCCAGCACGACGAGGCGGCGCGCATCTGGGATTACGGCAAACAGAACGTCGCCGAGTTCTTCGCCGTCGCCTTTAGCTCCTACTACTGCACCGAAGCGCGTGCCGACATGAAAGCCAGCTATCCGACGTGCTTCGCCCTGTTCAGCAAAATCCTGGAGACGCCGCCGGAAGACGTCACGCACACGCCCGGCGCCACACCGACGGGGCCGAAGCCGCCGGCGGCGTCGAACAAGTCCGCAGCATCGCCCACCGCTCCGACAACTCCCACGCCCGAGCAGGCGACGCCTGGCGACTTCGTGTCCAACGCCGATCAGGCCACGGGCCAGCCGGGGACAGCCGGCGGCGACGCGGACCTGGCCCAGCTCTTGGCCGGAATTATGGGACTCGCCGGCAACGGCAACAAGAGCAACGGACTCGGCCTGAGCGACGCCGACGGCCGCCGCCTCGGGATCGTGCAGCCGCTCTGGCGCCAGTTGAATCCGACGCCCGCGCACCGCACGGCCTCCGAGCCAGGCTCGGGAGCCTCGATCGTCTTTCGCGTCGGGAGCCCTGTGCGCGTCCTGAAGGCCAGCGACCTGCAAATTCTGATGCTCGTCGACGGCCTCGACAAGCCCCTAAAGCTCGCCGCGACCTTCGAGCAAGATCGCTACGTCGACCACCTATATAGCGCCCGCGTCATCATGCCTTCGGAGCGGCTCGTGTTCTCCGAGCGCCTCGACGACCTCGAGCGCAAGGTCACGGTCGTCGTCACCAACCGCGGCGCCGAGATCGGCCGCCGCGAATACGACATGCTCCGCCGCCACGTCGACGGGCCGATCGCAGACGTCAAGTCCATCTTCACTAAGGCGAACAAAGGTATTTGAGCGCGGTCGCGATTGCAGATCGTGCGCCCCACGTCGCCGTATGCGTTGACGTCGCCGATTGGCGCTCATTCGCTTTGAGTCGTCTCGAAATCGCCCAGGCCGTCTCGCCGCGCGCAGCCCGGCCCTTCAATGCCGCCTGCGGCCACGACGCCGCCTTCGCCGACGCAAGCGCAAGAAATCGATATCACGACAAAAAATTGTCTCTTTGGCGCTTCTGACGAAAAACCGCAGGGTCCAGCTCACGATCCGGCAGAAGGTGCCGAACAGCCCTCTCGACGCCCCCTTCACGCCAAGGACAACGCACGCTCCATGATCGCACGCATCAGACTCATCCCGCTCTCGAGCCTCGTGGCACTCACCGTCGCCGCCGGAAACGCCCGTGCGCAAGCGCCGGTGCAGATCCAGCAGCTGCTCGATCCCGCGACGCTCGCCGCCTACCGCGAGGACGTGCCGCGCTTCGGCTACGAGCGACTGAATCAGATCGTCAAGGACGAGGACACGCTCTGGTACGACGACGATGTCATGCCCCCCGCGTATCAGGACACGATCGCTCCCGACGTGACCGTCGGTTGCCGCGCGAACAGTTTTGGCGCGCAGTTGATCGTGCCGCAGGGGCGCCCGACGTTCAATGCCGCCGGCGACGATTTCGCATTCCCATTCGGCGCGACCGCGGGGACCGACAACGCCCGGACGGAGGTCGTCGATTTCCTGAGCCTGCCGAAAGTCGACGGCCGCACGTTGCCGATTGTCTATTACATCGAGCGCGGCCAGCGGTCGGGCTTCGGGCTCGTGGAGTGGCGTTGGCTTTACCCGAAGGGCACCGTCTTCGGCGAGATGATCTTCATGCGCGACAGCGAGGGACGTCGGGTACCGGTCGAGCTGAGAACCCGCGAAAAGTTCAAGAACGGCTGGGCGATGAACGCGTACCGACCGTTCCCGACCGCGGCGTCGCTAGCGGCTGCCGTTGCGAAGGCGCGGCCTCAGTATGCGGCCAACCCGGAGCTCGCAACGTTCGTGCGCCACCTGCAGGATCCGACGACGCTCGTCGCCAAGCGTCTCGCCTCGACGTTCTTCCGCGACGTCTTCACGCAGGACGGCTTCCTCGACGTGCTCCCCGAGACCGGCGATCCGGCGCTGATGCACCAGCTGCTGACGACCACGCCGTTCGTCACCGCCTTCGCATCGCCTTGGAAAAAGAATGGCGACGCCACGGCTTGGGCCGCCGGCACGAACGCCGCCGACGGGATCGTCCCGGCCGGCTTCGAGGCCGGGGTGATCGAGGTCGGCGACGTGTCCTGCACGCGCTGTCACGAGGATGCGCTTCGCCCAATTGAGGACTTCGCTCCGGCAGCCGTGCTTTACGGGGACATTTGGGGCTCCGATCAGATCTTCTCGTTTCACGTCATGGATCCGGCGACCTGTCAGGGAGCCTCGACGGACAACCGCCGTCTGCGACCGAGCTTTCGCGCGAGCGGCCTGGTTCAGCAGTACGATCCGAAAACGCACGGAGCCGACGTCTATGTCGAATTCAATCCACGCCCCTGACGCAAAGCCGGCCGGCCGCCGTATCGCCGTCGTCGTCGCTGCCCTGTTGCTCGTGACCGGCTGCGGCTTCGCGGGGCTCGAAGCCGACGAAGCGCGTTTCCGTGGCGACGGCGCCAAGGCGCAAAGCGACGATGCAACCGCGCAGAAAGAAGGTCCCGCGCCTGCCGGTGTCGAACCGACCAGCGGCCACGGGGATCCGGCGCCCGTCACGACGGCGCTTCCGCCAAGCGCTGACGACGGCCCGGCCAGCCCAGTCAGCTCAGGCGTAGCGGATCAGCCCGACGAGGCCTCCGGCGACCAGCCGCCGCCCGACCAGCCGGCGCCCGTTGAGCCGGCGGACGATCCGACCAAGACCTCGTTCGCGCGCGACGTTCTGCCGATTCTCATGGTGAAATGCGCCGAGTGCCACCACGCCGGCTCGCCTCATACGAGCTTCGCCAGCTATCCGTTCCGCGCCGGCGACATGAAGGCCTATGTGGCAGCCCTGCTCGTCGACGCCAAACCGGACGCGGCGCGGATGCCGCCGAAGCCGCGGGAGCCGCTGACCGCGGCCGAGTACGGCGTGCTCGCGAAGTGGGCGGCGGATGGGCTGAGGCGCTGATCGGCTAGCGACTGCCGAGCTTGCCGAGCGAGCTGCGCCCGAGCCGAAGTCCTTGATGCCGTCACCGACAGTGCCGATCCGCGCGCCGCCTCAAACATCGTCTCGCGGCCAGGCAGCGCCACGGATACGCTTGTATACGAAGATTTCGCAAGAAAGCTCGGAGGAATGACCGAGGGATCCGAACGGTTTGCAGGCAACGAACCGCGAGGAGCTCGATATGCGCTGCGCCAAACTGGTCTTTCTTCTCGTCGGAAACCTTTTCTTCGCGGCTTGCGGACGTCTCGGCGACGCCGGCGCGAAGGACGAGTCCGCATCGAAACGGGGGCCGCCGGCCCCCGCCTCGACCGGCGCCGCGCCGCTGCCGCTGCCGCAACCGCCCGCGCTGGAACCGGCGCCTGCGACGATGCCGGACGATGGCGGCCAGCCGCAACCCGCAACAGCGGGATTCTGCGCGTATTACGGAGCAGATCGCGCAGGGGGTGAAACCTTTCCTTCGATCGACGGCTGCAACTCCTGCAGCTGCGACGGCGCATCCGCCAGCGTCCATTGCACGGAGATCGCCTGCCCCTTCGTGATCCCGGTCGCGGGCGGCTTCGATCAGGCCCTGCGTTACGAGCCCGAAAGCGATCAGCTCGTGATCGGACTCTCGGACGACTCCTGCGCCCCGCTAGAACTCACGATGCGCATCGCCGGCGACACTTGCGGCAAGAGCGCGCCGTGGCGTTGCTCGGCCTACCTGTTTCAAGCGGACGGCAGCCGCTGCCCGCCGGCGCGGCACGTCGAGGCCAAGGTCAGCCTGGCAGCCTTCGAGAAGCGCCCAGCATTTCTGCAGGTCCGGGACGGCAACGGCCTTTGCCGCTTGGCCGTCGTGCCGGTGCGCGGCGACGCGGAAGTCGTGCAGCTCTATGACGACATGTGCCCCTAGACCTGGACTCGCTCGCTGCGGTGCGTTTCGGCGCACCTGTTCGACGACTTTCCCCGTCCTCCGCTCGATGTTCGAGCTAGGGTAGTGGTCAGCGCTTTTTCCAGCTCGGCGGCGCCCGCCGCAAGAAAGGTCACAAATAGACGAGGTGCGTCGATGCCATCGTTTACTTTCCCCTCGGTCACAGCAAGTCTCTTGAACTCGTGTTTGATGATGGCAAAAGAAGCGCGATCGCCCTTTGAGGGCGCGTCGCCGGAGCTTGTTGCCCGTCGGCGAATGAGCACATCTGAATGGCCTTGCCGTTACGGCAAGAAAATCTACACTTACGAACTTCGGCGCCCAAATCAGCCGCATTAAAGACTGTCCATGGAAAACCCAATCGAATCCGCCTGGTCCGTCATTCAGCGTGCTGTGGACGCCGACCTTGCCGGCTTTCGGGAGCTCGCTGCAAAAGGCACTTGGTTACTGGAGCCGGAGGCATGCCCCTCCCTCTTCGCCTTGATGGAAGCGCTGCGGCTTCATCCAAATTCCTCGGCGCTCGGCATCCATCAAACCTTTAAACCTACTGTCGACGCCTTTCGAGACAAGAATTTCGCGCCCACCTCGGACGGAGCCAACACTCTCGCGTCACTCGTTCTCTTCGTACCCACTCGACAACGCATCGAAAGCTTGGCTTTGTTGGCTCGCGGGCTCCTGAATCTTGATGAGAACGGTATTCTGATTTTCGCCTGCGCGAATAGCCAAGGTGCCGGCGGCTTTGTGTCGCAGCTCACGGCGGTCTTTCCACAAGTCGAGGTCGAAAGCTCGCGCAAGTGCCGGTGGATTGCACTCCCAGGATTTCTCGTAACCGACGCCGCACGGTCCACACTTAACGGCTGGCTCCGCGCCGCCGGCAAAACGACAGTCGAAGGAACGAATTTTGTCAGCCTTCCCGGGATCTATGGCTGGAATAAGGTCGACCGCGGCTCCGAACTTTTAGTCGGCACGCTTCCGCAGCTTGAAGGACCCGGCGCTGATCTTGGAGCAGGCTACGGCTACCTGAGCTACAAAGTCCTGAGCCTATCCGATCGAGTGACAAGCTTAACCCTCGTGGAAGCCGATCAACGAGCCCTTACATGTGCTCGAGAGAATCTCGAACCGTGGAAAGCCGTTTGTGACTTCCTCTGGCTCGATGCCACTTCACCCGAATGCCGCCATCGGCTCAACCGACTCTCTTGGATTGTGATGAATCCACCGTTTCATGCCGGATCGCAAGCGGACGTTGAGCTGGGACACGGATTCATCAAGACTGCAGCGACCTCTCTAGAGCCAGGGGGAACGCTCTTTATTGTCGCTAACGCTTTTTTGGGCTATGAGAACGTGCTGCAATCTAACTTCACCCGCGTCGACCGCGTTCTCACACAAGATGGCTTCAAAGTCTTCCATGCCGTCCGCTAAACGCCCCGCCCGCATCGATCAGCTCCTTTCGAGTCTAGGCTATGGAAGCCGCGCAGACGTCGGAACCTTCATCGCGCGCGGTCGCGTCACGCTGCTTTCGACACCAGAGAGCAAGCTCAAGACCGACATGCGCATTCCTGCTCATGACCTCCTCTTCGATGGAGAGCCGCTCGATCATCCCGATGGATTATTGATCGTGATGCACAAGCCAGTTGGCGTCGTCTGCACCCACGACCAACGCGAGGGTCAAACGGTTTACGACCTCTTGCCCGAGCGTTGGTGCCAAAGAAGCCCTCGCGTTGAAAGCGTGGGGCGCCTCGACAAGGAAACGAGTGGCCTCCTTCTGTTGACAGATCAGCACGCGCTCATCCATCAACTGACGTCACCAAAGCATAAAGTCGTGAAAGTCTATGAAGTCGACGTCGAGCGCCCCCTCACGCGTGAGATGGTCGAGCTCCTGGCGTCCGGAACGTTGATGCTGCGCGGCGAAAGCAAACCTTGCTTGCCGGCAAATCTGGAAATTCTCGCACCAAACAAGGCGCGCCTCAGCGTCAGCGAAGGACGCTATCACCAGGTGCGTCGGATGCTGGCTAGTGTTGGATCACCGGTTCTACACCTTCACCGTAGTCAATTTGGCGAGCTCACCCTCGACGGTTTGGCGGTCGGCGACTTCAAAAGCATTCCTCTAGTGGAGAATGGCGAGACCAGCTCAGCAGTGCGACGACTGAAAGGGCGCTGACAACCAGTCGCCAACGGAAATCGCGAAGGAGTGCCCATGCCGACGACGCCCACTACCACCCTCCTTCGCCTTGCCAATTGCACCGCCGTCGCGTTTCAACTGTCCTCCTGCGGTCCAATCGCGAAAGAAGAAGAAAGAGACCTAAGCACCGGCCCCTACCCGATGCCCGCCTTCCTCTCGACCAGTCCGGCGGTTGGTCGGGCACGAAAAACGCCTGTACCGTCTTTCAAAACCGTCGCGGCATTCGCAGAAGCGGCGCGAACGTGACGTTCGAAGACCGCCTCATGGAGCCCGCCAACGGCGCGATCGCGCTCGGCGCCGTCGAAGGCGACTGCGCCGAAGGCAGCCGCAATGCCGAGTTGATTCAGAAGTACAAAGCCCAGCTGACCAAGTGCGGGCTCGAGACGAAGGCGGTCCTGGCGCCGATGCCGTAGGCGAGCGCTGGAAAGGTTCAAGCTGCTCAGGGCGCGACGCGGCCTGAATCCCCGACCGCATCCCGCATCCGAAGCAGCGTGCTGCCGATCAAGACGCCGTCGCTCCAATACGAACCACTCGCGGTATCAGGCAAGAGATCATAAGTGAAGGGCGAAGTGTAAGCGACGGGCGTCGCATGCAGCACTCTCGCGCCGTCGAGCACGTCACCGGCCCTTAGCTCTTCAATCGGCATTCTGTCCGCGAGAGGATGGCCAAAAGACGCTTGGACCTCGCGACCGTCGTCGAGCTCGAGGCGCATCATTCGATGCCGAGCGGAGACCGCCGCGCGCACGACGCGGCTCACGGGCACGATCACACGCTCGCCCATCGCGCCCGTGGAATAGACGAGCGTGCCGGCGAGGATCTCTGCAGCAGGGACGTCACCAAACGGCGTCGCAATGCGCGCCCATCCGGGCAGGCACTGCGGCAAGTTGTTGCACGCGCCGCGGTAGCACATGTAAGCCGACGGCCCGGAGCAAGTGAAACCACTCGGACACTTCGTTTCCAACTGGCTGCTTCCGCAGCCGATCGCGAGCTGCTCGCAAGTGCCGCTCGGGGGCGCATTGTCGGCGATGCAGCGGCAGCCGCCGTTGTCTCCGTCGAAAAGAAGGGTCCTCCGCCGAATGTGTGGATAGCTGGGCAGCTATCGCGCGGCTGCCATGATCGCCGAGACGCGAGCGTAGCGGCCGCTTGATAGCCCAATGCCCGCGTCAGACGCAGGCATTGGGCTTCGGGACCTTTCCTCCGGCGTGGCGTTGCGCGCCGTCCCCGGGAGACACTTCGGCAGGTTGTTGCAAGCACCCTTGAAGCAAAGCCCAGCGGGAATGCCCGAGCAATGAAAGTCGTTCGGGCAGGAGTCGACGCAGGTCGAGCCACTGGGACACTCGGCCTGGGGCGCTTTGTCGCATTGGAACAGGCGGCGTCGCTCCAGACGTAGCCAGCGGCGCCGTTCTTTTTCTGGCGGCCACTGCAAGTTTTCGTGCTCGTGTCGCAGAAGGCTTCGTTGACCGGAAAGAAATCAGAGGCGCACGGCCCCTTCGCTTCGTCGATACACTTATTATGGTAGTCCGCTTGGATACGGCCATAGAGTGCGCCGCGTTCTCCGGCCATTTCGGCGAGCGGCACCGAGACTTGGATGCCGCAAAAAAAATTGGTCTGAACGAGCGTGCACTCAACATCCGCGGCACACGACTTGCCGAGTTTTCTGACGTCGTCGATGAAGGCGGTCCGCTGCGGCGCGCTCGTCTGGCACGCGCCAGCGCTCGCATCCGCGACGCACTGACAGTTGCAAGACGTCGCGTCGGCAAGGACGTTGCCGGGCGCGCAAGTGGCGATCGGACACTGTGGTCCGCTGACGACGGTGGAGCCGATGCCGGAGATTACGCCGGAGCCGGTTCCCGTCGATCCCGTACCAATTCCGGACGCGACACCCGTCCCGGATCCGCTTCCCGTCGATGAGCCGGATGCGCTGCCGGAGCCTGAGCCGGAGCCCGAGCTGGCCCCCGAGCCTTTGCCGCCGGAGCTTTGTTCGAGCTGGCAGGCTGCCGCACCAATCGTGACGGCGAGGTATCTTCTCGCAGAAGTCTCCCAGCTCAGCGTCGCCCAGCGACAGCAACCGCTAGCTCAAATGACGTCGCAGTCCACCGCAAGGAACAAAGCCTCGTCGCCGTCCGCCTCGCTGGCCGCGGCCAGGCGCCAGGCCTCCTCGAACAGCGCCTCGACTCTTGCACGCAATTTTTCGACGTTCGCCTTGGTCAGACGGATCGCGGCGAAGCGCGGCGGCTCGCCGCGGCCCTCGAAGGCGCGCACCGCTGCGCGCATGCGGTACATGTGGCCGGTCGTGGCGCGCATGATGCTCTGCGAGCTGAAGCGGACGCCACGGCAGACCCACCTACCGTCGTCGCGCGCTTCGACGAGGCCGGCGCGGCGCCAATCCTCGAGCGCCCGCGTCACGACGTCCAGCGTGACACCGAGGCGCGCGGCGAGCTCCCGCGGGCGGCTGTGACTGGGAGCGCCGAGAAGATGGAAAATGTCCCAATGGACGAGGGAGAAGAGCGTCGGCGCGAGATGGGCGGCGTCGACGGCGACGCTCGGCGTCGACTGCACGAACTGGCCGCCGACGCGCGCTCGCACGCTCTCCGCGCGCCGTAGGGCGTCGCTGCGGGTCGGCTCGGTCGCGCATTTCTCGGCGATCACGAGCTCACGCAAGTAGGACCACTCGTCCTCGCCGATGTCGAGGAAATGCGCGAGGCGATGCAACTGGTCGAGCGAAAGCCCCGCCTGATCCGAAAGGACCTGCGACAGGTACGAAGGCGTGCAACCCGCGGCTTCGGCGAGGTGACTGCGGAAGCCTCGGCGCTCAGGATTAGCCGCGATGACCGCCTTGAGATATGCGCGGTAATGGTCGTGCGCGAAGACTGGAAGCAGGATGGGGGGCTTGCGAGTCCCTCCGCCGCTGGCGGGCGCCTTGGTCGTCCGACGAGGCATGCATTCGCTCCTAGGAAAGAACAACGATGACGGTAGCTTCCTTCTCAGCTTAGCCCGACCGTTAAGCCCGACTTAAGCAAACTCGCAATCTTAAGCACAAAATTCAATAAAACTAGTGACTTACTGGCCGCCCAGCTCTTCCCAATCGCGGGTGTTCTGCGTAGAACGGGGTGCAAAGGCGGCATGTCGCCGTCGCCCCCCCGCCCTGAAGAAAGGTTTTCCCATGTCTCTCAAGCACATGATCGCCACCGTCGCCGTCACAGTTTTCGTCGCCGCTTGCGGTCGCGCCGAGGCCCCTGCCTCCCTCTCCCTGGCCGCCTCCCTCACGCAGCCGTCGGCTGCCGCCGCCGTCTCGGGACGTCCGACGAGCGCGTTCCTCGCCGCCGGCGACTACCTCGTCCGTTTCGCACGCCTCGGCTGCAGCGCCAACGAGCTCAACTTCAGCAAGCACTACGATTTCGTCCGAATCGCCACCGGCGACAAGACCTTCGTGACCTTCACCGAATCGAGCGTCGTCGATGACGGCCTGGCCCACGCCGCCGTCTGCCGCACCGGCTCCGTCTCGTCGGGCGTCGTCCGCGTCAAGATGGCGACGCCGTTCACGCTCACGGCCGGGTCGGACGACCAAGGCCTAAAGATCGACGCCGTCTTCGCCTACGACACCCTGCCGGTTCGCGCCGGTGAGGGCTCCCTTCTCGGCCGTGGCACTTACGTGGTCGAGACGTCGTTCGAGCTCCCGTGCGTCCAAGAGGAAATCGTGCTGGCCAAGTCGATCCGCGACCTCGGGCAAGGGGTCGAGGACGCGATCTTCCGCCAGGCCGGCGTCGCGACCGACAATCAGCCGCGGACGCTCGCATGCATGATGAATCCGCCGCGCAGCAGCGGCAGCGCGGTCCTGCGCGCGACGGCGCCGTCGACGCGACTGTCGCTGCAAACGATCTACTTCGGAGGCCCCGTCCCGGTCGCGGCCGACGCGACGGAGACCCCCGTGATCCCTAGCGAAGGCGATCAGCTCCGGATCGAGGCGATCAAGATGGTCACGCGCCTCTACAAGGTGCTCTGAAGTCTGCCGCAGCAGTGCCCGAATCACGTCTGGAGCCCCGGTCGAAAGACCGGGGTTCGCTTTTCGAGCTTAGAAGCCGCTGCGCGAGCAGTCGGTGAACTTGTTGCTGCCGGAGTACACGAGGTCGGTAAGGAGCCAGCGCATGTCGTCGTCCGAGAGGACCGAGACGCCATCCGCCGAGATCTTCTTGATCAGCGCCTCGCCGCGGGCATTGCCCTTCATGCCCCAACCGTAGGTCCCCGTGGTGTAAGAGAACGGGTTGAGCGAGCCGTCGTAATCGGCCTTGACGTTGATGGTGCCGCTCCCGACCGAGGCGTAGAACTTCAGGATGCGGTAGACCTTGTTACCGCTGTTGATCGAGGCCGAGGCGTCCGTCGAGCAGAAGATCCGACCCTTGACGTCGACGCCTTCCTCACCGCGGGACAGCGCGTTGAACGCCGCATCGGCCGCTTGCTGCGAGGCTTCCTTGAACTTGTCGACGTGCTTCGCGAGCTCGTCGGCAAAGGGCTTGAACTCCGAGGCGACGTTGGTCTCGAGCCATTTCCTCGCGAGCGGAATGCAGCGCTCGAGGACGACTTGCGCTTCGAGACCGCCGCCTTGGACCTTGCCCAGCGCGGAGGACTTCGAGGCCGAGAGCTCGAGGGCGAAGCCACCTTCGGCGCCCGCTTTCGCCTCGACGCCGTTGCCAAAGACCTTGAAAGAGCCGCCGACACCGACGAAGGCAGATGCCGAGGCGGTCGAGAAGCCGGTCAGGGACATTTTACAGGTCGCCTCCGTGCCGGCAGCGATGAATTCGCCGGCGCGAGCCGCGCGGCTCTCGTTGGTCAGCTCGAGGGTGATCGTGCCCTGCGCTTTGAACTCGACACGGCCTTCGGCCGAGACGACGACGCCGCCCGTGTATTCCGCGGAGGCGACGCCGGCCGCGAAGCCGGAGAGGGAGAGTTGCACCGCGTCCGTCTCGCCGCCGGCGAGGACGGTCTTCGGCTGCGCGATCTCGTTGCCTTTCTTCAGGACCGGCGCGCCGACCTTGCACTGGTCGGCCGCGACGGAGAACTCGCGGCAGTAACCGTTGGCCGCGTCGAGAGCCGACGCGGTCGAGCCGCAGGCGAAGCGACGCTTCTTCCCGTTGGCGTCGAGCTCGACCAGGCCGCATTCGACATTCGTGAACTGGCAGGGCAGGTCGCAGGAGCTGATGAACAGCGGAACGACCGTCGAGAGATCCGCGCCTTGCTTGCACTCGGTGGTGTCGAGGCGCTCTTCGCGGGCTTTCACGAGGGTGAGGACTGTGTGGAAGTCGATGCACTTTTGGTAGACGTCGGCGTGGACGGAAGTCGCGCTCGCCGTACCGGAGTCTTTCAAGAGCTTGTCGTTGCACGCGGCCTCGGACGCCACATCCTCGAACTTCGGCGCGTCAGATTGCGCCGTGGCGTAAGCGGTGAGGCCGGCTTCCAACGCGGACTTCGCGCTGGCCAGCTTCGGCGCCTGGAAGGCGAGGTCGGCTTTGGCCGTCGCGCAGTCGTTGCCGGCGAAGCCGGACTTCAACTCGGCGTCGGCGATGGGACGAGCGACCTTGCAGGAGGACAGCATCGCGACCAGGGTGATGGAAGACGACAGCAGCCGCACGAGCTTCATACGTTTTGCTCCAAGAGTTTGACGGGGAGCCCCATTATCGGCTCGAGTTGGCAAAAACTTTAGGACCTGACGAGATAGACACGATTGCAACAGCTTGCGACTGCCGTTCAGCCAAGCTCCGGATAGGGTTCTGCTGGATTTCGCGACCGACCGGGGTGGTGATCAGGCTCAGCCGGCTCGCTCGTCCTCGGGCCGCAGCCCATGCAAAGAAAAATTTCGGCCACGGGTTTTGACCATCTTTGCCTCCGCCGTCCGGAATTCGCGCCGCGCCGCATGGGCGAACGCGATTTTGGCAATGTAATCCACGCGGCACACCGCTTGCTCTTGAAAGGGCAGCTCTCCAAACAAACTCATTCTTTTTAGAGGACACCCCCATGTTCACTCGAATCAGCATCGTCGTCTGCGCGACGACTCTCCTTTTGGCATGCGGACGGACGCCGACGGCTACGCCAAAACAACTCGTCGGCGACGACGAGCGCAGCGAGGGTCTCGACGCGGCATCGACGGCCGTCGGTCCATTCGGCACCGATGCCTTGACCTATTGCACGACGTTCGCCATTGACTCGCATCGGATCGTCACAGCGGCGCACTGCGTCGACCCGGCCCAGGATGCGACGATCTACCGCTATCGCTTCGGCGGTGTCCTGCGCCGCGTCGCGGCCCTGATCGAGCTCGACGTGAAGAGCGACGTAGCGATCCTCGCGACCGAAGACGCCGTCGCCGCGCCTTTCGCGCTGGCGTCGGCCGACGGCCTAAGCGCCGCAGCAGCGAAGTTCGAGATTCCGGCTTTCGATCTTCCGTCCCTGAAGATGCGGACGGCACGCCACGGCAAAGTCGAGCGCGACCCGAGCGCCGCGGGCGCCGGCCTTCTCGTCCACGATCTCGATACGCTCCCGGGCGCCTCGGGCGCGCCCATCCTCGTCGACGGCCGCGTCGTCGGGGTGCACCTCGGGGCGTTGGGCGGCGGCGGCCGCAACCTAGGCGTCGAGCTCCAGCGCCGCGGCGATGCGGACGTCCGCGCGGCCCATCCGGAATGGCGGCCGGAGTCGCCGGTCGTGGTCACGGTGGTGAAGGATATGATCGCCTCGTGCATGAAGAGCGAGGCCTGCCGCGAGGCCGCCAAGGAGATCGTCGGACACCTCGTGCTCCGCGTCGTCGAGTTCGCCAAGTCGTTGATCGACGACATCTTCGGCAAGGCCGAGGACGAGCCCGCCGCTCGCGAGCTGAAGAAGAACCTGATGACCGCGGCGGCGAAGGGGGCGACGGCGCAAGGGACGATCGGCCAGTGGGAGGTCCGGGAATTCGAGGGGCACGCCGGCATCTGGGCGGGTGAATCGGAGATCAGCACGAGCAACATCGCATTGACCGCGGCGCCGCAATACTCGAGCGCCGACCTCGCCTCCGCCACGGTCGGCGCCTTCGTCGAGCTGAGCTTTCGGTCCCTGGTCGGCCGGCCGGCGACGGACGACGAGCTCCGCACGGCCGGCGCCCTGATCCGCGGCGGCGCGACGCTCGGCCAGGTGAAGAAGGACCTCATGGGGGTCGGCGCCTTCGAGAAGCACGGCAACAACGGCACCGTCTCGTGCAAGAGCTTCTGCGCCGGACCGCAATGGGGGCGCGCGGGCTCCTGCGTGGTCGGTCGGCGCACGAGCGACGGGCTGACTTTCGGCTGCGACGCCGTGCCAGGACTCGTGCCGAACGGCGCCGAGCTCACCTGCCAATGCGTCGAGGACGGCTTCGAGAAGCTCGGCAACAACGGCGCCGTCTCCTGCGGTCACTTCTGCATCGGGCCCGAGTGGGGGACGGTCGGCGCCTGCCTGGGCGGCACGGATGCGGCGACCGCGGCCAACGTCGGCTGCCATAACGGGCTCGGGACGATCGGCGAGCTGAAGTGCTTCTGCGCGCAGTGAGCCTTGCGGGCTAGGCGCGACGTGCGCAGCCGACGCGTATTGCGTAGGCTGCGCCTTTCTTCATTGTGATCGTTTAAATCGATCAGGACGATGCGTTAATTGAATTATTTTAATGCTTTAAACCTCGCTATAAGCGCCCCAACCAAGGGGAGGTCAAGATGAAATTGTCTCTACTGTCATTCGCGCTAGGCGCGTCTCTACTGGAAAGTTCACTTTCAACGCTGACTATTCAGGCGGCATCAATCCGTACCTTAGAGGTACGTCGATCGGCGCAATCATCACGCATCCAAGTCCTTATGAGACGGAAGCGCAGTACTATGTCTTGAAAGGCAAATGCGCCAGCGAACCCCATGCGGAGCTCGCCGATGCGGTCGCCGAAGTCGAGCGTGAGTGCGGGATCGCGGAGATGCAGCGTCACGCCGAGGAAGCGACTCAAGGCGTGGGTCTGACGGTTATCTCCGCTTACAACCGATAAAGCCGGGGACGGGCGCCCGCGTCCTTTTCTAGGTCGGGCGCGTCATGATCCGTACATTCGTTGACCGTCCCACCACCGCCGCATGGCTCAAGTGCCCGGAATGCCTCGATCCCGTACCTGGCCCGCTTTTCGCTACCCTCTCTTTGGTGCTTCCAACCCGAGGAGATTGCCATGCTACGCCAAGCCGCCCTCGTCCTAGCGCTCGCCGTGTCTGTCGCCGCCACTCCAGTCGAAGCGCGCACACGGCACGGCTCCGCCGCTGAGCGCATCTTCTCGAAGGCCCTCGGCCTGGACGCCCTCGCGATTCGGGATGCGGTCGTTGTGACAACGGACCAACGCGGTCACGAGATCTACGGAATCCGCGACGACCAGGGCGTGATCGTCGCCGTCCTCGAGCTGGACATGAACGGTAAGGTCGTCGGTGGGACCTACCTCGACGAGTCCGAGGGGCACCCCGACTTCCTCTGGGCGCCCATCGCCCTCGGCCAGGGCGCCGCGCCGTCGCGCGCTTTCTCGACGGCGCGGATTCGTGCGCTCGTCGAAGCGCTGGATCGCGCAGGGGGCGACGAGAGCTTCGTCGAGCCATGTCCTGAATGCGTCAACGAGGTCGGTCCTCGCTGATTCGGCTCGTCAGTCACCGTATCTTGCGCCTTCGACACAGAAAGCCTCGCCGAGATCTTCGTCGCTTGCACCCGAGAGTGCTTACGGCGAGGAGGCCTCAGCGGCGGCTGGCTCGCCCAATTCGGCCCTGACATCTCTGGTTGCGGCTGCGCCCGGTAGGAATCGTCGAATCTGGCGCGATCGAGTATACTCATCATCTTCCCAGCTCACTTTGTCCCGTGGAGGCGTTCGATGATGAGTCGCGTCGCGTTTTGCTTTGTCGTTCTCGGCGTTCTCGGCTGCCAAAGCACGCAGACCACGACGGTCGACAATGACGGCCCGCAGCAGGCGTTCGCGCTGATCGACGGCCAGCAAGCGCCGGTCGTCCGTTGCGGGACCCTGGATCTACCCGACGCCGTCAAAGACGAGGTGGAGGCCATGATCCTTGCGCATCGGGCCAAAAAGGGCGCTCAGCTCGCCGGCACACCAATCAACGTCCCCGTCCATTTCCACGTCATTAACAATGGGCAAGGCATCGGCGAAGGCAACATCTCGGAACAAATGATCAATGACCAGATCGCCGTCCTGAACGCCGCGTTCGGATCGATGAGCGTTCAGTTTACTCTCGTCGGCACCGATCGCACGACGAATGCCGCTTGGTACGCCTGCAGCCGCAGCAACGAGATCCAGTTCAAAACGGCGCTACGCCAGGGCACTGCCGACGATCTCAACATTTACAGCTGCAATCCGGGCGGTGGCCTCCTCGGCTGGGCGACTTTTCCGAGCTCCTACGCCTCCGCGCCGGCAAACGACGGCATCGTGATTCTCCACTCGAGCATGCCTGGCGGGTCGGCGGCGCCCTACAATCTGGGCGACACCGGTACGCACGAGGTCGGCCACTGGCTCGGCCTCTACCATACGTTTCAAGGCGGCTGTGCTCGGAGCGCGACGCAGGGCGGCGACTACGTCGCCGACACGGAAGCGGAAAAGTCGGCCGCGTACGGCTGCCCGACCGGGCGCGACAGTTGCAACCGACTTCCCGGCGCCGATCCAATCACCAATTTCATGGATTACACCGACGACGTCTGCATGGACCGGTTCTCGGCCGGCCAGGACGCGCGCGCGGACACTCTTTGGGCGACGTATCGCGCGAATAAGTAGGCGCTGGACGACCTGCCACTCACTCCACGTGGATCATTTCAGTTTGGATGTGATCAACTCTCTTGATGAGTGTCGAGCCGTCGCAGCTGCCTTTGATGGTCATGGAGAGCCCGTAAGTCGCAGCGTGGATTTCCTGCGCGTCGATTCCGCCGCGTCCTGCACTGACGATGGAGGCGCTGTCATACTCCCCTTCGAGAGCGCATGGGGTCGATGAAATTGCGCCCCAAGTTGGTTCGCCGCCATTCGGACACGCGGTGCTTGCCTTGCAGCTGTTCAATTGGTCCATTGCGGAGTCGATAGCTTTGCCGCAAGTCCAATCTTTCATGTCGAAAAAGAGGCCGCGGACCGTGCCTGCGAGGCTCGCCGCGTCGTAGGTATGCGAGCCGGTGCTCGAGCAAGTGACCGGGCCGCTATCCGCTGGCGGCGACGCTGGGAGCGTTTCGGTCAAGGCAAGGTCGGCCGCCGCAGACGGGCTTACATCAGCTGCCGGAGTTTCCGCCGAGACGGGCGCTTTTTCCAGAGGCATCGCCTTTGGCTCGACTTCGCCCGCGACTCCACACCCAAGCGTCATCACGACAAGTGCTAGGCATACATTCGAGCCAGAAGACATAGGATTGGCCTCACTTTAGTGTCCTTAGCAGCACAACCGATATGCTCCTTCTATCGACTCCCACCGCGAGCGCCCTGAGTTGGCGACACAACCATCCAATACCGCGGATCATTCGGCGATAGATTCCCAGCTCAGCTAAAAACGCTTCGAAACCCCGAGTTTCGCAAACGC
>JANOTL010000132.1:0-80230 GCA_031416315.1 Pseudomonadota bacterium
CCGGCTGAGAATCGAGTTCGCTGCGAACACCTTTAGGCCAAATGTCGGGCGATGAAGCCGAGCCTCCTCGCACTTCATGCTTCACGGCCGCCCGCCACCGAGCCACGTCGCGCAATCCACAGCCAAGGGGGCCAGTTCTCACTCTTTCCACGCGGCGACGACCGCGGCGTAAAGGGGCTCGAGCTCGTCGTCTTGCACCGTTCGCAGGTCGAACATGACGACGTCGCGGTCCACGCGGGGCACGACAGCCGGGGTCCCGCGGCGCAAGCGCGCCAGGAAGCCCGCCGAATCCGCGAGCTTCAAGGTCGTGACGCGCGTCGGGAAATCGGTCGCCGGCGCGGCGCCGCCGCCGACGATGCCGTCCGCTATGATGACGTCGGCGGCGATTCCGGCGCCTTTCAGCCGTGCCTGCAGGGCTTGCGCGCGCTCCAGCATTCTCTCCTGCGGCATCTCGATCATCGACCAAGTCGGCAAAGAGCGGTGGTCGCCGTTCACGTAGTACTTCAGCACTTCCTGCAGCGCGAGCATCGTCAGGCGGCCCACGCGCATCGCACGATAGAGAGGATGCTTGGCGATTTTCTGCACTAAATCAGCGCGGCCGACGATCATGCCGCTCTGCGGCCCCCCGATGAGCTTGTCGCCGGAGAACGTCGCTAGGTCCACCTCCGCGCGCATCACTTCGGCGACGGTGGGCTCTTGCTCCGGGTCGTGGCCGAGCCAGCGGACGAAGCCGCCCGAACCGAGGTCGTAGGCGAAGGGGACGCCGCTCTTCTTGGCGAGCTTCGCCAACTCGCCCAAACTCGCTTCTTCCGTGTGGCCCGCGATGTAGAAATTGCTGCGATGCACCTTCAACAGGAGGCCGGTCTCGGGCGTCAGCGCTTTCTCGTAGTCGGCGACGGTCGTGATGTTGGTCGTGCCGACCTCGACGAGCTTGGCGCCACTCGCGGCGAGAATGTCCGGAACGCGGAAGCCGCCGCCGATCTGCACGAGCTCGCCGCGGGAGACGATGACCTCTTTGCCGCTCGCCACGGCGGCGAGCAGCAGGAAGACCGCCGCAGCCCCGTTGTTCACGATCGCGGCGTCTTCGGCGCCGCAGATCGTCTTCAGCATCTCGCGCGCGCCGGCCGCACGCTTGCCGCGCTGGCCGGTCGCCAGATCCATCTCGAGGTTGGTGTAACCGCACGCCAGCTCGGTGACGCTCTCCATGACGGACCGAGGCAGCGGGGCGCGGCCCAAATTCGTGTGCAGCGTGATGCCGGTGGCGTTGATCACGCGGCGCAGATTCAGGTTCTCGGCGGCCGCGCGCAGGTCGCGGACGGCCTCGACCAGGACCTCGTGTCCGGGACAAGGCGCTCCGGCCAGAACCTTGCGACGCGCGTCGTCTAGAGCCTCACGGACGAGCTTGGCGCGGACGCTCTCGCTTTCCCCGGCGAAGACCTGGCGCTTGGCGGTCTCGTGGAGAAGCGTCGTCACGGAAGGCAGTTTGCGAAGCTCGTCGCTCACGGTTGGTAGTAGACCTTGATCCAATGGATGCGGGCGTCGTCGCCGCCGAACTCGATCTCCACTTCGTTCTCGGCACCGGAGGCGACGGGGTAATCGTTCACCATCCACACCTGTGTCTCAATCGCGGCGACGTTCCGCCAGGTGCCGGCATCTTGCCCGTTCACCTTGACGACACCCGACGCGGTGCCAGGGATGTAGATGCCGGCGGCGTCGCGCGGCTTCTCGTCGCCCCAGCGAATGTCGATGCGATAGACCTTCTTCGCCTTGTCGAGCTTCACCTTGTGCGACGCGTTGTTCTTGACCGCGACGGCCTTCTTACTCATCGAGTCCTCGTACTCGGGATTGTACAGGAACTCCTGGAATACTAGGCCGGGCGCGTCGGCATAGCGGACGATGATGCTTTCCATGCCGATGGTGGTTGCCGCCGATTTCACGTCCGCATCCTCGGCATGACCGTCGCCATGGCGGAACTCGACGCGGAGCTTTCCGCCCTTCGCCTGATAAAGATCGTGCCAATTGTCGGTCTCGCCCTCGTCGATAAACTTCTTCGGCGCGATCTCGCGCTTCTCGCCGTCTTCGCCGAGCACGTAGCCGTGCGCGTACATCCCATCCTTGAAGCGCGTCTTGCCCTCATCGTTCAGTCGCTCTTTGCCGTCCTCGTCCAGCTCCTTGACCGTGTAACGACCGTCGTATTTGCAGGTGATCTGCTCGATCTGGCGCGTGGCGTCGACGGCGACCTCGAAGAAGTCGCCGTGCTGCATGCGCCGGTCGATGCGATAGGTTTTTTGCGGGTCGTTCGGGTTCTCCGACGGCGCCGGGGTCGCCTCGAGGCCGGCTTCGGTGCCGGCGAGACGCGCGCGATTGCCGTTGGCGGATTTGCAGGCCAGCGGGAGAGCCGCGAGGAGGGCCAAGCCCAAAACCGAAACGAACCGCGTGCGCATCATGTCACCTCATTTCCTTCATGATATCGCACTTTTCCGCGCGCGGGCGGCGGCGGCGGCGAAGGCGCTAACCCGGCGGATCTTCGGCTTCGGGCCGATGAGTTTTGCCGCTTACCCAAGCGACGCTCGTGCGCCAAGCCCGCATTTCCCCTCAGTTCGTAGGCAAAAAGTGCCGCTTACACAGGAGATGGGGAGGCTTCCATGCGTAAATTGTTCGTCGTCGTCGCGTCTTTGCTCTCGCTGGCGATCCTGACGGCCGCCTATTTTTGGCTGCCGGCGCTCGCCCTCTTCCTCGTCGCCGGCCCGGTGATCGGGCTCGGCATCGCCGACATGCGGCAGACGCGCAAGACGATTCGGCGCAACTTCCCGGTGCTCGGCCACTTCCGCTACCTGCTCGAGCTCGTCCGCCCCGAGATCCAGCAGTACTTCATCGAGACGGAGACGAACGGCCGCCCGTTCAGCCGCGAGCAGCGCTCGGTCGTGTACCAGCGGGCGAAGAAGCAGACCGACACGCAGGCCTTCGGCACGCAGAGCAACGTCTACGAGATCGGCTACGAATGGGTCAACCACTCCCTGGCGCCGAAGCACGTCGACCTGGCCGCGATGCGGGTCACCGTCGGCGGCCCGCAGTGCAAAAAGCCGTACTCCGCCTCGATCTTCAACATCTCGGCGATGAGCTACGGCTCGCTCTCGAAGAGCGCCATCCTCGCGCTCAACGGCGGGGCGAAGCTCGGCGGCTTCTACCACGATACCGGCGAGGGCGGCGTCAGCCCTTACCACGAGGGGCCGGGCGGCGACCTGGTGTGGGAGATCGGCACCGGCTATTTCGGCTGCCGCGACAAGGACGGCAACTTCGACCCGACGATGTTCAAGGCGCGCGCGGCGAGCCCGCAGATCAAGATGCTCGAGATCAAGCTGTCGCAAGGCGCGAAGCCCGCGCACGGCGGCATCCTGCCCGCGGCGAAGCTCACCCTGGAGATCGCGAAGATCCGCGGGGTGCCCATGGGCAAAGACGTGCTGTCGCCGCCGTCGCACTCGGCGTTCTCGACCCCGGTCGAGCTGCTCGAGTTCGTCGCGAAGCTGCGCGAGCTCGGCGAAGGCAAGCCCGTCGGCTTCAAGCTCTGCGTCGGCAAGCGGCGCGAGTTCCTGGCGATCTGCAAGGCGATGTTGGAGACCGGGATCATGCCGGACTTCATCGCGGTCGACGGCGGCGAGGGCGGCACCGGCGCAGCGCCTTTGGAGTTCGCCAACGCGGTCGGCTGTCCGATGCGCGAAGGCCTGATTTTCGTCCACAACGCGCTCGTCGGCTTCGGCGTGCGCCAGCACATCAAGATCATCGTGAGCAGCAAGGTGATCACCGGCTTCGATATCGTGAACCGACTCGCCCTCGGCGCCGACATCTGCAACTCGGCGCGCGGCATGATGATGGCCTTGGGCTGCATCCAGGCGCTGCGCTGCAACACCAACCACTGCCCGACCGGAGTCGCGACGCAGAACCCCGATCTCGTCATCGGTCTCGACGTGACCGACAAGCGCCTCCGCGTCCGCAACTACCACCACGAGACCTTGCGTAGCGCCGCCGAAATCCTTGGCGCCATGGGCTTGAGCGGGCCGAGCGAGCTTAGGCCTTGGCACATCATGAAGCGCACCGCTTTGGTGGAGACGAAGCACTTCGGCGAGCTCTACGAGTATATCAAGGAGAACTCGCTCATCGGCTCCGATGTGCCCGCGTCCTTTGCGCGCGCCTTGGCGTCGGCGACGCCGCACACGTTCGAGCACGTCGAGATCACACGCCGGGTCGCGGCGTAGGGCCGGAAACGAAAAAGTCCCGCGGCTCGCCGCGGGACTTTCCGATCGCGCTGAAGTCTTCGCTCAGTTGAGCGTCAGGCGCAGCGACGCGATGTTCAGACCAAAGCCGCCGTCGGTCGACTTGACCTTGTTCTCTTTGTCGTTCATGTTCGACATCAGGTACCAGAAGCCAGCGGTGTAGTTGAGGTTTTTGGCCAGGGGGACGAGGATGTTGGCGACCAGCTTGACGTCCAGCGTGGACATGTTGGTCTTCGCTTCCGCCGTGGTGGTGGTCGTGCCGACCGTGACCGACGTGGTGGACTTGCCCGTCTCGGTGGACTGGTCGATGCTCAGGCCGGCTTCCGCGTTGACGGCGCCGAGCTTCGGATAAACCCAAGCGAAGATGCCGACGAGATTCTTGTTCGAGTCCGTCTTGGCCTCTTTCAATTTCGTCGAGCTGAGACCGAGGTTGAGACCGACTTCGATCATCTCCGAGACCGCGTAGCTGAGCGAGACCATCTTCGAGTCGACGAACGGGTACGCGTAAAAGAGGAAGCTGCCGAACTGCACCGAGGCGTAGGACTGCGAGAGATCCGCAGTGGCCAGGCCCGAAGTGGTTTCTTTCGCTTCCGTGCCGCCATCCGGCTTCACCTTGGTCTCGGTGGTCGAATAGCTGAGGGCCGGGAGGTTGAGCGTGAGAGTCGCATCGGCGGCTGAGGCCGCCGATGCGCCGAACAGAGTGGATACCAACAGAGCCTTGAGGACAGAACGCATGGGGATCTCCTTCGCAGATGGATACTTGAGAGAGATCCTAACTCAAGAAGGCGAAACTTTACATAGCTCAAGCAAGGTTATCGTTCGTGTTTTTGCCCTTGCCCGTGCTCGCGACATGCGCACGCGCATGTCACGCATTGAATGCACGCGCGTCGCGCGCGCGCTCGACAAGGTCCGCGAAGACACTTTCCCATCATGCGCATTAATGAGTAATTTTAGCTAGTTGTGGACGAAAGTAGGCCCCGAGCGGCTCCGGCAAACGACCGGCTGCGACGTTCACTTGCACGGACGGATACAAGAGCCGCGGCGCGTCGAGGATCGCATCGCGCGTCGTACGGAATGCTACGAATTCAGCCTCACCGGTCGTCACGCAGAGCTGCGCGTTCGTCCGCCTTTGCTCGTCGATGGTCGCTGCATAGCGCAGGGCGCGGCCGTTCGGTTGATAGTCGTGGCAGGTATGGGCCAGCGTTTGCGGCGGCAAAAGATAGAGTTTCTCGGTCACCGAGCGGTAGAGGAGACGCGCGTCTCCGCCCGGAAAATCGCAGCGGCCGACGCCAGTGTCCGGCATGAACAGCGCGTCGCCGGTGAACACGAGGCCGTCGCCCGCGGGGAAGTGGAAGCTCGCGCAGCCTTCCGTATGACCCGGCGTGAACAGCACGCGGAACGTCAAGGTCCCGGCAGTGACCCGCTCCTCGTCGTGCAGCAAGCGATCAAACTGCGAGCCGTCCACGGCAAAGCCCGCGCCGAGCCCGAGCAAGGCCCGGAACCGCGCCTGTACCTGAGCGATGCCTGACCCGATCGCCACCGGCGCCGTCGGATAGGCCCTTTTAAGGGCCTGCGCGCCCGACAGGTGGTCGGCGTGCGCGTGGGTCTCGAGGACCATTCTGACGACGAGGCCCGCCTCCCGGACGTGCGTGACCACTGGCGCGAGGGCCGTCTCGTTCGTCGTCAGCGCCCTAGGATCGAAGTCCAGCACGGGGTCTAGAATGACCGCATCGCGACTCGCAGGATCGTGCACGACGTAGGTCAAGGTCGAGGTGACGCCGTCGAAGAATGCGCGGACCACCAGCAACGCGGCACTCCCGTGTGGTAAAAAAGCCTCAACCTGGAGAGTACAAATGAAACCCCGCTCCGCCAACGTCCGACGCCTGACGGACGTCGATTTCAAGCAGGTCGCCGCGGCCTCGAAGCGCCTCGTGCTGGTCGACTTCATGACGCCTGCCTGCGCGCCTTGCCATGCTTTGGCGCCGACGGTCGACGCCATCGCGGACGAGCTCGTCGGCTCGCTCGACGTCTTCGAGGTCGACACCGACGCGAGCCCGGACACCGCCGTGGACTACATGGTGCGGGGCGTTCCTACCTTGCTGATCCTGCGAGACGGCAAAACGGTCGAGCGACTCTTCGGCGCCAAAAGCCGGAAAGTGATCCTAGAGGCTGTCAGGAAACACCTTGCCAACGGCTAAGGCCTAGGCAGTCGGGTTCGGAAAATTATTATTTATTTCAATATGTTAATCATGGCACTCGGCTTGCTCCATCTCTCGCAGATACCCGCGAGTTTCCCGAGGAGCCTACGCTGATGAAACGCACCACGCTGCTGTCACTGCTCACCCTCTCGTTCGGTCTGACGCTCGGTGGCTGCATGAACGAGGGCGACGATCAAGACGAGAAGACCGAAAAGAAAGCCGAGGCGCCCGCCGCCCCGACGGTGCGCTCGATCACCCCGGCGAAGACGATCACGGTGGACACGATGAGCGACTTGGCCGGCACCAACGCCTTGTCCTTGGCGGACTGGTCGGCGATCCAGAACGTGACCGCCGAGCTGATCTGCGTCGAATCCAGCGACACCGATCCGACGAACCCGCCGGAACCCTGTAGCAACGACGTGGCGCGGTCGAAGCTGGGCTACTAAGCTGAGGCGATGACCGAAGCCTCCGAAGCCGCCGATTCTTTCGTCGCGAGCTCCGTGTTCGTCCCGGTGGGACAAAGCGGGGCTCGCTTGCACCTGCGCCGGCTCCGGCCGCAGGGCAGTGCGCTCCGCGGCGCCGTCTTGATGCTCCACGGCGCGATCGAGAACGGGCGCATATTCTATAGCGACTCGGGGAAGGGCTTGGGGCCTTTCCTCGCGCGCGCGGGCTTCGAGGTCTTCGCGGCGGATCTTCGCGGCCGCGGCCTCAGCACCCCGCGGGTCGGCCGCGGCGTCGACTTCGGGCAGACGGAGCTGATTACCGAGGATCTGCCGGCCTTGTCGAACGTTGTGCGGGACCTGTCGGACGGCGCGGCCCAGCACTGGGTCGCTCATTCCTGGGGCGGGGTCTTGGCATTCTCGGCGATCGCCCGAATTCCAGAGCTCGCGGCGCGCGTCACGTCGATGACCTGCTTCGGCACGAAGCGCAGCATCGCCGTGTCGAGTTGGGAGAAGGTCCTACGCATCGACCTCTTCTGGGACCGCGCCTTCGGCCTTGTGACGCGCGCCTTCGGCTACCTGCCGGCCCGGCGCTTGGGGATCGGCGGGGACGACGAGTCGCGCTCCACGCACGCCCATTCGGTCTGCTGGGTGAACCCGGCGAATCCCTGGGTCGACCCGGTCGACGGCTTCGACTACGCCGCCGCCATCCGGAAGGTCACGCTGCCCCGGACCCTGCATCTGACCGGGATCGCCGATCGCTACCTCGGGCATCCGCAGGACGTGCGGCGGTTCGCGCACGAATGCGGGCTGCCGCCAGATTGCGTGCGGGTGCTGTCGCTTGCGGCGGGGAATCGGCGGGACTACGACCACATCGACATTTTGACGCGAGTGGAGGCGGAGGGGGATCATTTTCCGATGGTGGCGGGGTGGATTGCGGGGACTTTCACAGGAAACTAGCCCCCCCGCACCACTCCCGAAAAGGCCCCCGAATCGCCACCGTCAACCCGTCCCACTGCAGGTTCGCGAATAAAGTCTCGCCGTCCGGCGAGAAGCACAGACCGGCGATCTCCGAGCTCGAGGCCAGGTTCTTCGCGAACGGCACGACGTCGCCCGTCGCGCTCACGAGGCGGATGAACTGCTCGCCGCCGCCGTCCTCGGCGATGAACACGTCGCCCCACGGCGAGATCGTTAGGTTGTCGGGCATGTCGAGCGCCGCGGCGTCGGTCGATTCGGCGACGAGCCTCAGGGTCTGCGCGTCGACGTCGTGGCAGAAAATCTGACCGCGCCCGGCGGCGCCGCCGCTCGTGGCGGTGAAGTAGACGCGGCTCTGGAACTGCCAGAGCCCCTCGCCGCGACGGAAGACGCAGGCACCGCGATCCGCAGCTTTCGCCCGCAGCACGTCGCGGTCTTGATCGACGTCGTCGAGGTCGACCCAGGTGACGTCGACCGTCTCACCGAGCTCGGGGAATCGGGCGGAGGCCATGGCTTGCAGGCTGCCGACGAAGGGCGCGGCGAGGTCGCGAGGGACGAAGCGGTAGAACGCCGAGTCGGCGCGATCCTCGGTCAGGTACGCGATCAAAGTCGCGGGATCGACCGTGGCGGCCTCGTGATTGAAGTGGCCGTAGCTCGGGATCCGCTGTGTGGCGCCGGTCTCCGGATCGCAGAGGTAGACGTAGCCGCAATCGTCGGAGAAGGCCTCCTCGCAGCTCAACCAGCCCCACGGCGAGAGGCCGCCGGCGCAGTTGCGCTCGGTTCCCGTCAAGATGCGGTCGACGCTCTTGACTGCAAGCGTCGCTGGGTCGACCAGGAGGCGCGAGACGCCGCCGAGCGGCCTCTGCACCTCGTGGTTGCGCATCAAGGCCAAAAGGCCGTCAGAGCGCAAAAAGCAGCCCATCCCGTCAGGGGCGTCCGCGCCGCGGTCGAGCACCACGACCTCGAAGCCCTCGGGGACGGCGAGGGGCGCATCGCTCGGAACGACCCAGGTCGCCGTCGCGCGGCGAGCGCCGAAGATGGAGCCGAAAGCACCAGCCGCTGCAAGCTGGGCGCCCGTTCGAATCAGTTGCCGGCGATGGATTGGCATGGCTCGAGCGTGCCGTAGGCAGGTTAACGGATCGTGTGTGCCAGGTTAACTTCTCGTGATAACTTGCGCCGGTGCTTGCCTCACTTCTACAGCTGCCGCGTTTACTGACGGTTTGTCAGAAGTACAAGCCCTATGGGGCGACTCCCGCGAAACCCCAGTACACGATGATTCCGCGGCGCGCTTATCTCGCCAACCTTCTGGCGGCGCATGCGATGCGGGACGTCCCGGGCTGCGTCGTCGAGTGCGGCGTGTGGCGCGGCGGCATGATCGCCGGGATCGCGGAGGTGCTGGGACCGTCGCGGAGCTACCACCTCTTCGACAGTTTCGAGGGCCTGCCGCCGGCCCAGGAGCTCGACGGCGCCAGCGCCGCGGCCTATCAGGCGGAGAAGGACTCGCCGCGGTACCTCGACAACTGCCGGGCGGAAGAGGGCTTTGCCCGCCGCGCGATGGAGATGTCGGGCGCGAAGGGCTTCGTGCTGCACAAGGGTTGGTTCGCCGATACGCTGCCGCCTTTCAAGCCGGACACGAAGATCGCGCTCTTGCGACTGGATGGCGATTGGTACGAGTCGACGATGACGGCGCTGACGGCGCTCTGGGATCATTTGGATCCGCGGGCGCTGATTTTGGTGGATGATTATTACACTTGGGAAGGCTGCTCGCGGGCGGTGCATGATTTTTTGTCGCGAAAAAAGTCCACGGCGTATGTCGACCGACTCTACGGACAGGTTGCGGCGATTCGTTTCCGTCCGACCTGACGTTCCTTCCGCGCCCAGTCCCGCCGTCGCGATGTGCTATGGCGGGATTGCATGAGCTTAAGGCGCCGCGAACCGGCGGATTCTCACGATCATCGCACTCGTCTCCTCATCGGTGAGGACTCCCTTCCAAGGCGGCATCTCCGCACTCAACCCCACCGCAGCACCACCCTCCTGAATCACGCGCATCAGCCGCTCGTCGTCCGCGCCCTTGCTCCACGCCGCATCGGAAAAATCTCGCGGGGTGGTGCCGCCGGTCGCGGCGACCGGCCTGCCGTTGACTCCGTGGCAGCGCGAGCAGAAAGTCGCATACTTTTCCTCGATCGAAACCTTGCGGTTCACGTCGACCGCAAGCGCGCCAGCGGTGCCGCGCGGAACTAGGCGCATGATGCGGCCGGTGGCGCCGCCGTCCGCGCCGCCGAGCAGGGTGAGGTAGACCTCGTCATCCACGGGAAAAAGGCCGGCGATACCAAGTCCCGGGGTCGGCGCAATCGCGATGAGCTCGACGCCGCTCACGGCGCCTCCCTCGTAGCTCAGAGCATAGACCTCGCCCGCTAGATCGGCGTACAGGTAGCGCCCGACGAGGCTCGGTCGCGCGGCGCCCTCGTAAACGAAGCCGCCGATGACGCAGACCGTCGCGCCCGAGTGCCGGTAGAAATAGACCGGCTCCTTCGCGCGGCCTTGGAGCGGCGCCGGCGCCGTGCCCTTGAACCGCGAGTCGTTGTTCGGCGCCGGGCCTTCGCGGTAGCTCCAGCCGAGGTTGTCGCCCTTCTCGACGAGGTCGATCTCCTCGAAATTGTTTTGGCCGACGTCCGCCGTCCACAGCCGGCCCTGCGCATCGAAGGCGAGCCGAAACGGATTCCGGAGGCCGATCGCCCAAAACTCGCCGAGCGCGCCGGGCACGTCGACGAAGGGATTGTCGTTCGGGACGAAGTAGCCCTCGGTCCGGCCCTGCGCCGGCTGCCGCGCCGGCGGTCGGCTCACCGGCTCACCGCGCCGGTCGACGTCGAGTCGGAGGATGCCGGAGAAAAGGCCCCCGTCTAGGCGCTGCGCGTTGCCGAACGGGTCGTTGTAGCCGCCCTCGTCGCCGACGCCGACGTAGAGAAAGCCGTCCGGGCCGAACGCCATGCCGCCACCGTTGTGCAGCTGGTCGCGATCGTCCTGGTCGATCAAGACCGACTCGCTCGCGCGCAGGATTCTCAGCGCTCCGGCCTCCCGTGCCGTCTCGAATCGGCTCAGGCGATTGCTCGAGCCGGCGCCTTTTTTGGCCGTATACATGACGTAGATGTAGGGCTCGCCGCCGGCGAACCGCGGGTGGAACACGACGTTAGAGAGGCCGCGCTCCTCGCCGAGCTCGCCGACCTCGACCGAGAGGTCGAGGAGGACCGTCGCCGGCGCTTCTGGGAGCGCGCCGGTCGTCAGGGCTTTGATGCGGCCACCGCGCTCGGCGACCACGAGCCCCGTCGGATCGCCCGGATCGCGGCGGACGGCGATCGGCTGGTCGAAGGTCTGGTTGAAAACGGGCGCCATCGCCATCGGCAGTGTATCGGCGCCGACCCAGACCGCGTTCTTCGCCGCCCGGATCCACTGCGGATAGGCACCCTGAAAGCCGCTCGGATTGGCCACCAAAGCCAGCGTCGCCGAGGCCGCGAGCAAAACGCCGACATACGGTCGCAAGACGAGCCGGCGCCGGGCCCCGAGCGAGCTCAGCAAAGACAGCGCGCCGTAAACGCCGAAAAAATACACGTAGACCCGCAAGCTCCGGAACGGCTCGTACAGAAACGGCGCCACCAAATACTTGAACAGGGGCCCGACCGCGATTCCCACGCCGAGGAGGCTCGCGTCGATCTGCGCCTGGCTCCCGCCCCGCCGCCGCTCGTAAGCGACAGAAGCCAGCAGCGCGAGCGCTTCGACGACGACGAACCAGACGGCGAATGTCACCGTGTCGCTCGCGAACGAGAAGACGTTTCCCGTCACGATGTGCAGCTGCAGCGCGGCCACGATCGCGATCGCCGCAAAGATCGACGCCTTGAGCCAGCGCGCGATCATAGCCCCGCCATGCGCAGCACCCGCCGATGCTCGAAGCGACGCCAAGCGCCCTTGAGCGCGCGCAGCGGCGACAAGCCGACGCCGATCAAACGCAAGAGGTAGGTCCACGGCCAAAAGCTGCCGGCCGCGAGCGCGAACCGACGCGCCACGGCGAAATCACGGCGCACGAGGGCGCGCGCCGAAGCGCCGTAGGCGAAAAACCGCAGGAAATGGCCGCTCGTGGCCGGAAAGTCGGCGCGAACGTGGCGCTCGATGATCGCCATCGTCGCCTCGTCGATCCCTGTGAGCGAGGCAGACATCTGTTGCGCATGCTGGCGATAGTGGACGTGTAGGTCGTCGAGCGCCGCGAGCCGGCCGTGCTTCGCGCAGCGGATGAAGTATTCGTAGTCCTCGCCTTGCTTCAAGGTCTCGTCGAAGGGGCCGGCCAAATCGATCAGCGTGCGGCGAAAGGTCACCGTCGACGGCGGCAGCAGGCTATTGCCGAAGAGGATCTCGGGATAGCCGAGCCCGGCGCGCGCAGGCATCGCCTGGCCGAGCGGAGCGCCCTGCGCATCGACGTAGCGGACGCCGCAGAACACGAGGCCGACCTCTGGGCGAGCCTCGAGGAAGTCGAACTGCGTGGCAAGCTTCGCCGGCTCCCACACGTCGTCGTCGTCGAGAAAGGCGACGTAGCGATTGGTCAACAGGCGCAGGGCGCAGTTGCGGGCCGTCGGTAGGCCGCCGTTTGGCTTGCGCACGATCTCCAGCTCGGGATAGCGGGTGGCGAGCGCCTCCGCAGTGCCGTCCGTGCTGCCGTCGTCCACCACCAGGAAACGCGCCGGCCGTACGGTCTGCGCCAGCACCGAGTCGATGGCTTGAATGACGAAGCCGCGCGTCTTGCCGTTGAAACAGGGGATGACCACGCCGACGTCGACGACGCGGGACATTCACCGCCCCCCGAGGCGAAGCGCGGCCTTCGTCATTTTCTTCAGCGCCCGCGTCAGCGCCAGGACCGGAAAGGCGTCGAGGTCGTGGCTCCGAGACTCCGAAGCGGCGCCGCCAAGTGTAACGCGCCGCAGGTGCTCGATGTCCTGCGCGACGCGCTCGCGCGAAAGCACGGTGCCGCGCGAGACCGCGTAGAGGTAAGACTCCGGATGAACGGCCGAGAGCGGCACGACCGGTCCGGGCGCAGCGCCGAGCGCCTTCGCGGCGGCCGAATCGCGGCGCGCGAAGACGAAGCCGTTCTGCCGATACCAGTAGGCGACCTCGCCGTCGTCCCAGAAACGGGGGCGAACGAGGTCGTAGAGCTCGAAGGCGCGCTTCGCGAAGAGAGCGGACCAAAAGCTCGGCCAGTTCTCGTTCTGATGCCCCGTTCCACCTTGATAGGGGATCGCGGCGGAGAACAGCACGCAGTCGGCGAGCTGGGTCAGCCGCTCGACGAAGGCGTCGGCGGCCGCGAGCGGCAGATGCTCGGCCACCTCCATGCAGAGGGCGAGGTCGTAGCGTCGGTCGAGACGCCAGGCCGACCGAAGGTCCGTCGAGCGAAAGCTTTCGGCCGGGATGACCAGGCGCTCTTTGTCGACGTAGGCACCGTCGAGCCCCAGGATCTCCTCGACGCCGAGCTCGCGGCAGACGCCGAGCCAGGTGCCGACGCCGCAGCCGACGTCGACGACCGCACGCGGCCGCAACGCGGCGAGAAGCGGCGGCAAGACGCGTCTCGCGGACCGCGCGCTATCCGCGGCTTGCTCTTCGTAAAAGGCCGAGTCGTAGAGGCTCATGGAGCCGCCAAGCTACCGTCGGGACCTGGTGAAATCAATGCTAGACATAGGACTAGATCGCGGTTCACGGAACCGGCAGACTCGGCGCATGTCGAGCGCCCGACGCAAAGCCCTCTGCCTCCTTTTCGCCGCCTTCTGCCTGACGCCGGTCTTCATGATGCTCCAGCATCGGGAGCGCTGGCCGTTCAGCGACTACCACATGTACTCCAACATCGCGGAACCGCAGTTCGAGTACTGCCTCGTGATCGGCGAGACGACCGACGGCGCGATCGTCGACCTGACCTTCGGCAAGCATTGGCCGCCGTTCGAGCCAATTCGCCTGACGGTGACTTTGCGACGTTTTCACTTGTCTGAAGGCGAGGACGCGGCGGACCGCCAGAAGCTCGTCCCCGCGATGGGCTACCTCCGCGATCTCTACGTGCGTCAACGCGACGAACGGACCTGGACGGGTCCGGCGCTGCGCCGTCTCGGCCTTTGCCACGGGAGGGTCGACCTTGCTGCGCCGGGCCTGGTCGTCGACCGCCTGGCTCCGTGTCGGCCGATCGCCGACGCTTGGGTCGATGTCGTGGCCGCAAATCTATGAAACTAATCACGAAATGGCTCTTCGCACCGGGCGCGCCGTGCCGCCTCGGCTGGGCGCGGCTCATCTTCTTCACCGCTCTCTTCGTGATGCAAATCCGGATCGACGGCGCCGCTTGGGCGGACGTGCCGACGGTCTTCTGGCGTCCGATCCAGTTGTTTACGCGCCACTTCGACCCGGCATGGCTCAGCCGCGCATGGCTCGAGCCCTTGCGCATCGCCATGCTCGCGGCGTTGATCTGTGCCGCGATCGGCTTTCGCACGAAGCTCGCCACGGGCGTCGGGGCCGTCTTGCTGCTGTTTTTCGCCGGCCTGCCGCAGAACTTCGGCAAGGTGAACCACGACGACGCGATCCTTACGTTCGTCGCCTTCGCGTTCTTCGCCTCGCACTGCGGGCGGGTGCTATCGGTCGATGCGTGGCTAGCGCGCCGGCGCGGCGACGTGAGCATGCAGCTGAGCCCTGAAGAGGCGGGCTGGCCATTGAGGCTGATCCACATCCTCTGGGCTTTGGTCTTCTTCGCGGCCGGCTTCGCGAAGCTCACGCGCTCGGGCCTGGAATGGGCCTTCTCCGACAACATGCGGACGATGCTCCTGCAGCATCATTTCCACCATTTGCCGCCGACTTCCCTCGGCCTCTTGCTGGCGGACGCGCGGAGCCTGGCGCCTTGGGTCGGTGCGGCATCGATCTTCCTCGAGCTGAGCGCGCCGCTCGCGCTTCTCGGCAGGTCGTGGAGCCTCGTGATCGTCGGCGGGCTCTTCTCGATGCAGCTCGCCATCTTTCTGACGATGGGGGTGCTGTTCGAGCCCTTCTTCGCGATCTATCTGATGTGGCTACCGTATGGGCGCGCCAAGCTCACTTGAGGCCGATTCTGCCCGGCACGGAGCCCTCAGAGCCGGGCGTCGACGTCGCCTGGAAGAGCCGGATGGCGCCGTTGGGCATCGTGACGCGCAGGGTCGTCACCCCTTCCGTGACGGCGACCATCTCGCCCCGTTCCTCGTCGTAGCGCACGATGCGCGGATCGTCGGAGGCCACCGAGACCGGCTTTTGGGCGTCGAGCCGGCTGGCGAGCGGAAAGCGGGAGCCGACCGGGATCGCGACCTGGACCGGCACGACGTCCGTGCCGACCCCCGTGTTCGAGCCGCCCGAGGTCGAGGCGGCGGTCGCTGGCGCGCGCGTCGCCTCGGCAGGTCCGGTGCTGCCGGCGGCTTTGCCCACCGGCGTCGCATCCGGAGCGCGCGCGCCGCGTTCGCGCCAGCCGTCGGTACAGCCGCAGACGAGGAGCGCGACGATGCCGGCAGCGAAGGGGGAGGCGGTGGACATGGGCGGACCTTACGAGCGCATCGTGATGTCGATCAAGTGGAACCCGAACTGGGTCTTCACGGGACCGTGGACTTTACCGAGCTCGGCGTTGAAGACGACGGTGTCGAATTCTTTCACCATCTGGCCGGGGCGGAAGGTGCCGAGCGCGCCGCCCTCCTTGCCTGAGGGACAAGTCGAGTGCTTCTTCGCGACCGCGGCGAAGTCGGCGCCGCCGTCGATCTCCTGCTTCAGCTTCAGGCATTCGGCTTCGGAGGCGACCAGGATGTGTCTTGCTGCGGCTACGGGCATGGGGGGCGTTCCCTTCATGAAGTTAGTTAGGGGTTGAGGATTAAATATCGACCGTACGGCCGAAAAGCCAGCTGATTGGCCGCTGCGGCAGTTTTCCGGCCCGGGTCTCGCTCCGTTCGGCGAGCTTCAGATAGCGCGCCGGAAGCTTGCATACGTAGTCTTGCGCTCGCTTTGCCTCGTCGGTGCGCACGACGCGCTGCTCGACGCTCCAGAGGCGGACGAGGTGGCTCATGATCTTGGCGTAGTCCTGCGTCGTGTAAATGCCGTTCCGTTGGGTGATCGCCGAAAACAGGCTGAAGAGCTCAGGGTCCTTGCCGTCGGTCATCGTGCGCGAGGGCATGACGATCGTCTTCCGCAGCATCGCCTCGAAGGCCACCATGCACCGGTCGACGTCGAGCTCGAAGAGCTTCTCCACGAAGCTTTCGTAGGCCTTTTCATGCTTCGCCTCGTCGCCGGCGACCTGGTCGCAGATCTTTGCCAGGGCCACGTCCCCGGCCTGGCGCGCGAGGCGGGCGGTGCCAGCGTGGGCGACGCAGGTCGCGCGCTCTTGGAACGAGGTGTAAATGAAGCCCTGGAAGACGTCGTTCTCCGTCAGCGGATCGAAGCCGTTGCGCAGGAGGTTGTGGATCGTGACCTCGACCGCGCGCAGGTCGACCCTACCGGTCGCGAAAAGATAGCGGGAGAGGACGTCGCCGTGCCGCTTCTCCTCTGCGACCCAGCCACGGATCCAGCGGGCAAGGCCGCCGGCGCCGACGCCGGTGTGGTCGTAGTGGCCCTCGAGGTTGCTCAGCCAAGCGTGATAGCTCGGCAACGCCTCCTCGGTGATCATGTTCGCGACGAGGGAGACGAGCACCGCGTCGGGCACGGCGACGGCGGCGCGCCGAAACTCCTGCAGCTGATCCAACCAATCCTTACCGGTCATGTCGGGGAGCAGGTCGCTCGGCTGCCATGCCTTCTCGACCGGGGCGAGGTAGTGAAGCTGGCCTTCGACGAATTTGTCGAGTTCCGTGAGCAAGTCACGGCGTGCTACGTCGATCACCCTGGCCCCCCCCTGCGGAAAGCGCCAGCCTAACCCCGTTACCGCCAGAGCTGCCAGTTATTCAATCCGACGCAGGCCTGGCGCCTCACGACCCCCGGGGACGGACTTTCCAGGCATTCCGGCTGCGGATTGGGACGGCCGAGGATCAGGTCCAGGTTGCCCCGGATCTGCGTGGCACCGTTCCCGTTCTGGAAGATCATGAACATCTGGCGCGTGCCGTACTCGGTGCCGTCGTCGATGCATGGCTTGAACATGAGGCGACCGTCTTCCGAGCCAGGCAGGCCTTTCGGGTTGGTCAGACACCCGTTGCGAAGTGTCGTCTCTGCGACTCAACGCGCAACGGGAAGGCGAAGCGGCTCACGACGCCGGCGAGTTCACCGTGCGGAAAGACCAGGGACCCAACTTCTGACGGTCGACCGTCGGAGCCGCAATCAAAAAGCCGGCTTCCCTAGGAAGCCGGCCTTTTGATTTTGCTGGTGGAGGTAAGGAGAGTCGAACTCCTGACCTTTGCAATGCCATTGCAACGCTCTACCAGCTGAGCTATACCCCCAGCGCACCAATCAAGAACACGCAATATGCTTCGGGCGCCTCCGGGCTGTCAACTCGATTTGCTCGATTTCGTCCGGCGGCTGGACTACTCTGTGATCATTCATTGATTGTGGAGGAGCTCGGCTTGAGCGATCGGGATGGAACGGCAGGAGTGGTGAGCGCGCGCGGCAAGCTTTGGATGCAGCTCGCAGTTCTCTTGGCGGTGCTCGGCTTGGCGGTGAGCGTCTACGCGACACGGCACCACTTGATGCTGAAAGCGCAGGGGGTGACCGACGCCGCCTGCAATGTCAACGATGCCCTGAGCTGCGACGCGGTCGCCAATAGCGCTTACTCGGAGATCCAGGGGATCCCCCTCGGCGTCTTCGGCATCGGTTACTTCGTGGCCCTCGCGGTCCTCGCGACCATCGTCCTGATCGGCCACCGGACTTGGCGCGAGCACATGCAGGGCTACGTGGCGCTCGTCGGGATCGGAGTCCTGACCTCGATCGCGCTGTTCGTCATCTCGGTGACGAAGATCAACGTCGCCTGCCCGACCTGCATCGCGATCTATACGCTGACCCTGCTGCAAGGCGGCCTCTTTTTCGCCTTCCGCAGCGAGCTGCCTGGCAAGCTCGACTTCAAGCAGATCGGCTCTGGCGCCACGACCGCTGCGATCGCCGTCGCGGCCGTCGTCGCGGTCTTCCAGTTCGCGCGTCCGGCCCTGACGCCGCCGGCGAAAGAGCTCGACGCTCCGGCGAAGCTCGACCCGAACACCCCGGCGCTGGCCGCCAAAGTCCAGGACATCCCGATCTCGCGCTCGCAGTTCGCGGGTCTGGGCGAGGACTACCGGCGCGGGCCGGACGACGCCAAGGTCGTCATCGTCGAGTTCGCGGACTTCCAGTGCCCAGCCTGCGGACAGGTGAAGAGTGTCTTGGACGCGCTCGCCGCCGAGTATCCGGACAAGGTGCAAATCGTCTTTCGCAACTTCCCGCTCGACGCGACCTGCAACCGCACGATCAAGGGCAAGTTCCACGACTTCGCCTGCAAGGCCGCGGTCACCGCGCGCTGCGCCGGGCAATACGGCAAGTTCTGGGAGATGACGAACATCATCTTCGACCGCCAGAAGAGCATCACCGAAGGCAACATCAAGACCTGGGCGAAGGAGGTCGGCCTCACCGACGAGCAGATCAACACCTGCTGGGAAAGCCAGGACATCCTCGCCAAGATCAAAGACGACGTGGAGCTCGGCGCCAAGCTCGAGATCGACTCGACGCCGACCCTCTTCATCAACGGCCGTAAAGTCACGGGCGGCCGCAGCCTGCAAGAGCTCCGCGTCGATGTCGAGCAGCTCCTCAACTGAGGCCAGGTTCCGATGAAGGTCCTCTTCGAGCACGACTTCCAGAAAAAGCTGATGACCCAGGCCTTCGAGGCCCCGGTGGAGCTGGCAAAGCCTTCGGACGTGCTCAGGTGGCGGTCGCAGTGGACGGCGGCGCTCGGCAGCTGGCACTCGCCGTACAAGCTCCTGGTCGACGCGACGAACCTGACGATCCACGACACGCCCGAGGTGCGCAAGGCCCTCGAGACGATGGTGAAATTCTTCCAAGGCTTTTATCTGCGGCAGGTGGTCGGCTACGGCTTCGACGCGGCGAAGAGCCACGCCGCCCTGCCGTTCACGACCTTGCCGACGGAGGAGGAGGCCGCCATCGAGCTCGGCGTCCGCGTGCCGGCGAAGCGCGAGGCGACCGATTTCCGCTCGACGATCCAGCTGCAGAACCACTTTCAGACGCACACGGTCGAGCTCAACTTCTCCGAGCCAGTGAAGATCGAGACGAAGGAGCAGGTCGCGACCCTGCGCTCGAAGCTCACCAACAATCTGATGCAGTGGCACTCCAAATGGAGCTTGATGATCGACTGCACCAACCTCGAGATCTCGCCCGACGTGGACGAGGAGTTCGACAAGATGTGGCAGGTCTTGAAGGGCTTCTTCATGAAGCAGGTGATCGGCTACTCGCCGAAGGTCGCGCGGGAGTCGTACCCCTTCGACGTGTACCGAGCGCGCCACAAGGCCGCGGCCTTCATCGAGGGCGAGGGCAACTTCTCCGGGGACAAGGCCGACTGCAAGTCACGGCGTAAGGCCTAGGATTTCCCACTCGTCGTCGACCAGCCAGTGAAACAGCTCCGCCTCCCGCGAGCCGCTCCGGACGACGACGATGCGCACCGGCGTCGGCGCGTTGAACTTCAGCCGCGTCACCTCCTGGTCGTCGACGATCTCGAGCGGCGCCAAAAGCCCGGCTTCGGCCAGAACTGCGGCAATTTCCTGCGGAATTCCGAGACTCATAATTCTGGCCTTTGCGCGAGGTTTCCCCTATAAAGGGCATCTCCATTCGGCATTTGAGGGGGTCGCAGTGCTTTCCGTCGAGATTCTTCCGGTCCAAGACACGCTCGTCCTCCGCGCCCGCGGCTCCGAGCTGCTGATCCTGCCGCATCACGTGCACAAGCTCAAAGCTCTGAGCAAGCCGAAGGAATTCAGCAGCTATTTTCACGGCGAGGCCCTGGTCAACCGGCCGGCGCGCAAGCTCTTCGAAGCCTGGCTGCGCAAGGACGACTCCCTCTGGAAACGGATCTACATCACGATCCACAAAGAGATGACCCTCGGCGACGCGCCGAAGGACGAGGACGCGGCCGAGGCGAAGCCGGCGAAAGTCGAGAAGACCGTCGTCGCGAAGAAGACGGCCGAGGCGGCGAAAGAGACCGTGGTCGCGAAGCCGAAAGCCGAGAAGAAGGCTGAGCCTAAGCCCGAGCCGAAGGCCGAAAAAGAAGAGAAGCCGAAAAAAGCCGCCGCGGCCCCGGCGCCGAAGAAGAAAGAAGAGAAGGCGGAAAAGGCCGACAAAAAAGCCGAGAAGAAGCCCGCCAAGCCGGCCGCGAAGAAGAAGTGAGCGCCTGAGCCTTGATCCGCAAATATCTAGTCTGCGGCAAGCAACTCTTCTTGGCCTCGAAGAAGCTCGAGGACTCGAACAGTAAGTCGCCCGTCGTCGAGCTCCTGATCCCGCTCACGCTCTTATGGGAGATCGAGCGGCTCGTTCAACGGATCGACTACCTCGTCGCCTCGAACGAAGACCCAGTGCTGATCTCCGACCTGATGAAGAAGGTCTACCGGAAAGTCGTGAAGTACGCCGTCTTCGAGAAGGACCGCGTCTTCATCTTCGACAAGTTCCTGGGCGTCGGGCCGCCGGCGACCGGCGGCGGCAACCATTAGCGTGCGGCGCGCGATCTTCCTCGATCGGGACGGCGTGTTGAACGAGGACCGCGGTTTCACGCACAAAGTCGCGGACCTCGTGCTTTTGCCCGGCGTCGCCGCGGCGCTGCGCACGCTGAAAGAGCGCGGATTCAGGCTCGTCGTGGTGAGCAACCAGTCCGGCGTGGCGCGCGGGCTCTACGACGCGGCTGCGGTCGTCTCGTTCCACGTGGCGCTCGACACGGCCTTGATCGCGGCCGGCGGCGTCGCGATCGATGCGTACTATTTCTGCCCGCACGGCCCCGAAGGCGGCTGCGTTTGCCGCAAGCCCGCGCCCGGGATGATCCTGCAGGCGATGCGCGAGCACGGGCTCGAGCGCGCCGGCTCCTGGCTCGTCGGCGACCGCGAGAGCGACGTCGCCGCCGCGGCCGGCGCCGGCGTGCGCGCGATCCAGGTCGTTCCGCCAGGCACCGAGCCCGATCCCAATGCCACGCAGCATGCGGCGTCTCTCGCCGATGCCCTGCGCTGGCTCATTTAACTCGAGGAGCATCCATGTTCAGTCTCGTCCTAGCCGCCGCCGCCGTTCACTATTCCACCGTGCCGCAAATGCTGGCAGCGCTGCCGGAGAGCTGCCTGCCGTGCGCGGCGTTCTTCCGTGTCGAGCGCCCGCTCGTCGAGGACGTGCTCGATCACGCCTATGTCGGCGCACGCTTCACCGACGAATGCAGCCAAGCGCTGGCGGAGACGGAGTATGGCCTGAGCAAGGGCGAGGAGGACCTCGCCCACTTCGACGGCAAGACGGAGCGCGAAGGCCTTCGCTTGATCGGTAGCCTTTGCGGCCGCGCGGAGTTGAGTGCGGCGCACGCCGACGCGGCTGCCGTCACTGACTATTGGGTCGATCGCGAGGCGGATCCCGTCCAGTACTACTGGGACATGTTGGTGACGCCGGTCGCGGGTCGTCCTTGCGGGAATGCGGCGGACGACGTCGAGGCGGCGCTCCTGCCGCATCTCGAGCCCTGACTCATTCCTCGCCGTCCGCGTTCGCGACGGTGACCTCGGGGGCGACGTGCGCCTCTTTCGCTTCCCGCATCTTGCGCAGCAAGAGCTTGATGCGCGGGCCGCAGCGCTCGCCGGCGCAGCCGCCGGAACCGGTTCCGACCTTGCGATTCACGTCGGCGACGGTCTCGCAGCCTTCCATGCCTTTCAAGACGCGGCCCAGGGTGATGCCTTTGCAGATGCACACGACCTTGGCGAGCGTCCGGATACGTTCTTCTTGTTTGGGGTCCACACGAGACTCATGAATAAAGGAGCCTGAGCCATTGCAACCAGCGCGCGTCGCCCAGAGCGAATATGACTACTGTAGCATTACACGCCGCATGGAACAGCACGGCCGGGGCCAGCCGCCCGGAGCGAATGTAGAGTGCCTCGCACGCAAGCCCCAGTAAGAACGGGCCCAAGGGCAGGCCCAAGCTCGGGCCGGTGTGCGCGAGGGCGAAGACGATCGCCGAGAACCAGGCGCCCCAGAGCGGGCCGCCGCGCTGGCGGAAGACCGTGCCGATGCCGACGCGGAAGACGAGCTCCTCGATCGGGGGAATCAGGAGGATGAAGGCAAGCTGCTGCCAGCCGAGCGCCGGCGGTGGCACGTCGCCCCCGCCGAGAACGCGCGAGAAGGCGGCGAGGGCCGCGGCGCCCGCGACGATCACGACCGCCGGCAGAGCATCCTGCCAGCTCGGCCTCAGCACCGGCCGCTGCCAACGATAGACGAGGATCGCCGCGGGAACATGCAGGATCAACGCAGCGACCCAGCCCGGGCCCACGAGCTTGCCGACGAGCCAGTACGCGCCCGTCAACGCGCAACCTGTGACGAGACTCGCGACGGCCAGGATCAGCGCCGTGCGTCCCGAAATCTCACGCGGAGATGGCGGTTGGCTCACCACCGAGAATTTCCTTGATCAGCTCGAAGAGAGTGCGGAAGTCGTTCTTCACGACGTAACCGTTGGCGCCGACCGTGATGCCCGCGGCCTGGTTCGCCCGACCGGACAAGGAAGTATGCAACACCACCGGCAATTCCGCATACTTCGAATTGGCGCGCACCTTTTTGGTGAAGGAGAGCCCGTCCATCTTCGGCATCTCGACGTCGGTCACGATCATGTCGATGCCGCCGCCGTTCGACTTGATGCCGATGCGCTCGAGAAGCGCGTAGGCCTCTTCGCCGTCGCCGGCCTCGTAGACCTTGAAACCGTGACGAATGAGCGCTTGCTTGACGCCGTTGCGGATGAACTGCGAATCGTCGACGAGGAGGATCCCCTGAGCATTCGAGTCGTCGACCTGGGCTGCGCGCTGCACGGCGGCGGCCGGCGCCGGAACACCCAGATCAATGCCTGCGCGGGGCATTGGCGACTGCACGTGCTGCTGGCCGTAGACGTGCTGATGGATCAGCTGCGCCGGGGGCTGCGTCATGCCGCCGTTTTGCGCGCCGTACTCGAGGTTGATCAGGATCTTTTCGAGGTCCAGGATGAACAGGAACTCGCTGTTCTCGATCAGCGTCATGCCGCTCATGCAAGAGCTGGAGTCAGAGGACGGCGGCAGGACCTTGTCCCAGGAAACGCGGCGGATGCGGTGCGTCGAGTCGACGATGAAGCCGGCACGCTTTTGGCTGAATTCGGTGACGATGATCTGCTGCTGCTGCGAAGCAGCGGTGTCCTCGTCACCGAGGGCGACGGCTAAGTTTACGGCCGGGATCGGGATGCCACGCAGCTCGAAGATGCCGGTGACGCCTTTGACGCGCGACGCGAGCGTGTTGATCTTCGGCATGCGCACGACCTCGCGCACTTTGGCGACGTTGACGCCGTAGATGCCGCGGACGCTCTGCCCGCGCACGCGACGCGTGAGCGAGAACTCGATCAGCTCGAAGAATGAGCCACCGATCTCGAGTTGGAGTCGTTTGTGGTCTTGGTGTGCCAAATACGAGGTTTAGGGAGCTTGGGCGGCGGACCTTAGGTAAATCGTGCCGCGCCGACCAATAAACCACTGATATTAGTCGCGATTCTCGCTGCGCCGCCGCAGTTGCGCCAGCGCATAGCGCCGCACGACCCAGCCGCCGCCCACCAGGACGATGGCGGAGACGACGGCGACGGGCACGAGGGATCGCGCCGCGACGACGACCTTCCAGGACTGCATGGCTTCAGAGCGGCGCGCTGCGGAGCAGATCCTCTAGGGCCTTGCGTTGCACGTCGGTCAAACGGCCGAACATGACGCCGGCGCGGGCGCCCTTCTTGTCGATCCACGCGATCGTGCACTTGATGCGCTGCTCGGTGGTCTTCGCCTTCTTGGCGGCTGTGGTCGCTTTTGCCTTGGCGCCGACGCCCTTCGGCTTGGTCGTGATGCCGAGCGGGGGCGGCATGGTGCCGTCGTTCGGCAGCTCGATCGCCATGGTCATTTCCTCGCCGCCCTTCATCTTCATCGGCTCGTCGAGCTCGATGCAGGCGCCGCCGAGGGAGATGTTGCTGACGCGGCCCGTGACCTTCGGCGCGCGCTTGCCGCGGCCGGCGCCCTTGCCGATGATGAGCGTCTCGAGGTCGGTGTCGAAGCGGCGGCCGAGGCGGTGCTTGTCGAGGAGGAAACGGTCGATCTTCGCCGCGAGGACGTCGAACTTCACCGGCTTCGCGACCCAACCGCCCGCGTCGTTGAACGCGAAGAGGTCGGAGCCCACCGCTTCGTCGACGATCTTGTCGGGATATGCGGTGAGAAGAATCGGGCCTTTGTAGAACTTGCGCATCATGCCGATCAGCGTGACCCCGTCGACGTCGGGAAGGTCGAAGTCGACGACGCACATGTCGGGTTGCGCGGTCGCGAGGACCTCGAGGCACTGCTTGCCGTTCGCGGCGACGAGAATCTGCGCGCCGGTGATCTTGTCCTTGAACACCTCGGAGCTCATAACGAGGCTCGGCTTGCAGGCGTCGACGATCATGATGATGGGCATGTATCCCCCTCTAAAGAGATCAAGCGAGTGCGATGGAAATTGGAATGGGAGTTCGGAGATGAAAGGCAGGCTGGGACTGGTCCTTCGATTATAGCCGAACTCGAATCCCAGGGGGACCTGTCGGCGCGGGCTCAAGTTTTCCCGAGCGGAACCGAAAACAGGAATGATCCCCACGTATTCTCCCACCTGATTTGCGGTTTCTCCCCGAAAGGCTTCAGATGCTCGGTCGGTTTTTGCGGAAACGCCAAAGCTTCGCGGCACAGCTATGTACACTCCTGTGCGCGTCCTTCCTCGCTTCCCACGCGCACGCCGTGACGGCCGTCCGGACCAGCCGGACCCCCTTCCTCTATGACATCACGACCTTCACCACGACGCTGTCTTTGCCGGTGACGGACCAGGTCGAGACGATCAAGATGGACGCGGAGCACATCAAAACGCGTCTCGAGCTCGCGAAGGACGACGAGTCCATCGAGCCCTTGTCGATCCTGATCAACGACGACGACGCCGCGATCGCCGCGATGACCGAGCGCTTGGCGCTCAGGGACTCGGAAAACGAGTTCGCGGATTACTTGAAGAAAGCGGTCAAACGCGCCAAGCCGACCAAAAAGGGCTCGCCGACACGCACCATCGAGTTCGACGAGGCGGGCTTCAATCTCGTCGACAAAGACGCGTTCGCCGAAATCTACTCCCGCACGCATCACAAGCTGACGCTCTCGACCACCGAGCTGAAAAAGGACCCCGCCCTCCGGCGCGAGTTCGTGAAGCAGATGACGCCCTTCTTCTCGAAGAAGGAGCGCAAGGCCCTCCTCGGCAAGATCATGAAGGGCGAGACGATCGACATCGACCAAGAGATGCTGCCGGATTTCGCCCGCAAAATGGTCGGCAAGTACATCGTCTACCGCGGCCCCAACTGCTTCCACGCGGCTTTGGCCTTCCATAGCCCGCAGTTCACGTCGAGCTCGCTCATCAACGTGAAGAAGGAAACCGGCTACCACAGGGCGATGATCAACTACGACGAGCTGTGGCGGGCCATCAATCAGAACTTCTACGAAGTCGACCCGGACAAGGTGCCCCTGAAGTACGGAGACATGCTGGTCTTCTTCGACGTTCCCGAGAATGAGACCGGCGAGCGCGACCACCCGGTCAACTTCCGCTGGATTCGCCATACCGCGACCTACCTCTTCGGCGGCTACACCTTCTCGAAAGGCTCGAAGTCGCCCAACACTCCGTACACGGTCCGCACGCTGGCGGAGGAGTGGAAAACCTGGAAGAAGTTCACGACGAACCTGGGCATCAAGGTCTTCCGCCGCTCCCAGCGCACGGCCAAGGGGCAGCCGCCGGTCGATCTGTCGGACTGGATTTATTAAGACCTCGGATTTACTAAAATTTAATGGGTTTCTTGCGACTCTCGTTCCGGGCGTGCTATAAACCGCCCTCTCGAACGCGACGCAATCCCGAAAAACTCAAGAATCCCCATGACCAGGCCTTTCTCTCCCAAGCCGAGGAACGCTAAGCCCGCGCGTCGTGCGCCGGCGAACGACCGTCACGTCGTTCTGCCGCGCAACGTCTTCCGCCGCGGGACCGGGGGAGGCGCGCGCGCGCTGAACATGGTCGCCAAGCCGACCCAGCTCTGCGGCCTGAAGCAAGAATGCGGCTCCTGCGCGTATGTCAACGACGACTACAATGAGAGCCTCGCCACCAAGTTCGAGAAGGGCGTCGCCACGCTCGAAGCCACGGGCGTCGTGCCGCGCGGTCGCATTCTCCAGCCCCGCCGCTCGCCGAAAGAGTTCGAGTACAGGAGCCTCTTCAAGCTCGCCGTCCGCGCCTCCCGTCGTGAAGGCCAGCGATTCCAGATCGGTCTGTTCGCGCCGGCTACGCATTCCGTGGTCGACATGGACCAGTGCCCGCTGCACGCGGCGCCGCTGCGCGCTTTGATCCGCGATCTGCGCGCCGAGCTCGAGATCTCGCCGATCACGCCTTTTGACGAGACGGCGCATACGGGCCAGCTGCGCTATGTCGCCGCGCGCTCCGCGCACCTGACGGGCGAGCTCATCCTCACCTTCGTCGTCACGGAATCGATCAAGGTCGAGCTGAAGCGCCTCGTGCATGCGCTGCAGCGCAAGGGCCACAAGATCAACTCCGCGCACATGAACCTGAACCTGGAGAAGGGCAACGCCATCTTCGGCTCGGAGACGACGCGTCTCGTCGGCTCGGATCGCTTGCGCGAACGGCTCTGCGACCTCGATTTCGAGGTCGGCCCGACGTCCTTTTTCCAGGTGAACCCTTGGCAGGCGATCAATCTCTACCGTCGCATCGAGCAGATCGCCGGCGCGCCGGGGAAAAAGACCGTAGCCTGGGACCTCTACTGCGGCACCGGCCAAATCGCGCTGGTCCTGGCGCGGCTCGGCTACCGCGTGCTCGGCATCGAGGAAAACCCCAGCGCGATCGACGACGCGCGCCTGAACGCCCGCAAGAACAACCTCGACCAAGATGCGACATTCATCGCCGCGCGCGTCGAAGACAGTCGCGAGGCCGTCCCCAGCTGGGCTGCCGCGCCGGAATTGATCGTCGTGAATCCTTCGCGCCGCGGCCTGGCGGATCCGACGCGGAAGCACCTGGCGCGACTCCTCGCGATGTTCCCGGAGAGCCGCTTCGTCTACGTCTCGTGCGAGGTCGAGACCTTGGCTCGCGATCTCAAAGAGCTGACGTCGACCGGATTCCAAGTGCGTCAGGTCGAGCCTTTCGACATGTTTCCGCAGACGGATAACATGGAATGGCTCGTGGTGATGACGCGCTGATCAGGCCCGCGGCGCGGTCCGCTTTGCACTCTTTCGCCGCGTTCTTCTTGGAGATGGGCGGCTCGATCGAGTAGGCGGCCACGGGTCCGGTCGACACGATCAGTTGAAGTGCCTTCACGTGGCAGAAGTTTATCTCCGCCTGCAAGTCGCGACGCCGCAAACCGAATTCGGGGAGGCTTAAGGGCCGGGCGGAAAAAGCCGTAGAGAGCACATCGCTATTGAGGGCAGCTTGCTCTCCGCTCCTGGTCCCGAACGCCGCATCGCCCCCGCGATGCACTCCATGCGTTCGCACCAAACCAGGAGTGTGACATGAAGTTGATCGCGATCTCGGTGCTGGTTCTTGCGTTGGCCACGTCGGCTTGCTCGGATCCTGCAAGCTTTACGACCACGAGCCAGTCGGGTCCACACTCCCGGGGAAGTGGCGACGGCGACGACGGCAACGACGGCAACGACGGTGGCGACTCCTCGGAGCCGACGGTACGCGTCATCGTGAACAAGCAGCAAGGTCCCAAGATTGGTGACACCAGCACAGACGGCGGCTCCAAGCGCCCGGACGGTACCGGCAGCAGCACGGAAAAATCGGCGGAAGGTCCCGACGTGGCGCCAGCGGCGCCGACGTCGCCCATCGTTCTGGTCACCAACGACGTGCTGGAAGCGATGCCGAGCGAAGACGACGGCAGCACGGCACTCACCACGATCCAATTCAACGACGCCGCGACAGTCAAGGGATGTGGAACGCTCGAAGGCTCGTCGGACTGCTTGGTCATAGCCAACGGCGAAGGCACGAAGCCCGAAGAATCCGACGAGGTGAAGCGCCGGATCGTATACATCGCGGGCCTGCATTCCTCCACCTACTTCCTGATTCTCGGCAACGACTCGGACAAGTGGGACAAATGGGGCTCCGAGTGCGCCCGCGGCAATCCGGTCTCCTGCGCGTCCATGAGCGTCCTGAAGCAAGAGCTCCCGCAGCACCAATTCGCCTATAACAAGACGTTCTTCGCAGTAGACGTGGAGCGGGCGCGAGTGATCGTGGGCAAGCGCGACAACGCGAAGATCAAGGATCTGCGCTCGGCCGGCCTCTGCGAAGGCTTCTTTCTTGGGAACTCGAAGCGCCGGACGGGCGACGCTTACAGGGCGCGCCACCACCTCGACAATTCGTTCGTCTTCGGTACCCATTGCGCGGCCGGTGACAAAGGCGCCTGCGACGCGGTGGACGACCAGCAGCAGCTCTTCAACAACTACACCGTGCGTCACCGCCAAGCCGCGCCGCTCGCGATCTGCGTGATGGCGCGCGACGAAATCCCCGCCGAAGTGGCGAGCGCCTGCCTGCCGTCGAGCACGAAGGCGACGAAGCTCGAGACCTTCCGCAGCTACCACTTCATGAACACCTACGAGCGCAAGCGCAAGGAATTCGCGACGTGGGACGGCGCGTGCACTCGCGGCAACCAGGAAGCCTGCGCGACGAAGATCGTGGCCGAGCGCGAGCTGAAGCTCTTCAGCGCGGCATGGGCGAAGAACGAGTTCGGTCCGGAGGCCGAATTCACCTGTTATCTCGATATGGCGAAATGAGCTTTCGGTACAATCTCAATATTATTAAGCTGTTATCAGCTGTCTGGCGAGAGCGGTACAGCCGCGGCAGCAAATTTCCGAATAGGTCAGCATGAATAAACTCCTCAAAATCGCCGTCATCGTTTGGGCCTCGGCGCAAGGCGCGCGTTGCGACAGCGAGGCCGGGTTCGCCGGCCTCGGCGGAGCCAAACAAGGCGGGCAACCGAAGCCGAAGCCAGCGGCGACGGAGACCTTGGCCGGCGGCGCGCCGACGGAAGCGTCGGCTAGCGCGCCGGGGCCGCTCGAGGTACCGGGACCGGGGGCGACGCCGACAACCGCGCACTTGCCCGGACCAGCCGCGGCTGGCGATGACGTCTTGATCGCGGGTGGTGGCGGGGCGACGGATGCAACGGATGCAACGGATGCAACGGATGCAACGGATGCGACGGATGCGACCGTTGCCGCCGGAGACGCTGGTGAAGGCACTGACGGCACCGACGCCGCTGATCCCATGACTCCCGTGGTCGGTCCAGTCCCAGGGCCCGCCCCGGCACCGAATCCACCGTCACCGCCACCGCCGCCGCCGCTGCCACCGGCACCGCGTTTTCACCTCGTCTACGGCGAGGGATCGAACATCCATCACCTGAGCAACTCGGGAAGCAACGGAGCCTGGCAGCGTGTCACAGTGTATGCCGGAGCAGCTTACAGCACTCTGAGCCTGGCGCTCGACGCCAACGACGACCCGATCGTCTCGTACGGCAACGCGGCCGGCGGCGATGGGGTGCGCTACGATCGCGCCACGAACGGAACGTGGGCGGCCGCGCACTCCTCGGTCTTCGTGTCGGGACTCAGTACGCACTACAATCACCTGGCGGTCGATTCGGCCGGAATCGCGCATGTCGGCGTCTCTGGCGACGGTTATTCGCTCGGCTCACACTACGGAACCGCCGCCGGTTGGACCACCGAAGCGGCCGCGAGTCCCGGCACGTGGACTATTCCGCACCAAGCGATCACCGTCGCCATGGACGACGCCGACCGGCCGCACCTTGTTGCGAGCCGCTCCCTGATGGGAGGCGCAACCGTCGCAGTCTATGTCACACGCGATCCTTCTGACACGACGGCACCCTTCACTTGGCTCGCGCCGGTGACGCGCGGCGCCGCTTGCGCGACGGCGACGCAGACGGATCTCGCCGTACGAACGGCGTATCCGCCGGAGGTCGCGACACGCGCCGACCATGCGCACATGGTCTTTGTATGCAACGCGGCGGGCACCGCATCCGTAATCTACGCGACGAATGCTTCCGGAGCGTGGGTCGATCAGACGATCGCGACGACGAGTCTCTCGTCCCGTCCAAGCATCGCCGTCGGCGCCGACGGTCGCGTCCACGTCGCCGCTCTCGCGAGCGACGGCAAGCAGCTAAACTACTACACGCGCACATCGGGCGCGGCTGGAACATGGTCCGCGGCAAAGTTGATCGAGGACGGCGGGACAGTATCCACGCCTTCAGCGCCGCAAATCGCGATCGCAGTAGACGGCAAGGTGCACGTGTTCCATCTGCTGATTCCCGTCGACGGCACAACGGCCGGGGCGATCCGCCACGCAGCCGACGTCGCGGCGGCCGGGGCGATCGCGCCCGTGTCGATCCGGGACGTCGCCAACGGGACGCGCCTCGGGCAGAAGGTCGGGATTTCCGGAGCCGAGGGTGTGAGCAATCACGTCTTAGTACCGTAAGCTACTGCTTGACGTAAGCCTCAGCCTCGGACGAAAGCACGCCCGTCGTCTGGCTCGTAAACTGCAACTTGGTGCCGGTGATCTTGTAGTAGCTGCCCTTGGTCTGACCGACGAAGGTCGTGATCGAAGCGAAAAGGGCGCAGCCGACGACGGTTTTCTCGACGCCGACGGCCCAGTCGGTCGCGCCGCAGGTCGCGGTCGTGTTGGAGGCGGCGGCGAACTCGGCGGTGCTCGGAGCGGCGGTGACGTCGGTGACGGCCCAGTTGAGCGGATAAGCGCCGTTCGCATCGGGCTTATTCTTCACGCGCTCGTAGCTTCCCTTCATGCGGAGCGTAAGCGTCTCGGTACCGGCCGTGCACCCTTCGGCGCTGTACGACTGCGTGACGTTGACGAGCGAGCTGCCAGCGTAGACGTAGGAGTTGACCGACTTCATGGATCCGCCGCCGCAGGATTGCACCCACGTGCCCGTGGGATCCGGGCCGAGCACGATCTCGTCCTCTTCCTCTTTGCCGCAGCTCCAAGTCAGCAAGGCGACGACGACGAAAGAGAGGGATAGGCTTCGCATGGGCGCTCCGCGAGATATGATGGTTTGGGCTCATTCGAGGGACTTGAGCTTACCATAGGCCACCAAGCTTTCGAGGGCGAGACCTTGGATCGAGCCGATCGCCTGCAGCACGCCGAGGTTGGCGCGCAGGAGCTGCTCGTCGGCGGTACGCACCTTGTCCATCGCAATCGTGCCGGCGCCCCAAGCCGCTTGTAGCGCGGTTTGCGACGCAAGGGCGGCTTCGCGAAGGCTCAAGGCGGCACCGAGCTCCTCCGTCATGCGGGCCAGGCGGGGGATGAGTCCTTGGCGCGTTTCGGCGAAGCGGTCCTCGAGCTCACGGCGCTGTGCCGCCAGCTCCAAACGGCCGCGCTCGACGTCGCCGACCGCTCGGCGGCGCGTGCCGCCGTCGAGAAGATTCCAGTTAAGCTCCACGGCGACGACGTGCTGCGGCTTGGTATTGAGATTGCCCTCGAACCAAGTTTGCTGGCGGGCGAGGCCCAGGCCGAGGGTTGGGTAGAACGCCGCGTCCTGAGCGTCGCGAGCGGCGCGTTGCGATTCCTCGGCGGCGGTCAAAGCGGTGATCGCCGCGACCTTGGCCTCCGTCTTCGCATCGGCGAAGGCGAAGCGCGGAAGGCCGGGCGGCAGCTGAGGCGGGCGGCCGGTGCGGATTTGCAGCAAGATCGCGAGCCGCTCTTCCTCGGCGGCGGCGCGCGCCGCATCGAGGCGGGCTTGCTCGCGCGCCGCTTCGGCTTGCACGAGGTCCAAGCGGCTGGAGTTGCCGACGCTGACGCGGTCTTCGACGGATTTGGCGCGACGCTCGGCGATGCTCAGGGCGTTCTTGATGATGGCGTTCATCTCTCGGGCGATGGCGAATTGTAACAAAGTCTGCGCATTGCCGACGCGGCGCCCATCGCGGAGCGACTCAATCTGCGGCTCTTGCTGGGCGTCGAGCGCGTTCGCGAGCGAAAGGCCGTACAGAGCTTGCGCGTTAAAGAGGGGAACCTTCATGCCGACGCTGAACTGATCCTGCTGGCGCGGGAGCACGGGAATCGCGGTCGTGACGGGGCCGCCGAGCTGCGGCGGCAGCGGGATCGTCATCTCCTGCTCGAAGCCGGGCCGCGCCCACTGGCGGCTGGCCGAGACGTTCAGGCCGCCCAAAAAGGCGAGGCGCGAAGCGTCGCGCGCGGTCTCCGTGGCGACGTCGACGGCACGGGAGCGCAGGGATTCGGCGCTGCCTTCGGGCGTGGCCGCGACGATCTGGGCCTGCGCGGGTGGCGGCAGCGTGCCGAAGAGGGCGTAAGCGCGGTCGATGGGCGAACCGGCAGCCGGCGCCTCGGCCCGCGCCCGCGGGGCTTCGAGCGTCGCGACGAGCGCCAGGGGCAGGAGCAAGCTCGCCGCGCGCGCGGCGGTGGCGAGACGCGCCGGTTTCCGCGTTCGGCCGCGCCATTTGCCGATCAGGCCGAAGATCGCCGGCACGACGATCAAGGACAAAAGCGTCGAGGAAACGACGCCGCCGATGATGGCGATCGCCATCGGGCTGCGGAACTCGGAGCCGGATCCTTGCATGACGGCGGTCGGCACCATGCCGGCGACCATCGCGGCGGAGGTCATGAGGATCGGGCGCGAGCGCTCCTTGACGCTGTCCATCACGGCCTGCGCGAGCGGCTGGTCCTTCTCCTTCTTGCCGATGGCGTCGACGAGCAGAATGCCGTTCTTCGCGGCGAGCCCCATCAAGAAGAGGATGCCGATGATCGAGCCAAGCGCCAGCTGGTGTCCCGCCATTGCGAGCGCGAAAAAGGCGCCAACGGAGGCGAGGGGCAGGGACAGGATGATGACGAACGGACGCAGCAAGTTCTCGAACTGCGCCGCGAGGATCACGAAGATGAAGAAGACGGCGGCGGCGATCGCGATGGTGAAGTTGACGATCATCTCTTCGAAGTTCTCGGCGTCGCCGGCGATTTCGGCCGTCATCGGCGCCGGGATCTTAGCGACGACGTCTTTTTTCACGTCGTTCAGCACTTGGTCAAGGGGGGCCGTCCGATCGAGAGTGGCCCACAAGATGACGGCACGACTGCGCTGCTGCCGGTCGATCGCGGTCGAGCGCGTCGAGGCCTGCGCGTCCGCGAAGCGATAAAGCGGGGTCGCGCCGCGCATTCCCGGCACGAGCAAAGTCGAGGCGAGGCGGCCGAACTCGCGATCGCTCTCCTGCACCCGCACATAGAACGGCAGGTTGTCGGCACCGACCGTGCCCGCCTCGAGGCCGGTGATGGCGAGGCGGCCGGTGAGCTCGACCGCGTCCGCGCCGGCGCCGGCGTACGCGATCTCGTTGCGGTTCAAAAGGACGTCGAACGCGGGCCCGGCGGTTGTCGTGTCGATGCGGGCGTCGGCTATGCCCTTGATCTTCTTCAAGCTAGCGTGCGCGGCGGATGCGGCCTGATCGAGCGTACCGAGGTCGGTGCCGAAGATCGTGAGCATTACAGGCGCCTGCATGCCGACGCCCTCGAACGGCGGCGGATCGAGGATGAGCCAGTCGGCGTCGATGCCTTCGAGCTTTTTCCGCGCCGAGTTGATGAGCGAGAGCAGGCCTTCCTTGCGCTCGGTCTTCGAGATGAAGAGGACACGGAATTCCGCGGTGCCGGCGGCGGTGGCGCCGCCTTCGCTGACGAACACGTCGGTCAAGCCAGGGAGGTCGGCTAAGCGATCGGCGGCGCCCTTCACCACGGCCTGAAAGGTCGCGCGAGTCATGCCGGGGCGGGATTTCAAGGACAAGACGAACTGGCCGCGGTCCTCGAAGGCAAGGAAGTCGGTCCCGCGCGCCGCGGTCAGGGCGAGGCCCGAGATCAGGACGCCGATCGTGAGCAGCGCGATGACGAAGGGACGTGCGTACGCGACCCCGGCGAGCCGGCCGAAAAAAGCGTCCGAGCGGTGCATCGTGGCGCGCCAACGGTCCCAAAGCTTGCCCTTCAGCATCGAGGGCTCGCCGGCGAAACGCGAGGACAGCATCGGATCGAGGGTGAAAGCGACCCACATAGACAGCAGCGTGGCGATGACGATGGTAAGGCCGAATTCGCGGAAAAACTGGCCCACGAGGCCGTCCATCATCGCGACGGGGACGAAGACGGCGACGACGGCGAGCGTCGTGGCGAGGACGGCGGAGGCGACTTTGTCGGTGCCGCGGATCGCGGCTTCGGCGCCGCGATACCCTTGCTCCATCTCCGCGTAGATCGACTCGCGGACGACGACGGCGTCGTCGATCAGGAGACCGATCGCCAGCGCGAGCGCCAGAAGCGTCAGCATGTTGATCGAGAAACCCAAGAGACTCAGGAAAATGAAGGAGCCGACGACGGCGACCGGGAGCGCGGTCGCCGAGATGATGGCGCTCTTCACGTCGGTCAAGAAGAGGAAGATGATGACGACGGCGAAGATGCCGCCGGCGAAGAGCGCGATCCAGACCTCGTGCTCGTTCTCCTTGATCATGTGTGACTGGTCGACGATCGGAAAAAGGCGCACTCCGGCGGGAAGCTGCGCCTTTTCGAGGACCGCCTTCACCGCGGCGACGGTGGAGACGGTGTTGGCTTCGGCGCGCTTGGTGACGACTAGACCCAAGCCCTGATTGCCGTTGATGCGGACCGTCTCGGCGTTGGGATCGGTGGTGCGATGGAGCTTGCCGACGTCGGAGAGGCGGACGTTGCGGCCGTCGCGAAGGGCGAGCGATTCCTCGGCCCAGTCTTCCGGCTTGTCGCTGGCGACCGTGGCGCCGACGTTGGCGGCGACGCCGCCGTTCTCGACGGTGCCCCACGGCAGAGTCGCGAGCCGCGCGCGCACGGCGTCGAAGACGTCCAAGGCGGGGACTTTTAGCGCGCTCATCGCGTCGGCATCGAGCGAGAGCTCGAGCCGCTCTTCGCCGACGCCGACGACTTTCGCCTCGTTCACGCCGTCGACGCGCTGCAGAATTTGCACCAAGCCGTCGTCGAGCAGCTTGCGCGTCGCCGCGGGCGGCAACGAAGTCTCGATGCCGTAGGTGAGCACCGGCGCGGCGCCGACGTCGATCCGGCGGACGATCGGCTCCTTCGCCTCCTTCGGAAAAGCGCCGCGCACGGCGGCGACGCGCTCGCGCACGCCTTCGGCCGCTTCGCGCTCGTCGGCGGAGAGGCGAAACTCGAGGATGACGAAGGCGTAGTCGGTCCGCGCGTTGGCCGTGACACGCTTCAAGCCCTTGAGGCCGGCGAACGAGGATTCCAGGGGCTTGACGATGCGTGCCTCGACCTGCTCGGGCGTGGCGCCGGGGTAGGGGACCATCACCGAGACGAACGGGAAGGTGACGTTCGGCCAAAGCGACACCGGCAACTTCGACATGTAGAAGAAGCCGACGACGAAGAGCGCGACGCTGATAATGCCGGCCGTGACCGGGCGCGCGACGGAGAAACGGGCTAAGTTCATTTGCAGTCCGCCTTCGTCGCGTCGACGTAGCCGAGGGAGGTGCCGTACTGCACGAAGAGGCCCTTCACCTGCGGAACGCCGCGCACGATGCCGGCGACTTCGGCGCGGATCTTGGTGTCGGCGATCTGGATCTTCAGGCGGTCGAGGGCGGCCTCCGCTTGCGCGCGGGCGGCGCGCGCTTGAGCGAGGCGCAGACGCGACTCCACCTTTTGCTGGTCGGAGAGCGTGTCGGAGGCCTGCAGGCGCTGGATGCGGTCGAAGCCGTCTTTGGCGAGCGCCTCGCTCGCGCGGGCGACTTCGAGCGCGGCCTCGCCTTCCTTCAGGCCAGCGACGAGCAGGCGGTCGTCGAGCGCGACGATGAGGTCGCCGACGGCGACGGCGTCGGCCGGCTTCTTGTGGATGGAGGTGACGATGCCGGCGGTTCTCGCCGTCAGATCCTGACGCGGGACGCACAGCGCGGGCGGCGCCTCGGCGGCGAGCCCCGCGGTCGTGATCGTGGTCTGGGCCAAGAGGAGGATGAACAGGGCGATGCGCTGGCTCATTTGCTGCTGCCTTTCGTGGGCGACCCGTCGGGGCGTAGCCCACGGGAGAAAATCTTGGCGAGGGTGTCGATCATCGAGGCGTCGTCGGCTTTCTTCGCGTTGAAGAGACCGCAGGCGACGAAGGAGTCACGCGCGAGCAACCAGTAGTCTGCGCAAGAGATTGCCGCGGCCGCGATGAGCGCGGGGTCTAAGTCTTTGCGGACGGTGCCCGCCTTTTGCGCGGCCGAGATCCGGGCGACCTCGTACTGCAGGAGCGCGTCGCCCACGGGGTTCTTCATCGCGGCGTTGTCGATGATGGCCCAGGCGAGGAGGCGCACGAATTTGGGGTTTTCCCGGGCGAAGCGGAAGTAGTTGGCGACGTCGGCGGCAAGGCTCGCCTCATCGAGGGCGAAAGAGGCGGCGGCGTTGGCCGCGCCGGCCTCGGCGCGCACCGCGGTCAGCGTGGCGAACAGGCGCTCGAAGGCGGCTTGCCAAAGCGCGTCCTTGGCGCCGAAATGGTGCACGATCAGGCCCTTACTGACGTCCGCGCGCTTCGCGATCGCGCCGATCGAGGCTCCCGCGTAGCCACGCGCGAGGAACTCGCTCTCGGCCGCGTCGAGGATCTTGCTGCGGGTGGCTTCCGGGTCGTAGCGGCTCATGAGGGTCGTCTCGCATTCAAACGATCGTTCCACTTATCGTACTATCGTACGACAAACTTTACGACCGTACTATATTTTCTTCAATGTGGCTGATTGGGCGGGATTTTGCCAGGATCGGCAGATCAGCAGGAGGCCTCGCATGTCACGTCTCGACGAAGAGCTGGTCGAGCCGAGCTCGACCCAGGTCACCTACGGGCGCTACCTGAAAATCGATCAGCTGGTCGCGCTCCAGCAGCCTCTCACCGTGCCCTTGGCGCACGACGAGACGCTCTTCATCATCATCCATCAGGTGTACGAGCTCTGGTTCAAGCAGATCCTGCACGAGCTGGCGCTGGCCGAGACGGCGATGCAAGGCGGGCAGCTCGGCGCGTTCAACCGCATCGTGAAGCGAATCACGACGATCCAGTCGGTGCTCACGCATCAGGTCGACGTCCTCGAGACGATGACGCCGGTCGACTTCAACCGGTTCCGCGAGAAGCTCAACCCGGCGAGCGGCTTCCAGAGTCAGCAGTTCCGCGAGCTCGAGTACCGGCTCGGCGGCAAGGAGCAGAGCTACCTCAAGTTCTATCGGACGGAGACCGAGGCGCGCGCGCGGCTCGAGCGGGCGATCGAGGCCCCCACCGTCTACGACCACTTCCTGCGGCTTCTGGCGAAACGGGGCTTCCCGGTGCCGAAGGACGTGCTCGAGCGCGACGTGCGCCAGCCCTACGCCGCCTCGGACGGCGTGACCCAGGCGATTCTCCAGGTTTATCAGGCCGTAGAGAAGCACTATGATCTATACTCGACCCTCGAATCCCTGATCGATCTGGACGAAGGCATCCTGCTCTGGCGCATGCGACACGTCGCCATGGTCGAGCGGATGATCGGCACCCGCAAAGGCACCGGCGGCTCCAGCGGCGTGAAGTACCTGACGGCGACCTTGTCGCGCCGGTTCTTCCCCGAGATCTGGGACGTGCGGAATCACCTCGGAGTCAGCAACTATGGCGAATCCCCCTCCCCTCAGCCGGGCCCAAAGTAAGATCAACAAGGTCACGGCCGAGCTCGAGCAGTACCCGATGGAGGAGCTCACGCGGATCCGCAAGGAGCTGGTGAAGAAGGGTAAGCCCGTCTACGACTTCGGCACCGGCGACCCGCGCATCCCGACGTGGGAGCCGATTCGCCAGGCGCTCCTCGCGGGGATCCCGGAGATCAGCCAGTATCCGAGCGTCAAAGGCACCGACGAGCTCCGGACCGCGCAGCAGGGCTATCTCGAGCGCCGCTTCGGCTTGGACGCCTCGAAGTACGAGATCATCCCGACGGCCGGCAGCAAGGAGGCGATCTTCCACGTCGCGCTCTGTCTCGTGGGCCGCGCCAACGGGAAAAAGCACATCATCTATCCGGATCCGGGCTATCCGGTGTACCGGAGCTCGACCAAGTTCGCGGGCGGGATTCCGTTCCCCGTGACCTTGTCTTCGAATAACGGCTTCTTGCTGGAGCCGTGGGAGCTGCCGCCTTACATCCAGCGCGACGCGGCGGCGATTTGGCTCAATTATCCGCACAATCCGACGGGCGCCACGGCGAATCGCGAGTATTGGGAGCGTTGCGTCGAGTGGGCGCACAAGACCGACACGATTCTCCTGTCCGACGATTGCTACATCGACATCTACGACTCCGCCTTGGATTCCAAGCCGGTCGAGGATCCGAACGACGACGAGCGGCCGATCTGCCCGCTGCAGATCAGCAGCGACCGCGTGCTGACGTTCATGAGCCTTTCGAAGCGCTCCGGGATGACGGGCTATCGCTCGGGCCTGATCGCGGGCGATCCGGAGATCGTCCAGGCCCTGTTGAAGGCGCGCGCGAACTTCGGCGTCGGCTCGCCCGGCTTCGTCGACGCCGCGGCGGTGGTCGCCTGGAACGACGACGAGCACGTGCGCGAGCGCCGGAAGATCTTCACGCAGCGGATCGCGACGGTGGCGCCGGTGTTCCAGAAGCTCGGGCTCTTGGACGAGATCCCGAAGGCGACGTTCTACCTGTGGACGAAAGTGCCGGGAGCGTTCGGCAACGGCGACGTGCGCTACGCCCTGACGCTGGCGGAGCACGGGATCATCGCGAGCCCGTCGTCGTGGCTTTCGGAGGGAGTGAAGGGCTTTTGCCGCTTCGCGCTGGTGCCGGGCGACGTAGAGACGGCCGAGGCGATGACGATCATCAGCGATTTCGTGAACGACTGAGCCATGCCGAAGGTGACTTTCCTCCCGGTCGGGAAGAGCTTCGACTGCGAGCCAAATACGAAGCTTTTGGTCGCGGCGAACCGCAACAAGGTGCCGATCCGATTCGGCTGCGCGTCCTGCCGCTGCGGCACCTGCGGCGTGAAGGTCGCGGGGGCGGGCGAGCTGTCTCCGATGAAGCCGGACGAGAAGGCCTTGCTCACGCGGATGAATCTGGCGCTCGACGGGACGATCCGGCTCGCGTGCCAGACGCGGATCGTGGACGGCGAGGTTGCCGTCGATCTGGCGTTTCAGGACACATATTCGCCGGATGACGGAGACGAGTGATCGTCACCGACATCGTCAACTCCGGAACGTACGCGGTCCGCAACGGCACCGTGCGCGTGCACTTGACCCACCCCGGCGACATGCCGACCGACTTCGAGCTCTACCTAGACGTCGACGGCTCCAGCCTGATCAGCTTCTTCGGCGGCGCCCGCAGAGAATGGCTGCTCAAGGCTCCGTAAATAAAAACTCTGCAAGCTCCAGGAACTCGCGCGGCGCAAGCGCATCCGCCCGCCGCTCGAGGTCGATCGGACACCCGGCTTCGCCTCCGCGCGCATCGATCAAAGACCGCACGCTGTTGCGAAGTTTCTTGCGCCTTTGGGTGAACGCCATGCGCGTCACCTGCTCCGCTTGCTGCAGGATCTTCTCCGGCAGCTTCTCGCGCTTCGGCACCAGCGAGAGCACGGCGCTGTCGACTTTGGGCACCGGGTTGAACGCGGTGCGAGGCACCGTGAACTCGAGATGGCAGTCGGCCCTTAGCTGCAGGAAGACCGAGAGGCTGCCGAAGTCCTTCGAGTTCGGCGAGGCGCAGGCGCGCACGGCGAACTCGAGTTGGGTCATAAAGATCATCATCGCCAGCTTCCCGATCGACGGGATGCCGCGCAGCAGAATGGGCGTCGAGATGTTGTAAGGAATATTGCCGACGATGGCGCAACGTCCCTTGCCTTGGTCGATCCAAGCGTCCCAGTCGAAGCGCAGGATGTCGTCGGAGACGATCACGAGGTTTTGCCGACGCTCCGGCGTCAGCACTTCGGCGTTCTCCGCTAGGCGTTGCGCGAAGCGCTCGTCTTTTTCAACCGCGGTGACGTGCAGGCCTGCGAGGATGAGGCCCTTGGTCAGGATGCCCGGCCCCGGGCCGATCTCGAGCACGCGCTCGACGCGAGCCTCCTGCAAGCGCTCGATCATGCGCGCACACGGCCAGTCGCTCGTCAGGAACACCTGACCAAGCGACTTCTTTTGATACAGCGGATCCTGGTTCCGTCTCATCGCGTCACCGCCGCGTAGTCGTATCGGGAGTATGCGTCCCAGCGGTGGGAGAGATAGGTCTCGCCTCGCGCCGTACCTTCGGCATGCACATGATAGCCGAACGCGGCGATCATAGCCGCGTTGTCGGAACAGAGCGAGAGTGGCGGAAAATACGCTGGAACGGCGATTCGCTCCGCAAGCAGGGCCTTGAACCGGGAATTTGCGGCGACGCCGCCGGCGACCACGATCGACTTCGCCTGAGGCGCGCGCAGGAGGGCTTCAGAAAGCTTGCGCACGATTTGGCCCAGCGCTTCGTCTTGAAAGGCGGCGCAAAGATTGGCGACGCGCTCCTCGGGGATCGGCTTCGGCTCCGAGCGAATGGTGTTCGCCATGAAGGTCTTGAGGCCGGAATAGCTGAATTCGATACGGGACTTCTGGCTCACCATGCGTGGCATCGGGATGGCCGACGGGTTGCCGGAGCGTGCGAGGCGCTCGACGTGAGGACCGCCGGGGTAGGGAAGGCCGAGAAGCTTAGCGACCTTGTCGAAGCACTCGCCGCAGGCGTCGTCGATGGAGCTGCCCATCAACTCGAACGAGGTCGGCCCGCTCATCAGGTAAAGATTCGTGTGGCCGCCGGAGACGACGAGCGCAAGCGTCGGATAAAGGGAGTTCTCGGGGACGCCGAGCAAGCCTCCGTGAATGTGAGCATGGACGTGGTCGACGGGAATGAGAGGCTTACCCAACGCAAGTGCCAGGCCCTTCGCGTAGGCTACACCGACGAGCAGCGCCCCAATTAGGCCAGGGCCTTGAGTCACGGCTATCGCATCGATCTCTTGCGGAGTGACTTTCGCTTCGGCGAGGGACAGGCGGCATAGAGGGTCGAGGCAGTCGAGGTGGGCGCGCGAGGCGATCTCGGGGACGACGCCCCCGAACGGCGCATGGATCGCGATCTGCGAGGCGATCCGGGACGACAAGACTTCGCGACCGTCGCGAACGACCGCGACGGCCGTCTCGTCGCAGCTCGATTCGATACCTAGAACTAACATGGAGCGGGATCAGCCTTTGTCTTTGGCGCCACTCTTGAGCTCCGCCAGCTTTTCCTTCGCCTTGCCCGCTTCGTCGCTCTTCGGGAAATCTTTGATGAGCTCCTCGTAGTAGAGACTGGCGGTCGCGAGGTCGCCGAGATTCTTGAAGCAGTCGCCGATGCGCATCTTCGACACTGGGAGATACTTCGCCGCGGGCTTGCCTTCAAGCAACTCGTTGTAGCGAAGTGCGGCGTCGCGCATCTTACCCAGCTTGAAGAGGCTCTCCGCCAGGAGAAAGCGAGCTTGCTCTTTCTCGGCGCCCTTCGCGTCCTTGATGAGCTTCATCGCGTCTTCGCTGACTTGCTTGTACTTCTTGTCGTCATATGCGGTCTGGAGCTCGTCAACGCCACCGGACGGCTTTTTCTTCGCCGTGTCGGCCGCAGGCTTGGCGGCGTTACCCCCCTTTTTTCCGAGACCCGCCTTCTTCAGCGCGTCGAGAAGGTCCTCTTGGTTCGCCTCGACGGCCTCGAGGCGCGTGTTGACCGCGTTCAAGGTGGCGGCCACCGAGCCTTCTTTCTCCGGATCCGTGCCGGGGAGCTGGCCGGTGACGACCCCGACCCGCAGGGCGTCGATGTCGCCGCGGAGCTTCTGGATGTCCGAGCTCAGCCTTTCCATGTCGGCCTTGGTCGCGGCGATCCGCTTATTGGCGGACTCTCCCGTATTCTTCGTCTCGTTCTTCGTCTCGGTGACGTTTTGCTCGATGCTCAGCAGCCGTGTTTGCATATTGAAGATGTCACCCTGCATGGCCTTCTTTTCGCTGGGCATGATGCAGCCCGAAAAGAAGGACGCGAGCGCCATGGCGAGTCCCAAGGTCGCGACACGAGTCATCGATGCCATCTCCTACGTGGCCTGAAAGGGCCGAGAGTAAGAGTGGATTAAAACACAGGAATCGGCAGAAGTCAGCGCTTCGCTGCGGGGGCTGACGAAGCCTTCGCGGCTGCCTCGCCTCGACGGCGCTGCTCAATCAGCCTTTGGCGGCGGCGCATGCCGACCACCTGGCGTACGACCGCGTTCGCCTCGTCTCGCCAGCAAATGTAGAACGGCTTAGGGAAGCGCTCGCTGACGTAGGCAAGCATGAGGCGCTCTTTGTACGCGAGCCAGTCGTTCGTCCGGACGATCATGCCGCCGAGGTCCTGGAGTACCTGGATCGAGGCTTTATCTCCAGGTTTACCTGAGGTATGGTCGGCCGCTCGGCCAACGCCCTCGCCCTCTGGAACCTTTCCAGCCGGCGGGTTATCTTGAATCGGATCGGCCAAGTGCTCGTTTCCTAATGAGGTTTGACCTCCTCGCTATCGGAGGACCTCGGAAGCGGCTGTAGCCTTGAAGCCGGCGTTTTCTAAAAACTTGAATGGTTTGGAACAATTAGATGCAGAGAATGAGTGAGCCGGAAGAGACTCCGGGTACCGGTGGCAAGAATCCTGAAGCTCCCGAAGCGCTAGAGGCCGAGTCCGAGGGGGACGTCGAGGTTCTCGTGGATGAGCCGGATGTCGACGAAGACGAGGACAGTGACGAGCCGCGAGTCCCACGCGAGATCGCGCTGCAAGGGATCGCTCCCGAGAAGATCGCGCGCGTCATCGACACGTTCGACGACCTACCGATGCACGAGCGACTGAAAGAGTCGGTCGCGAAAATTGGCTGGGAGAAGCCGACGGCCGTGCAGAAGCTCTGCCTGCCGTATAGCTTGCGCGGTCGCGACGTCGCCGGTTTCGCGCAGACCGGCACGGGCAAGACGGGCGTCTTCCTTCTGACGATCGCCAACAAGCTTCTCGAGCAGACGCCGGCCGGCGTCGACCTGAAGTCGCCGCGCGCTGTCGTGCTCGCGCCGACCCGCGAGCTCGCGATGCAGATCAACCAGGACGCCGAGTCGATCCTCGCGCACGTGGGGCTCAAGTCCCTCGCCGTGTTCGGCGGCATCGGCTACGACGAGCAGGCCGCGAAGATCCGCGAGGGCGTCGACGTCATCATCGCGACCCCCGGCCGTTTGATCGACTACGCCAAAAAGAACGTGGTCAATCTCAAGAACGTCAGCGTCTTCGTCTGCGACGAAGCCGACCGCATGTTCGACATGGGTTTCATCGAGGACGTCGAGTTCTTCTTGAAGCGCATCCCGGAGACGGCGCAAAAGCTGCTCTTTTCCGCGACGACCAACGAAGAAGTGAAAGAGCTGGCGTTCGAGTACCTCGAGACGCCGGAATACATCTCGGTCACCCCGGAGACGATCACTCCGGAAAAGATCGAGATGCACGCAATCCACTGCCACGCGACCAACAAGCTGCGCGTCATGCTGGGCCTCTGGCAGGACCACAAACCGGCCTGCGCCCTGGTGTTCACCAATACGAAGCTCACGGCGGAGTGGCTGCACTTCAAGCTGGCGGGCAACGGCATCGAAGTCGACCTGATCACGGGCGACCTGCCGCAGAAGAAGCGCATCAAGCTCATCGAGACGATCAAAGAGGGCACGCTCAAAGCCCTGATCGCGACCGACGTCGCCAGCCGCGGCCTGCACATCGCCGGCGTCACGCACGTCTACAACTTCGATCTCCCGGACGACGCCTCGAACTTCGTCCACCGGGTCGGCCGGACCGCACGCGCCGGCGCCCGCGGCCTCGCCTATAACTTGGTTTGCGACGACTACGGACACAACCTCGCGGCGATCAACGACCTCCTCGGCGAAAAAGTCGCGATGAAGTCCGAATGGTTCGACGAGAAGTACTTGGACATCGTCGACAAGGCGGGCAATCCGTTCGCGGATCGCTACAAGAAGAAATTCGACGAGGAATATCGCGAAGGTCCTCGCGGCGGCGACCGCGGCGGCAGCGATCGGGGCCGCTTCGACGGCCCGCGTGGCGCCAGCGCCAGCGATCGCCCGCGTCACGACGGACCGCGCCCGGACGGACCGCGCCCGGACGGACCTCGCCCTGACGGACCGCGCGGCGATCGGCCGGATCGCGACCGCGGCCCGCGCTCGGGAGCGCGCAACGATCGGCCGGATCGCGACCGTCAGGACCGCGACCAGCCGCAGCGCATGAACGGTCCGCGTCCTCAAGGCGGTGCGCCGCAGCAACAAGCGCAAGGCGGCGACCTGGGACCGGACGGGAAGAAGAAGCGTCGCCGTCGTCGCGGACGCGGCAAGGGCGAAGGTGCCGAAGGCGCACCGCAAGGTGGTCAACGCGCGCAAGGCCAGCAAGGCGGGCCGCGCTCGAACGCCGGTCGCTCGGGGCATGGCCAGCAGATCGCGCGGAGCGAGTCGACGGGCTTCTTCGGCATGGTGAAGCGCTTGTTCCGGCTCTTGTTCGGTGGTGGGAAGAAGTAAGGACTCGATCACTTTATTGAGTGATCACGAGTTCATCCGCGGCGAGCTCCACCAAACGTGGAGGCTCGCCGCGTTGCATGAAGGCAATCGCGACTTCGCCGTCTAGGCGCGCGCGGGCGCCCGAAACCGACCCCGCATGGATCGTCGCCATCACGCCGCCGTGGCCCGTTCGCTTGGCTGCATGGAATACGGCGAGCTCCTCCGCGCCGCGGATCTCACCGAGAACGATGCGATCCGGCCGCAAGCGCAGCGATTCCTCCAAAAGGCGCGTCAGCCCGAAGCCGCCACGGCCGGCAAGGCTCGGCGGCCGCACGACGAGGCGGATCCATCCGGGCGCGGCCGCGGGCAACTCGGGAAGCGACTCGAGAATCACGACGCGCTCGTCCGGCGCGCACTCGCGCAATAGCGCCGCGAGCAGCGAGGTCTTGCCGCTACCGGTCGTGCCGGCGACGACGAGGGGGCGTTGCCTCGAGACGAGGCGTCGCAGACTTTCGACGTGCTCCGCTGCCTCGGCGAACGAGGCCAGCGAAAGTGAGTCGAAACGATGGCGGCGGATGCTGAGTAGAGGCCCGTCAGGAGAAAGCGGCGGCAGAACCGCGTGCCACCGATAGCTCGCGTTGTCGAGGGAGCCTCCCGTCGCCGGCGCCATGGGGTCCAGTCTCGAGCCTTGCGCCGTCGCGAACTCATGCAGCCACTCGACGAAGACGTCGACCGAGGCGAAGGGCGAGGCGCGATGCTCCGCCTGCGTTCCGCGCAAGACTGTCATGCCGCGTGCCGCATTGAGCAAGAGCTCGTCGACGCGTGGATCCTCGAAATACCGGCTGATTGAGACAGGCAGCGACATCAGGCCCTCCACGCTCCAAATTGCCGCAGAGCGGCCGGGATTGCGAAGGACATGGGAGTCGCGTACGCAGGCTAGGCGTCAGCTTCCTCAGATTCAGGAGGCGCGCTCGGGTCTCCGGGCGTCGCGCCTTCGGGCCCCTCGACGACCGCTTTGCACGACGGACAGATGTAGCGCGTTCCGTCGCGTTTGGTGACCTTCTCGGTGAGCAGCGGGAAGTTGCAAGCCTCGCAGGCCTTGTTGACTGGCTTGTCCCAGACCGCGTACTGACAGCCTGGGTAGTTGGTGCAGCCCCAGAAGGTCTTCCCCGTGCGCGTGCGACGCGGGACTAAGCCGCCGGAGCAGCCTTCCTCGGGGCAGGCGACGTCGGACTTCGGGCTCTTCACCGTCGGGCAAGTCGGGTAGTCGACACACGCGATGTAGTCGCCGTAGCGACCGCTGCGGATGACCATCTGCTTGGTGCAACGCGGGCAAGCGTCGCCGGAGTATTTCGGCTCGGTGACCACGATCTTGCCGTCGGGGTCGCGGACGAACTCGCGCGTGTTGCGGCACTTCGGGTAGTTCTGGCAACCAAGGAATTCGCCGCGGGAAGACCACTTGATGTGGAAGACGCCCTCGCAGCGGTCGCACTTGATATCGGTCGGCTCGGACGAGGCCTTGACGTTGCGCATGCCGGCTTCGGCGGCCTTCACCTTCTCAGAGAAGGGCTTGTAGAAGTCCTTCAAGAGAACGCGCCATTTGACGGTGCCCTCCTCGACCGCGTCGAGGCTCTCTTCCATGCCGGCCGTGAAGGTGACGCTCAAGATGTCCGGGAAGGCCTCGACGAGGAGCTCGTTCACCTTCTCGCCGAGCACCGTGGGCTCGTAGCGATTGTCCGTCTTCTTGATGTAGCCGCGGTCGACGATGGTCGAAAGGATCGTGGCGTAAGTCGACGGGCGGCCGATGCCCTTCTCGTCGAGCTCTTTGACCAAGGAGGATTCGTTGAAGCGCGGGGGCGGCTGCGTGAAGTGCTGCTGGAGGTCGACCTCCTTCAACGTCAGAGCCTCGCCCTCTTTCAGCGCCGGGAGCATGTTGCCCTCGTTGCTGCCGTCGTCGTCCTCGTTGTCGGCGCGCTTGTTCGCTTCGTCCTGACCCTCTTCGTAGACCTCGAGGAAGCCTTTGAAGAGGAGACGCGAGCCCGTGGCGCGCAGGCCGATCTTGCCGCCGTCGGCGTCGAAGTCGACGGACATCTGGTCGTAGACGGCCGGTTTCATCTGACAGGCGATGAAGCGGTTCCAAATCAAGCGATAGAGCGCGAGCTGGTCCTTCGACACGACCTTCGACACGCTTTCGGGCGAATAATCCAAAGTGGTCGGGCGGATGGCTTCGTGAGCGTCCTGCGCCGACTTCTTCGTCTTGTACTGGATCGGCTTGTCCGGGACGTTGTCGGCGCCGTATTTTTCCTGGATGTAGGTGCGCGCGGCGATGACCGAGTCGTCAGAGAGACGCGTGGAGTCGGTACGCATGTACGTGATGAGACCGACGGGGCCCTCGCCCTCGACCTCGATGCCTTCATAGAGGCTTTGCGCCACCGACATCGTGCGCTTCACGTTGAAGCCGAGCTTTCGGTAGGCTTCCTGCTGCAGCTTCGACGTCGTGAACGGGGGAACCGGGTTCTTCTTCCGCTCGCGCTGCTGCACGCTCTTCACGCTGATCTTTTGGCTCTCGATCCGCTTCTTGATCGAGGTGGCATCTTTTTCCGCCTGGACCTTGAGGTCCTTGCCGATTTTTTGGCCATCCACGGTCGTGAGACGCGCGAGCACTTGCGGCGGGGCCGAGGCGTCCATGGAGACGTCGACGGTCCAGTACTCTTCCGGCTTGAACTTGCGGACCTCGCCCTCGCGCTCGCAGAGGAGGCGGACGGCGACGGACTGCACACGACCTGCGGAAAGGCCGCGTTTGACCTTTTTCCAGAGGAGCGGGCTGATCTGGTAGCCCACGAGGCGGTCGAGAATGCGGCGCGCCTGCTGCGATTCGTATTTCTTGATGTCGAGGACGGAGGGATTGCCGATGGCGTCGAGGACGCCCTTCTTCGTGATCTCTTGGATCAGGACCCGCTGCACCATGCCCGGCGGCTTGCTCAGCTCGGAGGCGATGTGCCAGGCGATGGCTTCGCCTTCACGGTCGGGGTCAGGGGCGAGGTATACGGACTCGGCGATGCCGGCGGCGGTGGTGATTTCCTTGAGGATCTTCTCTTTGCCGGGGATCGTGACGTACTGAGGCTCGAACTCTTTTTCGACGTCGACGCCGAGGGAGCGGTCGGGGAGATCCTTGACGTGTCCCTTCGAAGCGAGGACTTCATAATCCTTCCCGAGATACTTCTTGAGCGCCTTTACTTTGGTTGGCGACTCGACGACGACCAGATACTTAGCCATGGGTATCCTAGTGGTATTGATCTCGCGCTTCGCCCGAGCGTAGCACGAGCGCGGCGGCCGTCCCCGTCGAATTGCCCGAAACCCTTAGGATCTCTTGAAGAACACCGGCGATATCGGCGGCTTCCCAATCGCGGCTGTCGACCTGGCGGAAGCCGTCGATGAGGCGCTCAGCGGCTTCGAAGCCGAGGATGCCGAGGCGACGGGCGCGCTCAATCTCCCGCCAGATGCGAGGATGAACGTAGGCGCGCTCCGCGGGGTGTTGAACGCGGATCGACTCCGGATCTGCGACGAGCATGCTCAGCGCGTCCATGACGTTGCCCGAGAGGCTGGCGCGCTCGAGCCATTCGAGAGCAGCGCAGATCCCTTCGGCGGAGAAGCCTTTCTCCGCCAGCAGCGCTTTCAGCTGGCCGTCCTCTTCGAGCGTGACGCCTTCGCGCTGGACCATGCCCGCGATCGACTGGACAACCTGCCACCATTCTTGCTGCTGAATCAATTGAAACTCCTCTGCCGCCGCTCGGGGGAGCGCGGGGGTTCAGGCGTCGTCATGCGTGGAGTGACAATAGGAATAGTCGTTCCCGGAATGTTTGTCCAGGACCCCCCCAGCGTTGGTAAAAGCCCGTGCGCCGTCGGCCAAAAGCGCCGCGCCGCCGGCCGCCCGTATGTCACCGGGCGGATGGGTCAGAACCGCCAAATCTCGCCCTTGGTCCAAAGCTTGGCGCGCCGTGATCATCGCGCCGGACGCGCGCGCGGCCTGCATGACGTAGGTCGTCTTCGAAAGCCCGCAGATGATGCGGTTGCGCGCCGGAAAGTCGTGAGGACGGGCTTCCGCGCACCACAAGCGCTCAGAGACAAAGAGCGCCCCGCGCTGGCGAAGCGCGTCAAAGTAGCGGCGGTTGGCCTCTGGATAGAACCGGACCAGGCCGCCGGCCAAAACGATGATGGCTGGCGCCGGATCGTGTCGGGTCGCCAGCACCCCGGCATGCGCCGCGATGTCGCAGCCCAAGGCCCCGCCGCTGACGACGACGTGACCGGCATCCGCGAGCAGTCGACCCAGCGCGAAGCTTTCGTGGAGGGCGTGGGCCGAAGCCTTGCGGGAGCCGACGACAGCGCTCCGTTGCGTCTTCCGAAGAAGCGAGGCGTCGCCGAGAAGCGTGAGGACCAACGGCGGATCCGGGATCGCGGCGAGATCTTCCGGGTAAGCCTCGTCGCCCAAGGTTAGAAGGCTGCCCCCGGCGGCCTCGACCGCGGCGACGTGGGCGCGCGCGGCGACAAGGAGAGCGGCGCCTTCGACATCATTAAGGCAACGCGCGAATGCGTCGTAGTGGGCGCTGCCCTCCCGACGCCAGTAGTGAAGGAGCGCCTCGTAACCTGAGAGCGACGGCGGCGGCGGCGGCGCGAGCCAGCGGAATCGCGACTGGGCGAGGACGTGGGCGAGCATGATGCTGTCGGCGTAAGAGCGTTCCATGCGGGCGAAGCTACGACGGCGGTTGCCGCGGGAGAAGCGACATCGCATGTCCAACGAGTTGACAGGGTTGCCTGGCTTCTCCATTTGCGACGCAGAGTTACGGGTGGAGTGAGTCTTGCTTCAACTGGCTCACTGCATTTGGGAGCCGATATGACCGTTCGCATCTGGGCTGCTGCTACCGTCTCGCTGGCGCTCTTCGCCTGCAACTCGAGCGACTTCAACGGCGCCGGCGGAAAGAAGCCCGCCGTCGAAAAGAAGAAAGTGGACGATCCGCAGGTGACCAAGCCGAACGCGAATCCGCAGCCGGGCACTCCCGTGCCGCCCGACGCGAAGCAGGAGACCGAGTCGTTCGCGATCGCGCAGAGCGAAGGTCTCATCGACATGGTCTGGCTGATCGACAACTCGGGCTCGATGCGCGAGGAAGCGAGCCAAGTGCGCGACAACTTCGATAAGTTCTTGAGCACGATCCAAGCGCGCTCCGACATGAGGATCGCCTTGATCTCGAGCAAGGACCGCGCGGATTCGCTCGGGGGCTCGACCGGCGTGACCTTGCCGTTCAGCGCCGAGCAAGCCGGCGGCATCCAGATCGATTCCTACGTCGACAGCACCAACGCCTTGATGCTCGCCGCGATGGCGACCTGCCCGGCGAATACGACGGTGGTGCCGCCGGAAAATTCGGAAGATCCGTTCGCGACGGCGACCGGCAAGACCTGCGGCAAGGAGCTCGCGCTCGATTTCTTCGCGTCTTCCCTCTACAAAGACGTCCCCGGGGTCCTCAGCACCTTCTTTCGCCCGCAGGCAAAGAAAGTTTACGTGATCGTGACCGATGATACGGCGGATACGGTCAACGACACCAACTTCCTCGAACTTATCCGGCCGTACCAGGGCGCAGTCGCCCCGTCCGTCTTCGCGTTCATCGGCACCGAGTCGAAAGATGGCTGCGACATCGCGCAACGCGGCACGCCGTACGAAGCCCTGGCCGCGAAGACCGAAGGCGCGACCTTCGACATCTGCGAGAAAGACTGGACGAAGAACTTCGACAAGCTGAGCAAGGCCGTCATCGGCCTCGCGAGCGCGCAATTTATGCTCAAAGCGACAACCGTCGGCCAGATCGTGTCGGTCACCGTCGACGGCAAGCCTCTCGCGGCCGGCTCGTTCACCGTCGCCGGCAACGTCGTGACCCTCGATCAGAAGCAGATGCCGACCGGCGCCAAGACGCTGCTCGTCACATACGTCAAACCTTGAATGCGGCCGGCCACGCTCAACCCTTGTCCGTCCGATCGCCGACGCGCACTTCGCGCTTTTGCTGCACGATGTAGCCCACGGCCCCGGCGTCAGTCGCGTCGATGATGCGCATCACGCCGATTTTTTCGTAGTCCTCGGGCAGGTTGGTGCTGCCGAACGCGCTCGTGATGTATCCCGGCGTCTGATAAATCGGCAGGTACATGCCGGGCGTGATGCCGTCGCCGTTGCCCTTGTCCAAGAATGCGTAGCTGCCCTGGCCACCGACCTCTTGCCAGTAGTAGGCGAAGCCGACGACGTGCGCCTCGGCGGAGCCGACCGAGCCGACGCGCTCACCGTTCGGGATCGTGCGATTGGTCGAGATGTAGTTGACCAGGATGTCGTTGGGGCGCACCCCGAGGCGCCCCCCCTTCTGCACGCGGCCCGTGTAGACTTCCTCGCCTACGTTCTTTTCGACCTTCAGATGCGCCACGAAGTAGTACTTGTAGCCGACGAAGTCCCCGGTCTCCGGACTGTCGATCTCTTCGCCTGGACGGAGGAGAGTATAGGTCGTTCCCGTGGCGATGGTGCCGGTGGCCTCTAGGATCACGCGCTCTTCGGGAGCGGCCATCAGCTCGCCTTCGCGGCCGCCGATGATGTAGGCCAAGGGCTCTTTTTCCTCGGCGAAGATGAAGCCGGGGACTTGGACGCTGATCTCGCTGCCGTCGAAGCGCTTGCCGACGACCATCAGCTCGTCTTGCAGGGCGTCGACGCCCTCGGGACCGATCACCTCGACGCCGGGCGGCTCCTCGAAGGCCGGATCTTCGGGATAGGTCACCTTTTCAGCGACGAGCTCGGCTTCCTCGATCTCACCTTTGTCGATCGGGATCACGTCCTCTTCGGCGACGACCTGCAGATAGGGCGGCGTCTCGTCGTCGCCCGGATAGAACCTCAGGCGCATGTTCGGGAAGATGAAGTGCGGGTTCTTGATCTCGGGGTTCAAGGCCCACAAGCGCGGCCAGTAACCCGGCTCGTCGAGGAGCTGGTCGCAAATGTCGAAGAGGGTGTCGCCCGGCTGCACGCCGTATTCTTCCGGCGCCTCGCCTTCGGCCATGAGGCGCATCGTGCCGGGAACGGGGGGCGCGCCGGCGAACTCGTTCGGTGGGGGGATGGGCGGAGCCTTGATCTCCGGCTCTGGCGGCGGGGGCGGCGTGAGCGCGGCGTTCCCGGCATCGCCGGTGGCATCGTTCGTCGGGACGGCGTTCCCAGTGCCCGAGCCCGGATTGCCGACGGCGGGATTGACGCCGCCGGCGGCGGCCGCCGGGTTGCCGACGGGCACGGCAGGATTGCCGGCCGGGACCGCGGCGCCGTTGACGGGGACCGGGGGCACAGTGCCGTTGGCGACGTTGCCCGGCAGCGCGTTCGCCGGCGCCGCGCCCGGTTTCGGTTTAACCTCGGGCTGCTCGGCGGCGGGATCGGCGGTGCCGAACGCGGAGACGTCGCCGCCGTTGGCGCCGGCCTTGTTGTTGCCGACGTTCACCGGCTTGTCGTCGAAGATGTCGTTGCCGCCGCCGCCGGAGTCGCCGTTGTTGATCGAGTTGCCGATGTCGAAGTCGCTGCCGCCGTTGTCCGCCGGAAAGTCGTCGACCGCCGGGTTGCCGCCGGCGCCGTTATCCGCGCCGCCGCCGCCGATCTCGTTGACGTTGTCGGTCGGCGTCGCCTGCTCGAGGCCTTCCTGCGAGTTCAAATCGCCTTGCGCCCGCGCTTGGACGGGCGCGAACGCGGCGATCACGAGAAGGAGGACGCGTCTCGAAGTCACAAGCTCTTACCCAGGTTCTCGAGCTCCATTTTCGCCATCTCCGCCGCGTCCTCGTAAGGATGCGCCTGGATGATCTCGCGATAGCGCTGGAGCGCGGTGTCTTGTTGGCCGAGGCGCCATTCGACGCGGGCAAGCTCGAGCTTGGCGCGCGGCAACCAGGGACTCGTCGTGTTTTCGGTCATCAGATCGATGAAGATCTGGCGTGAGGTCTCGAACTCCTTGAGGTTGGACCAGCATTTGCCGATCCAGTACTTGTGCATCCCGCCGTCGACCTTGCCGTTGTAGTCCTTGCCGATGCGGTCGTACTCGACGATGGCACGGCCGTAGCGGCCCGAGCGGTAGAGGTCGTTCGCCGAGGCGAGCGCGGCCTGGTAGGCGTCGCCTTCCGCCTTCGACATCGAGGGATCCGCCTTTGTCGGATCGACTTCCGGCGGCTTCTCGGCTTTGGGCGGCTCTTTCGGCGACATTTCCTCGGCCATCGCCTCTTTGACGATCGGCTTCGCTGCGCCCTTTTTCTTCAGCTCCTCGGGAATGAGGCCCAGGGTGATTCCCTTTTCCAAGACGCGAACGCGCTCCTTAGAGCGCAGCTGCTCTTCCTCGAGCTCGTCGACGCGGGCCCAGAGGCGCGCCAACTTCAGCTCCTGCTCGTCGGTCCGCGAAGTCTTCGCCTTCGCCGTCTTCTTCGCGTCTTTCTTCGGCGATTCCTCGTCCTTCTCGTTCTTCTCGATCATGGCGTCGGCGCCATCCGCCTCGCCCGGCTCCACCGGCTCCACCGAATCGCCTTCGCCGAATCCCAGAAAGCTACAGCCCGAGAGGACCGCGCCGAGCGCAAGAATGAGCACGATACGCATGTCAGATCGCCCCTGCCTGAGAGACTTGCTGGATGAACTGCCGGACGGCCAGCTTGACCGCGTCCGACTGGCTGATGAACTCGACGCCGAAGCGGTAAAAGCGCATGAAGGCGCGCGTCGAGTCCTCGGCGCCGCCGCCGCTGCGATAGTGCTCTTTGATGCGCTTCACCCAGCGGATCTCGACGCCGACGTCGAGCGGATCCTGCATCGGCAGGATGAGCTTGGCGCGGTCGTCGATCAGGCCGCGACGTAAGACGCCGTTGACCGCGGGAAAGCGGGTGACGGCGCAGAGGCCGCCGAAGCTGACGTCGGAGACGGGGATGAAGCTCGCGACGTCTTTGTGGTGCGCGAAGAAGGGGGGCGCCGTCACGTCATACTCGTCGGGCTTCCACATGCTGAGGTCAAGGAACGCCGTCAGCTCCGGCGTCGCGGGGTAGCGCGCGTTCTTCCGGCGCTCGATCGAAAGGAGGGACGTCGGCAAGCTGACGACGATGCTCGACTGCTCGCGCGAGAGGATCTGCGAGATGAAGACGACCTTCGTCGACATCATGATGAACTCGACCTGCACGCGCTGGCGCATGGTGAGGTGCGAGCAGCCCTTCTCCGAGATGTTGCTGATGCGCATCCCCGGGAGGTCGGACTCCAACACGACGCTCGAGGCGCGGCCTTTGACCGCGATGGTCGCGTCGCCGTCGGCGCGGATCATCACCTGCAGGCTAGCCTGGCAAATGCGCCGCAGAATCCGCGTGACCCGCTGCGGATTGGAGATTTTGAGACGGTTCTCGTTCTGAGTGTTCAAGGGGCTCCAGACGAGCTGCCAGGACGGCGGCAAGGAACCAAAAGGCGAACAGGAACTCGGAGTCGCGGAAGTTGTTCTGCAGAAGGCCGGAGAAGATGGCGGCGGCGAGGAAGTAGCGAAGATGATCGGCGCGGCGCGAGGCGGCGTAGAGACCGCCGAGAAGTGCGAGGAAGCCCAGAAGTCCGATGAGGCCGGAATCTGCCGCCACCTGCAGAAAGATATTGTGCGCTGTCATCATTTTAACAGACGGCCCGAAGGGCGCATAGTACACGGCGTACGCGCGCTCTAGGCCGGCGACGGAGACGCCGGCGAGCGGGTGATCCAGGAACATCTGCAGATGCACGCGCCAGAATAGAAGTCGCGGGAATCGCTCGGCCAGCGGCTGGTTTTCGTTGAAAAGCTCGGTCATGCGGCCGAAGGTCGAGCCCTCGAGCCACAAGGCGCCGAGGATTAGGGCGCCGCCGGCCAAGATCCAGGTTTTCCAGCGCCAAAGCGCCCGGGCTTCACACAAGGCCAAAGTCAAAGCCAGCGCCGCCAGCGGATAACGCGAGCCGGTGATGACCAAGGTGACGAGCGCGACAAAGACGATGCCGGCCCAATGGCGGACCGTCCGCCTCGGGAGCTGGGCGCGGTGGCGCAAGAGCACCCAGGCGCCGGCGACGACGATCATCATCAAATTATACGAAAGGGTGAGCGGGTGTCCGGTGAACCCCGACACCCGGTAAACGCCGTAGGCGAAGCGGTGCTCGCCCAGGCGCGCGCCGAAGCCGTGGGTCCAGTCGATGCCGGTGTAGCGCTGCGCGACGCAGTAAATCAAGTTGATGCTCAAGCCCAGCAGAAACCAGGGCGCGATCTTCTCGATCAGCGGCCAACGCGAAGCGCGGGCCGCGAAGCTGCCGCCGACGTAGACGAACCAAAGCACCGCGAGCTTCGTCGTCATGTGCGAAGAGACCCGAAGCGCCCGGAGGGCGCCGTCGGCATAAGGCGAGGTGACGCAGGCGACCAGGCCCGAGACGAGCTGCGCGAGGATCATCGCCAGGACGCCCCAATGCACCCAGGCGAGCTCGCGGGCGGCCTTGAGATCGCCCCAGCGCTTCGTCAGCGTGAGCCACCAAAACAGCCACATCCCGCAAAAATAGCCCCCGGAGATCGGGATCACGGTCGACCACGACGCGAGGATCAGGACGACCACCATGATTCTTGGTAAGGTCGGGCGCATGAGGCTCTCGCTCAAGAAAAGGCTCTCCCTCGCGCTCGCAAGCTTTGCCGCAGCCTCGATTCTATGCGCAGAGGTGGGGCGGGGCGAGGGCGATTCCGTGACGGTTCCGTGGCGGGGCGAAGAGAACCCGTACCGCAAGACCTACGTGACGCTCGGCCTGGCGCGCAACTTTCCCATCTCCTTCTCCGAGGACCCGCTCGACCCCGGGCATTTCGGACCCATCGTCGGCTACCTCTACGATCTCGACGGCGACTGGATCATGGGCGTCTCGGGTCAATTTAAGGTCCTACGCCGCGAAGCTCGCGGCAAGGACGGCTCCGACACGCTCGCGATCTGGACCGTGACGCATTCGACCTTTTATTCCGTGCGCCTCGATCATCCGCTCTATTTCCTGGGCGGCCTCAAAATTCAGTACCTCCTGCCCGCCACGCGCGCGGGAGCGCCGGTGCGCCGTTCCGAGGACTACCGCTCCGAGATCGGCGTCGCCGCCTCGGCTTCCCTCGTCCGGATCGTCGACAAGCGCTTCATCGGCTTCGCCTGGATCGACCGCTGGCGCGGCACGGGCTCCATGCGTCTGCACGGGATCGAGGCGGGCTTCGGCTTAGGCGTCTCACTAGGTCCCGGCGCGGATGAAGGTGAGGCGTCGCGCTAGGGGACCGGTAGACCGGGGTCAGGTTTCCGGGACCGGTAAGGCAGGACCGGTTCCGGCGGGCCGGGCTCCGGTCTCCTCGCGCGATGCCTCGCCTTTAGCGATGCGGGAACCTAGGGGACGACTGAAGTCTCGAGCCCTTCGGCGAGGTCGTCCTTGGAGCACCGGGCCAAGCGGAAGTTCGCGACCCAACCAAACCGCTGCGTCGGCCAGAGGCGCGGCAGCCCGAACTCGCGCACGTAGCGGTTGTTCGGGTCGGATTCCTCGAAGTCGCGGACGCTGGAGTAAACCAAGGCCGTCGAATGCACGAAGATCTTGTCGGTGCGCGTCGGGCTCTCGTCGCCGACGGTGGCGCCGAAAAGATCGTTGGCCGGGGTCGACGTGTAGCAGCGCGCCGCGATCTGGCAGAAACCTTGCGCCGAGTCGCGCACCTGCATCGTGCGGACGAAATCGGCGTAACGCCGCGCACCCTCGTCGCCGGGGAGGTAGCCCGCGACGACCACGCGCTTCATGCAGACCTTTGCCCGGGTGACGCGCTCGCGGATGCGCTCCTGCACGAACGTGTACCAAAGCTGGTCGTTGTCGTGGTGCGGCGGCATTTGCACGTTGAAGACGAGGATGGGCTGCTCCTCGTAATCCACCGTCATCGCCATCAGATAGCCGCCGCTACCCATGACCCAGGATTCGCGCTCGCCCTCGTTGGGCGGGACGTAGCGCATGCCGACGCCGAGGGCCGCCGCCATGTACTGCGATTCCTGGGTGTCCTCGAAGTCCTCGACCTTGACGAGCCGCCAGTCGTAGTCGTTGAGCGAGCCCGCCTTCAGAATCTTGTAGTCCGATTCGGAGCCCGAGCCCTCGCGGGCCAGCGCCTCCTGCATCAGGACCACGTCAGGCTTGGTGTTCTTGAGCTCCTGATCGATGAGCTCCAGCCGGTCGCGCCGGAAGATCCAGTCGCCTTTCCAGCTCTTCTTCGACAATCGCGAGGGGCTGCGTTGCGCGAAAAGGCTCACCGTCTGCAGGGTCACGGGCCTTTGGTCGTAGCCGCCGGAGCGGTCGAAAAGCTCCGTGATGCAACCGGTGAGCAGGAGAAAGGCGAGCGGAAGGAGTCTCAGCATCCGATGTAGCGCGAGATCACGAGGCGCTGGATCTCGCTCGTGCCCTCCCCGATGCGCAGCAGCGCGGCGTCGCGATAGTGACGCTCGATCGGGTATTCCTTCATCAGGCCGTAACCGCCGAACGTTTGCTGGCCCTCTCGGGCGCAGTATTCGGCGACTTCCGAGCAGTAAAGTTTGGCCATCGCCGCTTCCTTTTGGAACGCGAGGCCTTCCTGCTTCAGCCAGCACGCCTTATAGAGAAGGTTGCGCGCCGCCTCGATGCGGGTCGCCATCTCGGCGAGCTTGAACGCGACGGCCTGGTGCTTGCAGATCGGCTTGCCGAAGGTCGTGCGCTCCTGCGCATATTTCAGCGTCAGCTCGAAGGCGCCCTGCGCGAGGCCCAGACCCATGGCGCCGATCGAAAGGCGGCCGTTGTCGAGCGTCTCCATCATCATCTTGAAGCCCTGGCCGCGGGAGCCGAGCATCGCCGAGGCGGGGACGCGCACGTCGTCGAAGTAGAGCTCGCCGGTGTTCGAGGCGCGCCACATCATCTTGCCGTGCATCGCTTTTTGCGTCAGGCCCTTGGTGCCGGCCGGGACGATGAAGCAGCTCAGCTCGGATTTGTCGTTCTTCTTGCCGGTCACGGCCTGGACGGTGATGCCCTTGGTGAGGGGACTGGCGCTGTTGGTGATCCAGATCTTCGAGCCGTTGATCACCCACTCGTTCTTGCGTTCGTCGAAGACGGCGTTAGTCTTGCTGGCCTGCGCGTCACTGCCCGCCTCGGCCTCCGTCAAGCCGAAAGCCCAGAGGCCCTCGCCGGTGCAGAGATTCGGGAGGTAGGTCTTCTTCTGCGCCTCGGTGCCGTAATAATACAGCGGCGCGGCGCCGAGGCTGTTGTGGGCGGCGATCGTCGAGGCCTGCGAGCCGTCGACGCGTGCGAGCTCCTCCACGGCGACGATGTACGACAGATAGTCCATCCCCTGGCCGCCGTACTTCGGGTCGACGATGGTGCCGAAGAGGCCGAGCTCGCCCATTTTTCGGGTGAGCTCGACGGAGAACTCCTCCTTCTCGTCCAGCGCGTGAGCGCGCGGCGCGATCTCCGCCTCGGCGAATTTCCGCACGGTGGCGCGCATCATCTTCAGCTCTTCGGACTCGCCGAATGCGTAGATGTGCGGCGAGGATTGCTTTTCGTCGGCCATGAGAAATCTCCTATTCCGTGAGCGGCAAATCGCGGATCCGGCCTTCGCGGCCCGTGGCTCCGAGGAGGATGCCGAGGTAGCTCTTGTAGCGCCAACGCGAGATGGTGCCGGCTTCGACTTGGTCTCTGATCACGCAGCTCGGCTCGTCCATGTGACGGCACTCGCGGAACTGGCATTTGCCGAGGAAAGGGCGCATCTCGACGAAGCAGTGGGAGAGCTCGATCGAGCTCTTCTCGTCGAAGGTGAAGCTCCGGATGCCCGGCGTGTCGATGGCGAAGCCGCCGGTGCCGAGCTTGATGAAGCTGGCGAAGCTCGTGGTGTGGCGGCCCTTGTAGTTGATGTCGGAGTTCGGCTCGACGGTCTGCACCAGCTCGGGCTTGAACAGGTTGATGACCGAGGACTTGCCGACGCCGGAGTGGCCGGAGAGCAGCGTCACCTTGCCCTCGAGCAAGCCGCGCAGCTCGACGAAGGCGGGGTCCGTCTTGGCGTCCGGGGCGTTCGCTTGCACGTCGAGAACCACGTAGCCGAGACCACGGTAGATGGCGCGCATCTCTTCGGCCTCGGCCGCGAGCTTCGGGTCGGTGGCGAGGAGGTCTCGCTTGTTGAGCACGATGATCGAGTTGATGCCCTCGGACTCAGCGAGCACGAGGTAGCGGTCAATCAAGCCCCATTTCACCGTCGGCGACAGGTAGCTCGCGACGATCATGAGTTGATCCATGTTCGCGGCGAGCACGTGCAGGAGGTCGGCCTTGTGCGGATCGAGGCGCGCGAGCCGCGTTTGGCGCGGTGAAATGTGCTGCATCACGCATTGCGGCAAGTCGACCGAGGCGTCGGCGACCTTGCCTTTTCCCGGCACGCAGAGGACGCGGTCGCCGACGGCGACGAAGTTGCGCTCGGCGCGCTTGTCCATCAGGAGGCGACGCGCGATGGTTGCGAGCCAGACGTCGCGCGTGTCGACGGTGCCGACGACCTTCTCCGGCGAGACGAAGGCGTAGCGTTTGTGCACCTCGACGACGCGCGCGGCGAAGGCTTCCGACTCGCCGCCGACGACCCAGCCGGCTTCGGCTTGCTCGAAGTCGTCCTGGGCGTCCTTCACGCGCGTGGGGCCGCCGCGCTTGCCGCGACGCTTCATCTTCACGTACTTGGCGCCGTCTTCGTCTTTGCCATACTTGTGGTCGTCGCGGGCCATTTACACTGGACCCCCGGGAGCTTCCGTGGAGGTCATGCGCAGGATGCTCTGGCGGATGTCGGTGCTGAGGAGCCCAAGCGACTGCGCCGAGGTCGAGGCGATGCGCGGGTCCACGGTCATGCGGCCTTCATCGAGCTCATGCGCAAGGCCCAGGTCCTTTAGGCGGTCGACGAATGTCTTGAACAGGTTCTTGTCGAAGAACTCGGGCTCGCTGCGGCCGTTGAGGATGGAGATTCGTTGCGCCATGAGCTGGCAACGCGTCTCGAAATCTTTACGAAGGAAGGGGTTGCCGTCCGCATGTTGGGCGAGGAGGGCGGCGGAGACGGCGTAGCGCTCGAGCGTCTGGCCGAGAGCGCGGCCCAAGATCTTGAGGGAGGCGAAATCCTGCGAGGTGAAATCCGGGCGCCGGAGCTCCGGCCCGTGGCGGAACAGAAGCTTCTCCGAGACCAGGGCTTCGATGACGCCGCGCGCGACTTTCTCCGCGTCGCCGGGCGGCCAGCGCAGGAAGAATTCGGCTTGAAGGAAGGGATAGAGACGAGCGCAGGCGGAGACCAAGGTGTCCTCGGTCATCGTCTCGTTGTGCTGGAAAAAGCTGGCGACGAGTGACGGCATGGCGACGAGATGCAGGACGTTGTTGCGGTAGTAGGTCAGCAGCACGCTCTCTCGTTCGTCGAGATGAATGACGTCGCCGATCGGATGGTGGAAGCGCTCGGCCTTGCAGACCGACATCGCGTGCTTGAGCCAGTCTTTGGTCGTGCCGTCGGGTAGCGAGACGTCGCGGCTGTAAGGCGCGGCGCGCATGGAGGAGACGAGCTTTTCCATCATGTAGAGGAGCTCCTCCTCCGCCATCGCCTTTTGCTGCGAGGACAAAAGCACGAGCGCGAAGATCGCGAGCGGACTGACCACCGCCGTGCTGTTGACGCGCGTCATCACCTGATCGGCGAGGTCTAAAACGAAGGGGTGGAGCCACTTCGGCTTCTCGTCGGGGTTCTTGGTCTCCTCGCGCCAGGCGGGATGGCGCTCGTCCAAATGCTTCGCGAGGTGCAAGGGCTCGCCGAAGCCGATGTAGGCCTTGCCGAAATAGTTCTTCAGCACGCGGCGCGCCTTCATCAGGCCGGAGACGGATTCCTTGCTCTTCTTCGCGCCGCGCAGCTCGGATTGGTACGTTCGGACTTCCATGACCTTGTCGTAGCCGATGTAAACCGGGATCAAGACGATTGGCTTGGTGGAGTCGCGAAAGAAGCTCTGCACCACCATCGCGAGCATGCCGGTCTTCGGCGCGAGCAGGCGACCGGTGCGGCTGCGGCCGCCTTCCAGATAGAATTTGACCGGGTGGCCCTTGGTCAGCAGGTAATGCATGTACTCGTTGAACACCGCCGTGTAGAGGCGGTTGCCGCCGAACGTCCGGCGCAGGAAGAAGGCGCCGCCGCGGCGCAGGAGCGGCCCCAGAGGCCAGAAATCCAGGTTAATGCCGGCCGCGATGTGCGGCGGCACGAAGCCCTCGTAGTAGATCGAGTAGGAGAAGAGCAGATAGTCGAGGTGGCTGCGATGGCTCGGCAAATAGACGAACTCGTGCGTCTGGTCGAGCTCGCGCAAGCGCGCGCCGTGGCGGACGACGATGCCGTCGAAGATCTTGCGCCAGACGTACGAGAGGAAGAGGTCAAAGAGGCGCACCATCGAGTACTGCTGCTCGGAGGCGATCTCCTGCACGTACTTGCGGGCGAGGACCTCGGCCTTGTTCAGCGTGATCTTCTTTTTGCGGGCTTCTTCGGCGATCGCCTCACGGACTGTACGCGTCTTCAAAAGGTGCGCGGCGACGAGGCTGCGAGTCGGCAGGCTCGGGCCCAAGGCGCCGGTCCTTTGGCGGCGGAAGTGGACGCGGACGACGCGCCTGAGCTTCTTCGTCGTGTCGGGCGCCGAGGCGCCCTCGTCGACCAGGTTACGCAGGGAGATCGGCTTGCCGAACTGGATGAAGTTGGAGCGGCCCTGCGCGATGACGATGAACATCTTCTGCAGCATGCCGGCGTGCTCGTCGTCGAAGAAGGCGAGCTTGAGCACCGACTTTTCGTCTTTGCCCGGGTTTCGGCCCCAGAAGACGCTGGTCGGGACCAGCTGGACCTCCATCGATGGGTCGGCCTTTGCCTGCTCGATCAGGCTGAGCAGTTGGCCGTGGACGTCTTTCGGCGTGCCGCGCTCCATCTGCAAGAGGCCCGTGCGCTGCAACGAAATGAAGGCGACGGCGCCGGGTGACCGCAGCGAGGTGGCGCGATGGCGCGGGATCGGCAAGCCGAGGCGGCGCGTCTGCTCGTCGAGCACCATGAGATCGGAGAGCGAGTTGTTGCTCAGGATGTAGCAGACGGGTTTCGTCGGATCGATGCCGAGCTCGTCGAGCGGATTCTGGGGCACGATTTTCGTACGCACCCACAGATAGATCAGCTTGCGCAGCCAAAAAAAGAAACCGAGCTTGTTACGCTGGAGTGCGGACAATTGGGGGCTCACTCGAATTCGAGGTTGTCTATGAGGCGCGTCGCCCCCACGCGGCCCGCGACGAGCATCACGGCCGGCGCGTCGTTCGTCGCCGCGAACGGCGTGAGATCGGCTTGGCGCCGGACTTCGACGTAGTCCATCTTCAGCTCGGCTCCGCTGCCGACCATCGTGCGGAAGGCGACCATGGCCGTTTCGACCGTGGCCTTGTCCTTGGCGGCTTTAACGGCGCTTCTGGCTGCGAACAGGCCCTGAGAGAGGCGCAAGCCGATTTTGCGCTCGTCGGCGGAGAGGTAGCGGTTGCGGCTCGACATAGCGAGCCCGTCTTCTTCACGGATAGTGTCGTGACCCAGCACTTCGACGCGGAGGGCGAGGTCGTGGGCCATCGCCATGATGAGGCGCCACTGTTGGTAGTCTTTCTTGCCGAAGATGGCGGCATGGGGACGGACCAGGTTGAACAGTTTCAGGACCACCGTTAGCACGCCGTCGAAGTGTCCGGGCCGCGATGCACCGTCGAGGTCGTTCGCCATGCCACGGTTGGTGACGTACGTCTGAAAGCCCTTCGGGTACATCGACGTCGCGTTCGGCAGGAAGACCGCGTCGGCGCCGAGCGGCGACAGCAGCTCGAGGTCGGACTTCAGCGTGCGCGGATACTTCTCGAAGTCCTCGTTCGGCCCGAATTGAATCGGGTTGACGAAGATCGAGACGACGACGCGGTCGGCCAATGTCTTGGCGCGCTCGACCAAGGCGAGGTGCCCTTGATGCAAGGCGCCCATCGTCGGCACGAAAGCCACACGGGCGCCGTCATGCTCCCACTCGTCGCGGAGCGCGCTCATGTCCGAAGGGGACAGAATGGTTTTCGGTTCCATGAGGGAAGGATGCCCCGTCTAGCGATGGAGCTTATCCATACCGAATTACCGCGGGGGATTCAAAACGGAAGGGAGCCTGGGGTGGGGAAGCAGAAACTTTTTTGGGGTTCGCTGGTTAGGAGATCTCGAACCGCCCTCATGGCGATCCGGCCCGTCTAGGGCCCGCACACTTGAGATCGGCTGGGCCGACGCTCATCCATCTCCGTAGGGACTCGAATCCAAGCCCCGTCCTGCTTGCCCTGCAAGGCCTCGCGACCTTCATGGCTAGAATCGGAGCCGCGCGAGGAATCTTTAGAGCCGAGGGCTCGACGAAGGGAAAGCGGCGAGAACCGGACCCGGGCAAGCGCCCGTCGAGCCGACCTTTCGCTCACATCTTTTGATCTTTGGCCTGGGCAGGGTCCCGGGCGCTCAAGCTTGACTTTCCGGGGGACCCGGCCGGTAGGGGCTCGGGCGAACCAGTCCGGAATGACAAGCGACGCACGCGGCCGGCGGCGCCGAGGTCGCCGAGGGGGCGGCCGTTGAAGCTGACTTTGACGGCGCCCGCATCGAGGACGAGGAGGTCAGCCCGCTCAGTGAAGCTGAAAACGTGGGTCTCTGCGGTCAGCTCGCGCTCGGTCGCGTTGGCAGTATCGAGGGCGAGGCGAATGCGTGTGGCCTTCGTGGCGGTGATCTCGAGTTTGCCTTCGGCGGCGCCGACGGCTGGAGCTGCGGTCGCGGCAGCCTCGGGCGCTGCGGAGGACGCGACAGGGACGGGAGTCGGAATGGCGGAGGCGGCTTTCTCAGCTTCGAGCTTCGCGGCGGCGACTTTCTCGGCTTCGAGCTTCGCGGCGGTGCCTTTCTCGGCTTCGAGCTTCGCGGCGGCGACGTCCTCGGCTTCGAGCTTCGCGGCGACGTCCTCGGCTTCGAGCTTCGCGGCGGCGCCTTTCTCGGCTTCGAGCTTCGCCGCCTCGGCTGGCGCCGTCTCGTCCACGACGGGTATTTGCGTCACTTCCGTGACCTGAACCTCGGAAGGCACCGCACCTGGTGCCGCCTGCGGCACGACCGCGTGCGTCTCCGCGGGCACTCTTCCCGCGGCTTCCGCGGCCGCGATCCGCGCCGCTTCGACCGGGTCGTCCTCGACGGAGTCAGCCGGCACGATCACCGGCGACGTCGCCGGCGGCGCGATGCGCGCTGCGGGACCTGCGACCGTCGTGACGGTTCCGCGTTGCTGCTGCTTGTCCCATGCCCAGCGCGCGCCGAGCGCGACCGCGCCGACCACGATCAAAGCACCCATCATGCGGTAGACACCGCTGAGCGTGCTGTCCTCTCGTGTGCGGCTCAATCCGGCCGTCGTTCCGCCCGAGCCGTCGTTGTCCGCGGTCGCTGCGGAGGCGCCCGGAGCGGGAGCACGCGCCCTCTTCTTCTGCTTTGCCGCAGCGGCCGACGCCGACGCGATGGCAGCCGCAGCGGCCTGAACCGTAGCCGCATCCATCGGCTGCTCACGCGCGGGATGCTTGGCCCAGCACCCGGCCAGCTCGGCGACGAGCGCCTCCGGGTCTGAATCCAATTCTTTCGCCAGGCTGCGCACGAAGCCGCGGACGAAAATTTCGCCAGGAAGGTGATCGAAGTCGCCCGCTTCCAACGCCAAGAGCAAGGTCGTGCGAATGCGCGTCGACTGCGCCAAAGACTCGTGCGTCGCGCCCTGCCTCAGGCGGAGCTCTTTGAGCTTTTCGCCGAAAGCGCGCCGATCGGCGGCAAGTTTGGTAGAATCGAGGGGATCCCTCTCCATCACAGATCCTTAGGCCGCGCGAGGTTTTCCGATGCGCATGCCAATAAAATTGGCCAGTTCTCTTCGGATCTTGCTAGTTCTCGTCAGTCTATCGACGGGACTCCTGTCCTGTCAAACGATAGGGCAAGGGGACGGCACGGCGGCGTCCGAGAAACAAAAACAGGTCCTAGAGTCCCAACGTCAGCTCGTACGCTCGGCGCTCGACAAGGGCAAGCCCGAAGAAGCCCTGAAATCCTTACGGGACTTGCTGCGTGAGCATCCCGAGGACGGCCAGCTGCAGAACCTCATGGGGCTCACTCAGCTCGCCCTGAAGAACCCCGATCGCGCCATCCGCCACCTGCTCAAGGCCTACAAGATCGAGCACAAGGTCGCGGTCGCCCTCAATCTCACGTCCGCCTATATCGAGAACGGCGATTTCGAGAAGGCACAGGCTCTCTTGAAGGCCATGGTGAAGCAGGCCGACAAAGAGAAATATCAGTATAAAGAGCGCATCTATCACAACCTAGGCTACGTCCACGTTCGTCTGAATCAGCAGACCACCGCGGCGAACTGGTTCAAGGAAGCGCTCGACGAGAACCCAACTTTCTTCCCCTCCTATCTCGAGCTGGCGCGCATCTACGAGAAGATGAAACGTCCCGCGATGGCTGCGAAAACTTACCGCCAGTCGCTCGAGTACTGCGGCGTATGCTTCGAGCCGGTCTACTCGCTCACAATGCTCTACGTGAACATGAAGAAGTTCGCGGACGCCCGTCTCGTCCTCCACAACTTCAGCAAGAACGAAGGCGTGGCCCCCAATGACCGGGCCGCCGCCGTCAAACTGATGAAGCTCGTCGACAGCGGCGCCCGGGACCAGCGCAAGGGCTAAGCTCCGATCCCGCTGGCGCACGACCCGCAGACCGCGATAACGTTCGGGAATCCGTAGAACCTGAACGCGAGGTCGATCCGTGCGTCCGCTTTCCCTCCTCCGCGCTGCTTCCGCGTGCGCGCTGCTCGCCTTCGCCGCCGTCCCGGCCCAGGCCCCGGCCCAGGGCCAAAGAGATCCGAACAACAATCTCCCGCAGATCGACACGCGCTATCAGCCGCTCGAGACGCTGGCCCGCGGCCTCTTCTTTCTCGAGACGATGTACGTCGACGAAGGGAAGGTGAAGCCCGACGACCTCGCGACGAACGCGCTCAAAGGCGTGATCGAGAAGCTCGACCCGCACACGGTCCTCATGCCAAAGAAGGCGTTCGAGCAGCTGACGATCGACACGCAGGGCAAGTTCGGCGGCGTCGGCATCATCGTCTCGACGGAGAAGGACAAGGACGGCAAAGAGAAGCTGATCGTCGTCTCGCCGATCGAGGACACGCCGGCCTACACGGCGGGCGTCAAATCCGGCGACGAGATCATCGCGATCGACGGCGCCGTCATCAAGAAGATGAAGGGCAACGACGCGGTCGACAACATGCGCGGCGAGCCGGGCTCCGTCCTGAAGCTCACCGTGCGACGCGAGGGGGTCAAGGACCCGATCGACTTCGAGCTGACGCGCGAGATCATCAAGGTCAAGTCGGTCAAAGGCTTGAAGCTGAGCGACGACGTCCTCTATTCGCGCATCGCCTCGTTCCAAGAGAACACGGGCGAGGAGCTCGAAGAGGTGCTGAAGACGAACCAAGGCAAGATCAAAGGCATGGTCTTAGACCTCCGCGATAATCCAGGCGGCCTCCTCGATCAGGCCGTCCGCGTCTCAGACCTCTTCGTCGACAGCGGCGTCATCGTTTCCACGGTCGGCCGCGACCGCACTCGGGTCGAGCGCGAGTTCGCCAACAAGCGCGGCACGTTCAACGGCTTTCCGGTCGTCGTCTTGATCAACGGCGGCTCTGCCTCGGCTTCGGAGATCGTCGCCGGGGCTCTGCAGGACCACGAGCGCGCGCTGGTCATGGGCACCACGAGCTTCGGCAAGGGCTCGGTCCAGACCCTCGTCTCGCTCCCCGACGGCTCGGGCTTGAAGCTCACCGTCGCGCGCTACTACACGCCCAAGGACCGCTCGATCCAGGCGAAAGGCATCACGCCCGACATCGTCGTCGTCGCCCGCGGCGGCAAGCACGCGAAAAACGCCAAGGCGCCGAAGAAGGACGTCCCCAAGGCGGAGCCGAAAAAGGGCGGCGAGGAGGACGACGAGGAGATGCGCAAGGAATCCGACCTCGCCGGCCACTTGATGAGCGACGACCTGAGCGACCTCGCGAAGGACTCGGAGATCGCCAAGGCCGTCAAAGGCTGGAACAAGGACATGCAGGAAGACAATCAACTCGTCACCGCCTACACGTACCTCAAGAGCTACGCCCGCTTTGCCGCCCGCGGTGCCCCTGGCGTCGGCGGCGAAGAGAAGCTGCCTCCGAAGGTGATCGATACGACGGGCAAAAAGCCGCCGCCGACCGACAAAGACGGCGGCGAGAAAAAAGACGAAGACGCAGAGAAGCCCGAAGGAGCCGGCGACTGAGCAGCTACCGGGAAATCGGCAGCGTCCAAAAGCCCTACCAGTACGTCGGTCACGAACAGAACGCCTACCGCAAGGACTTCGAGTCGCAGCGCCTGCGCCTCTGCCTCGCCTTCCCCGACGCCTACGAGGTGGGGATGTCGAACGTCGGCATGCAGATTCTCTATCACGTGGTCAACGAGCGTGAAGGGTATTTGGCCGACCGCGTCTACGCGCCGCTCGTCGACATGGCCGCGCTCCTGCGGCGCACCGACCAGCGTCTCTTGTCGCGCGAGTCGTCGCGGCCTCTGAGCGCGTTCGACCTCATCGGCTTCACGCTACAGTACGAGCTCTGCTACACGAACGTCCTCTACATGCTGGACCTCGGCGGAGTCCCCCGCCGCGCTGCGCAGCGTGGCGAGGAAGATCCTTTCGTGATGGCCGGCGGCCCCTGCGCTTTCAATCCAGAGCCGATGGCTCCTTTCCTCGACTTCGTCGTCATCGGCGAGGGCGAAGAGGTCATCCTCGAGCTCATGGCATCGCTGGAGCGCTCGAAAGCCGAGAAGCACAGCCGTGCCGAAACCTTGAAGAGGCTGGAGCGCGAGGTCCAGGGAATCTACGTCCCCGCGCATTTCGCGCCACGCCATAGAGACGACGACGGCGCCTTCGTCGAGCTCGAGCCGGTCGCCGACGCACCCCGTTGGGTCGAGCGCCGCATCGTCAGGGACCTGGACAAGGTTCCGTACCCCAAAAAGCCGGTGACGCCCGCCATCACGCCGGTTCACGAGCGCGTCTCAGTAGAGATCCAGCGCGGCTGCACGCGCAGCTGTCGCTTCTGCCAAGCCGGGTACGTGTACCGACCGCGCCGCGAGCGGGACCCGAATCAAATCCTCGACACCATCGACCAGAGCCTCGAGGCGACCGGCATGTCCGAGGTCGGGATGCTCTCCCTCTCGTCCGCCGATTACAGTCAGCTGCGCCCGCTCATGACGGAAGTCATGCGACGCTACAAGGATCGCCATCTTGGCATCTCGCTGCCGTCGACGCGTCTCGAAGCGCTCGACGAATCTTACCTCGAAGTCCTGAAAGAAGAGCGGCGCTCCGGATTCACGATCGCGCCCGAGGCCGGATCGCAGCGCTTGCGCAACGTCATCAATAAGAACTTCACCGAGGACGAGGTCGTCCAGACCGCGCGGATGCTCTTCCGCAACGGCTGGCCCGCGGTGAAGATGTATTTCATGATCGGCCAGCCGACGGAGACCGACGCGGACGTCATCGCCATCGCCGAGCTCGCCAACGCGGTGATCCGCAAGACATCCGACATCGCCGGCCGAAAATCGGTGACCGTCTCGGTGTCGAACTTCGTGCCCAAGCCGCACACGCCCTTCCAGTGGCACGAGCAAATCAAGCCTGACGAGATCCTGCGCAAGCAGAAGCTCATCCGAGAGCACATTGCCTATCGCGACAAGATTCAGTTCCGCTGTCACAACGCGGACAACTCCTTCGTCGAAGGGCTCGTCGCGCGGGGAGGGCGACGGGCCGCCGATCTCATCGAGCGCGCCTACGACCTGGGCGCAGTCTTCGATTGTTGGCAGGACAAACTCGACGTCTCGATTTGGAAGCGAGCCGTCGACGCGCTGCGCGAAGAGACTGGTCATGACGCCGCCGAAGAAGGGTTGCGCGGTCGCAGCCTGGAAGAGCGCCTGCCCTGGCATCGCATCCACTGCGGTATTCATCCGAAGTTCTTCAAAAACGAGTACCTCAAGGCAATCTACGGCATTGCGACCGAAGACTGTTCCTTCTCGGCGTGTCACGAATGCGGCCTATGCAGTGATCGCAACGGCATTGCGCCCGTCGTGTTTCAGAGCGAGGTGGACATTCCTCCTCGCCTCATGCCGAAGGCTCCCGAGGTCGCGCCCGTCGCTCGCAGTTTCCGCTTTCAATACAAGAAATTGGAAGCCGGCGTCTACGTTACCGTCCTGGATCTACAGCAGCTCTTCATCCGGGCGTTCACCCGCGCCGGCTTGCATTTGGCCTACGATGCTGGCATTCGGCCGCGTCCGAAGCTCGCGATGGGGCCGGCCTTGCCGCTCGGCGTCGCGAGCACGTGCGAGCTCTTCGACCTCGAGATCTTCACCGAGCTCGAGGCGCCCGAGATCCTCGCGCGGACGAACAAGTATCTGCCCGAGCACCTCTCACTGATGACCGGCGCGGCTCTGCAGAAAGGCGACCCGGCGCTGCCCAAGCTGATCCGAGCCGTGAGCTTTCGCGTCACGAGCGAAGACCTCACCGCAGCGGGCTATGATGCGACGCTCCTCGAAATGAGGGTGGCAGAGATGCAGGCGGCGCCAAAGCTCATCGTCTCTCGCGTGCGCAAGTCACGCGACGGCGACGAGCGCGAATCGGTCGTCGACTTGAAGGACAGCCTCGAAGCGCTGCGTGCCGATGGCGAAGGTCTGGCGTTCACGCTTTACGCGCCGGGCGGCCAGGCGGTGAATCCGTTCTTGGTTCTAGACGCGGTCGTGCTCGACGCCACGGTCAAGACCACCGCGATTCCGCTGAAAAAGACCGGCTTCACGCCGACCGCTACTTCTTCCCGCCCAGCTTCAGGCTAATGCCGCCCATGAGGCCCCAACCTGCGGTCGCGTCGCGCTCTTCGCCGACGATCGCGGTGTCAGCGTGCTTCACTTCGCGGATTTGCAGCTCGCGCTCGACCCGCTCGATCGAGGCGGTCCAGTAGAAAGCGCCAGAGATCGGGCCTTCGAGACGCAGAGCGCGCGAGCCGATGCGGAACTCTTCATACACTGCGTCGTCGTAGCGACGTGCTTCTCTGCCGTAGATGGCGAAGTCATAGCCTACGGCGTAGCCCTTCAACGAAGACGGCATCACCATAAAGCCGACCTTGCAGACATCCAGCGTCGAGGCGCCGTCTTTGTCGTTGAGCGCGGCATCGTAAGCCGCGCCGCGCGAGCAGCCAATGCGCAGGTCGATGACGTCGACCGGCGCGATCCCTAGGGAGCCGCCCAGGCGGCCGTTCTCGATGGTGCGCGAGGAGCCGAGCGCGTCTGCGGCGGTCGAGGTAAAGCCGAGCTCTAAACCTAATCGCAGGTCGATGGCTTGCGCCGTGCCGGCGCCGAAGAAGATCGCGAGGAGGGCGAGCTTTCTCATAGGTCCACCTTCACGACGACCGGCGTTGAAACCGTGGCGTCGACGAAGGCGGCGAAGCCCCCGGGTGCGCCTTGCTGGACGCCGTGAGCCGCGCCGCTCCACGTTCCGGGGATGCTGAAATTGACCGACGCGCCCCAGTTGCAGGCGGCGGGATAGCTATCTAAGGGAACCGCCGTCCCCGAGCCGAGCGAGAGCGCATAGGCGTCGCAGTACGCGATCGGCAAAGTCGAGGCGACCTGCCCGTCGCTGCCCTGGTAGATGATGTTGAAATAGCCCGGCGCGGCGGAGGCGGCCGAGTGGCAAGTGCGGAAGACTTCCTCGAGGCGCGAGAGGCGCGGGGCGTTGGTGCTGCCGAGACCTTCCGGAGTCGGGAGCTGGCGGCCTTGCCACGCGCCGACGCCCGTCTTCACGACGATGCGCAGAGTTTGCGTCTTGACGTTGACGCCCGAGAGCATCCACTGCAGCTCTTCGGTGACGACGGTCTCGTCAAGGCCGCGATCGGTGACGGTCGCCACGACCGTGCCGTCGGGAAAGCGCATCGAGGGGCTCGTGGCGAGCACGCCCGCGTCGATCTGCGCGAAGAGCGCCTGCGCTCCACCCGAGTTCGGCGAGTACACCAGGCAGCCCATGGGGACGACTTCGGCGAGGTAGTGATTGGCGCGGTAGCTGCGGTGACGCGCGAGCTCTGGTCCAGCCCGATCGACGCGGCCCACCCATGGAAAGGAGGCGCTGCTGGAGACGATCGCAGGCAAGCTGCTCGGGGCCGCGAGGATGTAGTCGCGGTCGAGGAGCAGGTCGGGCGAGGTCACGCGGAAGGCGCGATTGACGCCTGTACCGAGGGCGGCGTTTCCAGACTCCGTGACCAGCGTGCCGGCTGGGCGCGCGCGATCGAAAAGCCAGCCATCGGCGTCGACGGCGTAGCCTTTGCCGCCGTTGTCGAAGCGCACGTAACTTGTGACGCCGACGCCTTCGATCTCGTACCACACGTCGAAGACGACGCTGTCGGTCTTGTCGAGGTCACCGGGGGAAAAGTTGGGCGGATTCGTCTGAAAAGCTCGGAAGCGGAGGACCGTCAATCCCTCACTCACGACCTCGTTGCTGGCGACGTCGAAGAGAAGGGTCGCGCTGGAGTCGCGGGCGTCGCCGTTGGGCGTGCCGCCGACGGGCGTGACCTGGGTCGACTGATACGCTTCGTCACGCGCGTCCTCGTCGCTCTCTTCTTCTTCGAAGCGCGCGCAGCCCGTGATCATGGCGGTCGCCACAAGAGCGTAAACGATGGAAGGTTTTCGGGAGACGAAGGACACTGTGCCGTACCTCCAAAGGTCCTAGGCAGGTTTTCGTCGCATTTGAGGCGGGCCTTAGGAAAATCTGCAAAGGATCGTGTAAGACCCCGAAAGAAATGCGGTCGTCGGATGAATTTCAAGGCCTTCGCCCCGAACTCCGAAGTTTTGGTCATGGCCAAACGAAGCTTTCCCATCGCCGTCCTCGTCGCCGCCGCTTTCACCGCGGCGTGCAACCAGCAGACGATCGACGGCGCCGAGGCGTCGACGGGCGTCGAGGACGAAGCGCCCGAGATCATGCCGGGTCTTGGCGGAATCGCCAGCAGCAACGCGAAAGCGTTCACGGCCGTCAGCGTCGGGGCCCCTGAGCCCTCATCTGTCATGATCGTCCGCGACGAGGACGTCCTCCGCGTCACCTCCGTCCGCAGTGAGCACGCGGTCTCGATCGCGGCGCAGCACGCCGAGGACGACGACGTCGCCTCGGCGATGGGCTTCGGCCTCGACGAAGACCTCGCGTTCGGTCGCGACGGCATCGTGACGCTCACCATCATCGACGCCGAAAGCGGCGAGCTGGTCGCGGCGCAAACGGAGAGAGCGCTCACGCGCGAGCCGGTCTCGGTCGTCGTCGAGGCTCGCGAAATCATCGCAATCGTCGAGGACTCCGAGGCGAGCGGCACGCTCGATGTCGTCATCACCATTCTCGATAAGGGCGGCACGCAGCGCGTCGAACGGCACAGCTTGAAACTGCCCGAAGATCTTGGCGACGCCGGCGAGGTCAGGATCGCCGTCGACGCGGCGGAAGGGGAGGCGATCGTCGCTAAGGTCGGGGATACGTATGCGTTCTCCTTCGAGCTCGCCGATGCCGCGATGCGCGCGGCACAGACCGAGATCGAGGCGAAGAAGACGGCGCGCGACGCACTCCGGGTCGAGCGTCGTCGGGCCGGGAACGCCACTTTGACCGAGAGAATCGCCTGGGCAGCGGCGGAGCTGAAGACCCTGCGTACGGCCTTTGCGGCGAGAGTCGCGACGCTGTCTGCGTCCTCCGTGCCGGATGTCTCGCCCCCGCCCCCGTGACCTCGTCCATCGTCCGTGCTAAGCACGCCGGACGGAGGCCAAAGACCTAAAATCATTGACAAACACGTGGTTTCGACGACCCCCGCCAATTCAGCAAGCCGCTGGATTCTGCCGACGCATCGGCATGCGTCCCGTCTCCTACTACGAAGAGCACTGTGATTCGAAGGACATCCGTCCTTGGGTCGCGCTCGTCATTCTGCTCGCGATCTTCGGCTTCACGCTCGCCTACGCCAGCAACCCCGACGCGTTCGCGAGTCCGAAGGCGATGCTGGCGAAGCTGCCTAGCTTGCCTTCGGTCTCGCTGCCGCGCATCGCCTTTCTGCCGCAATCCACGCAGAAGAAGCGGGCGAATTTCGCCAACCGAGTCGTCATCGGCGCGCTCGCCGGCGCCGTCCCGATACCGTTCCCCGAGCTGACGACCGACGCCTACTGGGTCGACCCGGAATCCGTCGGGGAGCCTTACGGCCATAAAGTGCGCGGGCTCCTGACCTTCCGCGGCAACCCGACGCGCACGTACTACGGCGAAGGTCCCGTGCCGCAAAAGCCTCAGATTGCTTGGCGCTATCCGCGCAAGCGCATGTGCGCGATGTCGGCCGATCGCGGCGTCTCTTACGAATGGTGCGGAACCGGCTGGACGGGTCAGCCCGCCGTTTTCGAGCGCGAGGGCAGAACCTGGGTCGTCTTCGGAGCCTACGACAAGGGCGTGCACTTCGTGGACGCCGACACCGGAAAAGACATCATGCCGGCTTTCAAGACTGGCGACATCATCAAGGGCTCGGTCACGATCGACCCCGACGGCTTTCCTATCGTTTACTCGGGCTCACGCGACGGGTATTTCCGTGCCATCGCTTTCGACGGCAAGAAGCCGCGCGAGCTCTGGCGCCTTTCCGCGCACGCCGTCTCGCCGACGCTTTGGAACAACGACTGGGACGGCTCCGGCCTCGTCCTCGACGACCACCTGTTCATCGGCGGCGAGAACTCCCAGTTCCACGTCGCCAAGCTGAACCGAGGCTATGACGACCAAGGCCGCGTCACGGTAAAGCCGGAGCTGGTCTTTCACACGCCAGGGTGGGACCAGGAGCTTCTGACTGCGATCGGTGACCAAGAGGTCTCGATCGAGAACAGCGTTGCGGTGCACGGCAACAAGGTGTTTTTCGCCAACTCGGGCGGCCTGGCGCAAGCCTGGGATCTCGCGGGACTGCGCACGGGCGCCATCCCGAAGCGAGCGTTCCGCTTCTGGACCGGCGACGACACGGACGCCAGCGTCGTGGTCGACAAATCCGGTCACCTCTATGTCGCTTCCGAGTGGGAGCGCCGCAACGCGCGTGCAAAGAAAATTGGTCAGATCATGAAGCTCGATCCCAACGCGGTGGGCAAAGTCTCGCCGATCAAGTGGTCCCTCCCCGATCAGAAGGGCGCGAAATCCGGGATGTGGGCGACGCCCGCGATCTATCAGGACCTCATCGTGGCCGCGACGCACTCGGGGCGCATCATGGGGATTGGCAAGGACAAGGCCGACATGCGTTGGACGATGGAGCTCGGCGAAAAGACTTGGCAGTCGCCGGTCGTCGTAGACGGCGTCTTGATTCAGGGCGACTGCTCGGGCAAGCTTCGCGGCTACGACATCAAAGACACGCGGGCGGCGCCGAAAAAAGTCTGGGAAATTCAGCTTCCCGGGTGCATCGAGTCAACGCCGGCCGTCTGGAACGGCCGCATCTACGTCGGCACGCGCGACGGGTATTTCTATGCGCTGAGCGATCTCGGCCTTTAGCCGCGCCTTGACGCCCTCAATCGGGACACGCTTTCCAAGAAGACGCGACATCGACGTAACGCTGCGCCCCGCGATGCCGCAGGGCGTGATCAGCGAGAAGAGCTCGAGATCGTTGTCGACGTTCAGGGCAATACCGTGGAAGCTGGCGCGCTCTTGGACGCGGAGCCCGACGGCGCAGATCTTCTCGCGGCCGACCCAAACGCCAGGGTGCACGGAATCCGTGCTCGCTTCGATGCCAAACGAAGCGAGCGTCGCGATCACGGCGCTCTCCAGCTTCTCGACCAGGCGCTTTGGCATGAGCTTGAAAGCGGCGAGGAGGAGAACGGGGTAACACACCAGCTGCCCCGGCTCGTGAGCGGTCACTTCTCCGCCGCGCTCGACCGCGACGACCGGGACGTGAGCCGGCATCAGCAGATGCTTCGGGTCGGCGTGCCGTCCTAGGGTCAGAACCCTCGGATGCTCGACGAACAGCACTGTGCTGTCGGTCGCGCCGCGCGCCACGTCCGCATGCAAAGCCCGCATGAGCTCCAAGCACTCTCGGTACTCGACGAGCCCGAGATCGCGGAATTTCAGCGCCGCGTCTGACACAAGAATTCTGCAGCCTCGATGTAGCTCAACGCTTCCATCGGCGTTTTGCCCCACGCGTAGACCCCGTGAGTCGCGAGCACGACCATTTGCACTTTACGGTCGATGAAGGGCGCAATGCCGTCGGCCAAAGCCGGCATCTCTTGCGGGGTCGGGTTCTTCACGACCGGGATGACACACTTCTCGAGGTGGTCTTTGGAGCCGAGGTGCTTCTGCATCTCGTCGCCTTGGAACTCGATCGGCTTGCCGCTCCGGCTCAAAGCGACGAGGTTCGGGGAATGTGTGTGCACGACCGCCATCGCCTCGGGGACGGCGCGGAAGATGCCGATGTGGACCGGCATTTCTTGCGACGGGCGGAGCTTCTCCGGCGTGACGAGCTGCATCGTCGCGAGCTCGACCGGAATGAAGAGGGTCGGGTCCAGCGCGCCCTTATTGAGCCCGGTCGGGCTCTGCCAGATGATGCCGTTCTGGCCGCGCAGCGAGAAGTTGCCGGCAGTGCCCCACGACCAGCCGCGGTCGTAGCAAGACTTGGCGCAGCGCACGAGCTCCCGAAGGAGGACCTTCTCGAGCGCGGTCGGTTTCGGAAACGGGTTCTGGGTCGCGGTTTTCATCATAGGCCGCGGTTTTATCGGGATCAGCCGCCGATGTCAAAGAGCGACGGGTCGCCGGCGCCACGTCGCACGAGCTCCGGGGCGCCGGAGGTGAGGTCGATGATCGTCGACTCCAAACCCTTTAATTCATTGCCTAAATCCAGGACGAGCTCGACGCCGTGGCCGAAGGACTCATGCACCTCGTAGCCGAAATGCGGCGGCAGCTCGCCCTCGCGAAGGGGCGGAACGCCGGTGGTCGCCAAGGGCCGGCCGAGCTTCTCGACGATCGCCAGCACCAACGGGCAAGCGGGGATGCGCATGCCGACGACCCGGCGCTTGTCTTTCAGCTGACGCGGAAAGTTGCGGTTAGCCGTGAGGAGAACGGTGAAAGCGCCTGGCCAAGCTTTCTTCAGAAGGCGATATGCGACACTGTCTATGTTTACATACTCGGACGCCATGGCGATCGAGCTGACGACGAGGCTGAACGGGCGATCTCGGGGATGCGACGGCTTCAGCTGGTGGATGCGATCCATGGCCTTCGTGCTTTTTGCATCGCAGCCGAACGCCCAGTTGACGTCGGTTGGGTAGGCGACGATGCCATCGTTCTCTAGCACCCGTACGACGCGCGCGATGTCGCGCTCCGAAGGTGGGTCGTCATAGGTGTAGAGGAGGTCGCCCACGCTCGCCTTTCGCGGAATCTCAGGGTTTCGCCGATCGGATCAGGCTCAGGAACTCGTTGCGCGTCTCGGGCTTTTGGAACTGGCCCAGCATCGAGCTCGTCATCGTGAAAGAGTTCTGCTTCCCCACCCCGCGCATCATCATGCACAGGTGATAGGCCTCGACGACGACCCCGACGCCGATCGGGTTCAAGACCTCGGAGATCGACTTGGCGATCTGGTGCGTGAGCCGCTCCTGCACCTGCAAACGGCGCGCGAAGATATCGACGACACGTGGGAGCTTCGACAGGCCCACGACCTTGTTTCGCGGGATGTAGCCGACGTGGCAGCGCCCGTAAAAGGGAAGCATGTGATGCTCACAAAGGCTGTACACCTCGATGTCGCGAACGATGACCATGTCCTGGTAGTCGACATCAAAGAGGGCGCCCTTTAGGACCTGCGCGACGTCTTCGTTGTAGCCAGAGGTGAGGTACTTCAAGGACTCGACGACGCGGTTCGGCGTCTTCAGCAGACCGTCGCGGGCGGGGTCCTCGCCCAGGTCTTTGAAGAGCTCTCGGTAATGTTGCTCGTGCCGCTCTTGGCGCTCTTTTTCCATACGGATCCCTTCGCTTTTCGGGTACTCCTTCTTAAGCGACCACAGCGCGGGAGGCAACCGATGCGGGCCGTATTGCAGCGAGTTAGCCGCGCTAGCGTCACCGTAGGCGCGGCGCAAGGAAGCCCCGAGGTCACTGGAGCGATCGCGCGAGGCTGGCTCGTCCTGCTCGGCGTCGGGCAGGGGGACCTGCCACAGGACGCCGCCTACTTGGCGGACAAGACCCTGAACCTACGTGCCTTCCCGGACGCAGAAGGCAAAATGAACCTGAGCGTGCTCGACGTGCAGGGAGAACTCCTAGCCGTCAGCCAGTTCACCCTCTACGGCGACTGCCGTCAGGGCCGACGCCCTGGCTTCTCCGATGCGGCGGTGCCGGCCCTCGCGCAAGAGCTTTACGAGGTCTTCGTCGCCAAGCTCCGCGCTTCCGGCTTGAAAGTGGGGACCGGGAAGTTCCAAAATCACATGGACGTCGAGCTGCTCAACGACGGCCCCGTGACCTTCCTTCTCGACAGTAGGAAAAGTTTTTGACCATAATGCGCCTCGTTTACGTCACGACGCCGGACGTTTCTGCCGCAAAGGCGATCGGCCGCGTATTGGTCGAGGAGCGCCTGGCGGCCTGCATCAATGTGCTGCCGCAGATGAGCTCGATCTATCGATGGCAAGGCAAGATCGAGGAAGCGGAAGAAGCGGTGCTGATCGTGAAGACGACGGCGGAGCGCGTGACCGACGTCATTGCGCGGGTCAAAGCGTTGCATACGTACGAGGTCCCCTGCGCGATCTCGATCCCTGTGCTGGCGGGAAACCAGGACTACCTTTCATGGATCGGAGGTAACGTTGCGCCCTCTTGAGCGTCTGGAGAAATGGGTCGACGCCCATGTTCGTGACGAGCTCGAAGCTCTCGGGTTCAAGGGATCTAAGGGCGGACGCGAGTTCAGCCGCAAGCACGGGCCGAAGGACGGCTTCACGGCGACGTTCTCGCTGTCGGTGTCGAAGTACAGCGACGCCGACGGCGTCGACTTCTGGACCATGTGGGCCGTCGAATCCAATGGTTATGGTAAGTGGCACTTCCTGCGCTACGGCGAGAAGCCGGTGAACGTCGCCATCGCCTCGACCTACTTCCCGCATCACTTCGAGCTGCGCGACGTAACGGACCAAGTCGAGCTCGGACGCGAGTTCATGCGTCAAGTGGTGGAGGAAGGGCTCGCCTTTTTCGCGAGCATCTCGAGCTACGCCGACGCTGCGAAGACGCTGCGTGCAGGGCGCCTGCAGTGGGACAAGGCGATCGACTTCTATCTGCTCGCAAAAGAGCCGGAGCTGGCGCGCGCGACGGCCGCCGAAGCCCTGGCGACGCTCGCCGAAAAACCGTCGCAAATCGTCGGAATGGAGCTGCAGGTCGCGAAGCGCCGGCCGCTCGTCGACCTGCTTTTGCCGCTCTAGAATACCGCCATGCTATCATCACTAGCACACCCCCGATTTCCGGAGTGCCCCCGATGAAGCTTTTCGCTATGATTATAGCCGCCGCGCTGGTGTCGGTATCGGCATGCAAGAAAAACGCTCCGCCGACCTCGACCGTGAAGAGTGACGACGGCGTCAGCGCGAGCGCCGCTCCTTCGGTCTTGCCTTGCGCTCCTGAAGAGGAAGAAGGCGCTAACTGCGAGACGCCGACGGAGGTCAACCGGAGCGACGTGCTCTCCCTCTCTTCAGAGTCCGAGGAAGAATATAACGTCGAGGAAGCCGACGACCAGGACGCTGAGGATCCGAGCGACGAGATGCAGGAGTTCTCAACGGAGCTCGACGGCCTCATGGCCGGCGACGGGCCGTCTAACCGCGATCCCAGCACGGGGATGGCGCTGACGGCCGGCTGCGTCAAGTACACGCTCGACGCGTTCTACACGATGGATTGCGCATACCCGCAGCCGAACGGGAAGTACGACCCGCCGAAGGCGTTTCTGTACCGCCGCACGAAGGTCTTCGCCGGGACTGCCGGAGCCGCCTGCGTTGCGGAGCGCAACGCTTTCGCGGCCAATTTCAACAAGCTCGTGCAGCAATCGCAGAAAAACTGGATTCTAGACAACGGAACGAACCAGGCCGATTGCGCGAGCCGCAAGAGCTACCAGGTCAAGTACGTCGATCCGAAGACCAAGAAGCAAGCGACCCGTACGGTCTATACGCAGTGGAAGCCGAGGCCGAACTCGTTTCGGTACGCAAAGTTCTCGAACGGCAACACCAACAACTGCGCCTGCTGGCCCACACCGCCACCGCCGCCCAAGAAGCGCGTCGTCGTCGTGAAGGCGCCGACGGCGGCAGCGAAGACGGCTTCCAACACCAACACGCCGGCGAAGCCAAGGCCGAGCGGGTCAACGCCAGCCAATCCCCCGACGACAAAACCCGCCACGTCCGAAGAGAAAGCGGAGCCGAAAGCAGAGACCATGGACGGCTCCATCGGCGTGACGGTCGTCGCGGACGACGGCGCTTCTTCCCCGAGCGCGACGTACGGCGCCAACGCCAAAATCACGGTCACGGCCTCGACCAGCGGCGACGGCTTCTTCGGCGAGAAAGAAGCCCGGGCCGCGAAGAGCGGCGTCGAAGGCGCGGTCTTCGTGATTCCGGGCGTCACGGCTGGACTTTCGGTCGATGCCACGGTCACGGTCGAGAACGACGGAAAGCTCGTCGCCTCGGGCAGCGGCACGACGACCCTCGACTCCATGGGAATGGGCGAACTCAAAGTCACGCTGAAGAAAGAGTCCGATACGGCGCCTACGAGCGAGGAGCCAGCCCCTTGACGTAGCTCTCGAGCTCGTTGAGAAAGAGCGTCGCGTTCTTCGAAAGCGAGTTGCGCTTACGGCAGTGGAAGGCGTTGATCGAATAGGGAATGCGCGGCAGACCGAGGTCGACGCGCTGTAGGCCTGCACTCCCCTCGAAGCGCAGGAGATAGTCCGGGATGAGGCCGATGCCCATCCCCATCTCGGCAAACCGTTTGACGACGCCCCAGCTGCGGATCTCCATCAGCAACTGGGGCGGTTTGCCGTGCGCCGCCTCATATTCTCGGCGGAAGGCCGTCGATTCTCGGGTGTGCTCGCCGGGCGTGATGAAGCCCTGGCCTTCCGCGGCGGCCACGCGCGTCGACTGGACGAGGACGAACTCGCCTTCGTAAATCGGCATCGACATGAACGAGTCGTGCGTCACGTTGTCGACCGAGAGGCCGAACTCGATTTCACGCATGGTGATCCATCGCTGCACGACATCGGTGGGGGCTAGGCGCAACTTGGGCGCGAGCCGCGGATAGTCCTTCTGCATGCGCGCCATGAAGCCTGGCAGCATGGTGTGCGCGATGCTTTGCTGGGTTGCGAACACAACGGTTCCGCTATGCGCGGACTTCGAAAAACGCATTTCATCTTCGAGGCTGTCGACGCCGGCCAGGAGCTTAATGCTCCGGTCGTAGAGCTCGCGGCCCTCGTCCGTAAGCTCGAAGCGGTTGCGCGTGTGCGCCAGGAGCTGAGAAT
>JANOTL010000133.1:0-7090 GCA_031416315.1 Pseudomonadota bacterium
AGCTGGAGATCGCGAGCAACATCGCCTCGCCCGCGACGATGGCATGGGGTGGCATCGTGGGGTCGATGCGGACGAAAAAGCAGCCCGCGCCCAGCGCCGTCATCAATATGATGTCCCCAACGCGCATGCACATCAGCTGGCCCGGCGGCTTGTCGCGGAAGAAGGTCAAGGCGAGAAGCCCGAGGCCGAAACAGATGGCATTCGCCGGCAGGACGATGTCACGCCAGGCGCCGACATAGATGAAGTAGCCGGCGATCGCCGAGACGCCGTAATAGAGCATCGCGAGGGCGACGGACGGGGGCAGCTGCGCGCGCATCTTTCGCTCGAGATCGGCGTCTACGAAGCGTTGCTCAAGATCACTCATACTCGACCTATCGGGAAAGAATCCCGAGGCGTGAGCGGCGTCGACGTCGGTCATGGTGTCTGAATTCGTTTGTGATGAAATATTCATAGGTTACATAATGATGCTCCATCCGGGCCTGGGCTCTGCCGAAGACCGGGTTATGCCCAGCATGCGAAGATTCCTGCCGTCCGAGGCGACGATCGCGATCGTCTTCGGCCTCTTCTTGTTTGTGGCGACGACGCTCGGCACGTATTTGGTTTTGCACGTCCATGCCTACGGGCACGCGAAGGTGAAGATCGAGAAGGAGCGGAGAGCGCTGGCCATGGCGTTTCGCCAGGCAGCGAATGCGACCGAGCGCGACGCCGTGATCGCACGCGCCGGTCGGGTGATGGCGCGCGCGATCACGCGGAAGCTCTTGCCGGCTTGGTACGGCACGCCGTGGAGCTTCAACGGGGTCACCGAGAAGCCGCGCGCGGGAACGATCGCCTGCGGCGCACTGGTCGCGATCGTCCTGCGGGACGTGGGCATCAAGCTGGCGCCGCGGGAAATGACCGTGCTCGCGGCCGAGCGCATGATCCGCAGCCTGGTGGCGCCGGAGAACATCCGCCGCTGGCAGGACGCGCCCGAGCAGAAATTCCTCGACGACATGCGGAAGTGGGGGACTGGCCTCTACCAGATCGGCCTCGACTCGCACACGGGGCTCATGCTCGTCGAGAAGGACGAGCTCTACTTCATCCACGCGACGCGGCGATTTCCCTACACCGTCGTGAAGGAAAAGGCGTCCGAGTCGAAGACTTTGCTGCAGTCGCGCTATCGCATCGCCGGCAAAGTCTCGGCCGACCGCGGCTTGCTGGAGAAATGGCTCGCCTCGGAGGCGGTGCCAGTGTCGAGCTGGGGACTTGGCAAGGCGCGGTCGACGCCGATTTTGATGGGAGCATACGCACCGTGAAACGCAAGCTCGCAGCCAGCGGACTCCTGGCAATCTTTTTGGCCGCCGGCGCCTGTCGCACGGATCCCAAGCCTGTCGCGGAGCCGGTGCGCAAGGCGCCGAAGAAGCCGGCAGTGGCAAAGCTCGTTGATCCCGACATCCCGGAGGCGACGGAGTCCATCGACGACGTCGCGATTCCCCTGCTGGAGGACGCGCCACCGCCGCCCGCGGCTTGCGCCAACGTCGACCAGGACGCGATCGACGCAAGCTTCGACAAGGTGACCCAAGCGTTGATGGCGGTCCACCACGGGCTGTGGCTCGCGACGCCGAAGGCGCCCATGGACGACGCGGTCGCGGCGAAGGCTGCTTCGCAGTACTTGGCCTACCGACGCGGCGTCGCTGACGCCGGCACGAAGCTGAAGGAACGGGAGCGTCTCGGGACCCTCGTAAAGCGCTTGCCGCAAGGCGCGAGCGAGAAAACTGCCAAGAAGGACGCCGCGATCATACCGCGGCTCTTTGGCGCCGGCTTCGACGGGGCGCCGGCTTTCGACGACGATCTCGAGGTGCCCGATCGCGACGCCCTGCAGCTGCCGCCGGAGCATCTCATGGCCGAGCACCCGACCCCGACCCAAGAGAGCGCGCTCTCCGTGATCGACGTCGCCCGCTGGCTCGCCGCGGTGAACTCGGAGATCGTAGCCGAGATTGCCATTACCTGCGCACAGGCGCAGATCGACCCTGTCCCGAAGAAGTCAGTCGACGAGTATGGCGACTAGCCGTTTACCGGCTTGCTGCGCCGCGTACTGATTCTGCGCGGTGATGATCTTGCCGTCGACGACCACGTCGTCGGTCGCGGTCGTCGCAACGCCGATCGAGTAGGGCGCGGTCACGGTCGCGCCGTTATCGGCCGCGAAAGTGCTCATGACGAGGGTCTCGTCGGCATAGTGCTTACCGAGGTAAGTTTGTGCCGGCGCGCCGCCGTCCGGCGCGGCGACGGTTTTGCCGTCGAGCGGGCTCTTGCCGTCGACGCGGGCCCAGGCAAGGACCAAGACGCCGTTGCAAATGCCGGCGACCGGCTTGTCGGCCTTGACGAAGGCGGAGACGAGGTCGCTGACCAGCGCCGCGGATGTCGTTTTCTGCGCCCAGCGCGCTTCGTCGATCTTGCCTTCGTAGCCGAAGTAGTAGTTCGAGGCGCCCCAGCCGCCGGCGAAGACGAGCGCGTCGTAGTCGGCGGCGTTCACGTCGGCGAGGCGCAGGTCGACCGTGGTGCGGCCGTCGCCTTCGAGCTGGCCGCTCGATCCGTGCGGCAACGCCGAAGGCGTCGACGCGGCGGCGACGACGACGGTGAAGCCGGCGGCTTCGAGCTCCGTGCGCGGGTCGCTGTATTCTTTGAAGTAGAAGCCGTCGTTCGCGACGATGATCAGCACCTTCTCGCCGTTTGGCGCTTGCGGCGCGGCGTTCGGCGCGACGGCCTTCACGTTGACGTAGTCGTCGGTGATGCCGGCTGGAACGGTGATGCGTGTCGCTACCGAAGCGGTCGCGCCGCCCCCTACGCCCGCACCGGCTCCGGCGACGCTGCCGCCGCCCGAGGCTTCCGTCGAGGACTCTTCGTCTTTGGTGTCGGCGTCTTCGACCCGGTCGCAGGCGACGAGGACGGTCGAGACCGCGAATACTTGGGCGATGAGCAAGATCGTGTGGCGCATGATTCCTCCGCACAGAAAGTGTCGGCGGAAGGCTTCGGGCGCTTAAGCAAAATCTTCAATATGTCGTTTGAAATCAGCTAGTAATGTCGATCGAGGACGTACCACCCGAATGCCCGAAGCATGATCTTCGGCATCGAGTCGTCGAGCAGAGGCTCCGCCTTTTGCCACGCAGCCTCGACCATTCGTCGCGCATCGGCCGCCGTCGCGTCGAGAGCGCCGCAGCTCTCCAGCTTCTCGATGACTTCCGCGATCAGGCGGGGCGAGGCCTTCGGCTTTGAGGCGAGCGTCTCCAGGAGCCACCGCCGATCTTCGCGCTCGAGCCGGCCCATGGCTTTCGCGACGGGCACCGTGATCGTGCCGTTGCCGACGTCCTCGCCGGCGGATTTCAGCTCGCCTTTGAAGCCGCGGAGGTTGAGGACGTCGTCGACGAGTTGGAAAGCGAGGCCCAAGGCCTCGAAGAAGCTGCCGACGGCCTCGATCTGCGCTTCCGTGCCGCCACCGACGATGGCGCCCATGCGGGCCAAGGAGCCTGCCGGAGCGGCGGTCTTCAGGCGGTGCGTGGCGATGACGCGACGCTCCAGAAGGGAGGCGTCGCCGGTCTCGGCGACCTCGGCCATCAACGCGCTCATGCCGTCGAGATCCAAGGCCTGGCCGGCGTGGCCGGCGCGCATGGTCTCGAAGTAAAGATCGTAGAGACGCAGGCGCGAGGCCGCCGAGATCTCTTTCGATGTCATCAGTCGTTGTGTCAGAAAGTACGCGGCCGTGCCGGCGTTGATCGCCAGCGGCTCGCCATACATCAGATGGCACGCCGGCCCGCCGCGGCGGACGGTCGAGCGGTCCTGGACGTCGTCGACGATCAGGGATCCGACGTGCAAGAGCTCCGGCATCGCGAGCCAGCGCGTATATTGCCGGGAATCGCCGCCGACGACGTCGCAGCAAGCGAGAGCGGCGTAGGAGCGCCACGATTTCCCGCCGCGGTCGGTGATCTCGCGGATCGGCTTGATCAAGGCGCGCGAAAGCTGCGCCAGGTCGACGCCGTCCATGTAGTGCGCGCGCTCTTCGGAGGCGACGAGATCACGTGCTTGCTCCAGCGTCGGCTCCAGGGGCAAGACGGTGGCGACGGATTCGCGCACGACTTCGCCGACCGCGCCGAAGAACTCGTCGAGCGTGCGGATCATCTCGAAGCCGCTACGCTCGATGTAGCTCTTGCCTTTAACGGGCGTCCTGCCGCGCGTGCCGACGACGTCGCAGCGGCCTTCCCAGAAGGCGGGATCCGAGAGCACCGTGATCAGCTCTTGGTCCGGGAAGCTCGCCGTCAACGTCAACTCGAGCTCGGCCTCGGGAACGGTCAAGCGCCACTGTGTGGGGTAATCGTGGAAAGTGCGCGAACTGCGCCACCAAGCGAGAGGCTCGAGGCTGAAATCGCGTAGTGAGCGCGATGTGCCGTCGGGCTCGATCACGACGGCCCACTGATAGAGTGGCGTATTGTCCGCGGCCTTGAAAAGCGCGTAAGCGGTGATCTCTTGTCCGCCCTCGAGCTGGACGGCGGCCCAGTTCCAGGCGATGTCGGCGTCGGTCGCGTCGTCCTTGCCCGCGACGTTGCCGCCAAACTCGTGATCGTACCAGCCGCTACCGGCGGCGACCGGCTCTTCCGTGCCCGCGAGGGTGACGGTGCCGGTCAGGCGGCAGCGCGGGATGAAGTAGTAGAACATCTCGTCGCCGCTTTGGCCGCGGACGACGCCGTCGTCGCCGTGACGTACGGGTGCCTTCTCCGGATGCAGGACGAGCTCGCAGCCGACGTGCGCGCGCTCGTTGTAAAGGCGCAGGAGATACGCGCCGTCGTCGCGTTTCTCGAAGCGCGCGCCGCCGAAGTCGAGCTCGAGCTTTCGCTGATTGACGAAGACTTCGCCTTCGAGCATGCGGTCGGGCAGCGGGACGCGGCCCCGTTCCAGAACTTCTTTGATCGCGCGGTTGAGGCGCGGGTCTTGCGAGCCTTTGCCTCTCGCCAGGCGTTGCAGCCCGATCCCTGGTCCCGCGGGATCCAGACGCGACTCTCCGTGATAGACCGCGCCGGTCGCGTCGCTCAAAGCCCAAGTTACCGCGTGCGCGTGCTTTTGCTCGTGCGACGTCGCGTCTTTTCCGAGCGCGATGCGAAAGAAAGCCGCAAAGAGCGACAGCTCGCGCCCGTCCGCGGTCGAGAAGTGGCTGTTGACGTACCACCACTCGGTCGTCGCGGAAGCGTGCGGGAGGTCGTGGACGGCGAGTTGGATCGGGCCCGGAGTCGGCCAGTCGCTGGGGTGTGTCATGGTCCCGTACATACTGGGAAGCGGAGGAAATGGCCAGATGGCCAGAAGGGCGTCGGAACTGCTCTGTGGCGCCTGAGCCAGGATCTTCGGTCAGTTTGTCACTTCTTGAAAACGAAGAGACCCAGATCGTAGTCTCGCTCGTACTCATGCGCCGGATCGGCCGTGTGGCCCTGGGTGCGCTTCCCGATGCTTGCGCCGCGCGTGTCGCCGCCGGTCGAATGTTGATGCAAGGCCGCGCCGCTGGCGATCATGATGGCGAAGGCGCCGATGGCCAGGACGACGGCGAAGAAAATCTCGGAGCTTTTGGACATCGCGGTTCCTCGGGTCAGGGAGTAGGCCGAGGATACCATGGCATCCAAGAAAATCGAGGGCTTGCGGGCCGCGGTCGTCCACGCAAGTCCTCGAAATAACTGAGATCACTCGGAGAAGCCGCCGATTCCGCCCGGGATGCAGGCGCGGATGTTGGTTGGGTCGGATCCGAGCAAGGTCTTGCGGTCGTTGGCGAAGACGTTGCCGCCGTATTGGTACGTCCGGTCCGCGTCGACCTCGACCACGACGTTGCGGCAATGGCGCAGGGTGTTCAGCGGAAAATAGAAGAGGACGAGGCCGACTTGGCCGGGACGGATCGGCGCGTGCAGATTGTAGCCGCCGACGCCGTTCGAGCCGTAGACGTTGCCGTTGACGACGGCGCCGTTCACGAGAAGGCGCATGATCGAGCCGGGATAGCGCGATGCGGTGTTGCCGACGTTCTTGATCTTCAGCGTGACGTGCTGCGAGCGCGAGCCGGAGACGTCGTCGTCGAGACCGCTCTGGTAGCTGATGCTTTGGGGGACGAAATCGACCGTGGCGCGCGGAGCGGCGGCGGCGGCGGTGGCGCAGAGCGTGGCGGCAAGGAGCAGTGCTTTTTGGGCGAAGTGAAACATGGACGAGCCTCTAAACAGGGTGAAGGAATTGTTTCCTTACTCCACACGCGGAAATTGCGGTCCCGACGGCTCAAGGCGCCGGAAGAGGCATAGGAATCAAGGCTTAGCGTGGCGTGAAGCCGTCGCGCCTCAGGCTGAGCCGCCTTGCCGTTCGCTCAGTGCCTTCAGCGTCAGCAGCTGCTTGCGCATCATGATGAAGTCCCCAAACGCGAGCATGCGCAGGCCGAGGTGCCAGGCCAAGCCGGTCTTTGTGGCTTCGACCGCGGTTTTGGCGACGAGGCGCGAGGAACCGTCACTTGACGGAACCACAACGTAGCTCACGACGAGTTTTGCGATCTGTCCCCCCTTGGGAGGGGAGGACAAGAGCAGGGTCAGGTGCTCGTCCTTCGCGAACGCCGCGATGCGGAAGATCTTCATGACGGGAAGGCCAACTTCGAGCGCGTCGAGGTGCGGTGTCAGCACCACGGGGCTCTTCCGCCCGCCCTGGTCGATCCAATCATAGCTGTATGCGGCAACGCGCAGTTGGCATAGCCAGCGAAAGACGACGGAGGGGGGCGCATTGACGCTCACGGCACGAAACAGCGCGGCATCGACCTTCGTGACGAGTCCATCGCATGGATAAGGCTTCGTGCGCTCGGCCGCCGTCGAGCCCCAGGTTGCGAATCGGCTCGCCATCACTCGACGCCGAGAAGCTGCCACTGCGTCGCCAGCGTCTCGTCACGCGTGCCCAGGTGCGAAAGCTCCGCAAACGTGTACTCGCCGTCCTGCCCCGCGATCTTGGCGGTGACGCTCGCCGGCACCGGGTTGTCGCGGCCGATGACGGCGCGGTTCAAAACCTCGTCCCCGTCGGACCACAAGGCGTAGACGAGGGCCGCTTCGCGCGTCGGGTC
>JANOTL010000134.1:0-23460 GCA_031416315.1 Pseudomonadota bacterium
CGAGCAGGGAAGGCAAAGTCTGCATGATCATTGCCGGGGAATCCGGCGAGAGCGAGGGTCGCGTGACGGACGCTATGGGTAGCGCCGCGAGATCCCTCGCTCCGCTCGGGATAGACCCTGGCGCGAAAGCGCCAGGGTCTAGCTAGCGCAAGAGGCGAGGCTCTCGGCGGCCGCCTCGAGGGCGAGGTCGATTGGAAGTTCCATGGCCATGCCAGCCGAGCTCACACCTGCCGCGATGCAAAACGCCGCATCGATTTGGATGGTGCTAGTCGAGGTGGGTGCGACCACCCTCCTGACTCGATCCAGACTGTTTCCTGCACAACAGGCCGTACTTGCCCTGCGCCGTCGCAATATCGACGTCGATCTCACTGTCGTCGAGCAGCGAGACGATGCCGGTCCGGTGCTCGCCGTCGGAGACGGACACGTCTTTGACGGAACAGGCCATCAGCTTGTCGAGCCGATCGCCTTTGGTGGACGCTAGGTAGCCGCGGCAACCCGCCTCGACGAAGCCTCGCACCGAAAATACGAGCTGGACCTCGCTCGGCGGCTCGCGTTCATAGCGACCAAGGTCGATGTCGGCAGGATCGACGGTTCCGACGGCGAGGTTCGACCAGCTTCCACCAGGTGGCTGGTGCATGAACTCGCAGAACCATGGCTTGGCGGCAGCGGGGGTGGCGGTCAGTAAGGCTAGGGCAAGGGGTGCAAGACGGCTCAGCATGTTCACTCCATAGGGTTCTATCCGAGCGGCTTGTCCGCAGGACGGAACTCTAGGCGCAGCTACGCCCAACGTGACGATTTGCATCCGCATCCAGTATCGCAGGCGGGGCTGATCGCCGCGGAGCAGGACTTTTTCTCCGAAAGCGCTCGTGCGCCGACGAAAAGCACGACGCCACTCGTTGCCGCGAGCACCGCAGGGACGACGGCGCCGGACGAGATTCCCGCGAAAGTCACAGGCAAGCCCGCGGCCGCGATGAGCGGAACTGCGCAGCAAACTCCGCAAAGCAGAACGCCAATGATCGGGATCGAGGCGATGGCGGGCATTTTCACGGTCGTCTCCTAGTCCAGGCCGGTTACTCGCGACATGAGTCTAGGCACTCCTTCGGGCCCCGTGACTCGCCTCAGAATTCGCGCGCTGTCCTCTGATCAGCTTCTGTCACTTGCCCGCCAACGGGGAAGTCAGCATCCACATCAATCGGGCCGTGCGCGGCTCGTCGATGAATTGGGGGAGCCCGATGACCATGTCCTCGTGCCCAGCTTTGGGCTGTTCCGTATAGGTGCCGAAAAAGCGATCCCAGAAGGGAAGGTTGAAGCCAAAATTCCTCCCCGTCTCTATGGGGTGAATGGAGTGATGGACTCGATGCATGTCTGGCGTCACGACCACAAGCCGAAGCAGGCGATCGAGCGCAAGAGGAATACGAGCGTTCGCATGATTGAACATCGCCGTAGCATTTAGCAGGATCTCGAAGACCATGACGCTTGCAGCAGGCGCGCCGAGCGCGACGATCACTAAACCCTTGACGCCGAGTGAGATCAGAATCTCGACCGGGTGAAACCGCGCACCGGTGGTCACGTCGATGTCCTTGTCGGCGTGATGAACGCGATGAAGATGCCAGAGAGGTCCCACTGCATGGAACGCCCTATGCTGGAGGTAGACCGCCAAGTCTAGCAATACGAAAGACAGCACCGCGGCGGTATGAGTCGGTATGGAGAGAAGCGGCGACAGACCCCAGCCACCCGACTCCGCAAATAGTGCGATGCCGACAGCTCCGATGGGGCTCACAATCCTGACAAGCACCGCGCCGGACAGGGCGAGGAGCAAGTTTCCGGGCCATCGTTGGCGGCGCGTCGCCGACGAAGCCCTGCGAGGAGCGAAATGCTCCCAACCCGCCATGACTGCGAAAACGACGGCGAAGTATGCGAGGCGCACGCCTCCTTGACTCACAGTATCCATTCGATGCTCGCTTTGAGTGTGTCAATTATCCTGCCGCTGCGAAAGCGCTGCTTGCGCACTGACGCAGTTCCTCTATCGATCCGGGTCGAACCGACGCTAACGCGGCGACCATAATCAATGCAGGCTGGCCAAGACCCGCTCGAGCCTGCTGTCAGCATCCTCGGCCATTCGGATGAGCGCAGCGTCGCCGACCAATCGCATGAGGGCGGTGGGCTTCGCCAGCTCGACGCTCACTTTGCCACCACCGACGTCGCGGACGACTGCGTTACACGGAAGGAGGCTTGCAACGTCGGGATTTGCCGAAAAAGCCTCGAACGCCAGGCCTGGATTGCAGGCACCGAGAATCACGACTTCGGGAATTTTTTTGCCAAGCTTCTCGTCGATCTTCGCATGGAGATCGATGCGGCTCAGTACCCCAAAGCCTTCTGCCTTCAGCGCCTGCGTCACTTGCTCGACCATGGGGCCGACGGTGCCCACGAGTTCTTGCTTTAAATTGATGCTCTCTTTTTGCATAGCTAACTCCGCGAATATGAGATCAACACATTGTGTGAAGCACGAACCGTGCCTGCTCTTTCAACCGACCGCATCAAACCATGCGGTATTCCCTAAGTTTTCTCCACAACGTCGACCTGCTCATACCAAGCGCGGCTGCGGCATCCCCACGCTTGTTCTTTGCCGCGGCCATGGCGTCGACGATGCGCCGATGCTCAAGACCTGCGACGTTGAGCGGGTGTAGCTCGCTGCCCGGCGGCGGCTCTCCTCTCAACTCTGGGGTGAGGTCTCCGAGGCAAATCCGGTCGCCGTCGCCAATGGCGCAAGCATACTCCAAGACGTTTCGCAGTTCGCGAACGTTTCCCGGCCACGAGTAGCTCAACAGAGCGTTCCTCGCCGGGCCCTCCATACCCACGATCCGTCGGTATCCCATCCTTCCGAACTCATCGATGAAGCGCCAAGTCAGCATCTCGATGTCGCCGTCCCGCTCGGCCAACCGCGGCAGAAATAGCGGGATGACGCGGATTCGGTACATCAAGTCTTCTCGGAAGCGGCCAAGCTCGACCGCGTGACGAAGCGATTGATGAGTTGCAGAAATGACCCTTACGTTTGCTTTCTTTACGGTGGCGGAGCCGAGCGGTGTAAACGTCCGCTCCTGCAAGACGCGAAGCAGGCGGGCTTGCACGTCGACCGGGATTTCCGCGATCTCGTCGAGGAAAATCGACCCCGTGTTCGAGAGCTCGAAAAGCCCCTTGCGGTCGCTCGACGCCCCGGTAAACGCGCCCTTCACGTGACCGAAAAGCTCGGACATCATGAGCTCGGAAGAGAACGTCGCACAGTTAATCGCATAGAAGGGACCTTTGCCGCGTCGACTGAGCGCGTGAATGGCCCTCGCCGCGAGCTCCTTGCCCGTTCCTGTATCGCCTCGCATCAAGATCGAAGCCTCAGTCGCCCCGACCTTCTTGATAAGCTCGAAGAGTCGAAGCATCTTCTCCGACACCGTCATCATTCCATGGAACTGTGTCGGCTTGATTTCGGGACGCGTGTGGATCTTCACGATTGTCCCTTAAACAAGCTTTGCCAGTAGGGCCGGGGCAGCGCGTTCTCTTGTGACATGGGGTTTCTTCCGATCTCAGCGAAGAACTTCGATAGCGACGATGACACCGGAAAATACCAGAACGAACCACCCGAAAAACGTTTTTACGGCGCCGTCGGAGAGTCGGCGCGCCAGACGAGAGCCAAAGAGCATTCCGGCGACGGCCAAAGCGGAAAATCCAAGCATCAGCCTCCAGTCAAAAGAAATGGAGAGTGCCGCAGCGTCCCTTGCAAATCCAAACAGGCTGTTCGCGGCAATGATCAAGAGGGAAGTACCTACGGCCGTCTTCATCCGTAGGTGTTCAGAAAGCACGAGTGCTGGGACCAGCATGAAGCCGCCGCCGGCGCCGACAAACCCCGTGAGAAGGCCGACGGCTGCCCCACGTGCAATTGAGCTAACTACGCTAGAGGGCCGTTTCCTTTCGGACGCGTTGGCAGCGCTGGCGTCGTCCTTAGACTTTAGAATCATCGTGATGCCGGAGGCGACCATGACCGCGGCGAGAAGAAACATGATCGCTGAGTCTTTCGTCAAGGCGACGCCTCCAGGAAGCGCCAATTCGGTCGGAAGGCGCGGCAAGACGACGGCCCTAACGGCGTAGATGACGACAAATGCCGGGAGCGCAAATCTCAAAGCGGCCTTGTAATCGATCGACTTCGAGCGAGCATACTGCACGGATCCGACGGCGCTCGTTAGACCGACGATGAAAAGAGAATACGTCGTCGCTTCGAGGCCCGGAATCGAGAAGGCGTAAACCAGCACCGGGAGTGCCAGGATGGCGCCCCCCCCTCCGATCACTCCCAGGACCGCGCCGATTGCGAGCGCGGCAGAGTATCCCAGCAAAGCTTGCGCATCCATTGAATGCCTCAGCGCTTGACGGTTGGAAGACCGGCCTGTTCCCACGCCATCATCCCGCCCGACACGTTGACCACGTTGTGAAGTCCTTGTGCGTGCATAAGGCGCGCGGCCTTCAGCGAACGTTGGCCAGAGCGGCAGATCAAGTAGATCGTTTGATCCGCGGGCGAGGCCTTTAGCGCTGATACACCGCTGCGCTCGATTTCACTTAGCGGCCTATTGACGGCAAAGGGCGCGGACGTCTGTGAGAATTCATCAGGCTCCCGTACATCGATCAGAGCGACGGCGGTTGCTTCTTCCTGCAGGGCGAAGATCTCTGCGGGGGAAATGGTCTTTACGTCCACATTCGTCTCCTGTTTGTGTGTCGTCCCGACCGACGATCCAATATCCGTTCCAATTTCGAGGAACGAAGCGCGACGTCCGTAAGTGCCAAGATCTCAGAGAAATCGGCGTCTAGGATGGGCGCCAAAGCGTTAGGTCGATGCAGATTGTGCCAAAACGTTGCAACATAAGGGGGACATTTCGAAGCAAAGCGCTTGCGAGACCTACTCGCATAGGGCCGCAGAATCGCTAAATACGCAATAAAAATAACTAGTTGGTCTTCTTGGTGCTGCAGTTCCGTCGTTGGCTTAGTCTTTGATAGATCAGAGCTCAGGAGGCGGCGAAATGATCGACTGGTTTTACGCAATTTTGGGGGGCGTGCTCATCGGCGGTGGAAGCTCGCTGCTTCTGCTGTTCAAGGGCCGAGTTTTCGGCGTTAGCGGGGTCATCGGTGGAGTGCTTCGTCCAAGGCAAGGCGATGTGCAATGGCGGCTGGCGGTTCTTTCCGGTCTCGTCGTTGGCGGAGCCATTCTGCGGATGACCAGTGTAGGAGCATTCGATGCATCGTACCCTCGCCCGGCGGTCGTCGCCGTCGTGGCTGGCCTTCTCGTGGGCTTTGGGACCCGTCTGGGAAACGGATGTACGAGCGGGCACGGAGTGTGCGGCATCAGCCGGTTCTCCGTCAGATCGATCGCAGCGACGCTCGTCTTCGTACTTAGCGGCATGCTTACTGCGACCGTGGTCACGCTCGTGACGAGAGGAGGAACTCCATGAAGTCCTTCGCTCCGACATTTTTTGCCGGCATGCTTTTCTCGCTTGGACTTGGAATCTCCGGGATGACGCGACCCACGAAAGTCCTCGGCTTTCTCGATTTGGCGGGAGCTTGGGATCCGTCGCTCGCCTTTGTAATGATCGGGGCGATCGCTACCTACGCGGTATCCTTCTGGTTCATTCGTCGCCGGCAGGCGCCGATCGCTGATACACGCTTTTTCCTACCCGCGGCGGCACCGATCGATCGCCGCCTGCTCCTTGGCGCTACGGTGTTCGGAGTTGGTTGGGGCCTAGGCGGATACTGCCCCGGTCCCGCAGTCGCGAGCTTGGCTGGCGGGGGCCACGAGGTTTGGCTCTTCTTCGTTGCCATGCTGGTTGGCATGGCAGCGTTCGCGGCCTGGGAGCGGCGTCGGGAAAAGGCCGCTGCCGCTCAGGACTCCGAGCGTCCTATGCGATCTAAGCAGGAGGATTGATCAGTGGAAATTAAAGCCTTCTTCGATAAAGCGACGTCGACTTTGACCTACGTCGCATACGACGGCGCGAGTCGCGACGCCGTTATCATCGATCCCGTACTCGACTTCGATTCGGCCTCTGGTCGCATGAGTCGATCCTCGGCTGAGGAAGTCCTCGCATTCGTCCGAGCGACGCGACTAAACGTTCGCATGGTGCTCGAGACGCACGCCCATGCCGACCATCTGTCGAGCTCGCAGATTCTTCGTGAGGCGCTGCCAGGCGTCACTCTCGCCGTCGGTGAGGGCATTACCGCTGTTCAGCGGCGCTTTAAGCCAGTTTACGGACTACCAGAAAGCTTCCCTACCGACGGCTCTCAGTTCGATCGTCTGCTCAAAGCTGGCGAGCTGGTGGAGGCGGGAGCCTTGCGATTCGAGGTGAGGCCGACGCCGGGGCACACCGAAGCGTGCTCATCCTATCGGTTCGGGGACAACGTCTTTACGGGAGACGCGCTATTCATGCCGGATTATGGGACTGGGCGGTGCGACTTTCCGGGCGGAAGCGCCGAGAACCTCTTTGCCTCGGTGACTCAGCAGCTATTCACGCTCCCAGGCGAGACACGACTCTTTACGGGACACGACTACCAACCTGGCGGAAGGGGCGTCGAATTCGAGTCGAGCGTCGCAGAGCAAAAACACGGGAACGTCCAGCTCAACGCCCAAACGAAGCGCGAAGAGTTCATCGCGTTTCGAAGTCAGCGCGACCAGACCTTAGCTGCGCCGAAGCTTCTTCATCCAAGCGTGCAAGTGAACATCGATGGCGGTCGGATTCCGCCGCCAGAGACAAACGGCACTTCGTACGTTAAAGTTCCCCTTACTTGGGCCACTGCGGCCGACCGAAAGGATTAGTCAATGGTCAGATTCTTGCTCGCCGCGATCTTCACTTTGGCTTCGGTGGTGCCGACGACGGCCGGCGCCGCGGAGCATACGAGCGATACTGAGGCTACGGTCAAAGATAATCTTTCCACGGGTGCGGCCGTGCTCGTCGATGTTCGCGAAGCCGATGAGTGGGAAGCTGGACATCTCATCGTCGCAACCAATGTCCCGCTTTCGGAGCTACGGAATGGGGGTGGGAGTGATGGGCTCCCTCGCGACAAGATCCTTTACTTGCACTGTCAGTCTGGTCGTCGGGTCCTGCCGGCCGCCGACCTGTTGATTGGTTTCGGCTTCCGCGACGTGCGAGCTTTGCCGTGGGGCTTCCCCGAACTCGTTCGTCGGGGCTTCGCGCAAGCTCCCTAGAATGGAGCTGCGCCACCGCATTTGAACCAAATTTGAGACACCGTTTCGTCCGTCTAGGCCGATGTGGTGCCGCAAGTTCGACGGTGGCTCGACGGCATGACAATTGCTGGTAAGTCCTGAACTCGCGCTCCTGACACGGCTGGCTCTGTTCTTCGTGTCAGGCCTGACCACCACCTGGCTTAGCAAGCGTAGCTTATCTCCGGGCACTCGTGTCCGAAGCCATCGGGTCGGCATCGTCTTTGGAGGAAGTGGTCAATGTTTTTTCAACGGGTAAAAACGCCTGGAATAGCCCACGTGGCTTACGTCATAGGCAACAAGGGCGAAGCCGCAGTCGTCGATCCAAGGCGCGACGTGGACGAGTATCTGCGCATAGCGCGCGAAAATAAGCTGACGATCAAATATGTGTTTGAGACCCACCGTCAAGAGGACTTCGTGATCGGCTCGGCGGAGTTGGCACGGATCACGGGCGCCAAGATCGTCAACGGGCGACACGAGCTCTTTGGCCACGGCGACATTCGATTGAAGGACGGCGAGGAGTTTTCTTTCGGCGAGCTTCGCTTTGTGGCACTTCACACGCCCGGCCATACCCCCGAAAGCATGTGCTACGCCATTTACATTTCGGACGCGCCCGATAAAGCGTGGGGCGTCTTCACCGGCGATACCTTGTTCATTGGCGAGTCCGGGCGAACGGATCTCCCCGACCCGAAAAAAACGGCTGAGAACGCAGGGCACCTCTTCGACGGAGTTCACGAAAAAATCGCCCCTCTCGGTGATCAGGCACTTCTATTCCCGGCGCACGGATCAGGGTCCGTGTGCGGCGGCAACATTGCAGAACGAGACGACTCCACGATCGGCCTCGAGCGGGGCTACAATCCGGTCTTCGTCAAGTCACGTCAGGACTTCATCGCCACGAAGGTCAAAGAGCGCATCCCTCGTCCTCCCTACTTCGCTTTGATGGAGAAGGTGAATTTCAAAGGCGGGATCCCAGTCGCGAAGCAGCTGAAAGAAGTGAAGGTTCTGCAACCGAAGTCGTTCGCGAGCGAGAAGGAAGCCGGCGTCGTTATCGACGCTAGGGAACCGGAGGCTTTTGCGGCAGGACACATTCCCAACTCTTACAGTGTATGGGCCAAGGGCTTATCGGTATTCGGCGGATGGATCGCCGACGAGAACACCCGAGTGTATTTAGTCCTTGCACGAATGGATGATCTCGAAGACGCGGTTCTGGCCCTTTCCAGGATTGGCGTCGATGCCGTCGAAGGCGTGCTAGCCGGAGGCTTTGACGGATGGCGCGACGCCGGGCTCCCGATAGCTACATCCGGCGTGACGACGCCTGAAGGCCTCAAGTCACGTAAGGACGTTCGTGTGCTCGATGTGCGTGACGACAGCGAGTTCGAAGTGGAAGGCCACATCCCCGATGCCTCGCACCTTTATGTCGGCTACCTAGAAGAGCACCTTCGGGCCTTGAAACCACCGCTCAAGAAATCGGACCGGATCGCCGTCGCGTGCAGCGTCGGACATCGCGCAAGTCTCGCGACGAGCATGCTGCGTCGTCAAGGCTTCGAACACGTCGAAAACCTCCTTGGTGGCATGACTGCGTGGGAAAAAGTCGGACTTCCGACGAGATCTGGCGCTGAGAACTCCGTAACAACGACAGAGGTCGAAGGAGCGAGAACATGATGAGCGCTCAAACGCGATCTGGACCGTCGCGGTCCCCGTATGTAGTGGGCGCAGGCCTGGGCATTCTGAATACGCTAGCGTTCCTGACGGCTAAACGAGGGCTTGGTGTGACTTCGGCCTTTGAAAGCACGGCAGCTTTGGCTGGCCGGAAGGTTGCCCCCGACCTGACGCAGGTCAATAGTTACCTAAAGGCGCGCGACGAAGCTCCGAAGATTGACTGGGAGACACTTCTCGCAGTGGGACTGCCGATCGGCAGCTTCCTCGCGGCGCGTGCGTCGAGCGAGCCCTGGAGCGATGACACGTCGCCACAGCGGGCGCAGAGGTTTGGGGCCAACGGCGGCACGAGCCTTGCGGTCTCGTTTCTTGGCGGCGCTCTGATGATGTTTGGGGCGCGTCTCGCAAAAGGCTGCACGAGCGGGCATGGGATTACGGGTACGAGCCAACTTGCGCTGTCGAGTCTCGTCTTCACGCCGTTGATGTTTGTGACGGCAGGCATTGCCGTTCGTGCCCTCTACGGACGGGGAGAATCGTAATGGCAACGTCTCGCGATGGAGGCGGTATGCGCCTCCTTGGACTCATGACCGGGATGGCCTTCGGCAGCCTCCTCCAGCGAGGCAAGCTGGCACGACAGGACGTCATCATCGATCAATTTGCGCTTCGTGATGCTCGCGTCGTCAAGACCATGGGAACCGCCGTGGCCGTTGGCGCGGCGGGGATTCACGCGCTTGTGGCGATGGGGCTAACGAAGAAGGACGTAAAACCCATGAAGGTTGGCGGCGTCGCGGGTGGCGCCGTGCTGTTCGGAGCTGGCCTTGCGCTCTTCGGCTACTGTCCGGGCACTTCCCTCGCAGCCCTAGGAGAAGGCCGGCGCGACGCGATGGCCGGAGTCCTCGGGATGCTGTTCGGCGCGACCGCTTTCGTACGTCTTTACCCAGCGCTCGTTCCGCTTATCGACGCAGGTGGAGACTTCGGCAAGTTAACGGTCAGGCGTCGTCTGCTCGAGCGCTCGCAAGCTTCTAACCATGAGCTCGCTCGGGGCTCATGACGAGACCCATCACTTGCTGATTGGGTGAGCCGACTGGTATCTCGCCACGCTATTTCGCCGCAGAAGCAGTCAGATGTTCTACCTTCGCCGAAAGCTCGTGAAACTCCCGCGCAACGTCGACCTCGCGCGCCGCCAGTTCGAGAACCACGCGTCTCGCGGCGCTGAGCTCGAGGTAGGATGAGGCGCCTTGGCGAAAGGCCTTCTCGAGAATGCTCGACGCCTTCCGGGCTTCTGGCAAGAGCCGCGAAGCCAACCGTTCGGCCTCGCCGCGCAAGGCGACGAGGCGACCGTGGGCACGCGACAGCCCGTCCATCGCCGCAAGCTTCCCAGCTTCGACGGCCGATCCAGCCCGCTGAGCTCGCTCGCTCGCAGCCCGCGCGCCGGCGGCGTTGCGGTCGAAGACAGGTAACGGGATGCTTGCGCCGACCACCGCGGCGACCTTGCCTTCCTCGCGAAAATGGCGCAATCCGACGGAAACCGTGAGGTCTGTCCCCCCCGCCGCTTCCTCGACGGCAACCTCGGCTCGAAGGCTCGCCGCCGCCGCTGACGCCTGGGCCGAAGAGATGTTCCCACCAAGGCGCGCCACCAGTGCTTCGAAGGTCGCGAGCTCTTTCGGGACGGTGAGCTCTCCGGCGACACCCGCGAAGCTCGGGCTCACTTCGCCCCATCGCATCCCGAGACGCCTCAGGGCCACCTGCAGCTCCGCACGAGCCTGCTCTAGGCGCAGATCCGCACGCTCCGCGTCGAGCCCTACCGTGACGCCTTCCGCCGGCGAGCCGGCGGCGCCCGAGCGCTGCCGACGCTCGACGAGACCTTGCAACTCCTTCGCCTCGGCGAGCGCTTGCTCCGACACGGCTAGCAGTCGCTGCGCCGCGAGGACCTCCACGAACGCTCGGCGCGTTTCCTCGACGACCTCGAGCCGCGCGACCTCGATCCCGAGCCCAGCGACCGACCGATGGGTCTCGGCGAGCTGCCGCCGCGCCGACGCCGACCCGCTTGTGTTTAGGGTCTGGCTTACTTCGATAGTCGTCTCGAGCCGCGCCGCGCCTTGGTAAGCGCCATTGCCGAGAAGGTTCTCGCCCGTGATCGACAGCTCGGGATTCTTCGCCGCTCCGGCTTGCTCCACAGCCGCTTCCGACGCGCGAAGATCGAACGTCGCGCCCTTGATGCGCGGGTCGTAGCTTTGAGCACGAGCGAGCGCATCCTCCAGGGTCAACGTCGATCCCGACCCTTCCCCGAGAGCCGCGTTGGCGTGAAGCGCGAGGACGATCGCGACGAACCTTCCTGCCGTCCTCACGCCGATTTCTCCAGTGCCGCGCCTTGCTCCGCGACGAGGCGATCGGCCCTACCGACGTCTTCGCGTCGATGGAACATGAGGTAGAGCGCGGGCAGCACGACCAGCGTCAAGAATGTCGACGACACGATGCCGCCGATCACGACCGTCGCCAGCGGCCGCTGCACCTCGGCGCCGGTCCCGGTGGCGAAGGCCATCGGGACGAAGCCGAGCGAAGCGACCAGGGCGGTCATCAGCACCGGGCGCAGTCTCGACAACGCACCCTCCACGACGGCTTCAGCAACGGCCATGCCCTCCGTCCTGAGCCGCTTGACGAAGGTGATCATCACCAAACCGTTCAAGACCGCGACCCCGGATAAGGCGATGAAGCCGACGGCGGCCGAGATCGAGAGCGGAATGCCGCGCGCGTAGAGCGCGACGACGCCGCCGGTCAGCGCTAGCGGGACGCCGCTGAAAACGATGATCGTGTCCTTCCAGCTCGAGAAGGTCGCATAAAGCATTCCCAGGATCAGTATCAAGACGAGCGGCACGACGACCTTCAATCGATCAGCCGCCGAAATGAGCTGCTCGAATTGCCCGCCCCAGTTCGTCCAATAGCCGGCAGGAAGCTCCACGGTCTCCGCGATGCGACGCTGTCCTTCGGCGACGAAGGAGCCGAGGTCCCGACCGCGTACGTTAGCGGTCACGACGGCGCGCCGCTTACCGTTCTCGCGGTTCAGCTGGTTCGGCCCGGGCGCGACTTCGAGCTTGGCGACGGCGCCGAGGGTCACGTAGCCGGTCGCGGGCGCCGGCAGCTTGATGGGGAGCCGTCCGATCGCCGCGAGATCGGCGCGGTCCTTGTCCGAAAGCCGCACGACCAGGTCGAAACGCCGGTCGCCTTCGTAGATTCTCCCTGCGGTCTTGCCGGCGAGCGCGGTAGACACGGTCTCTTGCACTTCGGCGATGCTCAAACCGAAGCGGGCGAGCGCGGCCCGATCCAGCTGCGCCGTGAGCACCGGCAGACCGGTCATTTGCTCGAGCTTGACGTCCGCCGCGCCGTCGATCTTCTTCAGCTCCGCCTCGACCTTCTTGCCGACGACGGCCAGTTCTTCGAGGTCGTCGCCGAAAATCTTGACCGCGACGTCGCTGCGAACGCCGGCGATCAGCTCGTTGAAGCGCATCTCGATGGGCTGGGTGAACTCGTAGTTGTTGCCCGGAATTTTCTTGAGCTCAACCTCCATCTCGCGCACGAGATCTTCTTTCGGGCGCAACGGGTTCGGCCATTCGGCGCGCGGCTTCAGCATGACGAAGCCGTCGGCGACGCTGGGGGGCATGGGGTCGGTGGCAATCTCGGCCGTGCCGATCTTCGCGAAGGCGGTCTTGACCTCGGGGAAGGCCGTGAGGCGGCGCTCGAGCGCATGTTGCATCTCAACGGCCTGCGTCAAGCTGGTCCCGGGGATGCGCAGGGCGTGGAGCGCGATGTCGCCTTCGTCCAGGCTAGGGATGAACTCCTGCCCCATTCGCGTGGCGAGGCTCGCGGCGCCGACGAACAAGAGCGCGGCGGCGACCACGACGGCGACGCGAAACCGCAGCATCTGCGCCAGGATCGGGCGGTAGGCTGCTTTTGCGGCGCGAATCAAGACGCTTTCCTTCTCCGAGACGCTGCCCGAGAGTGCGATCGCGACCGCCGCAGGCACGAAGGTGACTGACAGGAGCATCGCCGCTGCGAGGGCTATGATGACGGTGAAGGCCATCGGAAAGAACATCTTGCCTTCGACGCCCGTCAAGGTCAGGACCGGCAGGTAGACGATCATGATGATCGCCTCGCCGAACATCGTCGCCTGTCGGACCTCCTTCGAGGCGGAGAAGACCAGGTCCAATCGCTCTGACTGGGTGAGCTTGCGGCCGAGGCGCTGCTGCTCGTGCGCCAGCCGGCGGACGCAGTTTTCGACCAGGATCACCGCGCCGTCGACGATGATGCCGAAGTCGAGCGCGCCGAGGCTCATTAGGTTGCCGCTGACGCCCCCTTTCACCATGCCGATGAAGGTCAGGAGCATGGCGAACGGAATTACTAGCGCCGTCACGACGGCCGCGCGGAAGTTGCCGAGGAGCACGAAGAGCACGAAAATGACGAGAAGCGCGCCCTCGGAAAGGTTGCGCACGACGGTGTCGATCGTCGCGTTGACGAGGGTGCTGCGGTCGTACACCGCGGTCGCGATCACCCCGGCCGGCAACGATGTCTTGATCTCCTCGAGCTTCTTTGCGACGCGAGCCGCGACCTCGCGGCTGTTCTCGCCCTTCAGCATGAACACCGTTCTGAGCACGACCTCGGCGCCGTTGGCGGTCGCGGCGCCCGTCCGCAGCTCACTGCCTTCTTCGACCCGCGCCACGTCGCGGATGTAGATCGCGCGGTTCTCGCGGCGAGCCACCATCACGGTTGCTAAATCGTCGGCGCCCGAGGCCTGACCGGGCACGCGGATGAGATACTGCTCGCCGTTGCGTTCGATGTAGCCGGCACCGACGCTTGCGTTGTTGCGTTCTAGCGCCGTGACGACGTCTGCGAGCGAGAGATCATAGGCACGGAGCTTGTTGGTGTCCGGGATGACCTGGAGCTGCCGCGTATGGCCGCCGATGCCGTTGACCTCGACGACGCCCGGGACGTTGCGGAGCTGCGGCTTGATGATCCAGTCTTGCGCGGTGCGCAGATCGGTCGGGGTGACCGGCTTGCCTTGCTCGTTCTTCGCGCCTGGCGCCGCGGTCACCGAGTACATGAAGATTTCGCCGAGGCCGGTCGCGATCGGACCCATGCGCGGCTCGACGCCGCCTGGGAGCTGCCCGAGCACTTCCTGGATGCGCTCCGCGACGATCTGACGGGCGAAGTAGATGTCGGTGCCGTCCTTGAAAATGACCGTGACCTGAGAGAGGCCGTAGCGGGAGAGCGACCTGGTCTGCTCGAGCGCCGGGAGGCCGCCCATCGCCGACTCGACGGGGAAGGTGACCCGCTGCTCGACTTCGAGCGGCGAATAGCCGGCGGCCTCGGTATTGATCTGGACCTGGACGTTGGTGATGTCCGGGACCGCGTCGATCGGAAGATGTAGGAAGCTGTAGCCACCGACGGCGACGAGCGCCAGGGTCGCGAGCAGGACCAGCCAGCGGCGGGTCACGGAAAATTGAAGGATGCGTTCGAACATTTTGCGGGATCCGATGGCTCAGTGGTCGTGCGTGGCGCCGTTTTTGCCGACGTCGGCCTTCACTACGAAGCTTTTGTCGGCGACGTAGGTCATGCCGGGGTCGATTCCCGAGAGCACCTCGACGAACTCGCCGTCATCTCGGCCGAGCTCCAAAGGTCTGATCTCGTACTTGTCGCCGTCCTGGACAAAGACGACGGTCCAGTCGCGGAAGGTTTGGAGCGCCGCTTTGCGGACCGCCACCTTCGCCTGGACGGTCTCGACTTGTACGGCGCCGTCAACGAAGAAGCCTGGCGCCATCCCGGGCGTCGACTTGGGTAGGCGCGCACGTACGGCGATGGATTGTGTTTCACTGGAGCCGACCGGCGCGAGATAGTCGATCGCGCAACTCAACTTCGCATCGCCGCTGCCAGCGAGCTCGATCGGCTGACCGACCGCGAGTCTTGCGAAGTCATGCCGCTCGACGTGAAACTCCGCCATGACCCGGTCGAGGTTCGAGATCTCGAAGAGCGCGTCCTTCTCCGACACGAAGGCACCGACGCTGATCGCTTTCTTCGTGATCGTTCCTGCGATGGGCGCGGTGAGCTCGTAAGAGCTTAGGCTTGCGTTGCTCTCGATGACCGCGAGGCGCTCGCCCTTCCTGACCTTGGCGCCCAGCTTGGCGACGACGGCCGTGGCGACGCCGGGATATCGTGCGCTCACTCGTGCCGTCTCTTCCTCGTCTTGGACGATCTTCCCCAGGACTGGCAAGCGAACCTTGATCTCGGCGGGTCCGGCGCGCTCGATGACGATCCCGGCCGCGAGGGCGGCATCCGCGGAGATCACGGTCCTGCCTTCGTAGGAGTCGTAATCCCACGTCGAGCGCTTGCCGCCGCGCTCGGCGGTGACCTTGACGTCGAACGAATGCGGTTCCACGATTTCCTGATCGCCGAGGAGATAGTCGTCCTTTTTCGTGAAGCGAACGAGGTCGACCTTGCCGAGGATCCGCTTCAGCTCGATCTCGAGGTTCACCGTGCTCGGATCTGCCGGTTTGCCCTTGTCGTAAACGTAGACGCGATACTCCGGCGGAACCCCGCGCTCGAAGATCGTGACTTCGATGCCGAGGTCACCATCCTGCAACAGGCGGCCGCCGTGCGGCCCTTTGATCGGCTCCGCCGCCTCGACGTTCGCGGCGCTCTCGCCTCGGGCAACGTCGAGCGTCGACGGCGCGGCGAACGCCAGGAACGCGAGGACGAGTCTTGCGGTGCGAGTCGGGCTCATTGCGAATCCTGCCGAGGCGGCGGAGGCCAGCATGGCATCCCCATAGGGGGGATCGGTGGCAGGCGCCCGGCCTTGAGATAAAGCCTTCAACCGAACGGAAAATGCTTTTCTTTCAAAGGCTTGAAGACTCAGTCAGGCGTTCGGCGATCGTATGCTCCGACAAGTCGGCGAGTCGGCGAGTCCGTCACGACGACCGAAATCGGCCGTCTAAGAAGCTCCTCCTTGAGCCTCCTAGACGGCCGACGCCGGGTGTCGAGCAAGCCGCGATCGGCCCCGCTCGCCACCGTTACTTACCGGTATAGTTCACGGCGAGATAGTTCCCCGGAAGCGAGAAGAACATGTAAAGCGTCTCCTTCGTCTTGTCCGTCGCCTTCGGATCCTTGAAGGTCACGAGCCATTCCTTTTTCTTGCCGAACTCCTTCTGCTCGGCGTTGTCGGGCGCGATCGCCTTCCAAGTCGCTTCGATTTTCTTGTCGCCGATGAGCTTGTCTCGCATTTTCGTAGCTGATTCTAGGATTTGCTCCTTCGTCGCAGGCGCTTTCGAATGCGTGTGTCCGGCGTCGCCGTCGGCAAGGACCATCTGCGGCGCGACGGCGACGCCGAGCATGAGTGCGGTGGCGGCTGCGAGTTGGCGAAGGTTGCTGAGCTTAAAGATTGTCATGACTGTTCTCCTTGGTTTCTTGTTCGATCTGCATATCCTCGTGGACATGCTTGTGCTCGGTCACGGGAAAGGCCAGGTCATCGGGCATCATGGAATGGAGGTAGCCGTGCGTCTGCATGTAGAACAATGCGAACCCGGCGAGGATTAGGCCATTGTTCGCCAGCCGGCTGATCCGCTCGAAGCGGTCCGTCTTCCGCCAGGCGGCGAGCGCCGCGACCATCACGACGAGCGCCGCGATCTGTCCCACCTCGACGCCGACGTTGAACGACAGGATTCGGAACAGCATCCCGAGCTTGTCGTCGCCTAGCGGCAACTGTTGGAGACGCGTCGAGAGGCCAAAGCCGTGGATTAGGCCGAACAGAAATACAGCGAGCAAAAGGTTCGGAGATCTCCGGCCGAGGTACTTCTCGAAGCCGCCGTTGTTGTCGAAGCCCTTGTAGCAGACGCTCAAGGCGATAACGGCGTCGATCAGGAAGTAGTTGGCGTTGATCTTAAAAAAGGTAGCGAACACCAACGTGATGCAGTGGCCGAGCGTAAAGACGCTCACGAATTTCGCGACTTCTCGGAAAGTCTTGAGGAAGAACACGACCCCGAACAGGAACAGCAGGTGGTCGTATCCGGTGAGCATATGCGTCGCGCCGAGCCCGACGTATTGTAAGTATCCGCCTTCAATCATGCGCTGCTTGTCAGCTTCCGAGATCCCGTGCGCCATCGCCGGGTTCGAAAGCATGAACAGCAGCAGGGACATGGTGAGTCGCCTCGCCATCCTGGAGCCTCCTAGAGCGTGATTTCTCGATTACCCGCGCGGTAACGAGCTCACGCCCTCGGTGGACGAAGAATTCCTTCGCCGCAAAGCTGCTTCGGCTGCTGGAGCGTATCGATGGCCACGCCCGCGTAGGGAGGGGCTTCGAGTGCGGCGGTCACAAACGGCGCCCGAGCACCGAAGCTCATCGGCGCCTCAGGATGCTTGTGGGTCGGCGGCGTATGCTCGCGGCAGTCGTCGCCGCCCGTCAAGCATTCGTGCTCGTGTTCGGACGACGCAAACAGCTCTTCGCCAGCGTGATCGAGCGCGTGCAGGTTCCACGTGCCCGGAAGCCACGCGAAGCAGACGATTATTATGAGCAAGCGCATCATCGGCGAAGATCGTAACGAGGCTGACGTTTGCCGTCAACAACGTTACGCTTTCGCTAACTCGGAGAGGCGCGCCACGAGATGAGATTCACGATCAGCACCGTCGTCGCTCTGTTCGCATTGAGCGTGACACCGGACTCAGTCGCGCATCCGGGCCACGACGTCGAGGGTCCGACGGTCTCGGACACTGTGCTCAAGGATCGCGCGCGAGGCGTCGTCGCGAAACTGATTGCTGCCGGAGAGCTCGACTCGGGATGGCGGGGGCTCACGGCAGATGACCCGCTCGCGGAAGACCTCGGGGGCGTGCGTTGTTGGATGTTGAAGGTTCGCAACCCGCAAGCAGCGTCCGATGAGCGGAAGACGCTGTACGTCTTTCTTGCCGAGTCGGGAAGTGTCTTGGGGGCCAACTTCAAAGGGCCGGCCGAGTGAGTATTGGGGCAGCTGAGGCTGCGTCGCCATTGATTGACGAAGTCCTCCCCCCGGGGATAGGCTCTAGCCAATCCTAGCCGACCCGGAGCTCCGATGGCGCACGTCCATTCCACCCATCCGCAGGTGCTTCTTCGCCTCAAGCGCGCTTACGGCCATTTGGCGCGCGTGATCGAGATGATCGAAGAAGAGAAGGACTGTCTTCTCGTTGCGCAGCAGCTTCAAGCCGTGAACTCGGCGATCGGGAACGCCAAGACCGTCCTTGTCCAGGATCACATCGAGCATTGCCTCCAGAGCGCGATGGACAATTCCGCGGGTGACCGTGACGCGCTGCGGAAGCATTTGCGCGGGTTCAAGGAAATCGCTCGTTACCTCTAGTCTAGTCGAACGTGGATCCATTTGAAGGCGAGTCCTGCTGATGTCGCGTTTAGCGCTTTTTCTCGCAAGCTTTCTCATGGCGACCCCGGCCTGGGCGCATGGCATCTCCGAGGCCGACAAAGAGGCCATGCTCGACGGAGGCTACGCCAAGTACCTCTGGCTCGGCGCCAAGCACATGCTCACGGGCTACGACCACCTGCTGTTCATCTTTGGGGTCATCTTCTTCCTCACGCGCTTCAAGGACGTCCTGAAGTTCATCACGGCGTTCACCGTGGGTCACAGCATCACGCTCATCTTCGCGACGATCTTCAAGATCAACGCGAACTATTACCTGATCGACGCCGCAATCGCCTTGAGCGTCTGTTACAAGGCTTTCGACAACAACGATGGCTTCTCGCGCTACCTAGGGATCAAATCACCGAATCTCTTGGCGGTGATCTTCCTCTTCGGTTTGATCCACGGCTTCGGCCTGTCGACGAGACTCCAGCAGCTGCCGCTCGGCGACGACATGACCGGCATCGTCACGCGCATCATCTCGTTCAACGTCGGAGTCGAGCTCGGCCAGATCATCGCCTTGTCGATCATGGTCGCGATCTTGTCACAGTGGCGCCAGCGGGAGGCGTTCACTCGCTTCAGCCGCGTGTCGAATGATGCGCTGATGGCCGCCGGAGTCGTTCTGTTCCTGATGCAGCTCCATGGCTATTCGCACACGACCTCCCCGGATGACTTCGGCTTCGCCGAGGACAACCATGCCCATGCGCACGAGGCCGAGGCCAAGGCAGCTGCCGAACGTGCGAAAAAAGCAGTTCCCGACAACATCCTAGATTGAGGACGCCAAAAGAATGGTCCGCTTCCTAAAGCTTCTCGCGTTCGTGGCCGCGTTCGGCGTCGTTTCCCTTGCTTCGGCCCATCCCGGTGGCCACTTCATGCCGGCAGGCCCCCCGGTTTCGGAGGACGGCATGCGCAACCGCGCTCCCGAGATGCTCGCCAAGCTTGTCGAAGTCGGGAAGCTCGATGCGAGCTGGAAGGGCGCCGCTCTAAAGACGCTCGAGCAGAAGACCGTGGGCGAAGAAGGCTCAGGGTGGGTCGTATCCTTCTTCAACGCCACGGAGAAGGACAAGGCAAAGCAGACAGCCTACCTCTTCTTCACCTTGTCGGGCGAACTCGTCGGCGCGAACTTCAAGGGACTCTGATCACTTGCCCGTGTGGTTGGCGCCGAGGGGCTGGCCGTCGATCGAGAAGAAGAAGTAGACGGTCGCCTTTTCCTTGTCGGTCGCCTGCGGATTCTTGACCGACACGATCCAGCCTTCGCCGCCGCCGACGTCGGTCTTCACCGGCTCCGACGTCGGTAGCCCCTTCCAAGTCTCGTCGAGCTTTTTCCGCTCGACCAGCGTGCTCAGGACGTCGGCGGCCCGAACCTTGATGTCCTCCGGCTTCGCTGGCGGTCCGAAGCTGTGCCCGCCGGGATGCGCGAACGCGCTCGCGCCCCCAAGCCAGCACACGGCGAGAAGGAGACGCAGATTCGACGCCTTGGCGAGGTTCCCGAGCATGAGCGGCTGCGTAAATGTGTGGCCCTCAACTTATCCCCTCCGGGGGGATGGGGTCAAGGCGGCTTGATCGAGTTCGGTGTGATATTGGTTGGATACGCCAGCATCTCGACAAAGACTCAACCGACGGCTTCATCGCCGGTTTTGACGGAGGCTCCTTGAACAAGGCGACCAAATTCGCGATCATCGCCGTGCTGACGATCGCTCCCGTGACGACGGTCGTCCTCTTCGGCCTCGAGGGCCGTGACGACGGCAAGTCGGGCGAAGCCGCGGATGGTTTCGTCGAAACGAACTGGCGCGTCCTTCGCGGGCTCGATTTGCAGTCCGGAACGAAGCCAACTGATCTCGCAACGCTCGACGGAAAGAATGTAAAGATCGCGGGCTTCATCGTGCCTCTCGACGACGACCGTGCGGGCGCCGAGTTTCTCCTCGTCCCAAGCCCTCAGGCCTGCATCCACGTGCCGCCGCCCCCGGCAAATCAGATGATCATGGTCCGGATGAGCGGCGGCAATGTGCCGCAGCGAGCCCAAGGACCCGTTTGGATCTCTGGGCAACTCACGATCGCGTCGATGAGCAGCCAGTACGGCAAAATCTCGTATACGATCCGTGCCGAGAAGTCGGAGCCCTACAAGATTGAGGGCGGCTGATCGAACACGCCGCCGAGCGTCCCGAATCCAGCTTGCGCCGCTACGATCTCACCCTCTAGACTCCGCGCAAAACCACGGAGCCGACTCATGAGCCTTTCCCGTGCCTTCGCGTTTTCGATCGTCGCCTTTTCCGCCGAGCTCGCCCACGCCCAGGCGATCCACGACCCTCATGACATCGTTGCGGCACTGACCGGTGAAGCTGAGATCCAGCCCGGCGTCTCGCTGGCGGATCGTCAATCGGTAGCTGGCCGGAGCGCGGCGCGCGCGTATCTTTCGACGCTCTTGAGCGAGCTCGGCGTCGAGCCGCAGACCCACACGTATCGCGCCAACGGCGCCAACGTTTTCGGCACGCTTGCGTCGACTACGGGCGGCACGCAGTCGATTGTGCTCGGCGCACACTTCGATTCGGTCCGTCGCAGTCCTGGAGCGAACGACAATGCAACCGGCGTCGCCCTGATCGACGCGGTCGTCGATGCGATGGCTCAGGCCACATGCCGGAGCCGAAACCTCGTCGTCGTCTTCTTTGACGAAGAAGAGCTCGGTCTGGTCGGCAGCAAGGCATTCGCGCGTTGGCTCCTCGATGCTCGCAGCGACGTCCACTCCGTTCACACGGTCGACCAAATGGGCTGGGACGCCGACGGCGACCGCGCCGTCGAGATCGAGCAGCCGTCGGCCACGATGCGCGCGCTCTACCAGCGCGTCGCCCGCGAGGTCGGCGTCACGGCGCACGTGACCTCGACGGGCTCGACGGATCACGAAGCCTTTCGGGATCTCGGCTTCGAGGCCGTCGGCTTGACGGAAGAATACGTCAACGGCGATACGACGCCCTATTACCACAGCCCAGGCGATACTTACGACACGGTGAACTTCGACTACCTCGCGTCGTCCTCGACGTACATGACCGAAGTCGTGCGTGACCTTCTGACGGAAGGCTGTCGATAACAGCTGACTCCGCGAGTTGGGGCGCCGGCAAATCCTTGAACAAGCGACTCTCTTAGGGCAAGTTTGAGGAGTGAGAAACGGATCCCGTCCCAGGGGATAGGACAAGCGAGCCCGCCATCATGAGCGATCCCTCCCGTCGCATATTGTTGAGCCGATTGCTGACACACAGTGGCGATCAGGCTTGGGACTTCGCGTTACCGCTAGCGCTGATCCAAGTTTTCCCGGGCGCGATCGGGCTCGTCTCGCTTTTCTACTTCGTCGTGCGCCTGCTCCACACGATTCTGGTGACGCCGGTGTGCAGCTTGATCGATCGCGTCGATCGGAGGACGGCCGTCCGACTCGGAGTCGGGGCTCAGACGTTCGGAATCGTGCTGGCCGTCGCCTGTGTTCTGAGTCTGGCATATCTGCGGCCGGGCGCTGCGCCGTGGGGATCTCCGACGACCAGCTTGCTCTTCATCGGCGCGATGGCCGCTGGCGTCATCGCGTCCCTCGGTGGCACGATGATGGACGTCGCGATCTCTCAGGACTGGCTCCCTCATGTAGTCCCGCGCGAGCGGTTGGCTGCGACGAACAGTCGTTTGAAGCAGATCGATCTCGCCACAGAGGTGTCCGCGCCCGTCGTCGCTGGTCTGCTCTTCGCCCTGAGCTTGGATAGCGTTCCACTCTTTGGGTTCTTGCTCGTTGCAGCGTGGAACGTCGTCTCGTTTCTTCCCGAGCTCGCGTTGCTCGAGAGCGTCCTCGGCTCAAACGCCGCGCTGCGGAAACCCGCGCCAGCGCCGCAGGCGCGGCAGTCCGTCCTCGACAGGCTGAGCGCAGGTTGGCGGGATTTCGTGGCGCAGCCCGCTGCCCTGTCGATGATTGCCTATGCCCTCCTTTGGTTGACAGTCTTGAGTCCGCACGGAGTGCTCTTGACGGCTTGGCTTCGCTCGCAAGGTCACCTCTCGGAGGCCGGAGTCGGAATCTTCCGTGGCCTTGGGGCGCTTTTCGGGCTCGTCGCGACGGTGGTCTTCCCCTGGCTTCTGGCCCGAACGTCGCTCGTGTCTGCGAGTCGCGCGCTGATCGTTTTCGAGGCGGCCTGCGTCCTGGGCGCAGCGGCGGCTTACGCTTCCGGCGCGAGTTTCGCAGTCGCCTTCCTCGGCCTTGTGCTGTTGTCGCGCATAGGGCTATACGGTTTCTCGTTGGGCGAGACTGAAATCCGCCAAGTTACGATCGATCCCGCTGTCCGCGGGCGCGTGAATGGTTTCGCGAACGCGTTGACGAGCATCGCGACTCTCGGACTTTACGGCGCTGGGGCGGCGCTCGAAGGGCCGGAGCAGTTCGGTTACCTTGTCTACGGCTCGGCTGCGTGCGTGACGGCTGGCGCCGTCGTGTTCGTTGCGTGGTCTGCGACCGTCGCGCGGAAGTCTCCGGAGCTGAAATGCGCGTCCTGATGTAGAAGGGACTTTCGGGGGGGGGCGTCGGTCGATCGAAGCCGCGCGAGCGCGCGTTGCCTTAGTCGGAGCGGTCGACCAAAGTTCCAGGACCGATTTTTTTGGAGGGATTCGCGTCGACCTTGACGTCGAACTTCCCGAACGTCGCCGCAGCGATGACGGTACCGGTGCCGACCCTGCTTTGCACACAGCGCAGAGTGCTCGGTGCGTTTCCTTCAAGGCAGCTTTCCTCGTAGAACGAGACGCGGTCGCCTACCTCGAGCTTCTGGCGAAGGCCACCGACGCGAACGGTCTCGGATGCAACGGTATCAACGACTTCCCCGTAGATCATGGAAGTGCAGCCGGCCACGAGGAGGGCCATCGACAGGCATTTCAAAATTGCGCGCGTGTCAGCCACGGAATCCCTCCATATCACTCAGGTGCAAGGCTGGCGCCCGGCCCCCGCAAAGTCGCCATCGCCTGTTTAGGCAAAAGGGTGGCGACGCCCCTGGGATGTAGCGCAGTTGGTTAGCTGATATTCGGTTTTCAAAGATCGGTGGTCGTCCCTCGCATCCGCGTCGAGCCAACAAACTGCTGATGTATTTTCCTGATCCAGTGTTCCACCTCGCGCTTTCTTGTTTGGTT
>JANOTL010000135.1:0-25349 GCA_031416315.1 Pseudomonadota bacterium
CCGTCGCTCCCGTCGCTCCCGTCGCTCCCGTCGCTCCCGTCGCTCCCGTCGCTCCCGTCGCTCCCGTCGCTCCCGTCGCTCCCGTCGCTCCCGTCGCGCCGGTTGCGCCCGTCGCGCCGGTTGCGCCCGTCACCGGATCGACTGGCGCCTGCGCCACGACGTACGCATTGCAGTCGATCGCCGCCGTCTCTTCCTTCAATCCGGAGGCTCTCGCCATCTCGACGATCTTGCACGCATGGGATCCCGAGTAAGCGGCCTTGTCGGCTTGCAGAAGCGCTTCGACGAAGTCCGACAGCTCGCTCCTCTCCTTGAGGAAATCGACGCCCGTGAACGCGATCTTGATCGTCGCTTCGACGCCGATCGAAGGCTCACGACCGAGCTCGATCAGAAACCCCGACAGCGCCTGCGACTTTTGGTGAAAGGACACGGCCTCGTAGCGGTCATTATGAAAAGAGACGCCAGACGCGCGTTGATCGCCCGTCCGGAGACATTTGCCTTGGATCGCGCAAAATGTCGAATCTTCAGGGCACACGGACTCGCCGAGGCAGGTGTCACCAGTGAACGCGTAGACGAAGAAGTCCGCCATGCCCTCGTGGATCACGAGCGATGGCGTATACCCCAAGGATTTGAGCCGGCGATACACGAAGTGGTGTCCGAGCTCGTGCCCGACGGCGTCGAAATCGAGCGACAGATTCTGCAGCACGACGCCGTCGCCATCGCCGACCCGAATGCGCGGATGTCCCGAATCCTGGGCCCATGACGGTAGATAGACGGCGTTGTTCCGCGTGACCTGTTGCTTGAACTCGACGACCGCATGCGGCTCGACTTCGATCGGGGCGCAGTCGGCGTCGGTAAGCGTCGTGCGCTCGAGGAACCACGAGATCATCTCTTCGGTGTGAGCGAAGATCGAGATGTCGCCGAAATCCGGCGTCCCGGGCGACGCGCGGAAGTTGCCGTCGGTCGAGGTCGGCCCGGCGATATCGCCGTTGGCGTCGATGATGCGAATGCGCGCGTTCGCCAGACGACCGGACCCGTCCGTCTCGATCGGCATCGCCGTCAGTGCCGGCTCGTACGGGTTCCGCTTGTAGACGTCCGCGACCCCAGTCGCATGCGCGGACTGTGATTCCACGGACTGCACGCCGCCAGGCCCGGCGACGATGCGATACGGGAGCCCGTCGATGCTCGCAAGAATACGGTATGCGGGGACCAGCTCGTTGACGACCGATGCAAAACAGCGTTCGACGTGCCGCTCGATCGCCCGCTCGGGATAAGCGCCCAGGCTCAATGCGGCGGCGTCGAGCGCCGTCCGAGCTTCTCCGAAGGCCAGGTTGGCCGGCGCACGCGGCGCCGGAAACGCCGGGAGGATGACTTCGCCGTTCACGACGTGCGCGCGCGGCGCGGGGCCGCAAAGCGGCACGCCGTCATACTCTTGCACGAGGTCGAAATGGCTAGCTGCGGCGCCGGTGCCGTTGCGAGCCGCATTGGTGACCCGGACGGTGAAGCCGTCTGGGGTCTGCTCACGCAATTTGGCTGCGACCAACGCGCCGTCTTCAACGAGCTGCGGGTCCTCGAGTCCTCCGTGCAGCAGCGACTTTGGCTGAATCTTGCACGGGTTGGTCTCGACCTTGCTGCCGCTGCCCTTCTTTCCGCCGCCCTTTTTCTCGCCCTCGTCTTCGTCCTTGCCGTTCTGCCCGCAGGCAGAAGCGAGGACCATGAGGGTAGTGAGGAGATAGGCGTTAGGACAAGGGAATTTCATGAGGAGGGATCGGTAAAAGCCTGGAAAGCCTTGACCGAGCCGCGCCTCTTTCGACTTCAAGCACCTGTTTAGTCAGGTGAAAGCAATCGCTGCCTAAGGACGCGTCGCGAGCCGCTGGCGGTTCACGTCGGTGACGGGCGAGCTGAGCGACTCCAGGAAGCGCAAGAGAACTGCCTTTTCCTCGGACGTTAGGTCGAGCGCCACCATCGAGTCCTCACGATGTCCGAGAGCGGCCCGCGACTCGAGCCCGTCGTAAAACTCGACCACCTCCGTCAACGTAGCGAAGCGCCCGTCGTGCATGTAAGGCGCCGTGTCGCCTACATTGCGCAAGCTCGGGGTCTTGAACGCGCCGATCAGCTCGTCGTTCTGCGAGTCGAGGAATGGCAGCTCGAGGCAACTCTCGCGCGGCCCAGTGCCCGGAGCGATCTCTTGTGCCGGCGGCGGCCCGACGCCCGCGAAAGTCTCGCCTAGGCGTATGGGATCCGGCGGCGGAAGGAGGCCGAGGCAGTTGAACGGGTCGGCCTTCACGAAGAGGACGCCCGCGGACCGCCCGACGTCGAGCTCCATCCCGCGTTGCCCGAGCCCCGTGTTGTGGAACTGCTGGTCGCTGAAGGCGGGGCCGTCATGGCAAAGTGTGCAACGCGCCGGTCCCGCGAAAAGCTTGAAGCCCTCGAGCGCTGCCGCATCGAAAGCGAGGTCTAAGGCCTCGGTTTCCGGCTTCTCCGGCGGTAAGGCACCCAGGCGCGCCGCAAACCGGTCGAAGGGCGAGTCGACTGCGCCGAGGCCCTCCTCGAAGGCGGCGAGCGCGCGGCCGAAATTCGCGAACACTTGATTGACGGCCGCCCGCTGCGCCTCGGGCATCGCCAGCCAGGCCTCGCTCCATGCGGCCTCTGGTGGCGGTCCTCCGAGAGCGCGCCGATTGAGCTCGGTCGCCGGGGCGGTCCGCGCTTTCTGCGCCGCTTGGAGGATGTCCGTCAGTAGCTCGAAGTGGCCGAGCGTCGCGAGCGAGGTCGCCGCGACGTCGATCGACAGCTCGACCTTCGGCCGCGGCGGCAAGGCATGATCCGGCAACGTCGCGACGTCGAGGGCGGTGGGAAACGCGCCGAACGCGCGTTCGTAGGCGACGGGGTACTCCGCCTTCAGGCGCTTGACCACGCCGACCCGGGAGAAGCCGTGCTCGCGCGGATCCTCGAGCGGCCCGAGCGCTTGCGCGGCGAGTGAGTCGGCGCGCCCGTCCCAGAAAAACCAGGTCTGAAGGTGCCCGTTCGCGACGCTGGGCGCGTTTTTCGTCGCCATGCGGACGCCGTGACTCACCGGAACCCCGTCGGTGAACTTCCGGTCGGCTTGGTGACAACTGCTACAGGCGACCTCGCCGTTTCGGGAAAGCGTGCGGTCGTCGAATAGCCTCCGACCGAACTCGACCTGCGCGCGCGCGGCGTTTCCTGCAGCTGGCGCGGGCGGCTTGGCGGCGAATCGAGCGACGACGGCACGCAAGTCGGAGCCAGTGAGCTGCATGTCGCGCAGCCGCGGTCCGGGCTTCGGCAGGAGCGCATAAGCGACGGCGGCGGCGATCAGAACGAAGGCAGCGAGCCCGAAGCGACGCAGGCGTTGCCGAGGCGTCAGCTCCCGACGCACGGAGTAGCGGCGCGGCGCAGGGCCTTGTCGCGATTGGCGCGTGAGAATGCGATCGAGCAGAGAGAGCCTCGGCGATGCGAGCGGTGCAGCGAATCGATTCCATAACATGGAAGCGGAAGCTTCGCGAAACCGAGGCTCGACTCGTTCGTAAAGCTGCGATAGGATGCTGACGCAATGGCACAAGCAACCGAAATCATTGACGCTCCACGGGGCGGCCTGGCCGTCCTCGAGCTCGCGCCGGTCTTATGTCTCGGCTCCGCCCTGCTCACGACGATCGAGTGGTCCGCCTATGCGTATCGCGCGCCCCTCGGCATCGCGGCCTCGGCCTTGGTCCCGGCGCTCCTGCTGGTCTCGTTCCTGAAGTTCACCGCCATCGTCGGCGGCCTTTCGTGGAACGCCCGTCAAGGACAGCAGATCGGCCTGATCGAAGCCAGCTTCCTTGCGGCGTCCGTCATGGGCGGTGGGTTGCTGTTGAGCTTGTTCGCCCTGAACGGCCTCTGAACGCGCGACCGCTGGTCAACGCTTCCGGCAGAGATAGATCCCGTCGGAGATGTGCAACATCCCGCCCTCGATCCGCCGGTCTCCACGAATTTTCTCGTTGAGCGCGCGGATCGCGTGCGTCTCCGGCCGCGCATCGTCGTTGCGAGCCACCGCGCCGCCCCACAGCACGTTGTCGATCAGGAGCGCGCCACCCGGTCGCAGCATCTCGAGCGCCTGCTCGTAGTAGGCGTCGTAGTTCTGCTTGTCCGCGTCGATGAACACCAGGTCGACGCTGCCGGTGCCAAAGTCTTTGTCCGTCTTCAGCTTCGCGAACGTCTCCAATGCGGGCGCGACGCGGAAATCGACCTTCTGAGAGACGCCGCAAAGCTCGGCATAGCGGCGTGCGACCGCGGTCGTCTCCGGGTTCACGTCCATGGTCACGAGACGGCCGTCGGACGGCAGCGCGAGCGCCACGGAGATGGCGCTGAAGCCGGTGAAGCAGCCGACCTCGAGGCACTTCTTCGCGCCGATCAGCTTCGCGAAAAGGTACATGAAGGTCCCCTGGTCGCGGCTTACTTGCATCATCGACGCCGGCATCTGCCGCGTCTCGTCGATCAAGCGTTCGAGCTGCGGATGCGGGAGCGGCGTATGGCGAACGACGTAGTCGTAGAGCGCATCGGTCATCTGGATGGTCTTCATCGGGGCCTCCTTGAACGGCCCGATGATATACGCCTCACCCCAACTTCACCAGAACGAGCCCGACGGCGATCGCTGCGATGCCTATGCCCTTGCGCCAAGGCATCGCCTCTTTGAAGAGCCAGACCCCGAGGCCGGCGCCGAGCACGACCGACAGCTCGCGGAACGCGACGATCGAGCTCATCGCGCCGACGCGAAAGGCGAAGAGAATCAGGACATAGCTCGCCATCGAGCCGAGCCCGACCAAGAACGCGGTGCCGCGGTGACGCTGCCATGCCTCGACCACCGTCGCCCGCATCGCCCCGCGTAGCATGAAAGGGCTAGAAACCAAGGTCGAAAGCCAGAACATCAGCACGAGGTAGGTGAGGGGATGCATGTACGTCACCGCGTAGCGGTCGACGACTCCAGAAGACGCCAGGATCACGCCGATCGCCGCCGCGGCCCAGAAGCCGGATTTTCCACCTTGCGGCGGCTTGCTCGTCCCGATCAAGATGCCGCCGCTGCTGATCGCCGCGATGCCCGAGGCCGTGCGCAAGCTCACCGACTCGCCGACGAGGAGGACCGCCAGGAGCGCGGTCAGCGCCACTCCCAAGCCGCGCGCCACGGGGTAAACGACCGAGATGTCGTACTTCCGGTACGCGCTCGAGAGCATGCCGAAGTAGACCGCTTGCACGACGCCCGTCCCGGCGAGCATCACGAAGGCGATCGGATCTGGCGGCGCCGCCCACCAAAACCACAAGGCCGCCGGCAGCCCCACGACGGCCGCGATCACCTGGCCGACCCAGATGACGCCGCGATGCCCTGCCACGCGCTTCATCGCCGCGTTCCAAGCCGCATGCAGCAGCGAGGAGAGCGCAACGGCGAGTACCACGTCCAACGTCATCAGGACCCCGCAACGCCCGCTACGATCCGAGAAGCAAGCCCCGGTTCCCCGTCTTCTCCGTCACGCCTTTGGAAAGATTGATTTTTTCGCCGGCCTCGACGCCTGCGTGATAGGAGGTCCCATCGCGCAGGGCTCCGCCCCGACCGCGGCGCACGAGCCGCGGATAACGCTCGGCGACGAAGGTCTCCAGCTCTTTCCCCGCGAGAGCCAAGAGCGCCCGCGTCTGGGTCGCCGGGCGCGCCGGCCCGGCCTCGGCGGCGGCCTTCGGCGCCGTGCGCCTGAGCTTCTCGCGAAACCCGGCCAAGACTCCGAGCACGTAAGAGCGTTTCGAGCCGACGCTCTTGCCCGTCCGGCGTCGGTATTCTTCCCAGAGCGCATGCGCCTGGCGATAAAGGAAGTGGTGCACGTACTCGGCCATGAGCACGTTCTCCTCCGCGCCCATCACCTCGACCACCTTGCTGCGTTCGCAGGTCGAGGGGTCGTAGGTATCGGTGAAGATCGCCTTCACGAAGAAGTGCTCGACCAGAATCGAGGCGATCATCGTCTCCGCTGCGTCGAGCTTCTTTTTCCCGCGCCCGATCAGGAGGTGCACCATTTTCGCGCCACGGCGCGCGGCGAGTCGATCGAGGTTGTGGCGCTCGTAGAGCTCGCGGACGCGCTGCATCGCGAGCAGCGCCTCGTTCTCGTTCGCCGAGGTCGCCAGCGCCAAGAGCTTTTCTGCGCGTCGCAGCAGGCGCTCGTCCTCCGGGGAGAGCGCCCGATCTTTCCAAGTGTGAATTTCTTCGGGCAAATCGCCGGTGGCGCGGGCTGCCCAGGGCGCCACGCCGAAGGTCGAGCAGGCACGCTGGAACGCCGCCCCGTGCGTATGGTCGCCGCCCATCCGCTCGCTCACGAGCTGATGCGCCATCTCGTGCTTCAGCACCTCGATGACGACGTCCCAAGCGTAGCGCTCGATCAGGAGCGAGCTGATCGTGATCGTCCGCGTCAGCGGATGCCACTTGCCCCACACCGAGCCGAGCTCGGCGATCAGGATCAGCGGCGGCGCCAGGCGCACCCGATAAGAGAAGAGGATCTGATCGTATTCACGATAGAGCTCCTGCGTCCAGGCGCGCTGCAGCCGCTGCTTTTCGAGATCGATCGTCACGTCTGGAACTCACTCGCGTTTTTCGCCCTGCTGGGCAAAGCGCGGGTTGAAGCCCCGCAGCTCGACCATCGGATCCAGCGCGACCGGCGGGGTCGGCAGATCCCCGCGATCGTGCTCCAGCACGGCCGAGAAGAAGGAAACCATACCGTCGACGGCATTGCCAACGACATCGGCGAGCTCGCCTGCGGACGGCGTCGCCGCCTCGGAGACCTCGATCGTCACGGCCCAGGTTCCGTGCCGCATGTAGGCGTAATCGATGAACTCGCCGTTGCTCGGGTAGTCGAAGTAGGACTGCGTGAAATAGTCGAACCCCATCGCCTGGGCCGACCTTTCCGACAGGGCGTGAAAGACGTCTCGGTCCCGGGCCGTGCCGCCGGTGTAGCACCAGGGCCAAAGGACGCCGACCATGCCGGAGTGCAGGGCGATCGCCGCCTTGAAGCGAAATTCGTCGAGCAAGGTCTTCTCGAGCGCGATCACCGGGCTGCGGAAGGACGCGGCGTCGTCGCGCTGCGGGTACGAGTAGTCGCGGTTCGGATCGCGGCCGCGCGGATCTTCGCGCGTATTCGCCGCGTGCCCGTCGGGATTCACGAGCGGTTGCACGACGACGCGATAGTTTTCGAGCAAGGCCGTGACGTCCGCCTCGTCGCGTGCTTCGACCATGCGCTGGATGAAGCCGAGCGCGCTCTCCGTCGACGACCGCTCGTTGCCGTGGTGCGTGCCGTTGACCTGGATCGCCGGCGCCGTGCTGTGGGCCTTGCTGATCACGAGGTAGGCGATCTCGCGCCCTTCCTCGGAGGTCCCCAGGACGAATTTCTGCACGAGCTCGGGATGCTCGGCGGCGACCTGCGCCATGTAGCCGTTGATCTCGTCCTGCGTATGATATCGGTCGAATTCGAGCCCGAAAGCCGCGCCGGTCGACGCGACCAGCCCGAGAAAAGCGAGTGCGAGCCGCATGGTTCCCCCCAGAAAAGCGTTGGATTGGGGCGAGCATAGCATTGACAACGAGCTCCCGGGCGAGTGGAATGACCGCCATGAGAGACAATGGCTCGCCTCGCGCCCGCTTTCCGCTGAGCTCGGACCAGCTCGAGCTGCTGCTCGCCTTCGAGGCCGCGCGCAGCCCGGCGCATCTCGTCGAGATCGTGCGCCGGGACGGCTCCGTCGTCTCGCGCAACCTGCAGCGCCTGGCCGAGGATCATCCGGTTCTGACGAAGGAGGGCGGTCGCTGGCGCCTCACCGACACGGGACGCGCGGTGAACGTGCTCACGCGCCGATACCTAGCCGAGCTGACGACGACACTGCCGTCGGCAGAGACGATCGCACGTGACGAGCCGACGCCCTATCTTCTGCCGCGCGCCGTCCTCATCGTCATCAACGCGCAGAAGGCCATGCAGGACGCGGGCCGAGGCAACCGCAGCAATCCCGAGTGCGAGTCCAACGTCAGCCGGCTTCTCGCATGCTGGCGCAAGGCGCGAAAACCGCTCGTGCACGTGCGCCATGAGTCGCAAAATCCCGGATCGGCCTTGCATCCGAGCGTCGAATCGTCCGCGTTCATCCCGCTTCTGGCGCCGGAGCCGGGCGAGACGGTCGTCGCCAAGTCGACCGCCAGCGCTTTCGGCGGCACGACCCTCGCGGCCGACCTCGCGGCGGCCAACGTCGACGCGCTGATCTTGACGGGCTTCACCGCCAGCGAGTGTATCGACGCCACGGCGAAGGCCGCCGCCGATCTCGGTTTCCGTGTCTACGTCGTCGGCGATGCGACCGCGACCTTCGATCTCACTGGTCCCGGCGGCCAGATCTACAAAGCGAGCCGCGTGCAGGAGATGACGCTGGCGGGCTTGCACGCGACCTTCGCCGGGATCCTGGAGACCGAGGCGCTCCTTGCCGCTTTGGGTCCCTGAAAGACCTGCGCCAGCTGCAGCTCCGAACCTGCGCCCTTCGCAGCTTACTTCCGCGTCCGTCCCCCCTACATTCCGCCATGGGACGAACGACATGGGAGATCGAGATGCCGCGAGCTTTGGGGTGAGGTCGGCGTGTCCGGGGGGACACAGGTGCCTTTGACCGTGGCGCCGACGCTACGGTGGATGCCCGCGCCGCCTTCGCCTCAAACCCTTTCCCGCCGCTCGGTTAGGACGAGAAGCGGGCTGGAACGCCGCGTGCAACGTCGAAAACCATGAACGACACCAAACTCATTGCCGTCATCACCTCCCTCAACGCCGCGGCGCACGTCGCGCAAGCGCTCTCCGTCGAGGCGCATCTGCACTCCGGCCTTCCGCAGCTCGTGAGCGGCTTACGCGACGGCCGCCCGGATGTCGTCATGTTCGCCAACGCCGCCGGCGGCGGTCTCGGCGACTGGGCGCGCGAGCGCCGTGCTACGAGCGCCGGCGTGCGCTTCATCGTCCTGGCCTGCGCCGGCATCGACTCCGAGTCCGCGCTCGATCTCGCGGGATTCTTTCCGGTCGGCGCCTGAATTCAGCGTTTGGCTTTTGGGCGAGTGAGCGTCTGAAAGCTCTCGGCACGATCACGCCTTCTTCCTGACGATGAAGAGGTAGTTGAAGCCACGCAGGTAAGAGTTTGCCTGCTGCGTCATCTTCTGCAAGTGCGAGTTGCGCATCGATTTGTGCCGGCGCGTGACCGCGATGATGTCGACCGGCTCGAACTTCTGGCGCATCTGCTGGAAGAGGTCGAAGCCGATCGGGTGGAAGGCCTCGTCCTTCCGCCAGGAGTCCTGCACGTAGAGGCCGAAGTAGCTGCCAGGCTTCGCGACGCGGTGGATCTCCTCGATCACGCGGCCCATCGCGCGCAAATACTCGGGCTCGGCCGCGTCCAGCTCGCCGATGCACTCGGGAAGGCCCGAATACTTCAGGTGCGTCGAATACGGCGGATCGACGAAGACGAAATCGACGGTCTCCTTGCGCAGGGGCAAATGCCGCGCGTCGGCGGGCTTGATGTCCTTGCGGTACGGCGCGAGGTCGAAGCCCAGGCCCTTGCGGCCGAGATCCGCGCAGACGTCGAGCGTCGTGCCGCTGCCGCACATGGGATCTAGAACGGTGTCGCCCGGCTTCGTGTAGCGCTGCAGAAGATTCCAGATGACGTAGGACGGCGTCGCGCCCTTGTAGGCCTTATCGCCCTGCATGCCCTCGCCATAATGTTGCGAAGGGTAGTCCCAGAGCGTCGTCGTCTGCAGCTCGAGCTTAGGTTTTTTGTACATGGATCAAGGATTCCCAGGCGGCGGGGGGCGGCGCGGAGGCGGTGAGCACTTCTTTGGAGATCGGATGGGTGAAGCTGACGTGCCGCGCGTGCAACGCGATCGCCTGGTCGAACTCGCGGCTCGCGCCGTACTTCAAGTCGCCGACGATCGGGAAGCCGCGCGAGGCAAGCTGCACGCGGATCTGGTGGCTCCTGCCGGTGAGCGGGCGCACCTCGACGAGGGAAAGCCCGTTCTGGTGCGTGATGCGGCGCATCGCCAGCGTGCACGGTTTGGCTTCAGGCGTGCGCGGGGCGACGCAGCGCACGACGTTCGTGCGGTGGTCTTTCAGGAGCCAGTCCTCGAAGATCGCCTCCGCCTCAGGCGCAAGGCAGTCCGGGTCCTCGACGATGGCGAGGTAGGTCTTGCGGATCTTGCCTTCTCGAAACTGCTCGGCGAGGCGCGCGGCCGCCTTGCTCGAGCGCGCGAACATGACGACGCCCGAGACCGGCCGATCGAGCATGTGGAGCGGCGCGAGGTAGCCGGTCTTGCCCTCGGCCTGCGTCGCGGCGTTCCAGGCGCGGGCGCAGTTGATCAAAGTCTCGTCGCCGGTCTTGTCGGACGCCGTCAGCATGCGCGCCGGCTTCACGACGACGAGGCAGTGACGATCGCAGTAGGCGATCTCGAGATTTGGGGGGGTGGGCGGCATTACGGGATGTCGGCGTCCTTGACCTCGAAGCAGCGCTTATCCGCGTGCGTGAGGTCGATGAAATACTCGGGAGCGAGGCGTTTGCACAAGTCGCCGATCGGCAGGCTCAAGCGGGGTTTGCCCGGGCCGGCGTCCAGGATGAGCTCGAGCCGGGCCTGATGCGGCAAAATCCGCTTCAGAACGGCGGCATCGGCATCCCCAGAGCGGTCGCCGAGGGAGAATTGGGCGCCGCGGGCCGCGTCCTTGCCGACGGGCTTCCAGGCGGCGACGAAGGCGAGCGTCTCCTTGTCGTAGACGTTCCACGTCAGCTCGTCGGGAAGCGCCGCGAGGGCCGCATCGCTGATCTTGGTCTCGTAGCTGAGCTGCCAGGAGAGCTGGCCGTCGTAGCCGTAGACCGCCGAGAAGGCGAGGGCGCCGTCATCGCGCGGGGCCGAGACCTCGAGGGTCTGGCGCAGGCCGTTCAGGGCCGGGCCGTCGACCGGCTCAGGAAAGAGCGTGAGCTTGGCGATCTTCAGAGTCGCAGCGCTCGCGGAAAAGTCGACGGCACAGGCGGGATCGCTCGCGAGCTTCACGGCCTCGCCGCGGCCGAGCCTAGCGGCGGCTTCGGCGGCAACGGCCGCGGACGCCTCGATCCAGGCCGACTGAATCACGATGCCGCGCACGTTCTGCTGCACGCGCAGCGTCGCTTTCCCGCTTGAGGCCGCGTCGTCGATGGCAAAGAAGAAGAAGTGCTCGGCATCGGCGGTCACGTCGTTTTTCAGGGTTTTCGCCGCTGTGACGACGCAACCTTCGGCCGCGCTCGGCACCGCCACGAGCTGGATTCCTGCCGTCTCGGGGAGCCGGCTCGGTACCCCGCCGTTCCCGCCAGAAGTGGTTCCGCCACTCCCGGTAGTTGTCCCCACAGTCGTGGACGTGCCTGACGTACTAGACGTGCCTGTGCCCGTGCCCGTCGCACTAGACGTGCCTGCGCCCGTGCCCGTCGCACTAGTCGTGCCCGTGCCCGTCGTCGTAGACGTAGACGTAGTGGTCGACGTGCCCGTACCCGTGCCGATGCCCGATCCACCGGTCATCCCCGACCCTGCTCCACCCTCCGTCGCGGTCCCGCCTTCGGTCGTCCCGGGCACACTCCCGTTGCCGCTGTCGGTGGCGCCGCCGGCGTCAGCCGTCGTCCCGCCTGCAGCAGCAGCATCCGGCGCCGGCTTCGGCCCCTTACCACGCCCGCCGCCCCCGCTCTTGCCGCCACAAGCCGCCGCGACCCAAGTCAGCGCGACCATCGCCAGCAATAACGGCACCAAACCCGCATGGGACTTCATGGCTCACCTCATGAAATTCTTGGAAATCTAGGCGGGAGCACCATGCGTTTATATCATTCTAACGACCCTATAAGTCAACCCGAGTTTTCATAGAAACATACGTCAAATCAACCAGTTTCTTTTGACGCGCCGCAGGCTCGCGACAAGGCGTGAGAACCGATTAAGTCCCGAATAATAGGTACCTACGCGTTGCTTGCACATTGCACGCAACGTCACCCGCGCCCCATCCTTTTTCGAGGTCACTAAAGTTGACGACTTGGCACACGTTCGGCGCTCTCGCCCTCATCTTCGCGGCCGTGCCCACGGCCGGTGCCGCGTCCCTGACCTATGAAGCGGCGTTGATGCTCGCTATGGCCCGCTCCCTCGACGCCCGGCGCGCAGCGCTTGCGATCGAGCTCGCCACGGTCGACCGCGCCTTCGTCGACTACGAGACCGACCCTCTTCGGCCTAGTCATCTTCGACGCGGCGCGCGACCTTTACGCTGGCGTCGGCATGATCCTCTTATGCGGTATCGTCGCGAAGAACTCGATCTTGCTCGTCGCCTTCGCGCTGCAGAAATCTCAAAAAGCACCTTCGGTCCGAGAGCGGCCGTTACGATCATCGCACCGAATCCAAAGGCAATGAGGAGGATCCTCCTGGTCCGCTTTGATCTCGGGTGAGCCATCAAAATGCTCCGAGAGTCATGCGAATCAACTCGTCGATCGAGGGGCTGGCGGGGAAAGGGTTCCTGATGACCCCGAGCCGAGCAACTTAGCGCCGCACCCCGATCCCACGCTCGATCCGCTCGAAATCCAGAGACGAGAGCTTGGCGCTTTCGCCGCACTTCGGGGCGCCCCCCGTCGCGCCGCCGACGCCGCAGAGAGACGTGCCTTCGTAGTAGAAGGCGAGGATCTGCTTGAAATCCCAGCTTTTCTGCTTCGCCAGCTCCTTGGCGCCCTTCTGCCCCATGCCGACCCCGTGGCCGGCGCCCTTGCCGTCGACCTTCAGATCCCCATTGGCGAGCACGGTCACGGTAAAGAGGCTGCTGCGTGCCGCGACCGCCTTCTTGAAGGTCGCGACGTCGACCGTCTTCGTCGTCCCGTCGTCGAGCACCACGCCTACGGCACGCGCACGTCCGCTCGCGGTCTTTTGCGCGGCGTCGATCGTCACGCCCTTCACCTTGCGCCCCGCCGCGAGGCCGAGCTTCTTGGCGACGTCGGCCGCCGTCGCGGTCTTCGTCCACTCGGTCTTCGTCCCGGCTGGATCGTGCGCCTCCTTCTTTGGCTTGAGGTAAGGCGCGTCGAGGCTGAAGACTTCCATCGACCCTTCCGTGAAGCCACCCGCGTCGGTGCTGAAGAAGGCGAGCACGACGCGGCTCGAATGCGAAAGGGCCATCCGCGCCGTCGCGATCAAAGCTTCATCGGTCGGCGCCACCGCGTTCGTGAGCCCAGTGTAAACCTGGAAGAACGGCGTGTCGTCGACGTCGAAGACGCGCGGCGTCCTGGCTGGATAGTATTTGTTGTGCGCTACGTTGTAGTACGCGTAGGTGCGCGACGCGACGGCTTGCGCTTTCAGGGTCTCTGCCGGCCACGAGGGGATCACTTCGGAAGGCAAGACCCCACGCAGGTACGTCTCCATCGGTACGGCGTTGACGAGCTCGACGACCGCGCCGACGGCATGGGCGTAGAATGAGCCGGCGTAGCGCCACGCCGTCACGCCCGGGCCGCGATCGACCGTCGCCGGCTCGCCGCATTCGATCCAGAGTGGCTCGCGCAAGCCCGCGACCGTGAGATCGAAACGTGTCTTGGTCTCCAGGACCTTGCCGTCGGCCTTGGCCACGACGCCCTTGACGCCGCGGTACGCTTTGCACGCGCCGACGACCGAAACCTGATCGAGCCGCTCCTTGCCGCCGTTCCAGGGATCGCCCTTCAGATGCGGATAGATCCGCACGTGGATCAGGTCCTGGCCCTTGGCGTCGCGCGGCAGGGTGGGGAAGGGGAGGAGCGCGCGCTTCGGCTCCGATCCGCTTGGTGGCTCCGCCGGGGCCGCGGCCGCGGCGCGGGGAGACGCGCTAGGCGCTTCGGTCGGGGTCGCGGCCGAAACCGGCGCCGCTCCCGCCGCCGGCTTCGCCGCCGCCGCATGCCCGCGCCGCCGATGCACGCAGCCTGCTTCTGCGACGCCTACGAGGGCGATCGCCAACAAGACGAGTCTCATGGCTGGAGCTTCCCTTCGGTGCCGAACCGGATGTCGGCTTTGAGCGTGCGCAAGGAGAGCGCGAGGTCTTGGATGAACAAGGCCATCGCGATGATCAAGGCGACGATCGAGGCGACGAAGAACACCACCGGCGCCTTGCCGACCGGCGCATTCGCCATCGTCCCGGCGAAGAGCAGGAACATCGTCATCGACACGCAGAAGATGCTGCTCGCCGCCATGATGATGATCGCGCGCAGGAGCCTCGCGCGAGAAAACAGCGAGCGGATCTCCCACTCGTGATGCTTTGCCAGGCGCTCGTCTCCGCGTTGGGTCTGCGACTCGCGCAAGACGACGCGCACGCGGTCGATCACGCGGCCGTACCGGGTCGTCATCGTGTTCAAGACGGCCGCGACGCCCGTAATCAGGAAGACGGGCGCCAAGACGGAAGCCATGGCCCGTACGGTTTCGTTGAGTTCGTTCGAATCCATGCCTCCATGGTAGTGGCAGAGGCCGAGCGCTGCCAGTAATTTTCCTTAGGTTTCAGACGCTTGGGTGTTTTCACGGGTTTTTCACGGCTTTGCCGCCGCGCCGGCTTCGGCCGGTCGTCGATCCGCCACGACCGGGGTCGATAAGGGATCATGTCCCGCACCGGAGTTGCCCTCGTGACCGTGGCCGCCAAACAATCCGTCGTTCCGGCTCTCCTTGTTGCCTGGGCCTTCGCGGCCGCGCCGACGCTGCTTTGGCTCGTGCGGTCGAGCGTCGCCTCGGACGGGCGCCTGTTGGCATTGGGCTCGGCCCTGCTCGTCGCGACTGGCATGATGCTCCGCCGGGCTGATCGCGGGCGGTCAAACGCGGCATCGATCTCCGTCACCACGGCCGCGACCTCCACGTCTCTCTTTCCCTTCGTCCTTCTCCTCGCCGGACTCGCCTTCGCGCTCCTCGTTCGCCGCACGATCGCGTTTCACTCTTTGGAAGCACTCGGCGTCGGCCTCGCGACCTACGGCGCTTTAGGCCTCGTCCTCTCGCGCGCCGCGTTCCGTCGCGCTCTGCCGCTCGCGCTCCTCCTCGCCACGGTCCTGCCGATGGGCGGGCACCTCGAGACGCACCTGGGGTTTCCGCTGCGCGCGAAGACGGCCGAGCTCGTCGCAAGCCTGCTTTCGCAGCTCGGCTACGCCGTCGCGACGAGCGAGACGATCCTCGTCGTCGAAAACCACGCGGCACAAGTCGATCTCCCGTGCAGCGGCATGAAAAGCCTCTGGGCGGGCCTTCTCTTCTTCTTCGGGGCCAGCGTCGTCCACCGCGTCCGCGTCGGGATCGTCTGGCTCGCGACCCTGGCCGGATTCACCTTCGCCCTGGTCGCCGCCAATGCTGTGCGCGTCGCGGCGCTCAGCATTCTGGCGCTCGTCGTCAAAAATCCCGTGCTGACCGAGACCGTGCATGCGCCGCTCGGCATCCTCGCATTCCTCGTCGCCGGCCTTCTCGCGGTCGCGACGTTGCGCCTCCTTCCGGCCGAGAGCGCACGCTCCGTCGTGGGAAGGCCCTCGCCACGCAAGTTGCCGCTCTTCGCCGCCGCCGTCGTCTTCGGCCTCTTCGCCTTGGTCCCGACGCGCACCATCGCGAAAGTCGAGACCGACCTCGGCTTCGCCTATCAGCCGCCGGCCTCGTTGAGCGTCACGCCTGAGGCGATGAGCGCCGTCGAGCAAAGCTTTTTGAAGGCTCAAGGCGCCTCCTACTCGGGCAAATGGCGGTTCGCGACGCCGGAAGGGCTGACCGGGAGCTTTCTCATCGTCGTTGCTCGCACCTGGCGCGCGCAGCACCCGCCGGAGCAATGCCTCGCCGGCGCCGGCAACGCCGTGGCGGGCGTCTCGACCGAGCTCCTCGCCGCCGATTTCCCGCTCCGCGTCGTCTCCTTCGCCAACCAAGGCGCTCGCGCGATGTACTGGTTCGAGAGCGCCGAGTCCCGCACGGCGGACTACGGCGCTCGGGTCTTCGACGGCATCCTCGCCGCCGGCCGCGGCGCCGCGCCCGCCTGGGCGATGATCTCCGTCTTGTTCGACCAGCCCGTGAACCCGCACGAAGGCGCCGTCACCGCCGTCGCCCGCGCGCTCTCCACTTCGACCGCCGCTCAGCTGAAGGAGATTTCCCCATGAGTCAGCTCCGTGAAACCGCCGTCTTGCCCGCCGCGCTCAGTCCGGCCGGGCTCCGCCTGGGGGCAGCGCGCCTCGTCTCCTGGATCTTTTGGTCCTGGAACGTCATCTTCCTGATCTTCGCGACCTTCGGGCTCGGGCCGACGGTGCTCGTGCACTTGATCGGCGGCGCCGTGCGCGGCGAGGTCGCGCCGGATTTCGCGGTCATCGCCTCCTTGCTCGCGTTGACGCCGCCGATCGCGATCATCCTCGCCGTGCGCCGCGCCAAGGGCCGTCCGTTGGCGCTCCTGCGGCTCTTCTACGGCTTCGAGGCGATGCTGATGTTTCTCTGCATCTTCCGCCTCTTCGTCTTCCGCGAGCTGACGCCCGCGACGATGCAGCTGGCGGTCCTCGCCGTGCTCGCCGTCGCCGCGGTCCTGATCCACACGCTGAATCCGCGGCTGCCGCAGTCGCGCGTCGGCTCCGGGCTCAGGCTCGCGATGCACGCGGGCCACGCGCTCGGCACGCTCTATCTCGGAGTTCTGGGACTCTTCTTCGTGCCGCCCGCCGCCTTCGCGGTTTCGGAGCTCTTGCTCAAGCTACCGGCCTCGATCTGGCGTGAGCTCAGCTACATTTCGCTGTCGCAGGTTTTTTTCGCCGGCGTCGGCATCCCGCTCTTCGCCTATTCGGCGACGTTGATGCTCGGCCTACCCTTGGCCGCGGCCGTCCTCGGCTTCATCGACGTGCGCTCCGTGGCTAAAGCGCACAGCCATCGTTTCGGCAAGCTCTCGACCGCGCTCGTCGTCTTCGCCGTCCTCGGCGTGAACGCCGCATGGTTCATCTACGCGAATCGCCAGCCTCAGGCCGAGGCCTTCTCACTGCTGGAAAAGCCAGCGACCGACTCGGAGGACCGGGCTCGGCTCTTGCGCCAGGCGCCCAAGCTAAAAGAAGGCCTGCTGAATGCGTACCTCGCCTCCTACCGCTATCTCGCCACGGAAGGCGAGGCGAACGGCGTGACCCGCATGTACACGGATCTGGGCATGGACACGCCGAAAGCCGAAGGCGTTCAGGCGGCGTTCAACTCGGTGGCACGCCCTTTCATCTATCAAGGCAAGAACACGTTCGACGACGCGCGAAAAGCCGAAAAGGCCTATGAAAGCTTTTTCGACGAGCCGATCCAAAAGGCCGAGCGCGACCGCATCGTCCACGCGCTGCGCTCGACGTACGAAGGCACGAGCGCCGAAGCCGGCCTGCTCGACCGCGACGCCGAGATCGTGCTCGTCGAGAAACAGGACGTCTCCGTCGTCGAGAGCGAAAGCGGCGAGACCGCAGAGGTGGAAATCCACGAAGCCTATCTCAACACCAAGGCGGCCCAGCAAGAGGTGCTCTATCACTTCACCATGCCGGAGGGCGCCGTGATCACGGGCCTCTGGCTCGGAGATACCGAGGATCGCGCCCGCCGCTTTCCGTATGCCGTCGCGCCCAAAGGCGCCGCGCAGAAGGTTTATCGCCAGGAATTGGCGGCGCGGCAGGATCCGGCCCTTCTGGAGCAGGTCGGCCCTTCGAGCTACCGGCTACGGATTTTCCCGATCCCGAGCCGTTTCTCGCGGCCGGAGAACGAAGTGCCGCGGCTTCACATGTGGCTGACGTACAGGACCTTGCGCGACGAAAGCGGCAATTGGCCCTTGCCGCGCCTGGTCGAAAAGCGCAACGCCTTCTGGAAGCGCGGCGGCGACTGGCTCGTCCCGAGCATAGGCGCGACCAAGCCCGCGCCCGTCGCCACGGCGCGCCGTATCGCCATCCCGACCGAGACGACGCCGGTCGCGATCGACCTAGCGCCGCGCGCGAAGTTCGACCTCGCCCCGCTCGCCGGTCTGCGCATCGCCGTCGTCGTCGACCGCTCGCTCAGCATGCGACGTCACGAGAAGGAGCTGGCAAAGGCATTGGCGGCGGTCGAGGCGCAAGCGACGGCCGCGCGCTTCGTGGCCGAATACGTCCTGACGGGTTACGACACGAAGCTTCTCGCGGCCGGCAATTTGCCCTCGTTCGAGGACGTTCGCGCGTTCGGATCCGTCGCGCCGATGGCGGCGCTGGCGCAAGCGCGCGACGCGCTGAGGGACAAGAAGATCGCGGCCCTCCTGTTCCTGACCGACGACAGCGGCCACGAGCGTCGTGACGCGCCCGTCGCCTGGGTCGAGGATTTTCCCGTCTTCCTCGTCCATGTCGGCGACGATGCTCCCGAAGCGTACGACGACCGCTTGCTCGAGGCGATGTGGCGCCACCGCGGCGGCGCGGTCACCGGCGGCGGCGGCGTCGAGGAGGCACTATCCCGCATCGCCGCGCAGCGCGCCGACCCGGAGGTCGTCGGATTCGACCGCCGCTACGTCTGGCGCGAGCCGAGGAAAGCCGCTGCCGGGGCCGAGCTCGTGCCCGAGCTCTCCGCCCTCGGCGCCGCCCGGCTGATCCGCGGCCGCTTGGCCGAGCCCGACGCCAGGAGCTCCGCCAAGCTCGCCCTCGTCCACTCGCTGGCGACGAAAAACTCGCTGGTGACGCCGGTCTCGTCGATGCTCGTCCTCGTGAATGACGCCCAAAGGGCGCGCCTCGCCGCCGCCGCCAGCGCCGCGGATGCCTTCGAAACCACGCCGGAAACCGGGAAAGAAGCGATGTCGACGCCCTTCGGCGGCGCTTCGGTCTCGGCGACGCCGGAGCCGGAGGAATGGCTCCTCATCGTTCTCGCCTTCGGCCTGATGGTGTATGCCTATCGGCGCAACCCGCAGCTCCTGCGGGCGCACGTGAGGCGCGGCCTGTTTTGATCGAGATCCTTTACCGCGACGACGAGTTGATCGTCATCGCCAAGCCCAGCGGCATGCCGACGCATCCTTCGGCGATGTGCCGCGAGCGCGACACGGCGCTCGCGGCGGCGCGGGCCGCCGCCGGGCGTTGGGTTTACCCGGTGCATCGCCTCGATCGCGGCACGTCCGGCGTACTCGCGTTCGCCCTGTCGCCTGCGGTCGCCCGCCTCGTGCAAGCGCGTTTCATCGCCGGCGAAGTGGAAAAGCGCTATCTAGCGATCGTGCGCGGCCATGCGCCCGACTCGGCCATGATCGACAAAGCCTTGCAGGAAGACGACCACCTTAAGCCGATGCCGGCAAAAACCGCGATGATTTGTTTATCCCGCGTCGAGCTGCCCTGGCCGATCGGCCGCTACGCCACCGCTCGCTACAGCCTCGTCGAGGCGCGCCCTCACACCGGACGGCACCGCCAGATCCGGAAGCACCTGCGCGGACTGGCGCATCCGATCGTCGGCGACACCGCGCTCGGCGACGGCGCACACAACCTCGCGTTTCGCGAGCGGCTCGGCGTCCACCGCCTTCTCCTGCATGCTGCCGAGCTCGCTATGCCGCATCCGCGGACGGGCGAGATTTTTCGCTTCAGCGCGCCCCCTGACGCCGCTTTCGCGTGCGCGCAAGCGATTTTTTCCGAGCTCCGCCAACCACGATCAAGCGACCGCCCCTGATCTCCGCTAATCCTGCAAACCTTGCTTGCCCACATGTCCGTTCCGCTCCCGCCGAGGCCCTGGCACTAAACAGGCTTCGGAGAGCGAAGACCACCCCCGCTTATTTGCATTCGAGGTGACCCATGTTGGAGATCGTGCCGCCCGTCTCTTTGCCGAAAGGGCCCGTGCCCGAGATGAGCCCCGTGTTTGGCCTGCGTTTCCCGGAGGACGGCCCGCGGCCGACACTCACGGTCTACGTTCGCGATCACCGCGTCCACGTCGGCGCCCAGTCCTTGGATCTCGCGCGCTCGCCGCATATGCTTCGGCTCTTCCGCGGCTTCTGCGGCGCGGGGGAACGTGGGTTGACCGCGGCCCACATCCTGTATTTTGCCTACGGCCTGAGCGAGGAGATGGGCTCGAGCGAGCGCATGGTCGGCTCGAAGCGCAGCTGCTCGGTCAAACTGATCAGCCGCGCCCGCATCGCCGCCGAGACCCACCTCACGGGCGCCCTCCTCGGTCGGATCGCCTGGTTCCCCTACGACGTCCGCAGCAAGTCGTGGCGCCTCGCCATGCTGCGTCCGTCGTGAGGGCGCGTCGCGCTTTGGGGCGCCAGCAGGCCAATGATCCCGCCGCGGAGGCAAGCGTGTGCCGATACGCGCGCACGCCTTCCGTTGCCGATGCGCCCGTCGCCACGCCGCCGCCCATCGACGCCATTCCTCCGCGCGGAGCCCCGCAGACGGTCTTCCTCGTCGACCACGACGAAGGCGTCCGCGACGCTCTCGAAGCAACGCTCGTCAGCGCCGGGTACGAGGTGGTCGCCTTCTCCGGCGGCCAGGAGTTTCTCGACGAAGGTTACGACGAGCCCGACGGCTGCCTCGTCCTTGACTTCGTCATGCCCGGCCTCGCCGGGGTCGCGCTCGTCGCGACGGTCCGGGCTCGTTTCCCTGATCTACCCGTCGTGGTCGTCACCGGCCACGGAGACGTCGACCACGCCGTCGGGGCGATGAAGGCCGGCGCCCTCGACTTCGTCATGAAACCCGTTTTTGGCGACCGCCTCCTGGAGGCCGTGGCGGCTTGCTTCCGCCACCGCGCTAAGAGCGTCGCGCGTAGGACGAGCCACGCGGAGTCCCGTGTCCGACTACGCCGCCTGTCGGCGCGCGAGCACCAGGTCGTCGACCTCGTCGTCTCGGGCATGCAGACGCGAGATATCGCCACGAGCCTCGGCATCAGCCCGTATACCGTCGAGCATCACCGCTCTCGCTTGATGGCGAAGATGGGCGCGCCGACCCTGGCCGACCTGGTCCGGCGCGTCTGCGAGGCGGTCCTATGAGCCAGAGGGCATCGAGAAACGCTGTCCCTTTGCGCCGCCGCCGCTCTGCGATTCCTCTCAGGGCCGGGCATTCACCATCGCAGAGGCGCGGAGGGGCGGAGAACGCAGGGGCGAGGGTCAGTCTTGACGGATTTTCAGAACGTCGCGTGCAGAGCATCTTGCGAGAGCGAGATCTCGCGGACGACTTCGGCCGTCTTCGCGGGGCTCGCGGCCTTGGCGATGTCGGCCTGCGCGATCATGCCCATGACGCGATTCTCGGCGTCGACGACGACGAGGCGGCGGATCTGGTTCGCCTCCATCGCGTCGCAGCAATCGTCGAGGCTCATGGTCTCGGTGACGCAGACGCAAGGTCCCGACATGCAGTCGCGCGCGGTCAGGCGTCGCGGCTCACGATCGACGGCGACGGCACGCATCACGATGTCGCGGTCGGTGATGATGCCGAGCGGGAGCCGCGTGCCCGCAGCGTCCACCACGGGGATCGCGCCGCAATCGTGCGTCGCCATCAGCCGGGCAATCTCGCCGAGGCTTGCGCTGGGCAGACAACAGACCGGATTCGGAGTCATGATCTCGCGAGCGTTCATCTTGGAAGCCTCCAGCTTGGGTCGAGTGATCGACGTTCAGCCGGAGCTTCCTGCAACTACAGTGCCCGCAGCGCCGAGACCGCCGCGTTGCGGTCGAAGGGCTTCGCCAGCACGCCGTGGGCTCCAAGAGTACGCGCCGCATCAAGGTAGTCGTGCTGCCCGAACATGCCGCCGCCACTGACGGCGAGGATCTTCGTCCCAGGGTAGAGGCGTCTCACAGTGAGCACGACTTCGATGCCTTCGGTTTCCGGCATCACGAGATCCGTGACGACCACATCCACCGGGCCGCGGGCGTGCAAAATCTCTAAGCCGGCGCGCCCGTTCTCGGCGACGTCGACGGCGAAGCCCTCCTCCTCGAGCAGGAGGCGCAAGTACTCGCGAACGATGTACTCGTCGTCGATGACCAAAGCTTTTCTCATGCGACGTCCCCCGGTCCGGGATCTTCGTGCCTACCGGACCTTCTAACGCGGTACCCCGGTATAAGCACCTGTCTAAAAATCCATACAGCGGGCCTCAAACTCCGAGGAAGCGTAGCCAAGCATCCTCCTTGAAGCCGACCGCCTTCGCCTCACCGTCGATCAGGAGAAAGGGGCGTTTCACCAATCGACCGTTTGCTGCCAGCAACTCCAACGCCGCTTTTTCCGAGAGGTCGGGCAGCTGCGCGCTGAGCCCCTGCTCCCGATACGCCTGCCCCGAAGTGTTGAAAAGCGTCTTGAGCGCGCCGTCTTGCACGGCGAGCATCGCCTTCAGCTCGGCAGCGCTTGGCGCCTGCTCCGTGATGTCGATCTCTTCGAACACCACGCCGCGCTTCGTCATGAAGGCGTAAGCTTTCCGACATGTGTCGCACTTGCGGTAGCCATACACTTTGATCATCGGCTTCATCCTCTCATCCTAGCATGCAAGTTAGCGGCATGCATGGGGAAAGTATCGAAATTTGCGAGATTTTCCGGGTCCCCGACACCTTGTGCGCTCCCGCTCAGGAGGGGAGAATGGACGAATATGCGAAGCCATTCGACTTTCGTCGTCGTCCTCGTCGTCCTGTCGGCCCTCGTCGGCTGCCGGCAGCCGACCTACCGTGCTCGTGCGGACTTCGACACGCCGCTCGTCCTCGACTGGAATCGCGACGGTCGCATCGCGACCCGCACGGCCACAGATGCGTCGCCGACCGCGTTCGACTTCGACGGCGACGGCCGGACCGTGCTCGTCGACTGGCTCGCGCCGACCGAGCGCTTCTTAGCGCTCGACCTGGACCGCGACGGCTGGATCCGCGACGGCCGCGAGCTGTTCGGCGACGGCACGCGCCTGGCCGACGGCACGCGCGCCCCTGATGGCTTCGTCGCGTTGGCGCAGTGGGACGCGAACCATGACGGCCGTATCGACGCGCGGGACCCGGTCTTCTCGCATCTAGTCACGTGGTGCGACGCCGACGGCGACGGCAAGGGCTCGCCCGACGAGCTCGCCAGCTTGGCGGAAGCCGGCGTCGACGCGTTCCCGCTATCTTTCCGGCACGTGCCGCGCGGCTACGACCAGCTGGTGGGCTTCGGCAGCCGCGTCGCGCTCGCTGGGCGCTTCGCCGACGCCAGCGGTCGCCGCGGCTTGCTGCTCGACGTCGTCTTCCAGCATCTGCAAGTGCAGCCTTGAAAGTGATCTATGACGCTGGACCTGGACTTCTCGCAATCCCAGGCGGGACGCGATCTTGTGCCTGATTTGGTGGAGCGCCTGGCAGAGCCGCAGGCATGACGTCGGCAACCACCGGACTTACTACCACTTTCCGACGCAAGCACGAAGTCCAGGTCCAGCGATGTCGATCAGTATGAGGATTGCGGACTGCCGCGGGCTGCCAAGAGGTCACGGATCTCGGTGAGCAGAACCTCTTCCTTTGTCGGCACGACCGGCGCAGCCGCTTGCTCGATCGTGCGGCGGCGCGCGACCCAGCTCAGAAACTTCTGCGCGAACAAGAAGAGGGCGAGCGCGACGATGACGAAGTTCAAGACTTCGCCGAGGAAGAGGCCGTACGAGATATCTTTGCCGTTCACCACGAACTTCCACGCCAGATAGCTCTGCTCCGTCGGGAACAAGAGGCTGATCAACGGCATGATGATGTGCTTCACGAGCGAGTCGACGATCTTGGCGAACGCCGCGCCGATGATCACGCCGATCGCCAGATCGACGACGTTGCCCCGCAAGGCGAACTTGCGAAATTCATCGAGGAAAGAGGTCGCCGTGCTGGCGCCCCATTGGCTCGCCTTGCGAAGGTTTGGTTGCGTGTCGGTGATGGTGGCCATGCGGGATCTCCTTATGCAGAGGGCCGTTTAGCACTATGGAGCTGCGCGGCGCAAGCCGCCGTGCGATGCTGGCCTCGTGCTTAAGAATCGCCCACATTTGCGGTCGCTTAGCCTCGTCCCGGAACGCCTTCCCGCGCTCGGCGCGGGCTTCCCGTTCGACGTGCCGGTGGTCCGCGCCCTGGCCGCGTCCGAAGGCGGGCTGGCGCTCGACGTGCCGGTGACCTTCTTCGTCGGCGAGAACGGCTCGGGCAAATCCACCCTGATGGAGGCGATGGCCGTCGCGCTCGGCAAGGTCGCGATCGGAGCCGACGACGTCGAGCGCGACGTGACCCTTGCACCGGCGCGCGCGCTCGCCGAGGCCATGCGCTTCGTCTGGAACAAGAAGACGGCACGCGGCTTCTTTCTGCGCGCCGAGGACTTCTTCGGCTACGCGAAACGCTTGGGCGCCATGAGCTCCGAGCTGAAGGAGCTCGAGGAGGACTACGAGCGCACCCTCGAAGGCTTGGGTCGCCAGCTCGCCACCGGTCTCGTGCGAGGCCAAAGAGCGGCCCTCGATCAGCGCTACGGCAAGGGCCTGGATCGTCGCTCTCACGGCGAAAGCTTTCTCGACCTCTTTCAGGCGCGCTTCGTGCCGGAGGGACTCTACCTCCTCGACGAGCCCGAGGCGCCGCTGTCGCCGACGCGGCAGCTGTCGCTGCTCGCGATGATCAAGGACATGGTCGGCCGCGGCGCCCAGTTCATCATCGCGACGCATGCGCCGCTCCTCATGGCATATCCCGGCGCGCGCATCTATGCCTTCGAGGGCGGGGCGCCAAGGCTCGTTCCATTCGACGAGGTCGAGCACGTCGAGGTCACCCGCGCCTTCTTGCGGGATCCCGAACAGTTTTTTCGCAAGCTTTAGAGCCGTTGGTCCAGCTAGAGGCTCCCGCGAGCGTCCAGGAAGCTGGCCACCTTCAGGACACCACGGCGCTGAATCATGACGATGATCGGCTTGTCGCCCAGCGCCTCGTTCTCGCGGCGAATCCAGGCGCGCCAGTTGGTGTCGGCCTCGCCGAGGAGGGTCGACAGTCGCTTGATGATGCGCACCAAGGCGTCTGCACATTCCGCCTCGCCCGAAACGCCGTCGACGACGCGCGTGCCGGCGCGCATCGCCGCTAACGCGCCCTGAGGCACGCCGAGGATCGATGCGAGATCCGCGGGGCTTAAGGCGAGGCGACGCGCCGCCTCGAGCGCCGCTTTGGTGAGCAGCTCGGCCTTGCCCTGCTCCGCATCGCCACGTGTCTTCTGCATGCCGGGCTCCTCGACAAAAATCCGCGAGATCCGTAAAGTCCTTAACACAGAACCACAGATTCCTCACCTGCATCAGGAGACCTTGCAATGCGCCTCGCGCCGTCGCTCGCCCTCATTTTGTCGCTGTTCGCCGCGCCTGCATTCGCCGATGACGAGCCTTCGCAATCCGGAACCGGCAAAGCCGCGGTCGCCAAGGAGCCCCCGCCGGCCGAGAAGCCGAGCGACAGCGCCAGCAATCGCACCGGCAAGATCGCCTACGTCGGCGTCGA
>JANOTL010000136.1:0-71649 GCA_031416315.1 Pseudomonadota bacterium
CGAGCAGGGAAGGCAAAGTCTGCATGATCATTGCCGGGGAATCCGGCGAGAGCGAGGGTCGCGTGACGGACGCTATGGGTAGCGCCGCGAGATCCCTCGCTCCGCTCGGGATAGACCCTGGCGCGAAAGCGCCAGGGTCTAACTAACAGAATTTATTGGAGTCATTGCGCGAAGCGTCAGCTTTTGCCGGGGTCCGTCCGAAACCGAGCTCACCCACGACTCGGGAAAGGATGCCCCGTATGACTCGTCAAGACCGTCTCGTTTTGGCCTTCGCGACGCTTGTCGCCTCCGGTTGCGGCGCCGTCAAGGACGCTGCCAACAGCGCGGAGAAGGCGCTCGACAACGAAGAGCGTTACGCTGAGGTGCCGGGCGAAGCCGCGGACACGCAGCTCGAGAAGACGACCTACGCGCCGACTTCCGACGCCAACGCCATCGCCGGCGCGCTGAAGCTCGCCGAGGCGGACAAAGCGAAGGAAGGGGCGCAACTCCTAGGCCTGATCGAGGAGGAGGAAGGCTCCGTCAACGAGACCGACGACGCCACGGTCGACTATCTGAAGTCGGGGCAGGCCTCTAAACAAACGATCAAGACCGACGCGTTCAAGCTGCCGGACCCGGCCGCGCTCGGCGCCACGCCGAAGCAAAAGGGCGCGGGCCTCCACTTCGCGCTCCTCTACGAGCCGAAGGAGACCGCGGATCCCGCCACCTTCAACCCGGCGACTGACGCGGTCTCCGCCACGTCCGCCGCCTGGGGCGGCAAGAGCGAGATCATGATCTCGACCGCGGCGTCCGTCGCCGTGCGCGACCAAGCCGCGCGCGGCACGTGCGCGGCGCACGCCGGCGTCGGCGAGCTCGAGCATTGGATCATGAAGAAGTACCCGAACCTGAAGGGCGTCGACCTTTCCGAGCAGCGCTTCTACTTCATGTCGAAGAAGGAGAACTGGGAGAACGGCGGCACCGTCGACACCGACGGCGGCTCTTACTGGGGCTCCGGTTACGTCCTCAGCTCCGGCCAGGACGGCGAGCTCGCGCCCTCGAACAACAACCCGAGCTACAACATCCCGCTCGAGGCCGACTGCCCCTACAATCCGGCGGCCGGCTCGAACGAGCTGCAGACGCCGCAGCCCGCCAGCTGCCTCCGCGGCGCCGTCAAGGTCGTGAAGGCGACCGAGACGTATTGGCAGACGAAGGGCGGCGGCCCGAAAATCTGGTACTCCAACGCCGTGATGACGGCCGAGCAGATCCTCGCCTATCTCGCGACCAAGGACCTGCCGGTGCCGATCGCCTCCAGCCTCGACGATGCTTGGCGGGACAACGACGGCATGATCACGCTCGCCGCGTCGAAGGCGAAGTCCGCGGTGACGCAGGACGGGCACACCGGCGGTCACGCCTACCTCGTCGTCGGCGCGCGCAAGCTCGACGAGGCGAAGTTCCCGAACGAAGGCGGCATGTGCTTCGTCGTCAAGAACTCGTGGGGCTTGGGCTGGGGCGCCAACGGCTTCTCCTGCATGACGCTCGCTTGGTTCAACGCCCACCGTCGCCCCGAGGCGTACGACATCGCCACCGACGTCCTCGTCGACGAAGCCTACCTCGGCGCGACGTTCGCCGGCGGCGTTCCCGCGACGCTCGCTGCGCCGGAGGACAAGGCTCCGGATCCGGCGCCCGCGCCGACGCCCGAGCCCGCGCCCGTGGTCGTCGCCGCGACGCCCGGAGCGCCGGCGCCCGCTCCGGCCCCCGCCCCCGCCCCCGTCGTCCAGACCACCGCGGACGGCTACGCCGTCGGCAAGCTCGTCACCGGCTCGAGCGGCGCCATCCAGGCGCTGACCAAGACCGAAGGCTCGACCTTGAAAGTGCGCGGCGTCCACAAGGGTCAGACCGGACAGACGCAGGATCTGTCTTTGAATTTGAGCGGCAGCAAGATCATGCACACGCAGAAGAAGGGCGACAAGGACGTGACGACGCAGGTCGGCGAGGTCCAAGGCGACACCGTCGAGCTCTGCGGCGGCAAGTTCGTCGAGACCTGCAACCTCAACTTCGTCACCGACGCGAACGAGCTGAAGCTCGGCCTGTCCGAGGCCGAGTTCCGCAGCGAGGAGCCGGATGCGGACGCCGACTACGAGTCGCTCGTCAGCTTCAAGGGCTACGGCATCGAGTACGCGCTCGCCGGCAAGACGCGCGTCGACGTCCGTCTGAAGATCAACGGCACCGCCACCAACCCGATCCGCCTCAAGGTCAAGGTCATCGACGGCGACATCTTGTACAAAGGCAAGGCGATCGGCAACTACCAGAAGGCGGCGCTTTGTAGCGGGGCGTTCAAGGACGTGTGTCGGATCGTGGTGAGCTCGTCGGAGAAGAAGATCAATATCTTCTTCAAGGCGAAGAAGAACTAAGGCGGTTTAAACCGCAAAGGGCGCAAAGAATTTTTAGGCCGAGCCTTTGCGACCTTTGCGGTCAATGCCCTATTTGACCCAAACCTTCATCGCCCCGTCCTTGTCGTGCACGTAACCCCAACGCAGCATCCACGGATTCGCCGTCGTGCCGCTGACGAAGACGCGGTCCAGACCACCCACGGTGACGCCGGACGAAGGCTCGCCCGTGAGGTCGGGGTCGATGCCGATGAAGGACAAGGTCTTGCCGGGGCCGAAACCGCCGAGCCGGATGCGCACGGTGTCGGTGTCTTCGCCGTCGAGGGACGCCGTGACGCCGGTGACCTCCTGCGTGCCGAAGCTGTCCCACACGACGTTCGCACGGCGTCCCGAGACGATCAGCTGATCGATGGTCGCCGTCGTGTTGTTGACGAACGCGAGGTCGATCGCGAAGGACTCGAGCGAGCCCGGGAAGCCGCCGACGAGGTGCACGCTCGCTTTTGAGCCGTCAACGTCAACGTCTTCGATCTCTAGGACGTACTTGACCGGGCTCGGCCGAGGGGCGAGCGCGGCGGTGGCGTTCGGGTCGCCTTCGGTGGCGAGGGCGGTCGTGGACACGGAAATTGCTGCTGCTGCCGAGAGGACTGCTGCTGCTAGGGCGTGCATGGTGTGTCTCCAAAGGGTTCGTGGAGAAAGAGTAGGCCCGGGGTGCGGGGGCGGGCAAGGGTGGGGTTGCGGGGACGCGAGATTTGCGTTCGGGGATGGTCGGGCGAGGACGATTTTGGACGTCGTCGCGTCGGCAAAAAAAAGCCGCCCGAAGGGGCGGCGACAGCGCGAAGCGCTCACGTCAATCCGGCCACATATGCAGAATCGACCGCATCTCCCGATTGATCGCCTCCATATGCGCCTTGATCGCCACATCCCCCGGATCCACCGGATCCCGGAAGTAAGTCGGCACCGCCTGCTTCATCCGCAGCATCTTCGTCTGCCAGATGTTGTCCGACTGGAGCGCCAAATCGATGCAGTGGTAGTCCTTCAGCACGTCCGGCGCGATGAAGTCCTGGATGCTCTTCATCGCATGATCCATGTAAACGCGACGGCCTTCCTTGTCCCGTGTGAAGCCGCGCACCACGTAGTCCATCACGACGACGTCCGAGTCCAGCTTCTGGAACATGTAGTTCAAAGCGCGCAAAGGCGAGATCTCGCCGCAGGTCGCGATGTCGATGTCGATGCGGAAGGAGCAGATCGTGCCGCCGAGGTGGAAGTCGGGGTAGGTGTGCGCGCAGATGTGACTCTTGTCGAGGTGCATCGAGACGTTGCCGCCGATCGGCTTCCCCGGCGCGCCGCCGCCCTTCAGATCGCTCATCAGGACGAGCGAGCTGGCGCCCCACGGGTCATAGTCCTGATCGGAGACGGCGAGCACTTTCGCCTCGATGATGTCGCAGATGCCGGTGAGGATCTCGGTGATCTTCTTGGCGCTGTAGCGCTCCGAGATGTACTGGATGTACGACAAGCGCTCCGACTCGTTCCGGGCGGCGCAGAAGTCGTACAGGTTGAAGCTGAGCGCCTTCGTCAAATTGTTGAAGCCGGCCAACTCGACGGTGGAGGTAGGGGGCGTGACTCGATGCATCGTTCTCAGCCTTGTTCTTTTTTGGCCATGTTCGGGAGCGGGCGCTGCAAGCCCATGAAGATGACGGATAGCTGCAGCAGATACGAGGCCTCGGCCTCGGGATAGAGAAAGTTCTTGGTCCGCGCCAGCGCCAGACCCCAGCAGTTCGAGGTGGAACGATATTCGGCCCCGACGGCCGTGTAAACGTCCTTAGCGTAATCAGCGGCTTGCCCGTCGATCTCGCGTTTCTTGAGCCGTATATAGCTAACGATCCCAGGAATCAAGGTGCTATCGACCCCGGCCGAGCGCTCCCGAGTGTACTCAAACGTCTCGGTCGCGGTGATCAGCTTCTTGCTGACCGTGTAGCCGACGCTCATCGTCGTGCCGAGGACCGGGGGCAAGGCCAGACCCAGGGACAGCTTCTTCAGGGTTCGCACGTAGATCCCGTAGGTCCCGGCCGCCGTCAGCGCGTAGCCGTAGTGGCGGATCCCCATCTCATAGGCCAGGTCCTTCCACGCCTCGGGCACGGTGTCCGCCGGCGCCTTCTCCGCGCGCAGCTTTTCCCGCTTCAGGGCGTCGAGGAAATCGTAAGCCACCGAAGCCTTCAGGTTCATGGGCGAGTCGTAGTACTGGTCGACGAGCTGCTCGCCGTCGACGAGCCAGCGCTTGTCGCCCTGCTCCAACGTGCCCGCGTCGGGCGGGATCGGGCGGCGCAGGCTGGCCTCCAGCTCGCGGCGGGCGCGCCCCTCGATCGTTTCGCCTTCGGGCGGCGCGAAGCCCGGCTTCGCCGTCTCGGTCCAGGCGCGCCGGTAGAGCTTCCAGAGATGGGTCGAAGACAGCTCGACCCGGCGGTGCGGCTTCATCCGCTCCTCCTCGGGGACGTCTTCGTCGGCGGGGAGCCGCGTGAACCGGTCGCTCGCGAAGTAGGAGAGCTCGCCGCCCTCCTCGTCCGGATCGGTGTAAGGCCCGCGCCGCACGACCGAGGGCCGCACCGAGAAGCGCAGGCGCCAGTCCATGAGGTGGTGGCCGTAGCGCCGCGGCCTGTTGGCGTCGGCCAGGAGCGCCTCGCAGTTGGCCTCCGAGTACGTCAAATCACGGGGATTGCAGACGGCCTCGCCCGGGTCGAGCCAGATCGGGAGCTCGCCCTTGCCGTCGATCGGCAGACTGAGGTCGATCCCGGTCCGGAACGTGCGCGCCTCGCTGCGCGGCTCGGCGAGGCCGGCGTGGTCGACGTAGCGGCCCTCGAAGACCGAAAAATGGCTCACCTGCACGATCTGGTCGGAGACCAGAGGCGCCGTCGTCGAGAACGCCACGCGTCGCCAGTTGCCGTCGCCCAGCGTCCTTTCCGCGGTGCTCTCTAGGGAGCTGTCCTTGAACTCGGTGATGCGCGACTGTTCCGCCTCCACACGGCCGTAGAGCGGGAAAGGCGCGCCCTTCGGCAGGAGGCTGAAAGGGCGCGTGGCAAGTTTAAAGCGTCCGGGCATCTGCTGGCCCTCGAAGCGCTCGTCGGTCAGATAGTTGTCGCCGTAACGGGCGCCGAGGCCGGCGTAAAAGTCGGTGCCGTCCAGATGCAGCTGCGCCTTCGCCGTGGAGAACGCCTTGGCGGCGCGCCCGCCGAACATCGCCTCCTGGAAATCGTTGGGGACGCGGAGATCCTCGGTGTAGCGGTGGTCGGAGAGGATCTCCGCGTTGCTCGCCAAGGATAGGCGCGGCGCGAAGAAGCTCACGCCGCGCCAGGCGTAGGCGCCGCGCCATGTGTTGTTCGGGGCGCCGAAGTGCTCGTCGATTTGATCGTGGAAGCGGCCGGCGCTCGCCTCCGTGAGGCGGCCGTCCGGATCGCTCGTCTCTTTTTCCTTGGCGATCCCGTCCCAATAAACCGGGTCGCCAAGCCGTTGCTCGAGGCGCCCGCGCGCCGTGGGAGCGGGCGGATCGTCCGCCGAGGGCGCAGGCGCCTGCCCGCGTGTGACGGCGAGCGCCCGCCCTAGGCCCTCGTCGTAAAGCGAGTAGAGGTCCTGACGCGTCGAGCGGTCATCGAGCCAAAGGCGATCGCGAATGCCCTCGACGTTCAGCTCCCAGCCCGAGAACTGCCGCTGCTGAATCCGGTACTCGACGCCGACCCGCGTGCCGCGCTTCTCGAAGAGGTCGGTGGTGAAGGTCGCGTCGGCGTTGTCGCCCAAGGCGAAGAACACCGGTTGGCGGACGATGTTGCCGCTCCGAGGCTCGAAGCCGATGGTCGGCATGAGGAGGCCGGTTTGCCGCTCGTCCTTCAGCGGCACCTTGATATACGGCAGGTAAAGGACCGGGATGCCTTTGATCTCGAGCACCGGGTGATAGAGGTCGGCGTAGCCGCCGACCTGCGCCTCCATCTCGTCGGCGCGAAAGCCCCAGGCCGGCGACTCGCCCTCCTCGCAAAGGCAAGGCGTGAAGAGCGCGTGGCGCGCCTCGTAGTCATTGCCGTCCGTGCGGGTGAGCGTCTCGCCTTGCACCTTGAAGTAAAGGGTCGAGGGCAGCTCGGCCTTGGTCGCGGCGGCGACGCCGACCTTGCTCCGCTCGTAGAACTCGCGGCGGCGCGTGATGGCCTCGCGGCGCTCTTTGGGCAGGCGCGCCAGCGAAGGATTCGGCTGCTTGGCGATCAGCTCGCTCTGCTCTAACACGCGCGCGTAGCTCGAGACGAGCTCGTCCGCCACGTTCGGCGCCTGCCGCCGCGCCTCGCCCTTGAGCCGTGTTTTCTTCTCCTCGAGCTCGGCTAGGCGCAGCTTGCGCTTCTGCTCGAAGCCGAGCTCGGTCTTCGTGAATCCGAGGATGCGCTCGACGACGCGCGCCGATTCGAGCGGATCGTTGACGACCATCGTGGCGCCCTCGATCTTGAAGTCGCCGGTCTTCAGGTGGTAGCGCACGACGTCGCCGAGGAAGACGGCGTTCTTGCCCATGACGACGACTCTGCCCTTCGCCTCGATCTTGCCGTTCGGCCGGTCGAAGGCGAGGGTGTCGGCGGCGATCAAGGTGCCGGCGCCGATCGCGACGACGTTGCCCTCGAGGTTCTGCTGCGTCATGTCCTTGTTGAAAGCGACGCGGTCGGCGTCGAAGAGCACGCGCGAGCCGATCTCTTCCGCGACGGCGCCCACGGCGTCGTCGAAGGCCTCGTCCTGTGCGGGCGCAGCCCCCGGGCGAGCCAGGACGGCGAGAAGGACGAGGGCTGCAGCGCGACGGAAAATGTCGGGGATCCTCCTGATTTCTTTATAGATAGCAGGGATTCTGGCCTGCGCCTCGCGAAATGTGGCGGCTTCTTTCTCACATCGGCGGCAAGGGCGCCGAAAAGTGGACACATGCCTAATTGGATTGCGAAATTGCGCGAGCGCCTGGCGGCCGGCAAGCGTTACGGCGCGCTGGGTCGCGCTTACGTGCCGGCGCTAGCGGTCATGGCGCTAGCGGTCGGCCTCGCGTTGGCGCCTTCCGGCGTCGGCCTCGAGCAGGCGAGCGCCCGGATCGTGGACCTCGCGCTCCGGCGCGCTGTCGGACGCGAGCCGCCGCTCGATCCGCGCATCAAGATCTTCGCCTACGACGACGCGACCCTCTCGATGGTCGGCGCACCGGACCTGCCGGTGAGCGACTGGATGAAGGTGGTCCGCGCCTTGTCGGCGAAGAAGCCGCAGCTCGTCGTGATCGACAAGATCTTCGCGCAGCTGCCACCCGGGGAGGATCTCACGGAGTTCCTCGAGGTCTTCGCCGCGGCGCCGGTCGTGGTCGGCGCCTTCGTCGCGACCGACGCCATCAAGGATCGGCCGCTCCTTGATCTGAGCCTTCCGGCGTTCGCCGCCGAGAACTTCCTGGCGACCGGCGCGGCGCGGGCGCCGAGCGGCGGGTTCCCCTACGGCCCCAGTGCCAAGCTCGCGGCGGCGCTCGGCACGACGCCACGCATTGGCCACGCCAATCTCGAGCCGGGTGGCGCACGGCGGCCCTTCGTGGCGTTCGAGGGCGGACGCGTCGTGCCGTCCTTGCCCTTGCTCGCGGCTAAGTCGATTCGGCTCGACGCGGCCGACGCCGTGTATGCGGACGGCAAGTCGATGCCGATCGACCACTTAGGCCGCACGCCGGGCGGCTTCGTCTCCCCAGAGGCGGTGACGAAGCGCTCCTATTCGATGCGCGCTTTGATCGAGCGTGCGCGCGCCGGGGGCGACATCTCGGTCGTGAAGGAAGCAGATATCGTCGTCATCCTGCCGCTGATGTTCACCGGTAACGCGGATTTCTTCGACTCGCCCTACGGTCGCCAGCCTGGAGGCTACTTCCTCGTCTCGGATCTCAACGACGTGCTGATAGGCCGCTACACGCGGCCGCTGCCGTCGCGTGGAATCTTGGTCTGTCTCTGGGGCGTCCTCGGCATCTACCTCGGCATGCGCGCGCGGCTCGGTCGCGCCCTGGTCCTCGTCGTCGCCGCGACGGCGTTCGCCTGCGCGCTCGGCGTCGCGGGCTTCGCGTTCGCCGACGTGGTGAGCCCGTGGCTGCCCTCCGCGCTCGCGACGCTCGGCTGCGGGACGATCATGTACCTGGAGCGGCAGCGCGAGGAGACATTGCGGCGCGTGCACGTCGACGCGGCCCTGGAGACGGCGAGCGCCTTACAGATGATCACGATACCGCCTTCGACCTTCGTGTCGCCTGCGCTCAAGATTGCGGCGGCGTACGTGCCCGCCGACGAATGCGCGGGCGATTGGTGGCACCACTTCGAGCTCGAAGGGATCCGCTACGTGATCGTCGCGGATGCGACGGGCCACGGCGTCTCCGCGGCGCTGATCTCGACGGCGTCACGCGCGGCGGTGGAGTCGCTCTGCGCAGCGGGCGAGCCGATGGAGCCGGCCGCGATCCTCCAGCGCATGGGCCAAGTGCTCTTCGGCATGGGGCAAGGGCGGCTGACGACCTGCGCTTGCGCGGTCGCGATCGATCTGCGGCAGGGCACGATGCGGATCGCCAACTCGGGTCTGTGCTTTCCTCTGCTGGTGCCCGCGCGCAAAGACGACGACCGCCTGCCCGAAGGCACCAAACGGCGCGGCATCGCGAAGGCGGGGGTGCTGACGGTCCGCGCCGCCGGCTCGCCGCTCGGGCTCTTCGACGAGAACGACACGAACGCGGTCGACGTCCCGCTGCGCGCGGGCGACCGCCTCGTGATTTACTCCGACGGCTTGACGGAAGCGAACGATCCGCGCGGCAAGCAGTGGGGCCAGAACGCGCTCGCGGCGGCGTTGGACCGCGCGCGCGAGCAGGATGCGCCCACGATCCTGCGCGACGTGCTCGCCGCGCTCGACCTTTTTCGCGAGAAAGAGCCGTTCGGAGACGACGTCACGGTCGTCGTCGTGGATATCGCCGCGCTGCACGCCGATATGACGCGTTCCGCCACTCTGCTTGGTTGATCACAGAACGCTTTGTTCTGTGGGTCCCTTCCCGCGGCCGCCGCCTCGTGCTACAAACCGATGCAGGGGGAGAGCTGCAGGCCACCCGCAAAGTGAAGAGCCACAAGACTTCCAAGGGGACATCAAAATGACGCACGCAAGCAAGATCCTGAGCGCCGCGGCCGTTGCCGCCCTCGCGTTTCTCACCGCGGGCGTCGCCGCCGCCCGTCCTGCCGGACCCGACTACGCTCGCGTCCGCGCCATCGCCTACGCCGGAACAGGCTGCCCCGCCGGCACGATCCAGGGCCGCTTCGGCTCGGATCTCACCAGCTTCTCGCTGGAGTCCGACGACTTCGTCGCCGAAGCCGGCCCGGGCGTGCCGCTGTCATCGTCGCGCAAGAACTGTCAGATCATGCTCAACTTCGACTTCCCCGCCGGCTGGTCCTTCGCCGTCGCCGAAGTCGACTACCGCGGCTACGTCGCCCTCGACCGGGGCGTTTCGGCGACGCAGACCTCGACCTACTACTTCCAAGGTCAATCGGCGCAGGCGCGCCTCTCGACGACGCTGACGGGCCCGACCTTCGCGAGCTACCGCATCAAAGACACGCTCGGGATCTCCGCCTACGTCTGGTCGCCTTGCGGCCTGTCGCGCGCGCTCAACATCAACGCGCAGGTGCGCGTGGACAACAGCCGAAACCGGAGCGGCGACGGCGTGATCACGCTCGACCGGGTGTCGGGACGGTTGGCGCAGGTCTACGGGTTGAGCTGGAAACGTTGTAACTGAGCGCTGCGGGATTCGAAGCGCTGGTGCCCCGCGGGCGCCGGACTGGGAGACCAGCCGGCGCCCTTTTCTGGGCGATATGAGCGAAGCTCAGAAGACGCAAGCTTCGGGCACCGGGCAAGGCGTCGTCGGCGGCAGGCCGTTGCCGACGAGGTCGAATCGCGTGAGCTTCGTGAGCGGCGCGAGACCTTTCAGCCCGTCCCCGCTGCGGATGCGGTTGAACGATAGATCGAGCGTCTGCAGCTCGATTAGGCTCGCCAGGACGTCTGGCGCCGTCACGGCATTGCGCGACAGCAACAGGGTTTCCAAAGAAACCGCCGTCGCCAGGGCCGCGAGCGCCGCGTCTGAGAGCTCGTTCTTCGACAGGTCCAGGGATTTCAGGACCGGCGGCCAGGAGTCGGCGCTCAAACTCTCGATACCGCCGTCGCGCAGGCTGAGCTCGGTGAAGGCCGTCAGGTGTCCCATGCCGCTCAGCGTCCGGATGCGATTCTTCGCGGCGTCCAGCCGGATGAGGCTCACGGGCAGCGCCGTTCCGTCGAGCTCCTCCAGCTCGTTCGCCTCAATCTCGAGGACGGTCAGCACGGTGAGGCCGGAAAGCTGCGGCAAGGTCGTCAGTCCGACGTCGACCAGGCGCATACGCTTCACCGCCCGCAGCTCGCCGAGAGCTCTCGCCTTCGCGAAAGTCGCGCGCTCGATCGTCAGCTCTTCCAACGCGGGCAGCGCCGTCAAGGCAGGCAAGCCTTGCAACGGGCGACCGCCGAGACTCAAGCGCTGCAAACGCGATAGCCCCGCCAAGGGCGACAGATCGAGGCTCGTCTCGTAGGCGGAGGAATGCACCAGCGAAAAACGCGTCAGCTGCGTCAAAGCAGCGATCGGCGTGAGATCGCTCACGCTCGTGTCGCCGACGTCCAGAGTCACCAGCCGCGACAACGAGGCGAGAGGCGCGAGCTCGCGCACCGGATTGTTCGCGATCTTCAACTCGAGGAGGGCCGAAAGGCCCGCGAGCGGCGTCAGGTCCTCGATCCGATTGCCGGCCACGTCGAGCTCGGTCAGCAGCGGGAACCGCTCGAGCCCGAAGAGGCTCGTCAGCGCGGTGCGCGCGAGCCGGAGCTTGGTCAAGCGAGGCAAGGACGGCAGCCCTGCCAAAGTCTGCAGGGGGACGCGGTCGAGCGTGAGCTCCGCAAGCTCAGGAAGACCGGCGAGGGGCGCCAGGGCCGCGGCCGACAGCTCGAGGTTCCCGGACAGGTCGAGGCTCTGCAAGGTCGCGACGGCCGAGAGCGAGGCGAGGCTCGTCACCTTCCCGCCTTGCACCGACAGCCTGACCATGCCCGGCAAGGTCGCCACGGGCGCGAGATCCTCGACGCCTTCGTAGTTCAAGGTCATGATCTTGTCGGGCCGCGTGTCCCACCGGGCGGCCGCGAGCTCGCAGGCGCCCTTCCCCGGCTCGACGCCCAGGTCGTGCAGCACGGCGGCGACGGTGCGCGCCGTCGCCGCGGGCAAATCCTTCGTCAGGCAGATCTCGGTGAACGTCGGCCCGACCTCAGGCACGGCGTCGTCCGAGCGCGGCTCGTCGCCGTCCTCGGTCGCGCGCAAGCAAGCCCCCGAGAGCGCGAGCGCGCCTGCGAGCGCCCAGGCGCCGCGCTTAGTGGTCACGGATCTCATGGAGGAAAGTCTACGGGCCCGCGACGCTTCCGGCAAATGCCCGGCGTTCTTACCCTTCCAAGAACGCCAGCACCTGCCCCATGCCATGAACGGAGCCGCAGGCCACAAGGGGTCCGGGCGGCAGCGCCTGCAGGTCGCCGCGGGCCGCGGTAAAGGCGGCGAGGAGCGTGTCGTGCCATGGCAGATCGCGGTGCCGCGCGGCCAGGCGCTCACTGGTCCAGCTGCGCTCGCTGTCCAGCGGGAAAAGGTGGATCGGCCCCAAGACGGCGCGCAGCCGATCCAGGACGGCGTCGCAGTCCTTGTCTGCGAACATGGTCATCATGCCGACCAGCTTCGCCCCGCCGCGGGCCGCGATCGTCGGCGCCAAGGCCTTCGCAAAGGCCTCCGCCCCGGCCGGATTGTGGCAGACGTCGAGGAGGCACTCGATGCCCTTGGCCTCGATGTGCTCGAAGCGCGCCCGCATCGCCGGGAGAGGCCGCAGGCGCGCGACCTTCTCCGGATCGATGCCGGGGTCGTCGGCGAGCAGCTGGAAGGCGATCGCCGCCTTCTTCAGATTGTCCTCGAGGAAGAGCGGCAGCTTTTTCCACGCGGGCGGCAGAGGCACGCGCACGCGGTTGTGCCCGACGCGCAGGATCGGCGTCCCGAGGCGCTCGGCCTCGTCGACTAGGACCTTCTCCGACGCGGCGTCGTAGGCCTCGGGTCCGCCCAGGATCAGCGGCTTTCCAGGACGCATGATCCCGGCCTTCTCAAAGGCAATCAGGGCGGTCGTGTCGCCCAGAAACTCCTGATGATCGAGGCCGATCGAGGTGATGATCGACAGGACCGGCTCGACGACGTTGGTCGAATCGAAGCGGCCGCCGAGGCCGACCTCCAGGAGATTGATCGTCGTCTTGCGCTCGTGGAAGGCCAGAAGGCCGAGGAGCGTCGTCACCTCGAAGAAGGACATCGCCTCGTAAATCGGCTCGGGGATCCGCGCGCGGAGGCGGTCGTGCGTCGCGACGAGGTCATCGTCGGTCAGGGCCGGCTCGTTCTCCAAAGACAGGACCTGGATCCGCTCGCAGAAGAGCTCGAGATGCGGCGAGGTGAACACGCCGACGCGCTCGCCCGTCGCCGCCAGCATTTGGGCGAGGTAGGCAGCCGTCGTGCCCTTGCCGTTGGTGCCGCCGATCAAGACGCAGGGCGTCGCGAGCTCGCCCTCGTTCAAAAAGGGCATGGCGGCGCGGATCCGGTCGAGCCCGGGCTTGATGACCTGGGGGCGCTTGGCGTACAGGGCGCGCAGCACTTCTTCCGAGCGGCGGCTCACGAGCGCGGGAGCAAGATGTCCAAGATCTTGGCGATCTGCGGACGCAGGTTCTCGCGGTGGCAGATCATGTCGAGCATGCCGTGCTCCAGAAGGAACTCCGAGCGCTGGAAGCCTTCCGGGAGCTTCTCGCGGATGGTCTGTTGGATGACGCGCGGGCCGGCGAAGCCGATCAGGGCGTCGGGCTCGCCGATGTTGAGGTCGCCGAGCATGGCGAAGCTGGCCGCGACGCCGCCGGTCGTCGGGTGCGTCAGGACGGAGACGAAAGGCACCGAGTTCTCGCGGAGCTTCGCCAGGGCGGCGCAGGTCTTCGCCATCTGCATGAGGGACAGGATCCCCTCTTGCATGCGGGCGCCGCCCGAGGCGGAGAAGATGATCGCGGGCTCACGCTGCTCGGTGGCGCGCAGGAAGAGCCGCGCGATCTTCTCGCCGACGACCGACCCCATGCTGCCGCCGAGGAACTGGAAGTCGAAGACGCCGAGCTGAACGGGACGCTGGAAGAGCATGCCGCGACCGGCGGTGAAGGCGTCGAAGCGGCCGGTGCGCTTGTACATGTCGGCCAGACGCTGCGCATAGGGCTTGGTGTCGACGAACGTCAAAGGATCGGTGCTGCAAAGGTCGTGATCGAACTCTTGGAACGAGTTGGGATCGAGGAAGTGGCGGATGCGCGCGTCGGCGGCGACGGGGAAGTGGTGGTTGCACTTCGGGCACACGTTCTGGTTCGCCGCGAACTCGGTCTTCAGGATGATCTCGCTGCACTTCGTGCAACGTTCCCACAGACCGTCGGGAGTGTCCGTGCGTTCGCCCCGGGCGATCGGCGCTTTTTCGCGGTTGAGCCATGCCATCGTAGATTCTCCTTAGAGCGCTAGACGCTAACAAAAAGGGAGTCAAGGGGTCAACGCGACGGGCCCAATCCCTTCGAAATTTGGCTTTTCGCAAACCGGATTCCCCAAAAATAACAAAAGGTTTCGCTTGCAAGCGCGGCAATTTTCGCTAAGATCGTCCTAATCCCAGGACCATTGGACTGAAGACCGAGGGCACCGGCCGGCGCAAGCTGCGCCGCTCGCACGATGAGAGTCGCGCGGCGGGGCGGGCAAAGGCGGCGGACGAGGCGGGCACGGCGCGACCACGGAAGGTCGCGGCCGGGCGGCTCCGAGGCGTGGGGACGGTGAGCGAAGCGACAGGAACGAACGGACGACCTAGGGAAGGGAGAGTTCGATGAGCTGCAGAAAGTGCCCACATCACGTACGTCACGGCCAGGCTGCGGCCGACGGCAAGGGCATCGATTTCAAAAGCCGCTGTGGCCTGAAGATGCGGACTGCCGAGCAGGTCGACTGCAATCACCACCCGTTCAAGGCGCACTTCGAGTACACGACCTGCGACAACTATCTCGCGACCTTCAAGACCGCGGGCCAGCGCAACGACGTCATGCCGACCTCGGATTTCCAGTTCCAGGAAAATCTGTCAGGCACCTCGATCACCGAAATGGAACTGCTCTAAAGGCACCGGCTCCGCAACCGCCCGGCGAGATTGCATGACCACCGAGGACGACGAGCTCCGCCGGCACCTCCGTCATCCCTTGACCGGGGACTTGACCGGCAGCCTGATTTCCGCGGCGACGGGATCGAAGATTCCGTGCATCGCGGTCGACGTGTCCCAGAGCGGCATGAAGATCGTGTTGACCCTGGACCTGGACGTCGGCACGAAGCTCTTCCTGCGCCTCGCCAACCAGCGCGAGGTGCGGCTCGAGGTCGTCTGGTGCCGCAAGGAGCCGACGCGCAAAGGCTACTTCGCCTGCGGCCTCCGGCGCACGGAAGACACGACGGACCTCGAGAAGATCTTCACCGAAGCCGGATGGTTCGAACCATGAGCTTCCGCCCCGCGCTTTCCCTCGCGCCCGTCCTCGTCCTGGCCCTCGCATCGACCTCGGCCCTCGCCGCCGGCCCCCGCTCCTACGTCTCACTCGCCCTAACGCGCACCGAGGACTTCGCCCGCGCCGGCGAGGACAAGGCCAAAAGAGAGGTGACGATCCTCGACGTCGCCGCGGCGTACACGATGGCTACGGGTGTGGGCCTCGGCGCCAAGTACTACAATTACAGTCTCAGCGGCGACACCGGTGAAGAGTCCGGCACCGTGATCTCCGGCCTGGGCCCGATGGTGAGCTACCTCCACGGCTCCGGCTTTTTCGGCACGGGCACCTACCTCTTCGAGCCGACGAAGGCGGTCGACGCGGGCAACGACGTCGCGACCTACAAGGACGGTTACGGCTACGTCATCGACGCGGGCAAGATCTTCGAGTTCGGCGCCTGGGGCGTGGCCCTGCAGATCACGCACGCGAAGGTCACATACACTAAAGTGAAGACCGAGGACGACGAGGAGAAGCTCGAGGGCGACTGGAACGACGCGGCCACTTACCCGTTGATCGGCGTCTTCGTGTTCCTCTGACCTTCGGCTTCGGCGTCCCTTTCGGCCTCGGTCTCCGCGATCCCGTCGTCGACGAGGTGCTTGAAGCTCACCTTCTCGAGATCGACCGGGTAACGCAGGTGCATGGCGCTGACGCGGTTCCGTCCGAGATTCTTGCTGCGGTAGAGCATCAGGTCGGCGGCCTTGATGAGATCCTCGGCGCGGCCGTCGAAGCCGCGCGAGGCGCAAGCGACGCCGAAGGACGCGGTGATGCGGATCGTGCAGCCGTCGCGCGTGAAGCTGGCGGCCTCGATGATCTTGCGCAGCTGCTCGGCTTTCGCCTTGAGCCCGCGGGCGTCCTCGCACTCGACGCCGATGATGAACTCGTCGCCCCCGTAGCGCGCCGCGACGTCGTGGTCGCCGAGGACGTTCGCCTGGCGGATGAGACGGCCGACCTCAGAGATCGTGAAGCTGCCGATCAGATGGTTCGTGGTGTCGTTGACCGATTTGAAGTGGTCGAGGTCGAGCATGACGACGCCGAGGCCCAGGCGGCCCTTGCGGCAGTGACGCACGAGCTCGCTGAAGCGCTGGTTGAAGCTGCGCATGTTCGCGAGGCCGGTGAGCTCGTCGGTGAAGCTTAGGATGCTCAGGCGATGATTGGCGCTGCGCAGCTCGTCGGTCATCGCTTTGAGGCGCAGCACCGCCCGCACCCTGGCCATCATCTCGGCCGGCGAGACGCCGACGCGCAGGACGTCGTCGGCCCCCATCTCGAGGCACTCGACGGCGAGACGGGCGTCGCCCAGGGCGCGGCTGTCGAGGAAGACGATGCCGGTGTGGCGGGTGTTCTCCAGCTCGCGTACGGTGCGGCAGATGTCCCTTCCGCCCGACTCCAGGTCGTCGGTCGACACCAAAATGAGATCGGGGTGCGTCTCATGAAAGCGACGGAGCGTCTCATCGGCGGAACGGGTCCCGTCGATCTCGAGCTCGCCGGCGTGGGCGTGATAATGGAGGGTACGGACCAATTCGGCGCGTCGCGCCTCGTCGGGCTCGACCACCAGAACCCGCATTCGCCTCAACGTGTCGCGACCGTTGCGCTCCACAACGCCCCCCCTTCAGTCCCCCTTGTCTATCGGCCTAGAGCCCGCACCCTTGACCGATTTCGACCGCTCTTGGCCAAAGGCCCAAGACCTCCAGGGTTTTTCTTGGCGACCCGGCATGGATTTGGCATTCCCCGAGCCGAGACCGGAAACTCCCGGGCCCCGGGCCCAAGTCGTGAGCGCAAGTAAGCCAAGGGGCTGCGGTTTCTGCCGAGTCGGCCGGCTCAAATGGGGCGCTAAAGCGCCGAAAAACGGAAGAGCCCAAACCGCAGAGGCAGCGCGTGCAAAAGCGAGACGACGACTCCGGCAACGAGAGGCCCTCCGGCGGCCACGGTGGCTTCGTGCCTTTCGGGCAAAAGAAGCCGGCCGCGCAAGAGCCTCTCACTCCGCCAGCGAAGACGCTCGAGCGCGAGCTGCAACGCGCCTCGAACGCGGCGCGCCCGCGCCGCAAAGCCAGCGTTTTCCTGCGCGCTGCGCGCATGCTCTTCGTCTGCTTAGCCCTAGCCGGAGCCGGCGGCGGCTGGCTCGGCTACAAATGGCTGAGCGAGCTCGGCGTCTTCGAGATCACCGACGCGCAGCTCGACATCATCGTGCAGCAGAAGCCGCTCGACAACAGCGAGGTCTTCGACCGCGCCGGCAAGAAAATCGGCGAGTACTTCGACTCGTATAGCGTCTACGTCCCCTTCAAGGAGCTGCCGAAGGACCTCGTCAACGCCGTCGTCGCCATCGAGGACCGGAACTTCTGGGTGCACAAAGGCTTCGACCCGCGCGGCATGTTGCGCGCGACCGTGGCCCACGTCAAAGGCGGCATAGGCTCGAGACAGGGCGCGTCGACGCTCACGCAGCAGCTCGTGCGCCACTTCCTCCTCACGAACGAGCGCTCGATGGCGCGTAAGGTGAAAGAGATCGCGCTGGCGATCCAGCTGGAGAAGCGCCTTTCGAAAGAGAAGATCCTCGAGCTCTACGTCAACTCGATGTTCCTCGGCAACGGCGCCTACGGCGTCGGCGCTGCCGCGCGCCGCTACTTCGGCAAGGAGGCCCAAGCGCTTCTGCCGCACGAGTCGGCGCTGATCGCGGGCCTTTTCCAGTCGCCCTCGCGCATGAATCCCACGCGCAACGCCAAAGTCGCCAAGAGCCGCCAGCAGCAAGTGCTGAAGGCGATGTACCGCGCCAAGTTCCTCACCTTCCAAAAGGCAAAGGACCACTTCAAGGAGCCCTTGGCTTACGAAGAATACGTGCCGATGAACGCCTCCATCGCGCCCTACTGGGTCGACTACATCAAGGAAGAAGCCAAGAAGACCCTGGCCAAGCTCGAGCAGGAGAAGAAGCTGAAGGTCGGCGGCTCCGGCTTGCGGATCTACACGACCTTGGACCTGCGCCTGCAACGCTTGGCGGAGCAGTCGCTCGCCGACTCGTCGAAGCTGCTCGACGACGCGCGCGAGCGCACCTCGCCGATCAAGGGCAAGGACGGGAAGGTCACGCAAGCGACGGTCGAGGCGTCCATTCTCTCCGTCGACCCGCGCACGGGCGAAATCCTCGCCATGGTTGGCGGCCGCGACTACGAGAAGTCGAAGTTCAACCGCACCTATCAGAGCTTGCGCTCGCCCGGGTCGAGCTTCAAGCCGGTCGTCTACTCGCTCGCGCTGATGAACAAGTGGAAATGGAGCGACGTGATCTTCGTCTCGCCGATCACCATCAACAACTACCGCCCGCACACGCCGAACGACGACATGCTCACCGAGACGACGGTGATGCGCTCCTTCTACCGCTCGATGAACACGCCGACGGTCGAGCTCGGCCAGAAGCTCGGCCTGAAGAAAGTGATGGAGCACGCGCGGCTCTTGGGCATCCGCGCCCCGATCAAGGAAGAGTTCGGCTCGATGCTCGGCAGCTCCGACGCGACCATGATGGACATGGCGCGCCTCTACTCCGTGTTCGCCAACCAAGGTAAGCTCACCGAGCTGGTCTCGATCACGAAGATCACGGATCGCGCCGGCAAAGTCGTTTGGGCCGCGCCGGAGGTGGTCGAGCGCCAAAAGCAGGTTCTGACGCCGCAGATCGCCTATCTGATGACCCAGGGCATGCGCGCCGTGCTCGCGATGGGCACCGGCTACACCAGCGCCCACCTCTCGGGGGTCGCCGCCGGCAAGACCGGGACCTCGAACGACTCGACCGACAACTGGTTCTGCGGCTACGCGCCGAACTTGGCCACCATCGTTTGGGTCGGGACCGACGAGCACGCCTCGATCCACGGCGACACCACCGGCGGCAAGCTGGCCTTGCCGATCTGGGACAAATTCATGACCAAGGCCTTCACGGAAGTGGCGAAGCCACAGCCCTTCACGGCGCCATCGGGCGTCGTCTGGACGTCGATCCATCCGAAGTTCGGCAACCGCGCCGAAGGCGGCGTTAAAATGTTCTTCCTGAAAGGCAACGAGCCCGCGGCGGACGCCTCGGCGCTCGAAGTCCTCTCCCAAACCACCGAGGGCGGATACCGCGATGTCTTCGCTCACTAAGCTCACGCCGCACCTCGCGCTCGCCGCGATCTTTGCCCTCGCCTCGGGATGCTTCTCGAAGCCGAAGCGCGTGCATCCGGACGACTTGGCCCTCGAATCGAAGAAGGGCCACAAGGGCGGCAAGCCGATGACGATGGAGGAGGTCTCTGGCTACCCGACGTCCGAGCGCCGCACCAAGCGGCTCGGTAAGAAGACCGCGCCGAAGGGCGCGCCGGGCGTGAAGGCGTCCGAAGGCCATCTGCCGAGCGCCGCGGACCGGAACGAGGCCTGGGCGCAGGAACTCGGCTCGCAAGCCGAGCCGACGGCGTCCGTCCTCCTTCCCGGCGCCCCCGCTGGGACGACTGCGCCGGCCGCAAGCGCAGCCACCGGCGCCTCCTCAGAGGTGCAGATGGGCTGCCAAGAGCTCGTCGACAAGTTCGCCGCCTCCTACCGCAAGCTTTACGCCATGGTGCCGACGGGCACTTACGTCCCCGGCGCCGCCGAGAATCAGGCCCTGGATCGCATGCTCGCGGCGCAGCCGGCCGACTGCGCCGACTCCGGCCGGCGCCGCGAGATCGTGCAGGCCATCTCGAACGCCGTCGGCCAACACGGCGGCAAAGTCGGCGTCATCCTGCCGCTCGGCGGCAACCGCGCCAAGCTCGCCAACTTTATCGTCCAGGGCATGCGCGCCGCGCTCCAGGAGAGCGGCAAGAAGCTCGAGGACGTCATCATCCTCAAGGACTCCGGCGGCGTCGCGAAGACGGCCGAGATCAAGCTTGCGGAGCTCGTCTTCAAGGACAAGGTCGCGATGGTGATGGGCGGCCTCGAGAAGCCCGAGGCCGACGTCCTCGCCGCTTGGTCGAAGGACCTGCAGATCCCCGTCCTCCTCCTCGCTCGCGACCGCGAGTCGGTCAATCCGTCGCCCCTAGCCTTCCGCGTCTATCCCGACGAGAAGCGCCTGGCCGAGACGCTCGTCGCCGCGGCCGTCAAGCGCGGCCTGAAACGCGTCGCCATCGTCCGCCCCGACAACCACAAGTCCGACAAGATCTCCGACTACTTCAAGAAGGCGCTCGCGGCCCAAGGCGGCGCCGTCGCCTTCGACCTGATGTACACGCCGGGGAACTTCGACTCGATGCAAGGCGTCGGGCGCCAGCTCTTCCAGACGGAGGCGCAGGAGCGGCTCGACGAATACCGCAAAGCTTACAAAAAGGCGCAGAAAAAAGCCGCGGAAGAGGGCCAACCCTTCGACCCGCGTATGGTCGTCCTCAAGCCGATCGTCGCCTTCGACGCGGCCTTCATCCCCGACGACTTCCGCACCGTGCGGCACTTCGCCAAGCTCTTCAAATATCACATGGTCGACAAGCTCCCGCTCATCGGCAACCACGAATGGCGCTCGCCCGCGCTGGTCGAGCCCTGGGACGAATTCCTGAACGGCGCGATCTTCGCCGACTTCATCGGCAGCTACGGCAAGCTGCCGCAGCAGCTCGCGACCGAAACGGTCGGCTCGCAGTTCTTCGTCAAGCCGTCCGAAGTCGTCCCGACCGATTTCAAGTTGATCGGCTACCGCGCGGCCCGCGTCCTCAAGCTCGCCGTCGCCAACGCCGCGGGCCAGCCGCGCCGCGCGGTGGCGCAGGCTCTGCCGGGGCTCGCCAGCGACTCGCCGGGCTTTCTCGGGGGCGGCAAGATCTTCGACGAGGGCCGGCACGCCAACTGGCCGACCTACCTCTTCTCCGTCGCCAAGGGCGAGATCGTGCTCGAATCCGAGAATCAAGGTGTCAGCGCTCTGTCCGCGAACGGCGTGGTCGCTTCCCGCTAAGGATTTTTTTGCTCTTCCGCATCCTCCAAATCACGCTGGCGCTCGTCGCGCTCTCCGGTTGCAAGGCCGAGTACGATGCCATGCGTGGCGTCGTGCCGCCGACGGCCGTCAGCGGCATGGAGGTAGACTACGGGCGCGGCTTCGTCCCCTACTACGCCACGGGCGCAGCGGTGGACCACGTGCGCCGCGACCCGGTCGTCATCCGGATCCCGCTCTCCGCCGGGAAGTGGCGCGATCCCGCCGTCCTCCTGACGAAGGTGCGGCACCGCTTCGTCGCCTACGTCGAAGACGTCGAGGTCTACCGCTTCGGCAATCCGAACGACCGGACCGCGCGCTCCTACATCGGCGAGCCCCCGCACCTCGTGCCGCTGCCGGCGGATTTCGCCGGCAAGACCCTGAAGATCGTCGTGTCGTCGAAGGAGTCGCGCGTCGGCCTCGACGGCGTGCCGCTCATCGGCTCGCGGCCCGACCTGCTCTTCAAGGTCCTCCGTCGCGACCTGAGGAGCCTCGTTTTCGGCATCATCCCGCTCTTCCTCGGCGGCACCATCGTCACGCTCTTTCTGCTCGCAATCCGGGCCCGCCTGGCGCTGTCCTTCGGCATGTTCTGCCTCACCTACGGCCTTTACCTCGTCTGCCATTCGCCGACGATCTACTTCTTCGTGCCGTATCCGCTCGCCTGGGACCATTTGCAGTACTTTGCCACCTACCTGGCGCCGTTCTTCTTTCTCGACTTCGCCGAGCGCGCGGTCGACGGATTCAAGCGGCCCCACCTCTTCATGTTGCGCTGGGGCTACGTGGCCTTGGCGCCGGGCGCCGTTCTGGGCTCACTCACGGGCTTGGCCGAGCTCAACGCATCTCTGCCCTTCTTCCAAGCCTTGCTCCTCGTCACCGTCGTGCTTCTGATGGTCGAGGTCGCCGTCGCCGCGCGCGCGGGCAGCGCTGCGGCCCGCGTCTTTGCGGCCGGCTCGTCCTTCGTCGCGATCGGCGCGGTCAACGACGTCCTGGTCGAGCAACGCGCCCTCCCCTGGACGGTGGAGATCTCCGACGTCACGATCGTGGGCTTCATCCTCGCCCTCGCCATCTTGCTCGCCCGCAAGATGAGCGCCGACGCCGCGCACACTTTCCATTTAGAAAAAGACCTGGAGACCGCGGGCATCCTGCAGTCGCGCTTTCTTCAAGAGGCGACCAACTCCGGAAAATCCTATGAGATCGAGACCTTGGCTCGTTCCGCCGCGCGCGTCGGCGGCGACTGGTACGTGTACCGCTTGGTCGACAACCGCTTTCTGCACGTGCACGACGGCGACGTGACCGGCCACGGCACGCGGGCGGCGCTGCTCGCGGCGTTCGCGCGCGGAGCCATCGACCTCTACTACCACGAGTCGGAGCGTCGCGGCACCGGGGCGCCGGCGATCGACAGCCTGCACACGGTCCTGAACAAAGTCCTGTGCGAGATGGGCAAGGACGAGGCGACCATGACCGTCGCGAGCGTCGCCATCGACTTGCAGACGGGCGAGCTGGAGTACGTCAACTCCGGGCACCTGGCGCCGCTAATCTGTGGCGTACCGGGCGTCAAGCCGCGCTTCCTGCAAGGGCGCAACAGCAACTACCTAGGTTTGGACATGGACTTCGAGTCGAAGCCGCCGCAGCGCGGGACCTTGTCTGCCAACGAAGTGCTCCTGCTCTATTCAGACGGCGTCTACGAGCTCTTCCAGGTGAAGGGCGACATGAACGGCGCGACGCCGACGCGACGGGCGCAGCAGTTCCTGAACAAGACCTTCACCGTCAACGGACCGGGCTGCCCGAGCCCGAAAACGCTGCTGACCCTCTTTCCGGAGAAAGAGGATCAGCTGCTCGACGACGTCACGTTGCTCGCGGTGAAGTTGAAGCCGGCCGAGAGCGAGCTCGAACGGGTTGCTTGAGATTCAGTACCACCAATACCACTGGTCGAAGCAGGTCTGATCGCACTGGTAGGCGACCGATCCGACCGGCGCCGCCGCGCTCAGATCGTTGACGTTCGCGGCGCGCACGCCGAAGTCGGAGATGGCGTAGACGATGTCGTCGGCGAAGAAGCTGCGGTTGACGCGGGCGCCGCCGAACCAGAAGCCCTCGTCGCGCTTCAGGCCGTCGTAGAGGCCGTCCATGCCGACTTTACCGACTTGGGCGATGCCGGCTCCGGCGTCGACCGAGAACACGAAGAGGGAGCTCTCGTAGCGGCTGTACCAGTACTTCGGCGAGTCGACGTAGGTGTAGCCGGTGATCGGCAGCGCGAGCAGCTTCTTCGAGGCGAAGTAGGTGAACGCTTTGTGGTCCCACTCGGCATCCGACCAGAACTGGCTGTTGCCGTCGCCGCCGAGCTCGAGCTTCTGCACTTCGAGCGGGTTCGCGAGGTCGGAGACGTCGAAGAGGGAGATCTTCATGCCGCCGTTCAAGCCGCTTTCGTCGCCGCTACGGCCGACCGCGAGAAGATGCGTGTCGTCGGTGAAGTGCATGTAGGACGAGTAGCCGGGGATCTTCAGGGCGCCCATGACCTTCGGTGCCGCCGGGTCGGCGAGATCCAAGGTGAAGAGCGGGTCGACCTGGCGGAAGGTGACGATGAAGCCGCGGGGGCCGCGGAAGCGGGCGCTCATGATGCGCTCGCCCGGCGCGAGGTCCTCGGAGATGCCGACCTGCTTCAGCTCGGCGCCGACTTGCTCGAGGACGACGATGCGGTTGACGGTGACTGGCGGCACCCACTCCTGGAGCGCCAGGCCGGCCTTCGGCGCATCGGGGGCGGGCGCGTCCTCGGCGACGGGCGCCTCGGCCGAAACGGCGGTCCCGGCGCTGCCAACGCTCGCTCCCGAGGTCGCGACGCCTTCGCCTTGCGGCTGTGGCGAGTATTTCGTGTGCGTCGAGGCGACGCGCAGGCGGCCGTCGAACTCATCGAAGGAGAACTGGTTCAGCGGCATGCCTTCGATGCGGCCCGAGGCGAGATAAGGGGCGGTGGCCGGATCTTTCAGGTTGAACTTGTGGACGAAGGTCGCGTCGGTGTCACGGCTGTCCGAGCTCCACCACCAGTAGCGCGAGGCGAGGTAGAGGTTGTCGAGCGAAGCGTAGACCTCGTCGACGTGGCTCAGCAGCAGCGTCTCGGAGATCGTGCCTTGGTCGAGGTCGAGCGAGGCGACGCGCGTCAGGCCCGACTGCGAGGCGACGGTCGGCGCGTGGATGCCCGAGCAGGTGCCGAGGTCGACCAGCGGCTCCTTCACGCCGGCCGTGCCGAGCTTGAAGTCGGCGTCGAAGTTGAGCCAGTACTTCAAGTCCTTTGCCTTAATGAGCGCCTCGTTCTCCAAGACGAAGGCCTTCAGGCGCGCGATCTTCTCGTCTTTCTTCAGCGTCTGCGATTCGGGATAGTCGATCCACATCTTCAAGCCGTCCAAATAGGGACGGTAAGTCTGCAGAACGAGGCGGACAGCGCCGCCGATGCGGCGCGAGGCGAGGTGGTTGCCGCGCAGCATGAATTTCCCGGTGAGCGCGGGGGCGGCCGGGTTGGTGACGTCGATGGTCGAGACTTCGACGCGCTCGCGGTCGAAACGCGGCATGTTGCTCGGGAAAGGCGCGATGTCGATGGCGGGCTCCGCCATCCCGCCATTGCTGCCGGAGTATTTCGCGGCTTCGGCCGCGAGGTCCTCGGCCGTCATCCGCGGATGCGACAGGACGACCAAGCGATGTTTCGCTTCGTCGAGGAGGAGCTCGAACGCGCGACCCTCGAGATCCAGCGTCGAGACGAGGCCCATCTCGTTCGCGGGCCAGCTCTTCAAGATGCGCAGCTTGCCGCGCGAGGCGTGGAAGACGTGGGTGCCGTCGTTCTTGACGAAGTCGCCTTCCTCGACGCCTTCGACCTGATTGTTGGTGCCGGTGTGCTCTTTCGGGCCGGACGCGGCATCGCCGCCGCCGTCGCTGGCGCCCGAAGCTTCGACGGCGCTCTCGGGAGCCGCGCCCGGCATGGCGACGCTCGACTTGGCATCGCCGCCGATCGACTGGGGGCTCTCCAGCCACTTGATCTGGTCTTCGATCTGGCGGCGCATCGAGGCGATCTCGTCGTTCTCGATGTAAGCCTCGACCGCGCTACAGTCGGGGAAGGTCACTAGGGCCCCGGTGAGCGCCAAGGGGCTCGGCTGCTTGCCGCCGGGCGTCGTGCCGTTCGGATCGCTGGGCTTGGTCGGATCGGCCGGCTTGACGGGCGCCGGCTCGGTCTTCGACGCCTTGCCCCCGCTCTCGTCTTTTCGCTCGAAGGCACCGCAGGCGGTCGTCGTGGCGATCAACGCGAGCGCGGCGAGGCGCGCGGCGAGAAAGCGGGAATAGTTCATCATCGGTTCGTCCCTTTCCATTGAGGAGCGGCCGCGAAGCTGTGCGGCAACATGGGGACGTTTCGGCCGAATCCGGGATAATTGGAGGTTTTCCGGCAAGCTTTCGTATACACCCGTATACAAAATCACCGATTTACCAATCGAGACGCCACATTAGCTCATGACTGTCGACCTCCAGGGCCGCGGCCACCGGGGCGAAGTCCATCTTCTCGACGGCGGGGCCGAGGCAGCCTGGGAGCGGCTCGGTACCGGCGCCGGGGACACCGACGGCCCTCAGGTTTTTCAGTTTACCCGCCTTCAGCAGCGTCGCTGCGACGTGGAGTGAGGCGGGGCCGGGCGCCGCGTCTCGCAGGCAGCGAAGCGCCTCCGTCTGCGCCTGACGGCGAAAGGAGGCGATAAACGCCTCGCGATCGATCGGCGGCGGCGCATCGGTTTGGAAGGAGGCGAGCTTGCCGTGCGCCGGGGCCTGGCCGACGCGCCGCGGCGGCGGCGGCGGGACCTCGGCGACGGAGGGCGCCTCCGGGCCGAGCGCCTCGGGAAATTCGGGGCCGATCATCAGCGCCCAAAAGATCGCGATCCAGAGGAGGACGTAGCTCGCCTTCGCGAGCCGGAGCGAAAGCTCGGGAGCCGTGACCCTGCCGAGGGACTCGAGGTCCTTCAACGAATCACCCAGCCGCGCTTGGTCGCGGCGTCGGGGACGGCGAGAAGATCGCGCAGCGGCAGGCTCGAAGGTGCGTTCCAGGAGTAAGGATTCGCCAGCGCCGCGTCCTGCTCGAGGTCGACGACGCCGATCTGCGTCATGCCGCGGCGCGCCGCGGCTGCGCCCTTCTGCCACGCGTCGTCCTCAACGGTGAACGCCTGCAGGAGCTCGGCGAGCGCCTGATGATTGCCGCCGGTGCCGCCCTTCGCCAACTCTTCGCGCAGGTAGGTCGCGACGCGCGCTTGATAGGGTTTTAGCGACTCCCGCGTCTCTGCGGTGACGCCTGCGGCCCGCTCGGCGATCTGTGTCAGGGTGCGTAGAACCGGCATCGGCGGCCTTGCGCCGGTCTTCGCCAGCGCGTCGAAGATGCCGTCGAAGCGCGGGAATTGGCGCCGTGCGAGCGCGTCGAGGAGCTCCGCCGAGGTGCCGGAGAGCTCTCGCGCCGCGTTCGTGCGGCTCGTCTTGATGCGCACGAGCAGGCGGTCGTAGGCTTTCACCGAGCCGGCCAAGGCCTGCTCCAGCAGCACGGCGCGATAAACCTGGCCCCAGCGCGCCGTCGGCAAGGAGCCCTGGATCGCGCCGAGCATCGCCTCGTCGTACTGGTGCTCGCGGAAAATCGCGACCGCGAGGCGAAGAGCGCCGTTCATCGCCACGTCGTCTCCCTCGCCTTCCGGCTCGATCGTCAGGCGCCGCACCATGCCGAGCGTGCCGGTCAAGTCCCCTTCCTCGAAGGCGAGGCGCGCGCGGCGCAAGAGAATCCGCGGTCGCATGGGCAGGCCGTCGATCGCCAAAAGCTTGTCGAACAGCTCCTTTTGGCGGCCGAAGGACCACTTGTCGAAATCGACGGCGCCGAGCCAGGCGGCGACGTCGGGCGTGGGCGTGGCGAGGATGATCTGGGCCACCGTCTCGTAACGCGGGTCTTTCTCGCCGAGGGGCATCGGCGCGAAGATGCCGGCCTCGATGAGCTTCTGCCAGGCGAAGCGTCGCTCGGGCTCGGGTACGCGGATCCAGCCGGCGGCATCGCGGTCTTTATAGCGCTTGGTCACCTCGGCGATCGTCTCTTTGTCCTTGTCCGCCAGCGCGAGCGCCAAGAGACGCAGGACGACGGCGTCATGGCCGGGCAAGGGCGCGGCGAAACCGCCGTCTTCGGGCTTCGCCTCGGAGAGAAGCACGTACTCCACGAGCGCAAGCTTTTCCCCGCGCTTCACCCCCTGCGCATCGGCGTACTCGCCGTGGCGGAAGCGGCAGCCCTTCGTCGAAATGAGCGTCGCCTTCGGGATGTCTCCGAGAAAGTGCGGGAACTCGAAGGCGAGGTGGGTCTGGCGGCGGCCCGTCGCGGCCAAACGGTAGGGATCGCCGTTGTAGCGGCCGTCGCGATAACGCGAGGCGTAGCGAAACGCATAGGCTTTGGTCAGAAGGTCGAAGAGATGCGGCTTGGCGTCGAGGCTCGTGGCGCAGGACCCGGATTTCAGGGCCGAGACTTTCGAGTAGTAACCCAAGAACGGGTCGTCCAGCTCCAGCCGCCGACCAACTTCGGCCACCCGCCAGGCTTCCTGATGGCGGTTGGCGAGGAGGTGCATGCGGGCGGCATCGATCAGCTTCAGGCTCCAGTCGGGGGTGCCGGCCTTGATCGCGGCATAGAGCTCGGCCGCGCGCGGGAGGTCCTTCGCCTCCAGCGCCGCGCGCGCCGCGGCCAGCGCCGGCGAGGCCGCGGGCGGCGGGGCGAAGAGGGCGGTCACGTCGTCCCCGATCGGGCCGGCTTTCGCCCCGGTGGGATCTCGGCTGGACCACCACGGGACGTCGGGGTCCTCGGCGGGGGAGAGCTCGGGCTCGGGCTCTTCGCCCTGCGCGGTCGCAGGGAGGAGGGCGATCATTAGAAATATCTTGTTTAGTTGAAAGACCACATCGCGCCCGTCGAGAAGTGCTGCCACGCGCCGAGCCCCGGCGCCGATCCACGCAAGCCCGCCTGCCGGTCCATCTCGAGAAAAAAGCCGACGTTTTTCGGCACGAAGATCTGCAGCCGCAGGCCGACCTCCAGCGCGAAGACGTATTTCGCCTTCCTTTGCCCGGGCAAGCGCGAGGTGTCGTCGCCCTTCTTCGGCAAGGTCTGGGCGTTCGGCTCGTTGTAGTGCGCCATGCCGGTGAGGTAGAGCACGTGCTCGAAGTCGCTCAGCCAAGGTGACAGCCGCGTCATGCTTCGCCCCTCGAGGAGCGCGTAGCCCCCGCCGGCGCCGACCTCGTAGCGCGTCACCTGCGCCGATTGCCGGTACGGCGTCTTCTCCAAGAGCTCGCCAGCGCGCGAAGGATGCACGTACATGCGGCGCAGCACCATCCGGGCCATCATCCCGCTGTCGAACGGCATCTGGGCGCCGACGTGCCAGCCGTTGCCGTCGAAGTTGTTGGCCTCGTCGACGTAGTCGACCCCGACCTCGGCCTCGACCACCGCCTTGCGCCAGTCGTACGCGTGCGGGCTGGTGCTCTGGGACATCACCTCGTCGACGAGGACGCCGCCGGTCAGGACGTCGGCGCCCTCGGCCACGGGCGCCGTGAGACCTGCGCACAAGAGGACGTGAAAGAAGCGGGCTCGCGTCACGCCGGCGTCTCCTTTCCGGCGCTCGCCGCGTCGAAAGTGGGATGGATCGCGGCCGGGCAGGAGGCGCCCTCCTTCTCTTTCCACGGCGCGTGGATCTGGTAGGTGCCGCCCTCGTCGAAGAAAGGATGATCGCAGAAACGCCGGCACACCTGCATGTAGTCCCCGATGTTCCAGCGGTCGATCCCCCACTTTGGATCGCCGAGCGCCTCGCGGTTCTTGAAGCTTCTTTGGAACGGAATGACGCTGACGACGTTGCCGGTAAGGGCGGAGGTGTAGCTTACTGCACCGATGTACGGAAAATCCCAGGCGGTCCCGACGCGGTACTCGCCCGCGGCCGAATCGGACATCCACAGCGCCGCCGCCTCGACGATGGTGAAGCTTTCCTGCTCGGCGGGCATGTCGTCCAAGCGAAAGCGGAGATTGCCCAGGATCTCGGCGCCGCCCTTGTCTAGACAGAGGCGGATCACTTGACCGTCGGAGAGGACGAGCCGCTCGCCGTCGTGGAAGGTCACCTGCTTGCCCGCTTCCTGCCGCGTGTTGGCGCCGGTCGGCACCGAGCTGAAGCCGACGCTCGGATTCTTCGCGAGGCCGCGGTCGCCGTATTTGTCGACGTATTTCTGGTAGTCCGCGAGGGACGGGAAGGCGCCCATCGGCGTGATGAAGTTGATCACCGTCAAGTCGAGGTTGGTCGTCGGCGTCACCGAGCAGTTCTCGTTCAAGCCGGCGGGCTGCGGGTCGAAAATCAATTCCTCCGGTGTAATCGCTTGCGGGCACCACAAGAGGAGCTTCCGCTGCGCTGCCGTCGGGCGGAAATCCGTGCGGCTGTCGTAGACGAAGCCGCCGACGAGCCGAGGCGAGACGTTCGCGGCCTCGCTCGCGATCTGCGCCGACAAGGACTCGGCGATGATCTGGTGGAAACGCCGGAACTCCTTGCTCAGGTTCTGATGGAATAGGACGACGAAGACGAAGTCGCGGCCGTCGGAGCTTTCTTGCTTCACCAAGGTGAGGCGCTCGACCATCAGCGTCTCGAAGGCGGTCTTGAACTCGGCCTCCTTGCCAACGCGGAAGCAGAGATCGACCGGCCGGTCCGGAAGCCCGAGGATGTATTTCTGATAGGTGAAGAAGTCGGCGTCGGTGACCTGATCTGCCTGCGGATCGTCCTGGCAGTAGCGCAAGACGATCGGCATCTCGATCGCTTTCCGGAGCGGCGTGAGAAAGGTGTAAGACGAGGGCCCGAGCTCCGGGTTCTTCTGCGCGTAGCCGCTGCCGAGAAAGAGGCGCGCGCCCTTCTTGTCGAGAAACTCGCCGGTGAAACAGACGCCGCGCTCGCCGCCGGCGGGATCGAAGCGCGGCGGGAGCCAGCTCTTCTCGCCGACGAACTCGGCAGAGACGGCGCCCGCCGCCGCGGGCGCGCAAAAAGCCGGGGTGAAGAGGAAGTCGGAGCCCTGGGCGCGCGCCGTCTGGATCTCGTCCGCCGTCGTCGCCACGAGCGCGGGCTCGCGGATGCGAAAACGGCGGCGCATGCCGTATCTCAGAATCTCCGCGTCGCCCGGCGCGCCGAAGTTGTGGTGCACCCGGGTTTGCACGTGCTCGTTGGTCACGTCCCAGACGCCGTAGAGAAAGGCGCTGTGGGCGCTCGCATCCGTGCCCGCCGGGTGCGCTTGGACGGAGGCCTCGAGCTCGAGGAAGAGCGAGGCGTCGGGGTTGTAGTTGACGCGCACTGTCATCGAGTCCAAAGGCTTGTCGGTCACGAAGCTGTAGCTGCCGCAGATCCTCCGTGCGCCGCAGCTCTCCACCGAGTGCTCGTGCACGCCGGCGGCGAAGTCGATGCGCGCCCAGTCGTGGATCTCGGTGCCCCCAGCGGGTGTCTTCAGCGTATAGCGCATCTCCCAGAAGGCCTGCTCGAGCAGCGCCGGGTCCTCGGCGACGGAGAAGAAGACGTAGGCGACGTTCTCGTTGCCGAACCAGTGGGCGTTGGCGGCGGTGAAGCTGCCTTGTTGCTCGATTAGGGGGACTTTGCGGCAGGCGGTGACGTTGGCGCTTACGCCTACGACGACGAGCGCGAGCGCGAGCGCGAGCGCGGGCGGGGACGGGCGGGTCACGGTTGGGAGAGGAGCCACTGGACCACCTGTGCCGTGTCTGCCTTGATCGTCGCGGCGCGCGCGGCGATGCCGGCGTCCGACGGATCGACGTTGTCGATCGGGGTGCCGTCGACGCGGGCGTCGGTCGCGGTGGCGCCGCTCCACGAGGAGAAATAGCCTTCGGTCGAATGCTCGAGGACGAAGTGCGTCACCGTCCGGGCCTTCCGGCCGCTCTGCACCATCTTGTCCCAGGCGAACCAGTTCGGCTTGAGGACGACATCGGGCGGGTCGAGCTCCACGTCCCCTTCCCAAAACACGGCACGCAGCTCGATCAAGGGACGATCGAGCGGATCGTCGGCCGGATCGGGATCCGGCGCCCAAGGCTTGGCGCTGATCGCGGCGCCGCGGACGACGGTCAGCGTGTCGCAGTCGTCCTTCGTGACGGGGCGCGGCCGGAGGACGAAGTTCTGCGCGATGCCGGCGAGCGCCGCCGACAGCGAGGCGACGCGCTGCGCCCATTCGGATTTTCTGAATTCGGCGATGCCGTCGTTCGGAAAGCAGCCGTCGTCGGCGACCGCGTCGTCGGTCAGGTAGATGGGCTCGAACAGCACGTAGAATAGCGGCGGAATCGTGGGAATTGGCGGCGGCGGCGGCGTGGGATCGTCACCCGAGCCGTCTTTCTTGTCGTACTCCCAGCCTTCGTAGCAGCCGGGGAGCCCGGCAACGACGAAGAGGAGGACGAAGATGCGCGCCGCGTGGAGCATCACTTGATGACCTTCGCGTTGATGGCGCCGAGGTCTATCAGACCCTGCGCATCCTTTTCTTTGACGAACGCGGAGACCTGCGTCCGGGCCTCGTTCGCCAGCGCCCGGTCCGGATGCGCCGCGTTGAGATAGCGTCCGATCGACTCAGCCAGGCGCGGCTTCAGGCGGCCCAGGATCTCCTTCCTGGCCTCGTGCTGCTCCAAATACGCCGCCGCGGCCTTGGGATTCAGGGCCAAGAAGGCCTCGGTGAGGAGCGCGTCGGGAAGATGCGCGAGGGAGGCGTCGAGGAAGATCCGCGGCGAGACCGCTTGGGCCAGCTCGGGACGCGACTTCGCGATGCCCTGCCACAGCTCCTTCCTCTCGTCTGGGCCGAGCGCGTTCAACGCCTGCTCGAGGAGCGGCACGCGGCGGAGCGGCACGGTGCGCAGATCGCCGTGGCTCGACTCGTGGATCTCGCGCATTTTCCGCGCCGTGCCGCGCACGACCGGATCGGGAACCTTGTCGACCGTCGCCAGCTGCTCGACGAAGGCGGAGAGGAAGCTGGCGTCGGAAGCGGCGAAGAAATCGTCGCGCAGAAGCCGCGGCATGTTGGCGATGGCGACGACGGCCTCGGTGGTGCTGAGCTCGGCGAGGAGGCCCTTCGCCTCGTCGACGGTGAGGTTCGCCATGAAGGCGAATTCGTCCTCGAGCGCCGTCTCGTCGGTGAGCCGCACCTTCGCTCCGACTAGGCGCCGCTCGACGCGCTCGAGGAAGTTCCAAGAATCCGAGATGGTCGTCTTCTTCGGCCCCGCTTCCAGGCTTACTTCCTGCGTATAGGCCTCTGAAAGGCGCGAAAGCTTGGACGCGAGCTGCGGCTTCTTCTTCAGGCTCGCCAGGGGCTCCGGGCCGAAGTGGCGGAGGAAGAGGCAGAGCTCGTCGTATTGATCGCTTTCGAGGAGCGGCCGCAGGACCTGCTCGGTCAGAAGGGGCGACTCGGCGAGGGCGCCTCGGAGCTGCTCCGTCTTCGTCATCAGCATGTAAGGCGAGGCATTCGCCTCGGGCGCTTCCGCCTTGACGGCGAGCGAGGTCGAGTCGACCTCCGTCGGCAGCGCCACGCGCGGCGCCATCTCGTCCTTCGGCCGCGTCTTTCCGAGGCGGCGCAGGCCCCAGATCAAGCCGAGGAGCACCAACATGCCGACGAGCGCGCAGGCGAGCCACGGCAGGACCGGGATGAGCGAGGCGGCGATCTGCTCGTTCACGGTCGGCGGCGGGGGCGGCGGGGGCGCGGGCTGCTGCGGCAAGAGCTCCGGCGGCTTCGTGGCGTTGACGACGTCGGGCTTCGGATTCAGCATGCGACTCGTGAGTTGGAGCGCGACGCCGGTGGCCTTCACCTTCTGCAGGAGGCGCTGGCGCAAGCTCGCGAGCTGCTTCGCGTCCATTCCCGGCTCGTAGGTGAACTCGCAGCGCACGGAGGCGAGCTTGTACTGCACGGATTTCGGCGGCGCATCCTCGAAATCCAAGCCGGGGAGCGACGACCCCTGCCGCTCGTCCAAGGTCAAAAAGCGCGTGGTCTCGCAGCCGACGGCGCTACAGATGTTGTTCGGGCACTCCTCCTCCAGCACGGCGGCGAAGCGGTCGGCGATGCCCGCCGTCTCGGCGGCGATCCCCGGGGGAATCTGCGTCTTTTGCGCGAAGGCCGCCGAGCTCACGAGAAGAAAGGGTCCCAGCTTCCACGTCATCTTCATCCTCATTCCGCTCCACCTTCCGCTTCGGGCTCCGCCTGACCCTCATCCTTCGGCGAAGCCGGTGCGCCCGAGAGCGAGCGCTCCAGCTCCGCGATCTGCGCCGCGACGCGGCGATTGGGCTCGATCTCCTCCGCCTTGCGATAGGCCTCGAGCGCCGCCGCGCGCTCGCCGATCTTCAGCAAGAGCGAGCCTTTGATCCGGAGCGACTCGACGTGCGCCGGGTATTTCGCCAGGAGCTGGTCCGCGTACTGCAAAGCCAGGGCGAAATTCCCGTCGCGCACGAGCTTTCGGATCATCTCGTGCGTGCGCACGATGCTCGTCGTCGGTGCCTTGGCCTGCACCGGCTGGCCGCTGGAGAGGTAGGCGTCCTCCGCGCTCTTGTCGGCGGCGGTCGGCGGCAGGGGCACCAAGGACAGCGCGGGCGCGGCGTCCTTCGACTTGTTGTCGACCAAAATCTGCTGGCCGGAGGAGAGGATCGGGATCATCACCTCCGTCATCGTCGAGCCGTCGTTGTAGACCACCTTGACGTTGTAGGGGGAGAGCATCGCCGGCTTGTCGGGCGTGCCCTTCTCGCGGTCGGGCAAGGGGTAGTGCACCTCGTCCTCGACGACGTAGTTCCAGAACTCGCGGCCGGAGATGCAGCCCGTGAGGGCCGCCGCCGCGAGGACGAGGAGCAGGAGCTTGGCGAGCTGACGCATGGATCCCCCTAGAGCATGAACGGCATGAGCAACGGATTGAAGAGGCTGATGCCAAGCGAGAGCGTGTTGTCGGTGTTGCCGATCGCGAAGATTCCGAAGGTGGTGGAGAAGGCGTACTGGGCGCCGATCTGCAACACGAATTTCTTCGTCAGGTCGTCGTCGTCTTCGCCGATCGGGCCGGCGCCGAAGGCATTCTGCAACGGGTAGAAGAGCGTGCCGTTGAAGTTGAGCTTGCGCAAGGTCGGCATCATGTACTTGTAGGTGGCGCCGAGCGCGAAGGTCGGGCTGAAAAGGCTGAGGACGACGCCGGAAAGGTGCTGGTTGAGGCTTCCCCACTGCTCCAGATACTCCAGCTGGAACGTGCCAGTGGGGTAAGCGCCGAGGTTCAGGAAGATGTAGGCGAGCGACTCACCGAACTTGCGACGCTCGAGCTCGCGGGAAAGGTGGAGGTATGGCTTCGTATCCGAAAGCCGCTCGGAGCTATCGGCCAAGGCGAAGAAGAGGAGCGCGCCGTCGTCGAGCCCAATGACGCGCATTTCCACACCGGACGGCGTCTCCCGCACGGTCGCCACGCTCTTGGCGGCGCGAAAGCGGGGATCCTGACGCAAGCGCGCGATGTCGCCCAGGGCGAGCTCGCCGTTGCTGATCGAGACGCTCTGATTCTGCTGGATGTGGAGGCGGTGCGTATCGCAGTCCGGACAGATGATGACCGTACCTGCGTCCGGGATGACGTTCTTGATCACCGCGAGCGCGGAGCTGCCGAAGTCGTCGCGGGACTCCACCCAGACGTTTTTCGGCGGCGCCAGGAGCATCGGCACGATCTTGTTCTTGAGGCCCGGCTCGGTCTCCATGCGGTGGCGGAAAGAGTCCTCGAGCACGGCAAGGTCCTTGCCCGTCTGCGCCAGGACGGCGAAAGCGCGCGACGGCAGGAGCGCCGCGACAAAAAGCGCGAGGACGAGCCTTACCATCGGATCACCATGCCGATCCCCATGTCTTGGTACGGGATGCCGATGAAGCGGTCGGAGGCGATGGTGTCGCTGTCTTTCAGCAGGGGCGAGTACTCGAGGAACGCCATCGCGCCGTAGCGATATTTGATGTGCGTCTCGAGGCCGAGACGATACATGAGCAGCGTCGCCTTCGGCTCGTCGCGCTCGCGCAGGAGATTGTCGATGTCCATCTCCTCGGCGCCGAACGGCAAAGCGCCCGGACCGCGCAGACGCACGTAATGAAAGCCGCCAAACATGTAGACGTCGGGGTTGGCCAGGCTCGGCGTGTCGCCGAAGAGGAGCTGGGCCAGGTGACCGCCGACGCTGAAGCCTTGCATCGAGTCCTTGATGCTGGTGAAGCCGACCGTGACGGCAGCGCGCCGCGCCCGGTTCGGTAGGAGGACGCCCTCGAAGCTCTGCTCGAAGAAGATGAGGGGCGCGGTCGTCTCGCCGAACGCGGTGTTGCTCAGGGTAAAGCTGCGCACGGAGAAGCGCGTCACCACCTCGAAGGCGTCGCGGCCCTGGATCAGCTCTTTTTGCTGCTTGCGCGCCTCTTCCAGGGAGATCAACGGCGTCGCTTCGCGTAGCACGCGGCGCGTCGACATGGAGGTGGAGTAGCTTTTCGCCCAGACGATCGCCTGCGAGCCTTTCAACTCGAAGATCTGGGCGCGCAGGACGAGGTCGCGCGCCTCGGCCTCGAAGGACAGGCTCAGCGCGAGGCGCTCGGGTGAAGCCTGCAGGAGCCCGGTCAGGACCTCCGGCTGGTCGATGCCGCGGCTGATGGTCGTGCCGCTTTGGGTCGACTTCGCCACCATCTGCGTACAGATACTGCAATGCGTGAGCTTCACGGGTAGCCCCGGATTGGCGCGGACCAGCTCGAAAAGCCGATTCTCCACCAAGATCGTGAAGCGGTCGTCGAGGCCGATCGGCGCCGTCACCTCGACGAGGGTCACCGCGCGGGTCTCGCGGAAGGGCTGATCTTTCGCCCAGGAGAAGACCATGTCGTCGACTAGGTCGGCGCCCATGAGGCGGAGGTCTAGGTGGACGGGTTTTTCGTCGGGGGGGGTGGTGGCTTGGGCGGGGGGGGCGGCTACGAAACCGAATGCGAATACGACTACGAATACGACGACGTTCACGAGCGCGAGCGCGGGCGCGGGGAGTCGTGGTTGGAGGAGCTTCATAGGGCTCTCCAGGTCGCGGGCTCGCCGGCGATTTTGGGGCGGTCGAAGGCATAGACGCTGAATAAGAGGTTGGCGTCCTGAACGCGTCGTACTGAGATCACCAGCCGGCGCACTTCAGGATCTACGGCGCGGCGCGCCACGCGGCCGCTACCTAACGCTTGCACCAGCTCCGTGCGCCAAATCGTCTCCACGTAATGCTTCACGTCGGGATCGTCGGCTTCGACCTCGACCGACCAGACGGACGGCGCGGCGCGATCTTCTTGCGCCAGGCTGCGGGCGATCGCCTGCGCCTTTTTCACCGCGTGCTGCGAGACGTAGTCGGCGAACGTGTCGCGGTCGCCGAAGCGCACGGCGCGCGCCTCGCACACCCAGAATCCCTTCAAATTGAAGGTCGAGGCCTTGCCCTCGGGCGCAAGCCCGTCCTTTGACAGCTCCGCGCGCGTCGCCGGCCGGCATGGCGGCGGGCGATTTTCCTTTAAACCGAGCTCGTAGCGCGTCTGTGGCGTCATCAGCCATTCGCCTTGGCTGCCGATGCCGATGAGGAGGAGGATCGCGATCAGGAAGGGGCTCACCTTTGGGCCTCCCCGGGAGCGAGGGCCGCGATGCGGTCGCGCGCCGCGAACGTGTACACGGTGTTTTGCAAGTAGCGCAGGAAGAGCCGTCCGAAGATCTCGCGGTCTTCGTTCCGCCCGCGCTTGCGCAGATACTGCATGCCTAGGACCGGCAGCGCGGCGGCACCGAGGATGCGCCGCACTTTCAAGGACATCGTCTTGCGCACTTCGTTGCCGCGGGCGACGTCGAGCACGCGCAGCTCGGCGCCCGAATCGATGTCCTCGAGGCAAGGTCCCATACCGAAGAAGAGGAGCGTCAGGATCGTGATGCCGCAATAGTCGGAGTCGGAGGCGCGCGAGACGTAGAGGACGGCGTAGTCGGGCGTCTCCTTCGCCTGATCGCCGTAGCGCCGCGGCAAGGGCTCGTCATTGCGACCACGTGGCCGTGGTGCTGCGAGCGCTTTGGAGCCGCTGCCGCCGCCTGATCCAACGCCAGAGGCGCTTCCAGAGCCGCTACCCGTGTCTTCGGCCTCTGGCGGGTCTTCGATCAGGATGGTAGCGCCGAGGTAGCCGAGCTCGACGCGCAATTTGCCGCAGTTTGGGCCGTCGTCCTTCGACGGCGGCTGATCGTCACCGCTGTCCAGGACGCAGTCGACGCGCAGCTTCACGCCCGCCAGGGCTTCCGCGTCGAGTCGCAAATCCGGGGACTCGGCCCACTCGCCCTCCGGGCGCACGAAAGAGATGCACCCCGAGAGGAGCGCGGTCGCGACGAAAAGGAGAGCCGCTCGGCCCACTTTTGACACGAGCGCTCGGGTGTCTGTATCTTTGAGGGACGGTTTCGCATTCATCATATTAGTTAGCGTATTGTCCCCGAGAAACTCGCGGCTTGCAACGAGGGCTCCCACGCCATGATCACGCCGCTCGTCGGCCTCGCGATCCTGATCTTCGTTTTCAAGGTCGCCGTCACCGAGCGCGCCGGCGGCGAGCTCTCGTTCTTCGACTATCACGCCGCGCTCGTCGTCTTCGGCGGCGTCCTGGGCGCGCTCTGTCTCGCCATCGACTGGCGGGCGCTTTTACGCATGTTCATCGGCCTGCGCGACCTCCTGCCGACCACCAGCATCTTCACGCACGAGATGCGCAAGACGCAGAATTCGCTCATTAGCCTGCGCGAATCCTGGCGCGAAGGACGCCGCGCGGTCGTCCTCGACATGGCCGACAAGGGGCCGACGCTCGAGATCCGCGTCGCCGCGGACGCTCTCATGCGCCAGCTCACGGGCGCTGCGCTCGTGGAGCGCTTCTCCGAGATGCGCACGCGCTACATCGCCGTGAATCAGCCGATGATCGAGGGCTGGGACCTGATCGGCCGCATGGCGCCGTCGTTCGGCATGGTCGGCACGGTGACGGGCATGGTCCAGCTTTTCAAGAACATGGCGGCCGAGTCGGGCAACCTCGGCGGCGCCATGGCGATGGCGCTGCTCGCGACGCTCTACGGCATCACGTTCGGCGCCGCGGTCGGCAGCCCGATGGCGACGCGCCTCAACAACCAGCTGAACGAGCGGCTCAACATGATCGACCTGCTCGAGCACACCGTCGCCTCGCTGCTCGCCGAAGGCGGCGGCGCCGCCCAACGCGTCCGCGCGGCGGAGTGAGCCGATGCGCCACCCGAGCCGGCTGAAGACCGGAAACGAAGGCTGGCTCACGAGCTATGCCGACCTGATCACCAACCTGCTGATCTTCTTCGTCCTCATCATCTCGGCCTCGTCCATTCAGACGGGCAAAATGGAGAAGATCGTCCAGCAGATCAGCCAGGGAAAACCCCCGGCCGACTCGCTCGCCGCCGCCGAGAAGAAGGTGAAGGCGGCGATCAAGGAGGAGAACCTCCAAGACGACGTGACCGTGCAGCTCACCGACGACGGCCTCGAGCTCTCGTTCGAGTCGGGCGTCGTCTTCGCCTCGGGCAGCGCCACGATCCTCCCGCAGATGGAGACGCCTTTGGCGAAGGTCTTGACCGTGTTGGAGCCATACGCGAAAAAGTACCGCTTCGCCGTCGAGGGTCACACCGACGAGACGCCGATCAGCTCGGGCAGCTTCAAGTCGAACTGGGAGCTGTCGAGCGCGCGTGCGATGCAGGTGCGCGAGCGTATCGAGCTGGTCGGCGTCGAGAAGCAGCGCATCCGCGTCGAAGCCTATGGCGAGACCAAGTCGTTGCCGGCCGAGGCGCTGCAGGGCCTCGGGCGGGAAGACGTCCTGGCGAAGCACCGGCGCGTCGTCGTACGGCTTTACTAGCGTGCGCCGCCTTCTCTTCGCGCTCTTGGTGCTGATCGGCGTGCCGCTCACCGGCTGCGCCACGATGTTCAACTCCGGCGACGAGCTCGACGTGAGGTCTACGCCTGCCGGCGCCGACGTCGCCATCGACGAGCTCGAGCCAAGCTGCACGACGCCGTGCGCGATGGAGATCAAGCCCGATCGCTACATGCTGCACATCCGGCTGAAGGGCTATAAGCCCGTCGACATTCAGCTGGTGAAGCGGATGTCGGGCTGGTTCTGGGCCAACTTCGCCGTCGGCCCGTACGCCGTCATCGGCATGGGCGTGGACTGGCTCACCGGCTCCATCATGCGTCTCGATCCGAACGAGATCGACGTGAAGCTCGTGCCGATGGAGGCGGATAAGCCCAAGGTCGAGGAAGAGGAAGAGGAAGAGGAGGAAGAAGAGGAAGAGCAGGACGAGCCTGAGGCGCCGCCACCCCCGCCGAGCGGGACACCGCAAGTGCTGAAGGGCGACGAGCCGCCGCCGCCGAAGCCTGCCGATGAGCCGCCGCCCTTGCCGGCGTCGCCGGAGGTGAAAGCGCTAAAAGCCGGGACGCCCGAGCCGTACTTGGATCGGCAGATCGATCTCTACTACGGCGGTACGAGCGCGAAGAAGAAGGCCGTGCTGCGAAACCGGCTTTACCGGATCATGCTGGAGCAGCAGAAGAGTGGCGGGAGGGCGGATTTGGAGGAGGCGATTCGGGTGGAGAGGGAGAGGTTCGGGCCTTAGAGGGTGTCTAAAAGGGCGCGGGACGTAGGTTTACGGTCCCGCGCCTTTTTAGACTCCCTCTTAGCAGGACCTCGTCCTTCCGGCCTCATCCCCGCACGTGATGACGTAGATCGTGCACTTGACCTCCGCCTCAACTTCCAGATCCGGCCCCACCCCGATCTCTCGCCACCGCATTCCAGCCTTCACCAGCGCCCGCTTGAACTCCTCCGCATACGGCCGATTCTGATCGGCCGCCAAAGCCGTGCCTCCAGGCGCCAAGAGCTTGGTGAGTGCGTGGACCAGCGGCTCGCAGTTGCGCGCCTCGTAGATCAGATCCGAGCCGAGGATGAGCTCGAAGCGCTCGTCGGGCGGATCGCGCCAGTCGATCGCGGTGGTTCGGTAGTTGGCGAAGCCGTTGCGCTCGGCGTTCTCCGCGGCGAACCAGATCGCCGTCTCGTCGTAGTCGCTGAAGGTGACGTCGTACCCCGCCGCCAAGGCTGCCAGGCCCGGCAACCCAAGACCGCAGCCGAGCTCGAGCGCCCGCGCGCCCGGTCTTATCGGCAGGTGCTGGCTCAGCACGTGCCGCGCCAAGAACTTGGCCGAAGCCCAAAGCGACGCCCAGTACGGCATGTACTCGTCGTGCTCGAACGCCTGATGCACTTCCTCGAGGTCGAGCAGGTCGTCGGGCTCGCGCGGCTTGCGCAGGGAGAGCCGCGTCCCCGCGAACTCGAAGATTTCCTCGACGCAAGGCAGGGCCTTCGCCGTCGGATGCGCCGGCATCTTGAAGCGCGCGGGGCGCTCCCCTTTAGGATCCTGGGACGACATGGAGAAACACGTCCTTGGCCGTCTGCCCGACGGCGCGGGTGGCCGCCGCGTCGACGCCGGCGGAGACGAAGCCGCCGAAGAGCGGGATCGCGCGCCCAAAAAGCGCCGCGCCCTTCTCGCCGAGCTTCGTCACGATGCGCTTCGACACCGCCTCGGCGACCTTCGCCGCGACGGCGTCGTTGATCTTCGTCGTCGCCTCGCCTTTCGGTAGGATGAAGAACGAGAGCCCGACCTGCTGCAGGGTCGCACGCGCATCCTTCCCCGTCAGGCACACGAGCGCGAGGGCTCGCGACGCCGGCTGCGCCGGATCGAGCCCGCAGATGATCGCGGCCGCCGTCGCCAGCCGCAGCTGGATGAAGTAATTCGCCGCGAGATTCCCCGGGAGGCTGAAGGGCAGGACCAGGAGACCGCCCAACCCGGTGGCGAAGCCGACGGATGCCGAGCGGAGCATCTCCGCCTGCATCAGCTTGTCGAGCTTCTCCGGCGCCTTGCCCGGCATCGTCAAATAAGGGGCCGCGAGCTCGACGGCCGAGACGTATCCCGGCACGCCGGTAAGGACGCGGTCTTGGAGGTAACCTAGGACCTTCACGACCGCCTGCGGATCGAGAAGGGAGAGCGCCAGCTTCGGAATCACGGGAAGATCTCCTCGAGCACGTGGATTGCGCCGAAGCCCAAGCGCTCGAGCGTCGGTCGGAGCGCCTCGACGTCGGGGCCTTCGCGCGTGAAATATGCGAGCGGCGGCAAGGCCGCGCCCGAGACGTCGAGCGTGCCGAGGAGGCTCGCGACGCGCGCGGCAATCGCCTCCGCCGAATCGAGCCAGAGCACCCGATGCGGGGCGGCTTTGGCGAGCTCCTCCCGCAGCAGAGGAAAATGCGTGCAGCCGAGCACGCAGACGTCGACAGGCGCGCGGCCGGGAACGGCCGAGAAGAACGGCGCGATCTCGGCGGCAATCGCCCGGAGGTCGACGGGCTCGCCGCGCAACTTCGCCTCGGCGGCGCCGACTAGGATGTTGGAGCCGACGCGGACCACGGTCTTTCCGGGCGCGTGCTCGGCGATCAGCTCGTCCATGTACCGGACGTTGACGGTGAGCGGCGTGGCGAGGAGCCCGATCGTTCCCGTGCGCGTCCTTTGCGCCGCCGGCTTCACCGCCGGGACGACGCCGACGATGGGGAACGCGTGCCGCTGCCGCAGCGCGGGCAGCACGACGGTGCTCGCGGTGTTGCAGGCGACGATCAGAAGATCGAGCGGCTCGCGGGCGAGCACTCGGTCGACCGAAAGGACGACGCACCGTACGACGTCGTCTTCCGCGCGCAGCCCGTAGGGATAGTGGAGGTTGTCCGCGACGTAACGGAAACGGCAACTGGGCAAGCGCTCGCGCACGGCGGCAAGGACGGAGAGGCCGCCGACGCCGGAGTCGATGACGCCGATGGTCGGGGACCGCCTCGCTGGCGCGTGCGTCACGCTTCGTTCCCGCCTCGCGCCCATGCCGTGACGATGAGCTGCTGGCGGCCGAGCTCGAAGCCCGGGAAACGCGGATGACGCGCCGGCTCGGGCTTGGCCGGAGTCGTGCCGTCGTGAAGGCGCGTGTGGCGCAGGATTTTCAGGATCTTGCCGCGAAATTTCGCCAGCTTCTGGCCGCGGACGACCTCGATGCCGCCCATGCCGTGCCGTTTGACCGAGCGGCTCACGTGCAGGATGTCGCCGGAGCCGTCGCCCGTCGAGGCGAGGACCATGACGACGTGCTTATGGAAAAGGATGATGTCCCCCGCACGCGCCGTGCGGGGGTCGTTGCCGACGTCGACGAGCGAGAGCTTGGCTTTGAGCTCGGCCGCGCTCGATCGGGTCAGCTCCTTCGTCGCCGCGTACGGGAACTTGAGGCCGGCGTCGCCGAAGACGCGGTTGGCGAAGTGAGTGCAGTCGATGCCGCATTCGCTGCAGACCGGGCATGCCTTCATCCGGCGCTCGACTTTGAGTTTCGGCTTCGCGTCGACGCACGCACGACAGGCGCTGCAGCTCGATTTCGCGCCGATCTTGCTGCCACCGTAGACATAGGGAACGTAGGTCATTTGCGCGTATTTGCTCATGACCTGCTCGAGCGCCACGCGCGGATCGTCGAAAGCGGCGGGCAGGGCGTCCTCGGCGGCAGGGAGGTCGTCGGCATCGAGCGCCGCGGGAAGCGGGATCGGATGGTGCTCGCCGCGGCTGGGGGCGGCGGCGGGGTCCAAGGTCTCGAACACGGCAAAAGCCGAGGAAGCACCGGCAACGAAGGCCAGCGTCGCGAACAGCATGCCAAACATTTTCATGTTTACATTTCTCCCGTAAGCGCCGTTGAACACTGACGATATCATTGAATCTTGATCCATGCTAATGAAAAAGCATGCAGTGGCGCCTGACAAAATCCGAGTCAAGCTCGCGTAACCCTTGGACGACAAGGTTTGCGCCGAGTCCGACCGGATTCTTGCATCGCGGGCACGTCGCGTCCGCGCTGTGCGTCTTCGGCATCGCGCGCGCGCTCGACGCCGAGGTCCTGCTCCGCATCGAGGACCACGACCGAGGTCGCGCCCGCAAAGCCTTCGAGGACGCCATCGACACGGATCTCGCTTGGCTGGGTTTAGTCGCCGCGCGGCGTGCGCGACAAAGCGATCACCCGGAGCGTTATGCTGCGGCGCTCGACGCCTTGGACGCAAGCCGGCTCCTCTACGGCTGCGACTGCAGCAGAAAGCGCCTGGCCCAAGGCCTGCAAGGCGAGCTTGCGAGCGAGCTCCGCTACGACGGTCAATGCCGCGAGCGCGGTCTCGATTGGCGCGACCCCACCGTCGGCGTGCGCGTGCGCCTCGAGGCCGAGCTCGTGAGCTTCGACGACGCGATCCTAGGGCCGCAGACGCAGTCTCCTGCTACGGAGTGCGGCGATCCCCTCCTCCGCGATCGGCACGGCAACTTCACTTACCAGCTTTGCGTCGTCGTCGACGATCACCTCGAACGCGTCGGCCTCGTCGTCCGGGGCGCCGATCTGACGGCCTCGACCGGGCGGCAGATTCTCCTGGCGCGGCTGCTCGGGCGCACGGAGCCGCCGGCCTTCGCGCACCATCCTCTCCTCGTCGACCTCGAGGGCAAGAAGCTCGGCAAGCGCTTCTTCTCGGCGGCCGTCGCGCAGGAGCGCGCCGCGGGAGTTGCGCCCGAAAAGATTCTCGGCGAGGTTCTGCATCACTTGGGGCTCGCGGCCACGGCCGCGCCGCTCTCGACGGACGCGGCGCTCGCCGCGGTTGCGGCCGCCAGACGGAGTTGAGATGGCCGAGTTCGATTTCCTGGCAAAACTGCAGCGCCGCCTGCGGCGCACGACGCCGACGGGACGCCTCGTCGTGCCGCCGGGCGACGACGCCGCCCTCGTGCAGCTCGACGGCAATCAGCTCTTGTTTTGCTCCGACATGCTCTTGGAGGGCGTGCACTTCGACCTCGCCCGGGCGACGCCCGCGCTCGTGGGCCGGAAGGCGCTCGCGGTCAACCTGAGCGACATCGCGGCAATGGCAGGCACGCCGCGCGCCGCCGTCGTGTCGCTCGCCCTGCCGCGTCAGGGCGGCGAGGCTCTGGGCGAAGGCGTGATGGAAGGCATCGCCGCGCTCGCTTCGGAGTTCGACGTCGCCGTTGCGGGCGGCGACACCACCGCCTGGGACGGCCCGCTCGTCGTCGACCTCGCGCTGACCGGCGAGCCGCACCCGCGCGGCAGCGTCCGCCGCGGCGGCGCCAAGCCTGACGACGTGATCTACGTCACCGGCCCGCTAGGCGGAAGTTTTCGCAGCGGACGGCATCTCTTGTTCACGCCGCGCGTCGCGGCCGCGCAGCTCTTGCACGGCGCCGTCGGCATCGCGGCGATGATCGACCTCAGCGACGGCCTCGCCGGAGACCTACGCCATGTGCTGACGGCGAGCGGCGTCGGCGCCGTCCTCGAGCACGCGGCGATTCCCGTGCACGCGGACGCCGCGGCGCGCGAGCAGGCGCTGACCGACGGCGAGGACTTCGAGCTCTGCTTCACGCTCAGGCCCGAGGCCGCGCTCCGCTTCGAGGCGCAACGCGCCGCGTTCGAGGCGAAGCTCGGCCTCGTTCCCGTGGCGATCGGCCGCGTCGTCGCGACGGCGGGGCTCGTCTTCTCTGACGGGAGCCCGATGCCCTCCGCAGGCTACGTGCACGCGCTCGGTTGACCGGCGCGCACGCGGCTCGCCGCGAAAGACGGCGGCACGACGACGCGCTCGAGCACGATCTCCAAGCGTCGGCGCAGGGCCTGCATCTGCTTCATCTGCGAGCGCATCGACAGGGTCCCGTCGAAGCCGTACTCGACGACCAGATGATCGCCGTCGGACTGGTCGGCGAAGAACCACAGATGCGCGACCGGCTCGCCGCCCTCGGGGGGCGAAAGCTTTTGGATCTTCCCGCGCCAATAGCGCCACTGCGCGTGCCCTGCCTCGCGGGTCGTCATCGTCAAGAGCGGCGTATTGAAGATCCGCACGAGACGATAGAGCCGCAAATCCGGCGTCAACCGCGCCAGCTGCGCAAAGTTGAACCGATACGCGGCCCACTCCTGCGGGCTCGGGTCGTGCGCGAGAAAAGTCTCGTCCGCACGCGCCGTCCGCTCCGGCAAGGCCTGGTCACAAGGCGGCGCCGGCTCCGGCAGCCATTGCCAGCGCAACACGAGCTCGTTTTCTTGGATCAGCCCTAAAGTCATCGTCGCAATTCCATAGCGCAGCTTGGGGCCGTCACGCGCGGAGTAAAGAATTGCGATCGTAAACTATTGATATATTTATATAAAATGGAAGTCCTCAGCGCGGCTGCCGCGGACGCCGAGGACCCTCTCGACGATTTGGAGGTCACGAACGGCATGAACCAACAGTTTTTCAAGATCGCGGTCACGCGTTTAAGCCTCTTTCGCGCCTCCCGGCGCCCGCGCGCGATCCTCTCCGCCTTGGCCGACGCGACCGGCATTCCCGTGATGCGCCTCCTCGCCGCGGAGCGGCGCATGCGCGCCCTCGGCAGCCTCGCCCCCTTGAAAGAGTTGCTCCAGGACGAAGAGCTCTCGGAGCGCCACGGCCTGCGTTGGCAGGTCGGCCTCAACCAGAAACGCAAGGGCGAGAAGACCCCGCACGAGCTGGTCGCCTCCGTCGTGCGCCTGCGGATCCGCACCGCGCTCGGGAAAGTCGACATCATGGCCCGCGTCGAGGTGGCCCGCACGATTCTGCCTCTGCGTCGGCGCCGCCAAACCGCGCGCATCCTGATGATGTACCGCATCAGCCAGGGCGGCGAGGCCAAGGTCTATCATCAGACCCTGGCGCTAACGGGCGAGTCGGTCGCCGGCGTTCCGGTCAAGGACAAGCCCCGACGCTGGTTCGGCGGGGTCGTGCCGCGCACTCAGCACGCTTGAGGGAGTCAGAGGTCCCGAGCACGCCAGCTTTCCCGCGAATTTGAGCCACGAGCGCGTCGCCGCCGAGTCGTAGTCGGCGACGCGCTCACAGGCGAAGTCGCCCGCGAGCAGGAAGCGGTCGTAGAACTTCGTCACGCCGTCTGCGCCGAGCGTTCGCCCGAGCTTCTCCGCCTTCTCGCTGCGCGTGACGACGAAGGAACAGCGCGACGACTTGGCAAAGGCCACGCTCGAGCGCCATGCGCCGTTGAGCTCGCCCAGCTCCGCGCTCAGAAAGAGCTCGACGCTCCGGCGCGAGTCGCTGGCATCGAAAGTAAAGCTCTCGCCGGCGACGGGAAGATTTTTTGCGTCGAGCGTGACGCGGAGCTTTTGGGTCAGCTTCGAGTCGCCGTACGTGTCGCGGAAGCCGAGGACGACCTTCTCCGTCTCTTTGTCCCAACCGCATTGCGCCGCCGGCATGAAGGGCAAATCAAGGCGGACACCGCGCTCGCCCTTGAACCACCCGGCGTCGCTCACCAGCGCGCCTTCTTCGTCCCACGCGCGCGCGGCGAGGGCCGTGGCGCCGATTGGCGCTTCCTGCGCCGTGAGCCGCAGCGCCTGCCAGTCGGCGACCGCGCCGGTCATCCTGAAGAGCTGGAGCCCCGTGGCGCTCTCGCCCGGCTGTAAGACGCGGTAGCGAAGAAGGCTCCGCTCGTAATCGAGGTCCTTGATCTTGGTGAGCTTGCGGTCGACCTTACGGCCTGAGATGCGGCCCGTGAGGTCGAGCGCCGCGTGCTGCTTCCAACAGGAGCTCGCGAACGCGCTCGCCTCCTCGTTGGTGAACGGCTTGCCGTCGTAGCTCTGCGGCACGCCGCCGGGGCAGAGGACGCCGGTTCCGGCGCCGATCGAGACGTTGCCGAGACGCACGTTCGGCGCCAGCTTCAAAGCGAGGTTCCCCATCTTCGAGCCCTTGGCCTGCGACGCGGCGACGTAGAACGTCGCGAGGACGCCGACGACGAGCGCGGTCGTCACGACCGCGTCGGCGACGTTGGCGCCAAAGGCCTTCGCATCGAACACTGAGAGCTGCGCAGGGATTGCATCGTTGGGGATCGCCGCGCCGCGGTTCGTCGCCGTCTCCGCGCCGAGCATCAGCGCCGCCATCGACGCGGGTGCTTCGCCCGTGTTCTGCACGCGCACGAGGGCGGGGAGAATGCCGGCGTCGAGGAGGTCCTCGATCAGCTCGCCTTCGATGTTGCTCGGCACGTAGCGCCAGTCGAGCGCTTCGAGCGCGCCGTTCATCTCGCCTTGGCCGAGCTGCCGGACGAAGCCCTCGAAAGGCAGGAGCGTCGGGTGGTAGAACGCGGCTGTGACGGTGAATGGTCCGGCCGTCGCCAAGCGCGGCGCGGCGCCGTCCAATTCGCGGGCCGCGGCCTCGGCGCGCTCGCGCTTGTTGCTCGAGACGCAGCCCGAGGCGACGACCGAGACGCTGAGACTCAAGGCCAGGACCCTTCTTTGCACGCGAAATCCTCCGCCTCACATGGTACACCAGAGCCATGCCGAACCGCTCGAAGACCGTGATTTTTGCGCTTCTGGCGCTAGCCTGCCTGCACCCGGCCGTGCCTTCGGCCCTAGGACTTCTGGCCGGCGTCGGCATCGGGCTGGTCGGCTGGAACCCAGACCCCGAGAGGACGAGAAAGTGGGCGTCGATGCTCCTGTCGTCCTCGGTGATCGGCCTCGGCGCCGGGATGAATCTGGCGCAGGTCTTGAAAGTCGGCGCGCAGGGCTTCGTGCAGACGGCGGCGTCGATCGCGCTGACGCTCGCGCTCGGCCTCGTGCTCGGGAAGCTCTTGAAGGACGAGCGCTTCATCTCGCTCCTGGTCTCCAGCGGCACCGCCATCTGCGGCGGCAGCGCCATCGCCGCCGTCGCCGCCGCGATCGCCGCGCCCGAGGAGGCGGTCGCCGTAGCGCTCGCCACCGTCTTTCTCTTGAACGCGGCCGCGCTCTGGATCTTCCCGCCTTTGGGCCATGCGCTCGGCATGAGCCCCGCGGATTTCGGCCTTTGGAGCGCGCTCGCGATCCACGACACGAGCTCGGTCGTCGGCGCCGCCGTCGCCTTCGGCGGCGAAGCCGTCGACGTGGCCACGACGGTGAAATTGGCGCGCGCGCTGTGGATCGTCCCCGTCGCGCTGCTGGCCGCGCGCTTCTTCAAGAAGGCGAAGGCAGACCCCGCGCAGCCGGCGACGAAGGCGAAGAAGCCGTGGTTCATCCTTGGCTTTCTGCTGGCGGCCGCGCTCGCGACCTACGTGCCGCCGCTCGCGCCCGCGATGCAGATCGTGGCCATGGTCGCCAAGCGCACGCTCGTCGTGACGCTCTTTTTGATCGGCAGCGGCGTGAGCGTCGCGGCGCTGCGAAAGACCGGCGCGCGTCCGATGCTGCACGGCGCGGCCTTGTGGTTGATCGTTGCGGCTTCGACGTTGGCGATCATTTAGGCACCGGCTCGAAGCGCGGCACTGTCCTTGCAGTTTCGCGAAACGACTTCAGGATACTGCGTCGGGAGCGTGGGGTGCCCACTTCAGCGCAGTCAAAACACGACAGCGCGTCGCTGAAACGGAACACGAGGAGTGGGCCATGAGACTCATCATGTCGAGAAAAGGTGCCTGGCTGCTATCGGCAGCCGTGAGCGGAGCGGCGGTGAGCGGGTGCGGCGGCGCGACGGCTAAGCTCTTAGGCCGCGGCGGCGACGACGCGCGGCCTGCGCGTGACGCCGCCGCCGGCGACGAGCGTCCGGAGCCTGAGCAGCCGCGGCCGGAACCGGGTCCGGTCGCGGTCCCCGCGCCGCAGCCGGGCGACTTCGATCCGGCGCAGTTTGCGCCGACGCGTGAGCGCCTGATCGCGGAAAAGGACGCCTTCGCCGCGCGGCAAAAAGAGTTGCTCGAGGCGCGCTACGACCTGGCCGACCGCTCCGCGCCGGGCATCACCATGTCCCGCGGCAAGACGGTGCAGGCCGGCGTACGCGTCAAGCTTGCCGAGGGTCAAAGTTTCGCCGACCTCGCGGCATTGAGCCCGGCTGAGATCCGCGCGCGCAAGGCCTTCCCGGGCGGCTTTATGCCGCTGCCCCATCCGAAACAAGAAGAAGGCGGCATGGTCTTCCCGCAGGTCCAGATCGACGAGCTGAAAGCGCAGGAAGGCCGCGACCTGACGCGCTTCGACCTGGATTTCGACCTGCCTGACCATTTCATGCCGGAGTTCCCGCCGGCGATGTTCCTGACGACGCGAAAGGACCTGGGCGACGTGTCGCAGGGCAAGCTCGTCACCAACCAAAACTTCTATGATTTGTTCGCCGGCATCCTAAACCCGAAGCAGCTCGACGGCCTGCGTCTCCTGACCACGCCGTTCGCGCAGCAACAGTTCAATCTGACGCCCGACCGCCGCAGCGACGAGCCGCATCAAGGCGTAGCCTGCCTCGACTGCCACGCGAACGGCGGCAGCAACGGCGCCACGCACCTCATCGGCGACATCCGCCCGCAAGAGCTGCGGCGCCGCATCGACACGCCGGCCCTGCGCGGCCTCAATATCCAGCGCCTCTTCGGCTCGCAGCGCGCCTTGAAGACGGTCGAGGATTTCACCGAGTTCGAGCAGCGCGCCGCATACTTCGACGGCGACCCGGTGGCGGCCTTGAAAAAGGGCGTAAATTTCCTCGACCGCGGCCACGAGGTTCAGGCGATGGCGGAGCTGCAGGAGCTCTTCGACTTCCCGCCCGCGCCGAAGCTAGGCTTCGACGGCAAGCTGGATCCGATGCAGGCGACCGCCCAGGAAGAGCGCGGCCAGGAGATCTTCTTCGGCAAGGGCCAGTGCGCCACCTGCCACACGCCGCCCTACTACACCGACAACACGATGCACGACCTGCGCGCCGAGCGCTTCTACACGGCGATCACCGTCAACGGCCGCAAAGCCGGCATGGACGGCCCGATCAAGACCTTCGTCCTGCGCGGCATCAAGGAGACGCCGCCTTATCTGCACGACGGACGCCTGCTGACGCTCGACGACACGGTCGAGTACTTCAACTTGATTCTCGGCCTGAAGCTCGCACCGGCGGAGAAGGCAGATCTGGTCTCTTTCCTCTACACGCTCTGATTCCCGCCTGAGCCAAACCGTGTGTTCCACCGTTCCAAATTGGTGGAACACATTGTTCCAAACGCTCTAGACGGCGTCGACGCCGGCTGTTAGAACTCGCTTCGTCAGGGCAACACCCGCCCGGAACCACCTCACAAACAAGCTCGAGGAATCCACGATGCAAGCTATCGTCACGACCGTCACCGTGTCCGCGCTCTTCACCTTGGCCGCCTCGCCCGCGTTCGGCGCGCCCCGCCTCCGCAGCGTGCAGAGCGCCGGCAGCGGCTGCTACGCCGGCTCCGTCGACGCCGAGCTGCGCGGCAACGTCGTCGAACTGACCATGGATCCGCTGCAGAACGAAGGCGGCCGCGGCGCCAACTTCGCCTCGGCGCGCAGCAACTGCTCGCTCATCCTCTCGATCAGCTCGCCGCGCCAGCAGGTCGCGGTGGAGGCGATCGACCTCGAATACTCTTCCGACCTCGGCCGCACCGGCTCTTCGACCTTCGCGAGCTTCGTCTACGTGCAAGGCGGCGGCACCAACTATGCCTTCGACGACCTCTCGATCGACGGGCAAAATTCGGAGGGCGAGGCGACGGTCGGTGCTTGGGACGACCAACTCGCCTGGACGCCGTGCGGCGGCGGCCGCGCCTTGGGCTTCTCGCTCGCGAACACCTTCGACCGCGGCCGCACGCTCTCCGATTACGGCACGACCAGCGTCACGCCGAAAGCCTTCCGCCTGCGCGTCCGCAGCTGCCGCTAAAAGCCTCGTCTCCTCCGAGCGAGCTCCCAGAATGTCTTTGGCGGCACGGCCCGGGCCGATCGCCCGGCTCGTGCCGCCGGTTCGCAGGGCTGCCGCCGTCCCTCTCCGATTCCCGTATTCCAGTGTTCCAAGCCCTTTGGAACCAAGTGTTCCAAATCCCTTGATCCACCGAATTGGTTATGGTAAGTTCCGCCGCCGCAGCTCGATGGGGTCACTTCGCTCGTGGACGCTTCCGCTCAATCCGCGATCAGCAACGTCCTGCGCCAGGCCTTCGTCGAAGCCCAGGTCCGGAACCCCTCGTATTCGCTCCGCGCCTTCGCCCGCCGCCTCGCCATCAGCCCCTCGGCGCTCTCGGAGATCATGGCCGGCAAGCGCCGCATCTCCCGCAAGATCGCCGATCGTCTGACCGAGAAGCTTTGCCTCGAGCCGCGCCAGCGCCAGGCGATCCTCACGCTCTTCCGTGCCGGCGGCGCCGCCGCCGGAGATTCCGCCGCCGGCGGCATCGAGTACGAGCTCCTCGACGCCGACAAGTTTGCCGCCATCGCCGACTGGTACCACTTCGGCATCCTGTCGCTGATGGAGACCAAGGACTTCCAGAGCGACCCGCAGTGGATCGCCGCGCGCCTCAACATCCGCCTGCGCGAGTCCGTCGCCGCGCTCGAGCGCCTGGAGCGTCTGGGCCTCATCAAGAAAACCCGCGGCAAATTCAGCCTCACGAAGGGGCGCCTCACCAGCTCCGACGGCGTCCGCAATTTGAGCCTGCAGCGCGCGCACGCCGCGAACCTGGCGCTCGCGCAGACGTCCTTGGCGGAGGATCCGGTCGACTCCCGCGACTTCTGCGCCACGACCATGGCCATCGATCCCGAGAAAATCCCCGAGGCGAAGCAGATGATCCGCGAGTTCTCGGACCGCTTGGCCAGCTTCCTCGAGACATCCGGAAAACAAACGGAAGTTTATAAGCTGTGCCTCCAGCTTTTTCCGCTCAGCCATTAGACCCCCGTCACGAAGGATCACGCGCATGTCACCTCGTCTCATGACCCTCGCCGCGAGCCTCGCCTTCGTGGCCGCTTTGACGACTTTTCCCGCCGGCGCCGGCCATCGCGAAGGCAACGGCGGCGATTACATCCGCGCGACCTACATGCGGATGGGCCACGCCGTCATTCAGCATCTGAAGACGACGCCCGAGGGCAAGGCCCTCGTCCAGGCGCACCACCTCTCGGTCGACGACTTGACCGATCAGCTCTCGATCGCCGTGATCAAGGTCTCCGACACGCCGCTCGCCGACAACGGCGAGTCGCAGGTCGACGCCCTCGGCGAGCCCGGCAAGATCACGCTGTACCACGGCGCGTGGTTCGAGCACTTCGAGCGCGATCGCGACGTGTACTTCCTCGTCCTCCACGAGATGCTGCGCGCCGCGGGCGTAGACGACGACGACTACGTGATCTCCGGCCGCGTGCGTCCCTTCCCGGAGGACGGCAAGATCGCGACGAGCATCGGCTCCTCCATCCCTCTGATCGCCGAGGACGACGTCGAGCGCTACATCGACATCAGCCAACCCGCCGTCAACGGCAGCGGCTGCCCGAGCGGCTACGGTGCGCTCGCCGACTTCGACGCGGCGCACAACGTCTTGGGCCTGCGCATCAGCGAGCTCAGCGTCAGCGATTATTCCGGCGCCTCGCTGCCAGAACGCCGCGAGAACTGCATCCTTTCGCTGCAGACGCGTCAGCTGCCGCCCGGCAAGCGCCTCGTCGTCACCCAGATCGACGCGATGGGCGACGTCGAGCTCCCGCCGCACTCCACTTTCACGATGACGGCCGAGGCTTACCTCGGCGGCTCGGTCTCCCAGTCCGGGATCCAAACGAAGACGGTCGCCGCCGGCGCAGTGCCCGTCAACGGCCGTACGCTTCTGCGCGCCTCAGGCAACATGCTAACGACCGAATGCGGCTCCGCCGGGAAGCTCCTGAACATCTCGGTCAGCGGCCGCACCCAGCGTCACGTGCCCTCCGCCAACACGGAGTCGCGTGGCCGCGTGCACGGCATTTCCCTCTCCTTGCGGCTGAAGAGCTGCTGAGTTACGGTGCGCTCCCCCATCCGAAATGGTGAACCCTTTGCTCAAGCCGAAGTCCCTGCTCACCGTCGTCGAAACGCTCTGGAGCGAGCTCGCCGCCACCGATCGGCCCTGGCCCTTCGACCGGCGCCTCGCAACCCTCTTGAAAGAACGGGGGAAAAGACCCGAGCGCGACGGCGGGCCGACGCGGACGCTCTTGGGCGATCTTCTTTTGGCGGTCATGCGGCATGCGGGAGCGGCGGCGTATGCCGCTGCGCCGTCGAAGGATTTCGTCACGCACCTGACGCAGCCTTCGGTTCCGCCGGAAGAGTGCTGGCGACTCATTCGCACGGCGCCCGCGACGGCGATGGTGCGCATGGCCTTGGCGCGGGATCTGGCTTCGAGCGCCGGCTCGGCTTACATGACTGCGCCGGAGCTCGACTCCTTACGCAGCGAGCTCGCCCGAGAGATCGACCACATCAAGGGCGCGAATGAGCGCGCGCGCTCGGCCGGCCTCGCGAATGCGGTCGCCGCCGCCGGCCTGCCGGCGTGGTTCGCGCCGAAGCTCGCGCGCCGTGCGGAGACGAGTCCCGACTTCAACCTGCGCGCTTTTCTCGAGCAGCTGGCGCTGCGCCCGCCACTCTGGCTGCGCATCGCCGATCCGGAGAAACGCGCGATCGTGATCGCCGATCTTTCCGCGGACTACGAGATCCTCGAAGAGCGCGGCCTCGCTCTGCGCGTCCGCGGCGCGCGCCCGCTCGGCACACATCCGTTGATGGAGACCGGCGCGGTCGAGATCCAGGATCTGGCGAGCCAGGCGATCGGCGCTGCCGTCGCCGCGACGCCCGGCACCTTCCTGTGGGACGCCTGCGCCGGCCGCGGCGGCAAGACGCTCCAACTCGCCGCGGCCCAACATGGTCGCGGCGCGCTCTACGCCTCCGACATCGACGAGAAGAAGCTCGACGTCTTGAAGAAGCGCGCCGCGCGCGCCGGCTTCGCCCAGGTGCGCCCCTGGCCATGGAAGGGCGACGAGCCCGCCACCTTCGCCAAGGAAGTGACGCGCCGCGGCGGCTTCGACGCCGTCCTCGTGGACGCGCCGTGCGGCTCGAGCGGTACTTTCCGCCGCAACCCCGAGATGCGGTACGCGCAAGGCGACGTGTCGCTCGCGAGCCTCGTCATGGTGCAGCGCCGACTCCTCGCCTTGGCGGCTGAGGCCGTCGTTCCCGGCGGCCTCGTCGTCTACGGAACTTGCAGTTTCCTCGTGGAAGAGAACGAGGAAATCGTCTCGACGCTGGCGGCGGCGCGGCCGGATCTCGAGATTCTGGCGCAGGGGGTGCACGGGGGCCCCGCGGACGACGCCGACCTTACCTTCGTGGCGCGGGCACAACGCGCGAAATAATCGTGCGGATCATCGTGTTGGCGTCGAGGACGAGCCTGGCGCCGGCCGCCGGGCGTTGCAGGAATTGCAGCCAGCTGAGAAGATCGAGGAGCTGTGCCTGACGCCGCCAATCGGCGGGAAGCCGGCCGCCGTGCAAGCGAAAGCCCCGCTCCAGGCCGGCCGTGAAGCCCGGGGCGCTGCCGCCGGGTGGACGTAGCGCATGACCCAAGTCGACGAGCGGCGAGCCGGCGAAGGCGAACTCCCAGTCGAGGAGCCCGCTGATGCGCCAGCCGTCGTCGGTCCTTTGCACCAGGATGTTCGTGGCGTCGAAATCTCCGTGCGTGAGCGCCGGCTCCAGATCTTCGACTTCGTCGAGGATCGAAGCGTGTTGCGCCAGGCAGTCGTCGAGAGCGGCGGCGAGGCCGGCGTCTAAACGAGAAGCCGGCAACGGCTCCCTGCACCAAGAGCGCAGAAGGCTCGAAACGGCTTCGCCGTCGAGTCGCAGCGGCGTCGCGATCGCGAGCGACGGCTTGAAGAAGCCCGCATGCGGAAAGCGGATGGCGTCGAGCTCGGCGAGAAGACCGCCGACCGCCTCGCCGAGCGCTACGGCTTCGGCAGGGTCGTCGGCGTGCGTCGTCAGCGCGCTCTGCAGCGTTTCACCGGGAAGCCAGTCGACGAGGACGTACGGGTGCGGCGTCACCGGATTTTTGCGCGCGGCGTAGAGGATCTCGGGGACTGGAAGACCGTGGCGCAGCGCAAGCTGCATGACCGCTTGCTCGATTGGGGCCGAGTCGGCGTCGCGTAGGTAGACGCGCACGCCCACCTCCGTTTCGTGGCCGTCGAGGGTCGCGACGTAGGTGGCGTTGGCGAGGCCCCCGTGTTGGCGGCGGGCCGCCGTGACGGTTGCCGCGGGAAATGCGGGCGCGAGGAGGGCGGCGATCTCGGGGAGGCCGAGGCTTAGATCTTGTTGGGTGGGTTCCCAGTTTTGGCGCATGGGATGAGGTCGTCGGCAGTATGGGTTTTATGCTTTGGCTCTTTTTTGGGCTCTAGCGCGGAGGGGCGGAGCGCCAAAAACGCGCTACGCCTCCGTCAACCCCCGCACCACCACCGACGCACAAGCAAAGCCGAACGCCCCCGTCACGAACCCCGCATTCCCCATGATCACGTTCCGGTTCTCACAGTTGAAATACGGATTTTCTCCCCCGGGGCACACGCACCGAAAGCCCTTCCCGTTGTCATAACGCAACTCCTCCGGCTCCGTCGGACTCTCGGTGGAGAAGACCGCCGAAATCCCGAACGTCGCCCGCGGCGCATTCGGAAAGCCGTATTTTTCCCGCAGAACGCGGCGTACGGCGCGCGCCAGATCGTCGACCTCGGTCAGGGCGAGGTCGGTGATCTTGATCGCCGTGGGGTCGAGCCGGCCGCCAGAGCCGGTCGAGGTCACGACCGGGATACCCTCTTTCACGCAGTGCGCCAGCAAATGGCACTTCGAGGTGATGTGGTCGATCGCGTCGAGGACGAAGTCGGGCCGCCGGCCGAATAGGAGCTCGCGGTTTTCCTCGTTGTAGAAGACCGGGAAGACCTCGATCTCGCAGCGCGGATTGATCTGCCGCAGGCGCGCGGCCATCACCTCCGCCTTCTTCTGGCCGACGGTGCCGTGCACCGCGTGCAGCTGCCGGTTGAAATTGGTGACGCAAACGTCGTCGAAGTCGACCAGGGCGATCTTGCCGACGCCCGAGCGCACCAAGGATTCCGCCGCCCAGGAACCGACGCCGCCGAGGCCGATCACCATCACGCGCGCTTCTTTCAAGCGCTTCATCTTGGCGTCGCCGATCAGGCGGCCGATGCGGTCGAAGCGGCGGTTCAGCTTGTAGGTCTCGAGCTCCTCGACCCCCATTTCCTGCATGTTCGCGGGAAGCGATGGGGCGGTCGGGACGGTCTTCGGCATGGACTCTAGATCGGTCACGGCGATGTTCCTCGGATGATGAGCTTACGGATGGCTTGGGTGCTGGCGGCGAGCAAGGCCTCGGCCGGCGCGTCGCCGAGGACTCGGCCCAAGGCGGTCGCGACTGCGGGCAGGGTCGCGGGCTCGGCGACGTGGCCCGCCAGCGCCCCGTCGGGCGCGTCGGTCTCGACGAGCAAACGGTCGCGAGGCAGGGTCGGCAGCGCCCGGCGGAGCTTTCTGAAGCTTTCGCGGGCGACGCCGGCGTTCACCGAGATGTGGAGGCCGAGACCGACGTAGGCGCGCGCGGCATTTTCGTCCCCGGAGAAGGCGTGGACGATGCCGCCGGCCGGCAACGGCCCGTGCGCGGCGAGGATGCGCGCGGCCTCCGCGTGCTCGCGTACGACATGGAGGACGAGCGGCTTTTCGTGCTCGCGGGCGAGCTCGACGTGGCGCACGAAGCTGCGCCTTTGCCGCTCGAGGTAGACGGCGCCTCCAGCACGCGCGCCCGAGTCGAGTCCAGTCTCGCCTAGAAACGGCGTCTCCGCCATCAACGCGGCGAGCTGTTCGAGCGCAGAGTCGACTTCGGCGTCCGTCTTTTCTGCGACCCACCACGGGTGCAAGCCGAAGGCGGGGAAAAATCCGGCACCGACCCAGTCGCGCAAGCGGCGCTGGCGGTCCCAGTCCTCGGGCGAGACCCCGCCCTGCACCCAAGCGTCGACACCGGCCGCACGCGAGCGGGCGACCACGGCGCGAGCGTCGTCATAAAGCCGCGGATCGGCCAGGTGGCAGTGTGCGTCGGTCCACATCGGGCGCCAGGATCGCTTGCGCGGGCGACCGGGTCAAGGCCGCTGCCGCCCCGAGCATTGATTATGAAAATCAGAGGCTTAGCGGAGCAAGCCAGGCGAGCTTCGCCGCCAGCTGCCTCGCCACCGGGTCTTCGGCCGCGAAAGCCACGTGACACAGGATGTTGACGACGTGCCGCAGATGCACCGCCTCGACGTCGATCGGTACCTGGGCGCGAGCCTCGTAGTCGCGGACGACGGCGCGCGCGAAGGCGTCGCCGTAACCTTCGAGGTACTGGAAATCGAGCTGCGGCGAGGCGATGCCGGCGTCCCCGAAGTCGAAGACGCCGCGCAGCGCGCCGGTCGTGTGATCGACCGTGAAATTGTGGCCGCCGAGGTCCCCGTGCACGAAAACCAAGCGCTCCGGCGCGGGGAGCGCCGCGTGACGCTCGAGCGCCCGATCGATCAGCGCGAAGGTGGCCACCGGGATCGCGTCGCGGTGCGGCTTTAGCGCCGCCCGGATGCGCGCGGCCGGCAGCGGCCACGGCGGCGCCAAGAAGCCTAGCTCCCGCGCCATCTCCACTTCGATCGCGGCATGGAGCTCGGCCAAGAAGCGGCCGAGGTCCCCGGCCAAGCGCGCGAGCTTTTCCGGGCTCAAGGCGTCAAAGGCCGCGTGCGTGAATTTTTCGCCGGGAATCCGCCGGTAGGCGTCGAAGTACGCCGGGGAGCCCGCCGGCGCGACGCGCTCGACGTGCGGAATGCGCGCGTGAATCTTGCCGGCGAGCGCGGCAAGGAGGCGGCGCTCGCGCCGCATGGCAGCCTCGGCGGCCGCGTTCTTCGGCACGCGCACGATCCAAGCGCCGAGCTCGATCGCGTCTTTCTCGAAGCCGGAATGCAGGCGCAGCGGGTCGACGCTGGCAGAGACGAGGTCTGGAACATGCTCGGCGCAGAAGGCTCGCGCGCTTTTCGGCGTCAGCATCAAAAACGCCACTTCAGCTGGATCAGCAGCGCGCGCGTGTCGACGTCGACCTCGACCGACTCGTCGGAGGCGACCGTGAACGCGTGATGGCGGGCCAGGAAACCGGTCTCGAGCGCCCACCAGTCGCCGATCGGGATCTCGAGGAGAAGCGTGCCGGCGTAGAGGCGCGAGCTGGTCTTCTCGTCGGGAACCGAGAAAAGCCCGAGCGCATACTCGCCGCCGAGCTTCAGACGCACGGCTGCGAGCTTGGCCGCGAGCTCGAAGCCGAGCGCGAGGCCGTGCACGTGGATGTGCCGCGCCGCGAGCGTATTGCCGTCGCGGCGGTGAAAGCGGACCGAGCTCTCCATCGCATAGCCGAAGCGCACGTCGGCCTTCAAAAGCCCGAAGATCGCGTCGGCCAGGCGCCGGCGCACGCTGGCGGCGAACGAGAACGGCTGCACGATGAGCGGTCTTTGCCCGGCGGGCGTCTTCGCGTCGGGCTTGCGGAAGAGGACGGTGCCGGTGCGATGGAAGGACAGATCGATCGCCCAAGCCGGAAGCGGCCAAAGCTGCGTCGCGAAAAGCCAGCTATTGAACAGCGTCGCCTTGATCTTCGTCTCCGGATCCTCGCCGGAGGCGACGTAAGAGAGAGCGGTCGGCGCGAAGGCGGCGGAGAGCCAGCTGTGGGGAGCTTGCGCGGGAGCTTCGGCCGCGTCGGGGGATCTCGCGGGTGCCGCCGAGGCGGCGACGGGCTCGGGGATTTTCGTCGGCTCGGCCGTCGGCGTGACCCCGGTCGAGCTTGCCGTCGAAGGGGGCGGGGAAGCGTCAGGGGGAGGAGCGGCGGACGCATTGGTCGCCGTCGGCTCAGCCGAAACGGCGACCTCCGTTGGCGTCGGCACGGGCGCAGCCGCAACTTGCGACGCGGGCGCTGGCTCGGCGACAGCCAGCGGCACCGGCGCAGGCGCCGCCAACCCAATCGGCTCCTGCACCGGCGCCGGCTCCGCCAAACCCAACGGTTCCGGCACCGGCGCCGGCGGCGCCAAAGCGATCGGCTCCGCCGCTCCCACGGGCTCAGGCTCAAGCACGGCCGCCGGCTCGAGCACGGTCGCCGGCTCAACCACCACCGGATCGGCCGCCTGCACGCTCTCCCCAAGCGGCGCCATCAAAGCCAGCGCATTGGCAGCGTTCCCCGCAACCGCATCGACCGGTGCCCCTGCGGCTCCACTGCCGGCCGCCACCGCCTTCTCCGCTCCCGCCGCCGCCACGACCCGCAACTTCGCCGCCATCCCCGCCACGACGCTCACCCCAAACGCCCGCATCTCACTCCACTCCGCCCCCACCTCGTCCACCCGCACCCGCCACTCGTAGGCTCCGCTCGCAAGCGGCGGCGTCGTCACGCTCGTCGCCACGACCCGCATCTCCTCCGCGCCCCAGGAGACCCGATAGCCCTTCGCTCCGGGAACTGCCCGCCATATCAAGCGCGCCCTCACGTCCTCGCCGCTCAGGCGCTCCCCGTTGAAGGGCGCGAGGAGCTCAGGCTTCACCGTCCTCGCCTCGATCACGACCGCAAACCGGCGCGCCTCGCTCGCCGCCTCGCCCGCAACGACGCGCCAGAAATACTCGCCCGCGGCGAGCGGCGGCACTTTGAGCCGCGAGGTGCCGACCTCGACCTTATGCACCAACTGCGCGAATCTTTCGTCGCGCGCGATCTCGACTCTCGCGCTGCCCTTGAAGCCGCGCGCCTCCCAGCTGAGCTCGGTGCCCGCGGCAGCGACCTTCGCGCCATGCGCCGGCGCCGCGAGCCTGACCTCCTGCTGCACGACGACGACGGGGGCCTCCGGTTTCTCGCTGACGCGCGCCTCCTCGCCGGCGGAAACCTTGGTCCGCTCTCTGAAGATCTCGGCTACGCCCCTGTGGACCGCGACTTTCACTGCGCCGCTCTTCTCGACCTTCAGCGCCAAGCTGGTCGCCGCGCCCGGCCGCACCGTCCCTGATTGCCCCGGCACCTTGAGCGCGAGCTTCGGCGCCGCCGCGAAGGCGCCGATCACCTCGGGCGCCGCATCGACCCGGAGGCTGCCACGGATCACGTTCAGGACCGAGCTCGACTCGAGCTTCTCGATCGCCACGAGCGTGTTCTCGCCCAGCTCGACCACCGTGCCGTCCCCAAAGCGCAGGATGGCGCCCGCCGCTTCGTCGGTAAACACAAAATCTTTGACATAAAGCGACGCATCGACCGCGGCCTGATCCCACACCGGCAGGTCGTGCGCGCGTCGCCTGACCGAGCTCCGCACCACCTCGATCTTCGCGATCTCGCCCGCGGCGCCCTTTGCCTCCGGCTTCGGCGTGAAGAGCTGCACGTCGAGCGCGAGCAATAGCGCGGCGACGCCGGCGACCAACGCGGTGAGCGTGATCAGCAGGCGGTCGGCTCGACCGGCTTGCGGGGCTTCTGGCTCCAGCGACTGAGTTCCTTATACTATGAGCCCCTCGTCGGAATTCCCGCACGAAATTAAAGGGAAAATTCGGGCGCGCCGGCTCCGGGGTCAACTTCCCGAGGCTCACGCCGAAAACCAATCAATGGCCAAGCGCGTAAAATCCATGGGCGGCAAGGCGGAGATCAAGGCCGCGTTCGACGGCAGCTTTGACGACGTCAGCGCCGCCGTGCTCGTCTGCGTCGCGCCGCTCGGCAAGATCGTCTCGGTCAACGTCGAGGCGGAGGAGCTCACCGGCTACGAGCGCGCCGAGCTCGAGGGCATGGAGCTTTCCGAGATCTTTCGGCCAGAGGACCAAAGCCGGATCCGCTCCATCTTTTCCGCCTCGGTGGCCGCCGACTTCAAAAAGCTCGTCGAGCACAACGTCATCGTGCGCAAAAGGAGCCGACGCAAGATCGTCGTCGACATGGGCTTTCGCCGCTCGAAAGAGGCGGGTCGCGGCGACGCCTTCGTCTTTACGCTCCAGGACATTACCGACCTCAAGGCGAACGAAGAGCGCGTGGTGCGGGCGCACGAGTACGTCAATAGCATCATCGACTCGATCGCCGAGATCATGCTCGTCGTCGACGAGAACGACCTGATCGAGAAGGCCAATGCCGCGACCTTGTCGCTCCTCGGGTTCGAGGAGGGCGAGATCGTCGGTCAATCGATCGCTTTCATCCTACCGGAGATCGCGAGGGCGCACGGCAGCTACGCCGAGACCGAGACCGTCGTCCGCAGGAAGGACGGCCGCGCCATCCCCGTCCTAGCCTCGAAATCCGAGCTCCGCTCGCACCGCGAGGCGAAGAGCGGCGGCCGCGGCAAAACCGTCTTGATGGCCATGGACATCTCCGAGCGCAAAAAGGCGGAGCGCCTCATCTCTGAGCAGCAAATGATGCTCGTGCAGGCCTCGAAGATGTCGTCCCTCGGAGAGATGGCGAGCTCGATCGGCCACGAGATCAACAACCCTTTGACCGTCGTCCTCGGCCGTTGCGAGATCCTCGAGATGCGGATGGAGAAGGCCGGAATCGCCGAGACCGACGAGATCGCCCTGGATGTGAAGCTCATCGATAAGATGAGCCGCCGCATCCTGAAGATCGTCCGCGGCCTCCAGGCGCTCGCGCGCGATCAGCGGCACGACGCGATGGAAGAGGTCGACTTGAACGACATCCTGCGCGAGACCCTGGCCGTCTGCGAGCAAAGGATCCGCTCCGGCCTGGACTCCCTCGAGCTCCCGAAGATGGAGGAGGTGATCCTCCTGCGTTGCCGGCCGACACAAATTTCCCAAGTGCTGCTCAACCTCCTCAACAACTCCTACGACGAAGTCGCCGGCAAGCCTCTCGCCTGGATCCGCATCGAGGTCGAGGTCGGTCCGAGCGAACTGCGTCTCGTCGTCACCGACAGCGGCCGCGGCATCCCGGCCCCGGTCGCCGAGAAGTTGTTCACGCCGTTCTTTACCACCAAGCCGGTCGGAAAGGGCACGGGCATCGGACTTTCCGTGTCGAAGTCCCTGATCGAGTCGCACGAGGGCACGCTGACGCTCGACGACAGCTCGAAGAATACCCGCTTCGTCATCCGCCTGCCGCGCGCCCAGGGCGCGAAAAAAGCGGGCTGAGCCGCGGGCCGTCTACTTCTTCAGAAAGACGAAGTACTTCTTCTCGATCCCGTCGAACTCGGCTTCTTTGCGGCAGCGCGAGCAATTCATCTTCGGCGCCTTCATCTTGTCCAGGTCGGCCTTGTGCGCTGCATAGTCGAGGAGCAGCTCGATCGACAGGTCGCAAGCCTCGCAGAAATACGGCGCGAAGAACGACTCGATCGCGACCTTGCGCCCGGCGAGAAAGCCCGGGAACATGTTGATCTGCGTCACTGTCCGAATCGAGCAGCGCCTAAAAGCCATGGCGACGGTCGGGGCGAAAGACTCGAGGAACTTGATCCAACGCTGCAACCCGGTCGAGTTGATCAGCTTCACCTTCTCGAAATCGAAGGTGACCGAGGCTACGCCCGCGGACTTGACGACGCTATAGTCGGCCTCTTCGTCGATCGCGCCGGCGAGGGTCAGAGCCAAGCTCTGATCCGGCTCCTGACGCTGCGTGAGGACGAGCGAGTTCATCCGTCTCCCTCCTTCCCAAAGTAATTGAGCGAGTGACCGAGTCGCTCGAAATCGCGGTAGCGCTTGCTGACGCCGATGACCGCCGTGAGCCGGGTGAGCTTACCACGCTCCACGTAGACGTCGAGCTGCGTCGCCGCGTTGATCACCATGTAAAGGCCGACACCGGCGCCGGCGGTCTGCATCTTGATCTGCGCCGCCCCGATGCGCGAAGCGCGCAAGAGATTCGCGGCGAGCGTCGCGCGCGAGAGCATGCCGAAACGGTCCTCGACGCCGAGGACGAGCGCGCCCTCGTCGTGCCCGAAGAAGGCCCGCACCTCTTCGCCCGCCGCGAGCGTCAAGGTCTCGTCCCGAGGCAGATCCCGGTATTTCGGCAGGCCGCGCTTCGCGTCATGCGGCGCGTTGAAGACGGCGTTCATCAAGAGCTCCGAGGTGACCGTGGCCACCACGCCGGCAAGATCGGCGAAAGCGACGACCGGCGCGACGTCGAAGACGATGGCATCGATCACGCCCTGCTTCGCTTGGCTCGATTTCACCACCATCGACTGCAAGCTCGCCCCGGAGGCGAGGTAGCGCGTCAAAGGCAGTGGCGCATCCGCGAGAATCTGCGCCAAGGTGGTCTCGAGCTGGCGCCCGAGCAGCGCGTCGTTGATCGAATGCACGTGGCGCAGCGCCTCGTTCTCGGCGAAGAGGCGGATCGTGCTCTCCACGTCCTGCGCGGTCAAGAGGACGAGCCCGCGGCGGCGCATCACTGCGGTGCGGCGCGCCGGCTCCTGTTGCAAGAGCGCTTCCTCCACGACGTAGAGGTCGGGTCCCCCGTCGCGCGGGCCGATGGCGAGGAGCGCTTCGGCGCTTGGAAGGCGCCGGATCGCGCAGCGGCCGAGCTTGCCGGCGAGAGGCGCGAGGTGCTGCGTGAAGATCGCGTCGCTGACGAAAGCGTGGACGCTCATCCCGCCACCCGGTGGCCCGAGGCCTCGGCCCGATGCTTCACGACGACGAGGGTGACGTCGTCCTCGGGGGCTCCCTCGCCGGAGAAGTCCATAGCGCCCTTGACGAGCGCATCTTTGATCGCGTCGCCTTCTTCTCCGCCGCAGGCGAGCAAAGATTTCAGGAACCGTCGCTCGCCGTATTCCTCTTTCTCCGCATTGCGGCATTCGAGAATGCCGTCGGTATAAAGGATTAGCACGTCGCGGGCCGCGAGCTCCGCTTCGTGTTCGGTGAACACGGTATCAAGGCTCTCGCCGAGGCAGGCGTCGGGGCGCTCCGCGAGGCTGTCGAGATGCGCCTTCGTCAGCGGCTCGCCCTCCTCGACTTGGCTCGCGCGGCAAATGAAGGGCATCTCGTGCGAAGCGTTGGCGTAGCAGACCTTCCCAGTGTAGCGGTCGATCACCGCGGCGAAGAAGGTCATCTTCACGCGGCCGCGGCCGGCGTGGTAGATCGCGGCGTTCAGGCTGTCCAGGATGAAGGCCGGCGTCAGCGGAAAGGCGTGGTCTAAGCGCTCGGAAAGCCGCGAGAGCGTCATCGCGCAGCTGTGCGCGGCGGCGGTGATCAAGGCCGCGGGAACGCCGTGCCCGGTGGCGTCACCGATTAGAATCACGAGCTTGTCCGGAAGCGTGAGACCGCCCCACCAGTCGCCGCCGCACTCGGAGGCCGGCTTGAAGAAGGCGGAGACCTCGAGCGGCCCGACGGTGAGGCGCTCCTTCGGGAAGAAGTTATTCTGCACGAGCTGCGCGGTTTCCAGCTCCTTCTCCATGCGCGCCTTGTCGACGGTCTCGATGACGAGGCGGTCGATCTCGCGCGCCATCCGGTTGAAGGAGAGGGAGAGCGAGCCGACCTCGTCCTTCGACTCGACGGCGACCTCGATCTTGAAATTACCCTTCGCGACCTGCAGGGTCGCCTGATAGAGGCGGTCGAGCGCGGCGGTCAGGCGCCGGGAGAAGGCGATGCTGACGAGGAAGGCGAGCGCCAGGACGAGGACGGCGAGCTGCGCCGATTTCTCGACCAGCTTGCGCGAGGCGAGGAAGGCCTTGTCCTTGCCGATCTCGGAGAGGACGACGAGGTTGCCGATGCCGATCTTTTTGTAGGCGAGGATCACCCCGCTCCCGTCGGCCTTGAGATACTCGGTCGCGCCCTTCGCCAAAGGCGAGCGCAGGATGTCCTGGACGACGGGCAGGGCCGCGAGCGTCTCGCGGCGCTGGACGAAGCCCGTGTCGGTGTGGGCGAGGACGTTGCCCGCGCCGTCGAGCATCGCCGTCGCATAGCGCGTCGAGCGCTGGAAAATCGCCAAGCGGCGGTCCTGGCGCAGGAACGCGACGACGACGAGGCTGAGGCCTTCGGCCGGCGCGGAGGCCGAGCGCACCGCGAGCGCGAGGCCGAGCAGGGGCGGGCCGCCTTCGATCACGGCGTTTTGGAAGGCAAGGCCCTCACTCGTCAAGACGGCGAGCGGCGGCTGAAAATCTTTGAAGAGCGCCTCGGTGTACCCGGCGTCGCGCTCGTAGGACGCAAGGTAGGCCTCGTTGACGTACGACGCGACGGGCTCCTGCGCGATCTTGCCGTCTTTCACCGGCAGAACGCGGAGGCCGACGAACTCGTCGTCGTCCCTCGCGAGGGCTTGCACGGCGCCCTGGCGCGCGGTCGCGACGTTGGTCGTCACGGCGAGCGCGGCGAGACGCATCGTCTTCAACGCGCTCAAGACCCCGGTCGCGGCTTCGCCACCGAGCGTCTCCACCAAAGCGGCGTTGCTGTCGTAGATGTAGGCGGTCTTGTCGGCGTTGAAAAGCCGGACGGCAAGACCAAGATAGGCCGCCGTCGCGACGATCAAGATCAGCGCGACGATGGCCAGGAATTTTGAGCGAAGGGAGACGGGGCCAAGCAGCATGATGCCTCCATTGTCGCATGAATTGGGTCGTCAAGTGGTTGACACGTCAGGGAAAAATCTGCGGGCGGAAAGTCCCGGGCGCGGGCTCAAGTCGCCGCGGGGGGAGCCGATCATAAGGAGTGATGAAACGCGGTTTTTTCGCAATTTTCTTTAGTGGAAGTTTCGCCCTCGGACTCGGCGCCTGCGATAGCCAGCTCAGCAGTCTGGATCGTGTTGAGGTGCAGGTCGGGGAGGCGAAGGGCGTTGCGGCGTCGGGTGGGGTAACCGCAGGATCGTCCGCGGGCGGCGACTCGAGTGCGACCACAGCGACGGTTTCGGAACTGCCCACGCCAGAGCCCACGTCGACGGGAACAGATGCCGGCACGTCGTCCACGCCTTCAGGAACCACTACCGGCGCCGCACCAGATACCATCTCGGACGAGGACGTCCCAACGGCACCTTCGACCTTGGTAACGGCAGCCGATAGTGCTGCTGGTGCGGACGTCCGCTACGACGACGACAACTCCGTTTTCCTCGCATGGTCTGGCGCGAGCGATCGTGGACTAGGCCTGCGTGACGACACGGTCGTCTGGTACGAAAGCGGCAATTGCACGGGAATTTCGCATACGGTCGCCGCGATTACGACGACTAATCTTCAGCTCGATACGCTCGCCAACAACACGACGGTCACGTTCAAGGTGACGAGCTACGACCTAGCCGGTCTCGGCGCCACCAGCGCTTGCTCCCCCGCCATCACGGTCGACCTCGAGAACCCGAGCGTCGCTGCAGGTGCCGACGCCTCGACGACGAACGACGTCTCCCGCACCGGCGTCGTGACAGAGACGCATCCCGGCAGCGTCCTCTGGACGCAGGTCTCGGGTCCGGGCACGATCGCGTTCGGGACGGCCTCCGCAGCGACGACGACGATCGCGGCCGATTCCGACGGTAGCTACGTCGTGCGCCTCACGGCAACCGATGCCGCGGGCCGCTCAGGCTCGGACGATCTCACGTTCGTGCGTGACACGGCCGCGCCGACCGCACCGACGACTCTCGTCACGGCCGCCGACGCCGCGGGTGGCGCAGATGCGCGCTTCGACAACGACAATGCGGTTTATCTCGCTTGGTCCGGAGCTTCCGACGGCGGCGTCGGCATCCGCGACTACACGGTCGTCTGGTACGAGAGCGGCAACTGCACCGGCTCGGCCCACACGACGACCGGCGAGACGGGAAGCTCGCTCGCCGTTGGCAGCCTCGCTGACGCCACCGTTCTCAGCTTCAAGGTCATCGCCTACGACAACCTGAGCCAGAGCGCGACCTCGGCGTGCTCGGGGCCGATGACGATCGACTTGACCGATCCCGCGGTCGGCGTCGGGGCCGACATCGTCGCCAACGTCGCGACGACGCGGCTCGCGAGCGTCACAGAAGCCAACCTCGCGTCGCGCCTATGGACGCAGGTCTCCGGACCCGGAACGCTCTCGTTCACCGCAGCGACCGCGGCGTCGACGGCGATCTCCGCCAGCGCTCAGGGCACTTACGCGGTGAAGCTGACCGTTACCGACGCGGCGGGGCGAACGGGTGAAGATGTTTTGTCCTTTCTATGGGATACGAGCCCTCCGTCGGCGCCCTCAACCCTGATCACGGCGGCCGACGCCGCGGGCGGTGCCGACGTCCGCTACGAGGACGACGACTTCGCCGTCTACTTCGCATGGTCAGGCGCAAGCGACGGCACCGGGGCTGGCTTACGTGACGATACGCTCGTTTGGTACAGCCAAGCGAACTGCGGGGGCGCCGGCACGACGGTCAATTCGATCACGACCGGCAGCTACAACCTCACCGCAATTCCGGAAGGCACGACCGTCTCCTTCCTAGTGCGAAGCTACGATCAATTGAACCATGTGAGCAGCAACTCCAGCTGCTCAGGCAGCATCAAAATCGACACGCTAGCACCGCCCGCGCTCTCGGCAGCTCCGACTGGCGCTGCGGGCGACTCTTTCCCTGACACGACGCGGGTGGGCGCGAACAAGATCACCCTCGACTTCCCGGCCGACACCACGGACTACGCGCGCGTCGACGTGCGCCAGCTTGCCGGCGCGACGGCGCCGGCGAGCTGCTCTTCGGGATCCGTGATCCGCTCCCTCACTTCGGTCTTCGCCGACGGCGCCTTCGTCATCGACTCCGGCACGGCCGGCTCGGTCTTCAGCTACAAGATCTGCATCTACGACGCGGCGGGCCACCTCACCTCTCCCGTCTCGCACAAGGCGGAGAATCTGAGGACGAAGGCGCACGTCCTGTTCGCGACCAGTGTTTCCTACGCGTCGGACCTCGGCGGCGATCCCGGGTCCGGACAGACCGGAGCGGCGCGCGCCGACTTCCGCTGCAACGCGCTCGCCGTTGCGAACGGCGTCAACACGATCACCGCCGAGTCCGCATGGCGCGCCATCATCTCCGACGCCAACGTCGACGCCCTGACGCACGTGGTCGTCAGCGGCGCCATCGTGCTTGCGGACTCCTACCCGACATTTCCGATGGCGACGAGCCGCACCGACTTCTGGGACGGCACAGCCCTGACGACGCCCAACATCGGCGACGAGACCAACGGCCTCGCCGCTGCCAACACCTATGCATGGACGGGTTCGACCGGCGCCGGCCTGCGCAGCGCCAACCACTGCTCGAGTTGGACCTCGGCCGCCGGCAACGGCGCCGCCGGTGACCTGGGCGGCGTCACGGGAGCCGACTGGCTCTATTCCTTTGATTCGCTCTGCAGCGCCAGCCGGCGCCTTTACTGCCTGAGCCAAGCGCCCCAAAGTGCCCTAAGCTTCGCCGTCGCCACGGGAACGGGCGGCTCCAACCGCATCGCCCTCACCATCACGCCGCCGCCCGACCATTACAAATACGACGACATCGTCGTCGTACGTGGAGCTTCCGGCGCCGCTGCCCCCGAAGAGGGCTGCGCGACCGGTACGGCCGTGCTCACGGTGGACCCGGTGACGGGAACTGCGACGAGCTTTACCGATACGCCGGGGGCGGGGGTCTACTCGTATCGGGCGTGCGTTCGGGATGTGCACGGCAATACGATTACGTCTGCGACTGGGTCGGCGACGGCGAGTTGAGGCGGAGGCACGCGGCGCGCGCGTAGGAGACCGACCGCCGGGCCGCAAAGCGGCTCCCCTTCCTTACTGCACGGTCACCGCAGCATGACAGAAGAAGTCGGCCCCAGTGGCCGTCTCGATCACCCGCCCCGTAAACGTCCGACTCACCGCCGTCCGCACCGTCGTCGTAAAATACCGGTTTCCGGCCAAGTCCGGCGCCGAAAGCCCCACCTGAGTCAGCGTTCCCTGCGTCCGCGTATCCAGGTATGCGGTATTCCACCCCGGCAGTACCGTCATGAACAAGCTCGGATTCACGCCGGGCGCGAACGTGCTCGGCGTCACGACGATCGTGCAGGGATCCGGGGGCGTGATGACGCCGACGGTGACGCTGCACTGACCCAACTCGTCGCCAGGGCCTTTGACGGTCGCCGAAAAGACCTTTTCTGCGGACAGCGAGCGCCCTTGGTCCAGGATCGCGAGCTCGTCGTCGACGACCGTCGGAATGCCGGTCCGCGCGAGGACGTCATTGCCGTCGAAGGCGATCAGCTGCACGCTCCCCGCGTAGCTAAGCGTAAAGCTCAAGTCCGTCGCCGTGTCCTTGGGAATCATCTCGCGGTCGACCGCGAGCTCGCAGGTCGGCGCGTCGCAGGAGACACCCAATCCGTCGTAGTCGCTACACGTGCGTGCCGCCGGCGCCGGATACTCGGTGCCGATCTGGGCGACCTTCGCGTCGTACATCCGGTCAATCACGACGCGGCAGTTCGCGTAGAGAGGGCTCACGACGTCCACCGCAAGCGCGAGCGCCTTGTCTTCCGCGGACAGCGCCTCGCAACGCTTGCCGAAGCCGGACTCGCAGAGCGCTTCACACTGATTCACGAGATCCGCGTGGAACTCGTCGAGACACTGCGTGCCCGGTTTGCCGTAGGTCCGCTCGCCGCTTTGAAAGCAAGCCGCCTGGCGCGCGCAGGACTTCTGGAAATTTCCGAGGTCGATGCCAAGCGAAGCCGGCTGGATCGCCACGCCCGCGCCGTAGCCGATGCAGGCCTGAGCTTCGCCCGCGTCCCAGGTCTCGGGCTTAGCGCCGACACCGATGCGACCGAGGCTCAAAATGTTGGCGCGCAGCAGCTGCTCGCCCGCGACGATCGTGTTGCCGATCGCCTCGCTCCAAACCGTCGAGGCCGAGCCGGCAACGTAGAGTCCTAGACTGGAGGCATCGATTGCGAGCGCTGCCGCATGGCGTGCGTCATAAGGCATCTCGATCGAGGCAGGCAGGTTGAGCTCGAGCCCGGCCGGCTCGATCGCATACTCTTGGCCCAGAACCACGAGCTGATTGGTCGCGTGCGGCGCCAGCTGATAGAGCGGGCGGACCGTGATCGCCGTGTCGGCGCTCAGAGCGCCGGCCGGAATCACGACCGCGATCTCGCCCAGGATCTCGATCACGCCGCCGTTCGCCGCGCTGATGATCTTCGACGAGGGCGACGAGGTCTCGATGGCGAGCACGGTGAGCTTCGGGTGCAACTTGTAGCGGCTGAAGAAGACGGTTCGAGAGATCGACTTCTTGACGTCGAAGCTCGCGCGCACCGTCGTGATGCCGCTCGTCGCGACCGTGAAGGCCGTGTGCAGTTGGATGACGTCGTTGCCGACGATCTCGAGCGGCTTATTGACCGGCGCGTTGGTGCCCTCCTTCACCACGATGCGCGCATCGTCGAGAAGATTGAGGCGCATCTTCTGATACGTGCCCGGGGCGACCTCGAAGCCGTCGAGGGCGGCCGCGCCGCCGTCATGCAGCGCGATCAGGTCGAGCAAGCGCCCTTCGACGCCGTAGTCCTTCACGAGGATCCAGGTTCCGTCGTCCCTTTGCGCCTCGACGGTCTCGATCTTGATCAGAGCTTGCTGCACCGAGTAGCCGCCGAACCAGGAGCTGAAGAGACGCGCGAGGAACCCGTTCGCGTCGACGTTCCCGCCCTGGATCTGCTCGTTGACGTTGGTGAGGAAGAGCTTGACGATGCGGCGCGCGGCCGCGCCGTGGAACCGACGCGGCGCCGGCGCCGGCAAGGCCTCGGCGCCCGACTCGTCGTCCTTGAAGAGCGGCGCGATCTCGTTGCCATGATGAAAGAAGCGGCGCGCCCAAACGCGCTGCGTGTACCAGTCGATCGGGCTCGAAGTCAGAAAGAGGCTAGGGTCGTCGTCATACGTGTAGACGGGCCCTCCGGGGGTGGGCTCCGGCGGCGGCGTCGACTCGACGATTTGAGGCGCAGGCGCGAGCGCGGGCGCGGGCGCGGGCGCGGCAAGAGCGACGGGAGATGCGACCGGCGCACAAGGGTCGACCGCAGACGTCGAAGCCGTCACGACCACTGGTTCGTTCGCGACCTCGCCTTCGGCCGTCAAAGCCATGCCGTCGACGCAAGGACTCGGCGGCGTCGGCTGGGGGCTCGGCTCCGGCGGCACAGGGACAGGCTGCTGCGCCACGCCGTCGACGACACCTTCAGGCCCGCCGCTGCCACCCGGCTGCACGATCCCGCCCGGGACAGAGAATCCCCCAGCGGGTCGGGCCGGTGCTTTTGCGCCTGCTTCAGGCGGGGCCACCTCTGGACAGCCCATGAAGCTCACGGCGATCCAAGCCATGGCGGCCCACTGAAGATTGCGAACTGGCGCTAAAAATCCCATGTGGTCTCGCACCCTTGTTGAGGTCCTTGAGTCCATTCGGGGATTCCGGCCGGGAGTTTGACCAAGCCTTTGATTCGCTGAGATGTTCGCGGCTTAGGCCTCGATATTGTGGCTCCGATCACGCCCGCCGAAGGCGATCGCGTGTTAGAATCGACCCAGATGGTAAAAACCGCTCAGACCAGCCGCAAGCGCATCGTCGCCGTCGACGACGAGGAAGAGATCCTCCGTCTCTATCAGACGTTCCTCCAGTTCCGGGACTACGAGGTCGTCACGATCCGCAATGCGTCGGACTGCATCGCCTATCTGAAGTCGGAGCCCGCAGACTTGGTGCTGCTCGACGTCGACATGCCGAGCATCAACGGCCTGCAGCTCCTCGAGATGATTCGCTTCGACGAGCGCCTCAAGGACCTGCGCGTCATCATGGTGACCGCAAAGCGCGACGAAGAGACCGTCAAGCGCGCGGTCGCCCTCGGCTGCGACGGCTTCATCGTCAAGCCGTTCACCCTGAAGGACTTCGCGGCCCGCGTCGCGATGGAGCTGATCTCGGTCAGCGACGAAGAGGTCCGCGGCCTCCTCAAGGGCCACCTCACCATGCGCGCCAGCCTCTTCAAAGAGCCCGGGATGCAAGACTGGAGCGCGCTCCACTGGGATCCGTATCCCGTGAAGCACGGCGACGTGCACCTCTGCCTCATGCTGCCACGGGGCGTCCGCGCCGGTGCGGCT
>JANOTL010000137.1:0-31748 GCA_031416315.1 Pseudomonadota bacterium
GCGGAAGCGCAGATCGGCCGGCCGGAGCCTCTTTAGAATACCGCCGGCCGGCCGGTCCACGCTTCCGCCCCTCCGCGCTTCGGCGATAAAAAATCATGACAACTATCGCATCAGCTCCGCGTTCATTTCCTGAAACTCCGCCGTCAACCACCGCGCCACCTCCGCCGCATCCGTCGGCAGCTCCGCGATCGGATACCTCTTCACGATCAGCCGAATCTCCGGCACCGCCCCACTAAACAACTGAACCAGAGTCGGGGCGGCCTCCCCAGGGTAGACAACCGTGATGCCATAAACCGCCTGCACTTTACCCGAAAGCCCCTGCAACGCCGCCGCGAACCCCTTCGGCCGCGGCAACATCACCCGCTTCGTTGCGGGATACCCGAGCTTCGCCGCCTGCCGCATGCTCGCCGCATGCTTCTCCGGCGTCTTCCGCGTCCCCTCGGGAAACAACACCAACCACACCGGCTCCGCTTTCCCTCGAAGCCGCTCGAACGTCCCGAGGATCCGCGCCCGATCCTTCGACCAATCCCTTTTCACGAACAAAAAATCGAGCGACAGCATCGCCCACCCCAGAAACGGCACGAACCTCATGCTCGCCTTCACCATCCAGCGCATGTCGGTCACGCGCCCCATCGGCAGGGCCATGTTCAAGAGCACGACGATGTCGGCCATCGACTGATGGTTCGCGAAGACGACCGCGCTCTCACCCGGCGGCAGCGCGTCCCCCATGACCACGAGCCGCGTACCGTGGATCTTCTCCACGATGACGCGCCACCACGACCACACCGCAGTGGCGATCACCATGTTCACGCGGTGGAACAGGGGTCGGGAAACCGGGAGCAGGACGAGGCTCGCCGTTTGGAGGAGGTTGGCCGCGATCAGGGGGGTGAAGGCGACGAAGACCCAGAGGGGCGCGAGCAGCATCGGGATAACCTCTTGAAAACATTGGATCTGGCAGCAGGGGCAGGCCTTCGAGAAAAGGCTAGCGCGGCGGAAAGCCTGCATATATATTCGCCAACCTCAGACGCGACTGTTGGAGCATTTTGAACTCATGAAGACGCACATCGTCAAACCGGTAGATTTCAAAAAGAAGTGGGTCATCGTCGACGCCGCCGACCAAACGCTCGGCCGTCTCGCGAGCCAGGTGGCCCTCGTGCTGCGTGGCAAGCATCGCCCGATCTTCACGCCGTACATGGACACCGGCGACGCCGTGATCGTCATCAACGCCGCGAAAATCAAGATGACGGGCAACAAGCTCGACGACAAGATGTACCACCACCACACGGGCTACATGGGCGGCATCAAGTCCATCACCGCCCGCGACCTGCTCGCGAAATCCCCCGAGAAGCTCGTCGGCGGCGCCATCCGCGGGATGCTCCCGAAGAACAAGCTCGGCCGCGAGATCGCGACCCACCTGCGCGTCTACGCCGACGCGAACCACGGTCAAGAAGCGCAGAAGCCCGAGCCGATGGCCGTGCGGACTGCCGGCAAATAATTTCTTTCGATCTCGATCTTAGGACGAAGACGACATATGGCACCGAAGTACATTCACACGGTCGGCAAGCGTAAGACGGCAATCGCCCGCATCTGGATGAAGCCCGGCAAGGGCGACATCATCATCAACAAGCGCACGATGGACGAATACTTCATCCGCGCGACGTCGAAGATGGTCCTGATGCAGCCGCTCGAGCTGACGGCCAACCTCGGCAAGTACGACATCCGCGTCAACGTCATCGGCGGCGGCCTCTCGGGCCAAGCCGGCGCGATCCGCCACGCGATCTCGCGCGCGATCGCCGGACAAGACGTCGAGGCCCGCAAGATCCTGAAGAAGGCCGGCTTGATCACGCGCGACTCGCGTAAGAAAGAGCGTAAGCTTCCGGGTCAGCCTGCTTCGCGGAAACGCTTCCAGTACTCGAAGCGCTAATCGAAGGCGCCGCAAAGACCGCTCCCCCTGGGGGCGGTTTTTCGCTATTTATTGCCTTTCTGCTGTACGATTGAGCATACACCGCTGACGCCGAGGCGTATTCCATGGCCGAGAACATCGACGATCTCACGATTGCCTTTTATCAGGACGATCGCAATGTTCTGAAAGAGCTCAACAAAGTTGTGCTCACGCGCGGCAATTGGACGACGATCATGTATCTCTTCCAAGAGCTCAACAAAAAAACGAACGAATATGAGGCGCCGAAAGTTTCGATCCGGCGGTACCAGAAGCGCGGCGGTGTTTACAAGCAGCAGTCGAAGTTCAACATCTCGAGCGCCAAACAGGGCCGCGAGATCGCCGCGATCCTCCTCAAATGGTTCGACGACGAAGCCATGGCGAGGGAGAAAGAGCTGCGCGCGGCTAAAGGCGCCGCGGCAAAGGCCGAGGGCGAAGAGGAAGATGCGACCGCGACCGAGGAAGTCACGATGCAGCGCGACATCTGATTCGCGCGTCGTCCGACCCTCGCTTCCGCACAAGACGCGCACCCTGCGGTGCGCGTTTTCATTTTCGCCGCAGATGCCGCGCTTCGCGCTTCTTCGCCCAGCGGTAAACGACGTAGCCGCTGCCGACGCCCAAAAGCAGACTGACGGCCGGAAACGCCACCTCGCTCCAGCCGATCTTGAACCCGTCGCCGCCCTTATAAGGCTGACGCGCGGCGTCGATGAATTCGATCAGAAAAAAACTCGAGCACAGTCCCGTCGTCAGCATCCACAGGGCGGCGAACGCGACGACGAACCTCACGACCATCTCAAGAAGCGCCCGAGACGGCTCGCAAGACTCCGCCGCTGGCGACGCTTCGGCATGATCTTCGCGTCGAGATCCATGCGCTTCTCCAGATACGCGAGCGTGGCGCGGTCGACCTCGCCGTGCGCGCTCGCCCACCACGTCGAAGGATCGAGGGAGATCTGCTGCGCCGTGAGCCCATGCTCCAGCTCGTCGTCGAAGTGCGCGAGCTCCGTCGAAGGCGACCACACCGCGCGCGCTTCCCCCCACTGGAACGCGCCGAGCTCGCGCGCGAACGGGGCCGGATCCGCGAGGAGGACGACGACGTCGGCGCGCGTCATGATGATGAGGCCGGAAATCATCAAAGAGATCGCGTCCCGATGCGCCGCGGCCGAGACGCCGGGGGCAGCGCAGACGACCGCGTGCACGATGCGAAAATTTCGGAAAAAAGCCTGCGCCTCCAGGGCGATGAGCACCTCGTCGCCCGGTCCCGGCGCATAAAGCCAGCGCCCGCAGACGCTCGCCTCTTGGTGCCGCGCGCGCGCGCCGAAAGACTCCGGCGGCGCCCGGAACATGCCGACGGCCGGGCCTTGGCGCAACTGCCGAAACACCGCCCTTTGCGCCTCGTTCCAAGCCTCTGCGTGGAGCCAACGAAAGTCTGGAGTGGTCAGTGAGCTGACCGCGAGTCGTGGTATGATCGACTCACGCTTCGCCTTCGTTCCTCGCCGCATTCCGGTGCCGAAACCGGTCATCGCCATACCCCTTCGTTCGCCTTAAGCTCCCTGAGTTTAGCAAGAAAGCTCCCTGGAGGTCTTCATGTTCAACAGCCCGAAACCCACCGCCGACAAGCTGAAGCCCAAGAGCGTCCCGCGCGACGGCGCCGTGACCATCCTGACCAACGGCTGCCATTTCTCTGGCAAGCTCTACTGCCGCGGCGCCAGTCGCATCGGCGGCAAGATCGAAGGTCAGATCGTCTCCGAGGGCCTCTTGATCATCGAAGAGGAAGCGGTGATCAACGCCGAGATCAAGGCCGACGAGGCCATCATCCAAGGCCGCATCACGGGCAAGCTCACGGCCACCGGCCGGGTCGAGCTCTGCGCGACGAGCAAGGTCGAGGGCGACATCCACACGCCGGTCTTGATCGTCCGCGAAGGCGCGCAATTCAACGGCCGCTCGACGGTGATGGAAGTCACCGCGGCGAAGGACGTGAAGGCGCCGAAGATCCTCTCGGGCGGCAAGAACGCCAAGGACGGGCGCGGCCCCGACATCGGCGAGAACGTGAAAAATCCCGACGTCGCGGCCTTCAAGATCCCCGAAGTGAACGTCTGAGTCGTGTGGCGCGCTTTCACCGGCTTTCCCCGTGAGACGCTGCCGCAACGCATCGCCGGCCTCGGTCCGGCGACGACGCCTTGGGGCGAGCTGTGGTCACCCGGACAGACGCCGAAAGGGCGAGCTTCCGCGGTGATCATCCTTTTCTTGCCGCCGCTCCCGGGCGACAAGGCCGCGCGCGTCGCCTTCATTCGGCGCAGCACCACGGTGCGCTCGCATCGCGGTCAGGTCGCGTTTCCCGGCGGGCGCGCCGATCCGGAGGACCCGTCGCCCGCCGTGACGGCGCTACGTGAGCTGCAGGAGGAGCTCGGCATCGACCCGGAGCGCGTCACCCTGATCGGCGCCCTGCCGGGAGCGCCGGCGCTCGACGGCGGCCCGGTGATCCCCGTGATCGGCGCGGCGCATTGCGAGCTGGCAGACCTTCGCCCTTCCCCCGACGAGGTCGACCTGGTCTTCGCCGAGCCGTGGACGGCGCTGACCCGCGCGGCCGACCGGCCCTTCGCCTTCAACGTCTTCGGCTCCTGGCGGGAGTCGCACTTCTTCCCGGTGCCGGGCGGCAAGGTTTGGGGGCTCACGGCCCATCTTCTGGCGCGTGCCGACCTCGCGTGATAGGAAACGGGGGTAACTTCCCCGGAGCCCGCGATGTCCTCTCACTCCCCCGTTCGCCTCGTCCTCGCCGGTATCGGACTGGCCGCCCTCTGCGCGGGCGTCTACGTCGGCTGCACGCAAGAGCAGCAGAACCGCATCTCGCGCGAGATCCAGAACTTCACCGGCACGAACGGCGTCCTCGACGTCCTGGGCGGCAACGGCACGATCGTCTTCCGCTTCATCAAGATCGACAAGATCTCGACCGCGACGGCGACCTCGGGCACGAGCAACGACGCGCGCCCCTATCGCTTCGGCTACGGCGTCCTCGACAGAAACCAGAACTACAAGCAGGACGCCGACGAGAAGAAGCTCTACTTCGAAGTCTCGGACTACTCCACGCCCTACGTCTTCTATGAGAATCCAGTCCCTGACTGAAACTGAGACGCCCATTCTAGACGTCCGCAGCCCCTCGGAATTCGCGCACGGCTCGATTCCCGGCGCGAAAAACCTGCCCCTCCTCGACGACGCCGAGCGCGAGCAGGTCGGGACGGTCTACAAGCAGATGTCTTCGGCCGAGGCGTTGCAGCTCGGCATTCAGCTCTTTGCGGCGAAGGCACCGGCGTTTCAGGCGCTCGGCGAAGAGCTGATCGGCGCCGGCAGGACCGTCACCGTGCACTGCGCGCGCGGCGGACAGCGCTCCGGCTTCGTCGGCGCCTGGCTCCGGTCGCAAGGCTACGCCGTGTCCGTCCTTCCGGGTGGGTACAAGCGGTACCGGCAAGGGGTCATAGGGCGCCTCGGCGAGCTCGCACGGCGGCAGCTGCTCGTGCTCGACGGACGTACGGGCTCTGGCAAGACGGATATTCTGCGCGTACTCATCGGCCAAGTGCCATGCCTCGACTTCGAGGGCTACGCGGAGCATCGCGGCTCGGCTTTCGGCGACTTCGCGCTGCCGGGAGCGGTGGCTACGCAGCAAAACTTCGAGAACCGCCTCGACGCCGCCTACGTGAAGCTGCCCCCGGCCGGTGAGATCTTGGTCGAGATCGAGACGATGCTCGGGCCCATCAGCCTGCCAAAACCCTTGCGGGATCGCCTCGAAGCCTCCGACGTCGTGCTCCTGACGCGCACGTTCGAGGACCGCGTCGAGCGGTTGGCGGCCGAATACACGCGCGGCTGGACCGCGGCGATGGACGAACTCTTCGTGCGGCGGCTCGAGCTCTTGCGGCGGCACCTCTCAAAGGACGAGTCCGCGACGCTCGTCGCCGCGGTCAGGCGGCGGGATTTCCGCAGCGCCGTGGTGCTCTTGCTCGACAGGCGCTACGACAAGGTCTACGACAAGGGCATCTCGAGGCGGCGCGGCCGGGTCGTGATGGAGCTCGACCTCACGCACGACGAGCCCGGCGCGCTGGCCTGGCTGCGCGAGCGCTTCAGAAGCCGAGCGCAAACCACGTGACGAAGCGGTAGCGGCCCAGAATGTTCCACAGCGCCACCGGCTGCTCCAGGTTGGCGCGGCCAAGGTAGATACCCGGCGCGACCATGCGGATCTCGTCGCGGATCGCGCGCGCGGCGACGCGATTCGACGCCGCGTAATTGAGGAGGATGGAGGGCTTGCCGTCGCCGCTCAGGCCCTCGGGGATGCGCACCACCTCGGCCGATACGTCCTGGATCCAGTCGCCGGCGAGCTTGTTGACGAGCGTCGTCTTGCCGTTCGCGTCGGTGGTGAAGCGTTTGCCCTCCCAGAAGTTGAAGGCGAAGTTGGTCACCGTGACGCTACCGGGCAGGATGATCGGCAGGCCGGTGCCGTCGGCGGTGGCGCCGGGGTTGGCGGCGCTCGGCACGAGCTCGGCCGTGCCGCGGGCGAAGAGGACCTCCAGATCCTTGTTTTTCAGGGCTTTCAGATCGTCCAAGCGCGTGACCGCGGCGGGCGCGCCGAGATCGGGCGTCGCCGGCACCTGGTAGAAAGGCGAGCTGTCGTCGCAGACGTCGCCGTTGTTGGCCTTCGCCCAGGCCTTGAGCTGCGCGTACTCGCCCGCAACCTTCGCGAAATAGGCGGTCGGGACATGCTCCCTCAGCTCCTCGAAAGCGGTGGGGACCGAGGCCTCGACCATGTTCTGCTGGATGAGCTGGCTCATCTTGTAGCGCGTCATCGCCGCGCCCTCGCCTTCGGCGTAGAGGCGGCCGTCGTCGGAGAGGAAGAAGACTTTGCCGAAGTGCTGCTTATAGCCAAGCGCGGTGGGCGGCACACGCGTCACGATGTCGTTGCCGTTGCGTAGGCGCACCACGGGGAACTGCGGCGCGGACTGGTAGGCGGCGACCAGCTTCGAGATGAATTGATCGTCGCCGACGCGGGGAGAGCCCATCGTGTAGAGACCCTTGAGCGAGGGCCGTACGTCCTTGAGCGAGTCGAGCAAGACGACGCGGGCAGTCGTGAGAGTCGCGAGCGCGGCGCCGAGGGAATGACCGGCGACGAACACGGATTTGCCGGTCGCGGCGGCCCTTTTCAGTTGGGCCTCGACCTTGCCCCAGACGCTGTCCAAGGCGGCATTGAAACCTTTGTGAATCTTGCCGTTGCCGGCGGCGTCGAACGCGACGAGCGTGGCTTTCGTGTCGCTGACGATGTCCTGCACGTCGATGCGGTCAAGCGGCGTACCGCGGAAGGTGAGGATCGCGGCGTTGTCGGTCTCGATCCATAGCGCCTGGGTCGAGGGCTCGAGAGGATTGGTCCCGTCAGGGCTGGCGATGAACTCGACCGAGAGGGAGGGTCCCCTCTTCTTGATCTCCGCGGTCACGCTTTCGAGCGTGTCCTTCGTCGCATAGACGTAGGCCGAGGCGAGGGTGAGCCAATAGGCGTTCACGACGTTGAACTTCTGGGCGTTGGCGCAGAAGGAATAGGCGTCCTCGTCGAATCTGATCTCCAATCCCTCGGCGGCCCCGGTGTCGAAGTCTTTCACCGCCGCGGCGGGCTGGGCGCTGTCAGCGGTCTTGCAGGCGAAAGGAATGGAGGCAGAGACGAGCAAAGCCGTAGCACGAAAGAGCTGCATGGCGTTGATCCTAGTAGGGGTAAGGTCCCTAAAGGATACGTCATTTCGTCGGCCGGCAGTAGGCTATGTCCCTAAGATGCCGTCCCGAAACGGACTAGGTCGCGCTCGGCAGTTAACGAACAAATTCTAAAACAGGGAATACACAAAGGGCGCCAGTGGTGATGCCAAGTGCACGAAGTAGAGCAGCGTCGCGGCCGCGAACAGAACGATGGCGACCGGAATCAAGGCCGCCATGCGGTTGGCGCGGAGCGCCTGCAACACGGCGCGGGCGGTGCGGGCATTGGTCCGGGCGGTGACGAAGAGCGCGCGTGCGTTCATCTTTGCTTCCTGATGACGGTGTTCTCGATGACTAAGACGTCCATGGCGGTCCGGGCAAAGACGGCCAGGGCCTCGAACGGCGTGGTGACTAAGGGAAAGCCGCTCTCGTTGAACGAGGTGTTGACGACGGCATTGCCGAAAGCGCCGAGCAGCGCGTGAAAACGCGGCTGGGCCACGGGATCAACGATCTGCGGCCGCGTCGTGCCGTCGACGTGGAGGCCGCAGGCGACGCCGGAGCGGGCTTCGGGGCGGACCGACACGGAAGCCTGCATCCAGCGATACAGCGGGCGATCTAGGTCTGCGGGCGCGCGGGTCTCCAGCAACCGTGCCGCGTCTTCGCGCGTCATCGACAGCGCATACGGGCGGTACCGCGCCCGGTCTTTCACGGTCTCCGACAGGCGTTTCGCCAACTCTGGAAGGTCTGGACGAATCAGGATGGAGCGCGCGCCGAGGGCGCGGGGGCCGCTTTCCGCGCGCCCTTGCACCCAGCCGACGATGGCGCCCTGCGTCAGGTCGGCCGCGACCGCTCGCGCCAGCTCGGAATCGGTCTCGTAGCGCGTGTGCTCCCAGCGCTCGCCGCTCGTCACGGGAAGGCCGAGCTTCAAGTGCCGCCGGAAAGCTTTCGGCTCGACGTGGGCCAGCATGGCCTCGTCCAAAGCGAATGAGCGCGCCGGACCGACGAAGGGACGATACTCGGCGCTTTGGCCGTGCACCTTCGCGTCGGCGAGCAGCGCCGCGCCGACGGCGGCACCGCCGTCGCCCGGATCCGGCGGCACGTAGACGTTCTTGAACGGACCCTGATCCAGCAAGCGCGCGTTCGCGACGCAGTTGAGCGCGGCGCCGCCCGCAAAGCAAAGATTTTCGGCGCCGGTCAGAACGTGTAGGCGGCGCGCGAGCGCCAGGAGGCATTCCTCGAAGACGAGCTGGGCGCTGGCGGCGACGTCGGCCCAACGCTGGCTCTGCGGCGCTACGCGCGCAGGCGCGAGGGAGTCGAAGGGCAAGGCGTGCTCGGGCGGGCGCGGCGCGCCGAACACGTCGAGAAAGCGCGACGACCAAGGCGCGTCGAAGTAGCGGTCGAAGTGGAAAAACGACGCGTCGATCAAGACGCGGCCGTCGGCATCGACCTGCATGACCTGCCGCATCTCGCGGGCGTAGCGCGGCTGGCCGAAGGCGGCGAGCGCCATCGTGCTGCACTCGGAGTCCATCGGCTCGAACCCGAGCCAGGCGGTGACGGCGGAGTATACGAGACCGAGCGAGCTGGGATAGTCGCTTGCGACCAAAGGCGTGATGACCGGCTTGCCGTCGCCGCCGCGGCGGCCGTGCGCCAGGCTCGTCGTCGCCCATTCGCCGACGGCGTCAATGGTGAGGATCGCGGCGTCGGTCCAGCCGGAGCCGAGGAACGCTTGCGCGGCGTGCGACTCGTGATGGCCATGCAGCGCGATTTTCGCGGGGTCTATGCCGAGGCGCGTGGCGATCTCGCCCTCGACCCACAGCTTTTTCCCGAGCCAAGCCTTCATCGCCACGGTGAACTCGCGGCGAGAGCGGGGAAAGGGCGCGATGGTGGAGGCGACGACGCGGGTGAAAGTCTCGCTCGGGCGCTCGTGATAGGCGACGAAATCGAGATCAGCGGCGGTGAGGCCGGCCTCTGCGAGCACGGAGCGAATGGCGAGCATCGGGAAGTTCGCGTCATGCTTTTGACGGGACAGGCGCTCCTCCGCGCAGGCGGCGAGGACCTTGCCCTGATGGACGACGGCGGCGGTGGCGTCGTGGAAGCCGTAGCTGATGCCGAGGGTGGCCATCAGTGCGCCTCACCGGCGACGAGGCGAGAAGCCGGCGCAACCGCCGCGGGCGACGGGGCGAGACCCCGCCCGGCAGGCGCCATGCCGAGGCGCCGCCGCGCCGTGCGGCGGCCGAGGACGCCGACGATCGGATAGACGACGGCGAGGACGAGCGTCCCGAACGCGTTCGTGACGTGCCTGCCGCTGCGCATCCAAGCGTCCCAGGCGCGACGCGCGCGCACGTTCCCCGCTTCCTTGCGGAGGGTGCGCGGCGGGACCGTCGAGGCTTTCGCCAGCTCCGCCGCGCCGTGCACGTGCTGCGCCTCGTCGCGAAGAATCTGGCGCAGGACCTTTTTCAGCGCCCGCAGCTCGGGATCTCTCAGCGCGTCGTGGATGTTCTTGAACCGGGTCGCCGCCGCGCCTTCGCCGACCTGGCAGAAGACGTGGAAGCGCCAGAGATCCTCGGGGCTCTCGACGAGCGGTCGCCGCTCCGGCTTGACCGGCTTCATGCGGCCGCCGCCGAGGTCCTTGTAGAGCTTCGCGAACTCCTCCGCATGCCGCATCTCCTCCAGCACTTGGCCGAAGAGGTCGGCCTTCTCCGCTGGATCCGCGCTGAGCTCGGCCGCGCGCAGAAGGTGCCAGGCGCTGTCCGCCTCGGTCTCCGAGAAATTCCGGAGCGTGGTCAGAAGCCGCGGGCGCGAGCGCCACGCGAGCGCCACGAGAAAACGGATGCGGAGGCGTTCGAGAAACATCTTAGCGGCAGTTGCCGAGAGCGGTCGGCGCGAGCCCTTTGTACTGCTCGGAGACCAGCGCGACGCCGCCTTCGAAGCTGATCTTCACGGCCTCCTTGAGGTAGCGCTCGCAGCCGTTCGTGTAGCCGTTCGGGTATCTCAGGATCGAGAGCGTCACCACTTTCGTGACGTTGAGCTTGCCGCCTTGCGCGGCGGCGTCCGCGAGAATCGTCTGGATCTGCGGGCACAGGCGGCCGGCTTCGCCTTCGCCTTCGACCGAGAGGCTGGCGGCCTGGTGCGTGAACACCGGCAGATCGTCCTGGCCTTCGATCGCAAGGTTGGCCCAGGCGGTGTCGTAAGGGATGTAGCTTCCCGGGCGGCCGGGCGTGAAGTAGCAGCTGAGGTGGTTGGCGTCGACGGCGAGCTCCGTGACGTAGGTCTGCTCCGAGATCGGCTCTTCGGACTCGACGGCGAACGCGCCGGTGCTCATTCCGAGCGCGGTGAGGGCGGCGGCGGCGACTTTTCGTGCGGACGTTTTCATGGTTCCCCCTGGCAAAATAGATTCGAAGACTGGCTTGAGGAAAGCCTAGGCCTTCGGGCCATGCGGGGGCCAATTATAACGACTCATGCGTGTCATAGGCTAAAGCTATACGGATCGCCTCGGCGGCCATCGCGTAGCCGGTCTCGTCGAAATGCCCGTAATAGCCGCCTAGAGCGACGTAACGCTCCAAAGGGCGCGGTAGCGCGGCGAAGGTCTCATGCAGGTCGATGGTCGGTATGCCCAAAGCGGCGACACGCGCCAGGAGCTGCGTTTTGTAGACTTCCGGCGGCATGGCGCCCGGCCGCGGCTTCCGGCCTGCGAACATCCGCGAGTCGGGCACGAGCACGAAGCGGAGCTGTCCACCCCACGAGCGCACCGTGTCGCGCGCTGCGGCGAGCGCCTCGTCGTGCATCTTCAGCAGCACGGGGCCGGGACCGCCGGCACGCTCGTAGTCCATCACGGCGGGCTCCGCCGCGGGCGGCGGGCGCAGCGCGGCGTCGAGCTTGAGTTTCAGCCAGTGGCGCAAATTGAGGCCGGTGAGATGATCCCGACCCCGCCGCACGAGCGTCGGCTCTTCCTGCATCTCGCGCGTCAGCCGCGCCGCCAGAAACGGCTTGAGCGCAGAGTCGACCTCGGGCTGACGTTGCCGCAGGCTCTGCGTGTAGCCAGGGAGGAGGTAGCGGCGAAGAATGTCGCTGCCGCGCTCGATGCCCAGGTCGATGCCCAGGTCGTTCGGGACGTAGAGCCACAGCACGATCTTGGGCTTCACGGCGGGCAGATACTCGCGGATGGTCGCGAGATTGCCCAAGGGACCGTTGCCGAAGGAGCCCATGTTGAGCGTGCGGGGAAAGGTCTTGGCGAGCTGCGAGGGAATGTTGCTCGGGGTCGGGACGCAGGCGCCCTGGGCGAAGGAGTCGCCGACGACGGCGAGGTCGACCTCGGGCTCGTTCCAAAGGGCGTCGGCGTTGGGGAAGCCGAAACGATCGCTCAGGTAGCTCAGGAAGTCGCCGCCTTCGCGGCAAAAGACCGTCGGGACGTGGGCCACCCCACCGAGAGGAACCAAGCGATTCGTGGGCGAAATCTCGAGCCCCCGAAACCGGGTCTCCGACAGGATGATCTGCGCCGTCACGGCGGGTTGCGTCGCGGGGTCCGTCGCGCGTAGGGTCACGACGCGACGCGCCTTGCTCTCCGGCGCGCAGCAGACGCTGACCACCGCCTCCGCGGCCAGGAAGGCGCCCAAGCAGGCCACGAGGCCCAATCCGGCGAGCCAGGCGGAGAGCCTGCGAAAGGAGACGGGTTTTGGCGGCGGCGAGACCGAAGGCGAAGCCTGCATGCGCGCGAAGCTACAAAAGCGCCGCGGTGCGCGTCAAGCCGTGTGCGCCCGCGGCGAAAGATGCGATCCTGTATAAGATGAGCCTCAAGCGAAAAATCTTCCTCGGCTTCATGCTGATGGTCGCCCTCGGCGTGCTCGTCGTCCGCGACGGCACCTTCGACGACCTCTCAGAGGGCGAGGTGATGGCGCGCTTCGCCAACGTCAACTCCGCCTTCCTCCAAGTCGACGGCATGAACGTGCATTACCGCGACACCGGCGTCGGGCGGCCCATCGTCCTTCTGCACGGCAACTCTTCCTCGCTCCACGCCTGGGAAGGCTGGGCGAAGGCGATGGAGTCGCACCGTCGCGTGATCCGCCTGGATCTGCCGGGATTCGGGCTGACCGGCCCGGATCCCTCGGGAAGATACGACTTCTTCAGCCAGAGCCAGTTCCTCGCCCGCTTCCTCGACGCGCTCGGCGTCCAGGGCGAGGTCGACGTCGCCGGCAACTCGCACGGCGGCCGCGTCGCCTGGACCTTCGCCACGACCTTTCCGGAGCGCGTGCGCAAATTGATCATGGTCAACGCCGCAGGCTATCCGATGGGCATAAAGCTCTGGGGATTGAAGCTCCGCGGCCTCTGGCCGATCAGCTGGATCGCGAGCTGGTACACGCCGCGAGCCGTCGTCCGCGTCCTCGTTCGCGACACCTTCGGCGACCCGACGAAGGTCACCGACGAGGTCGTAGACCACTATCACGCCTTGCAGCTCGTGCCGGGAAACCGCGCCTCGCTCGCCGCGATGAGCTCGATCTACGGCGTCGACGACACCGCCCACATCGTCAAGGTCGCGAAGCCGACGTTGGTCCTGTGGGGCGCCAAAGACAAGCTCTTCCCGGTCGCCGACGCGCGCCGCTTCGAGAAGGACATCGCGGGCGCGAAGGTGATCGTCTACGAAGGCGTCGGCCATCTTCCCATGGAAGAGATCCCGGAGCTGTCGGCGCGCGACGCCGAGGCCTTTCTCGACGACGAGACTACAAAAGCGCTCCCGACAATAGCACCCTAGCGAGCGAAAAGTAGATCACGAGCCCCGACACGTCGACGAGGGTCGCGACGAACGGCGCCGACGCGCTCGCCGGGTCGAAGCCGAATTTGCGGAGGACCAGGGGTAGCATCGCGCCGGCCAGGCTGCCCCAGGTGACGACCCCCAGGACGGCGAGGCCGACGGTGGCGGCGATCATTTTGTAGTGCGGCCCGTATGAATGAAAGAGCCGTTCCCAGGCGATGATGCGCGAGAAGCCGATGATGCCGAGAAGGGTGCCGAGCACGAGGCCCGAGGCGAGCTCGCGGCGCACGACTCTGAACCAGTCGCGCAGGCGCACCTCGCCGAGCGCCATGGAGCGGATGATCAAGGTCGTCGCCTGAGAGCCGGAATTGCCGCCGCTAGAGATGATCAAGGGCACGAAGAGCGCGAGAACCACGTTGGCGGCGATCTCGCCCTCGAAATGCGCCATCGCGCTCGCGGTCAGCATCTCGCCGATGAAGAGGATCATGAGCCAGCCGGCGCGCTTGCGGATGATCACGCCGAGCGCGGTCTGCATGTAGGAGACGTCGAGCGCCTCCATACCGCCCATTTTCTGGATGTCCTCGGTGGCCTCTTCCTGGACGACGTCGACGATGTCGTCGACGGTGACGATGCCCTTCATCCGGCCTTCGACGTCGACGACCGGAACGGCCATCAGGTCGTGGCTCGCCATCAGCCGTGCGACGGCCTCCTGGTCCATCGTCTCCGGCACCGTGATCATCTCGGCACGCATGACCTCGCTCACCTTGCGCGAGCCGTGCGCGGCGAAGAGGTCCCGGAACGAGGCGACGCCGAGAAGGCGCTGCTGGCCGTCGAGGACGTAGCAGTAGTATATGTGCTCGAGCTGCGCGCGCGATTGCCGGCGCAGATACGTGATCGCCTCATCGACGGTGACGTCAGGGCGCACGCGCGCGAAGCGCGGGTTCATCAAGCCGCCGGCCTCGTCCTCCTCGTAGGCGAGAAGACCGTTCACCTCGCGGCGCATCGCCTCGTCGAGAAGCTCGAGGAGCGCGACGCGCGTCTCCGGCTCGAGCGCTTGCACGATGTCGGCGCTGTCGTCCGGCGCCAGGGAGCGCATCAGCATGCGCTGCTCCCCGCGCGGAGCCGCGAGAATGATCGCCGTCTGGTCGTGATGCGAGAGCGAGAGGAAAAACTCGCCGGCGAGCTCGCGCGCCAAGGTGCGGAAGTGCGCCAAGCGCTCTTCCTCGGGCATGTTCGGCCAGGCCTCGCGAAGCTCCTCCGCCTGGTCTAGCTCATGTTGGCTATGCTGGCTCGTCACGTCGCACCCCGGATGGGGACCAGAGATAGCACAAAAAAATCAGCGGCGAATCGATTTCGGCTGGTGCGCGGGACGTTCTCGACGCGCGTGCTTCTTGAAGGCCAGCGCGGCGCGCACGGCTTTCGCCGCGTTGATCCGTCCGTAGCCGTATTTTCGGCTGAAACCGCTGCGCGCGTCGTAGTCGGCCAGCTGCGGATGGACCTTGTCGGCCGTCGAGGTGACGATCGAAAGGGCCTCGTCCCTGGTGAGCTCTTCGTTGACCGCGAGAACCAGAGCGAAGACTCCGGCCGCCGTCGGGGTGGCGGCCGAGGTGCCCCCGAAATGGTTGGTGTAGTCGAGGTCGGGGAGCTCCGTCGCCGGGGTGCGACCGCGGTTGTACCCCCGCTGGCCCAGAAGGTCGGTGCTGGTGATTCCCGGCCGGTCGTTCTCGAACGAGGGCGAGAGGATCTCCATGCAGGGGCCCCAAGCCGAGCCGGCGATCTTCTTGTCGAGGTCGGAGCTGGCGCTGACGGCGACGACGGTCTCCAGCGAGGAGATGTCGGGATCTCGATTGGTGGTGTCGGCACAGTCGTCCTGGTCGATGTTGTTCATCGCGAACAGGATGATCGTGCCCTTGCCGCCGCGGCCGCCGCGTGCCGCCTCGGCGATGGCCTCCTCGATGACGTCGGTGGTCGGGGTGCCGACCGGGTAGCCCCAGCTGTTGGTGATGATGTCGACGCCGAATTTGGCGGCGTAGTAGAAGGCGGCGGCATCGCCTTCGACCTGCCACGACAGGACGGCCGGCATGATCGTGCATTCCGGGCACATGCCGGAGACGCCCTTGGCGTTGCGGCGCGCGCCGAGGAGCCCGGCGACCGCGGTGCCGTGGTCCGGCAGGACGCCGTTGGCGACGTCGGGGCTCTTCGCCCAAAAGTTCCAGCCGGAGACGTCGTCGACGTAGCCGTTGCCGTCGTCGTCGATGCCGTTGCCCGGCACCTCGCCCACGTTGCGGAAGAAGGCGCCCTCGAGGTCGGGATGCGTGACCTCGAAGCCGCCGTCGAGGACGCCGACGAGCAGGTCGGGGTTCCCGAGCGTGTGCTCCCAAGCGCCTTTGGCGGAGACGTCGGCGCCGGGCGTGCCGCCGAGCTGGCCCAGGTTCTCCAAGTGCCATTGCTTGGCAAAGAAGGGCTCGGCCTCGGGACCGGCGCGGAAGCTGCCGCGGTAATCTTTAGGGATCAGGAAGTTCGGATGCGCGTAGCGGACGCCCTTTTTCGCGGCGATGCCGTTCGCAGCCGCGAGCGCCGCCATCGGTGAGGAGAACTTCGCCAAATAGAGGCCCGCGCGATACTTCGTCTCGTGGAGCGTCGCGAAGCCCTTCTCCTGGCGGACTCCCGTCGTCGTCGCACCGTCTTCGAGGCGGACCACGATCTCGTGCGTCAGGACGCCGACGGCGCCGCGCTCGCGGTCGAACCAGACCGGATAGCCGACGATGTCCTCCTCGTGCCGGACGCTCGAGCGCAGGACGATCTCGACCCCGAGAAGCGCGAACGCCTTCCTCTCGGACTCCGAATAGCTCGCGACCGTCGCCGCGTCCTGCTCAGTCGCCGCTCTGCCGGCGCGCAGCGCGACGCGGAGCTTGTCGACGTAGAGCGCATGGCTTTTGCCTCGCACCTGGAAAGTGCTCTCCTCGAGCTCTTCGGTGGCTGGGGTGGCGAGACTGGGAAACGAGCAGACGACGAGGCAGAGGACCGTGAGCACGGTCCGGGCAGCGAGGCGAGGCATGCGGATTCTCCGGCGGGAGTCTTGTTCCATGATAGCGCTCTGGAGAGTCCCGCGCCCTCGGCAGGACTTGCCTTGTGCGCGAACGCGCCGTCGTCTCGTATGATTTAGGGAATCGAAACAGCATCAGGTTCTGGAGCACGTCGCATGATCCGGTCGTCTCGCGTGTGGATCTTGCCGCTATTACTCCTCGGTGCCGGGCCCGCCCAACCCTCGGGGAGAGACCAGCTCGACGCGGCCGTCGCCGCCACGAAAGCCCGCCGTTACGACGAAGCGATCAAGCTACTCGACGACGCCGACCGGATCTTCGAGAAGAAAGACGAGCCCCAAGGGCGCGGCAAAGCCGCCTTTTACAAGGCGATCGTCTTGCAGCGGCAAGGCAAGTTCAACGACACGCTGTTCCAGTACGGACGCTCGCGCGAACACTTCCAGAAAGCCGGCGACGCGACGCAGGCCGCGCGGCGGCTCCTCGACATCGGCAACGTCTACAAAGAGCTCCTCCTCGACTACGAGCGAGCGCTCGCCGCCTACGATGCGGCCTTGCGCGAGCTCGAGACGCAGCGCGACCTTGCCGGCATGCGCGACGTCGAGATCGACATGGGCAACCTCTTGATCGCGGCCGGCCGCATCGACGATGCCATCTCGCTCCTCCAGCGCGTCCGCATGAATACGCCGCGCGAGGAAGTGAAGCCCTGGGTACGCGTCTCCCAGATCCTTGCGAACGCGCACTACCGCGCCGGGTCTTACGACGTCGCGCGCGGGAACATCCTCGAAGCGCGCGAGGCGCTGGTGGCCATCGAAGTCGCGGTTGATCGCGCTTCCCTTGCCATCGATCTCACGAACCTCGAAGCGCTGATCGAAGCCGAGCTCGGCAAGACCGACGCCGCGGTCAAAAGCTTCGAGGCGGCGCTCGCCGAGGCGAAAAAGTTCGAGCTGCGGCCGAAGCAGTCGATCGTCTTGAACAACCTCGGCTTCTGGCTGCGCGAGGCGGGACGCCATGCCGAGGCGACCGATCGCCTGCGTGCCGCGCTGGCGATCGACGAGGCCTTGCTCGCCGACGAAGGCGTCGCCTACGACCAAAGAAATTTGGCGCTCGCGCTCTTGGCGGATCACAAGGCGCCGGAGGCGAAGCCATTGCTCGCGACGGCGCTCGCGACCAGCACGCGGCTCGGCATGGCGCACAACACCGCCTGGTGCCGCGTCGGCCTGGGCTCGGTCGCGCTGGCAGAGAGCGACCATGCCGCCGCGATCACGCTTTTTCAGGGCGCCTACGAGAGCGCCATCAAGCTCCCGCTCCCCGATTTGGCCTGGCGCGCAGCGCATGGCCTCGCGACGGCGTCGCTCAGGATGAAAAAGCAGGACGAGGCATTCAAGGCCTTCGAGAACGCCCTGGCGGAGATCGAAGGTATCGAGGAACGCCTGGGTTCGGACGCCGCGCGCAAGGGCTTCAAGACGCGGGCCTCGATCCTCGCGGTCTTCCGCGACTACGAGAAAGCGCTGCGCGAGGCCAACGCCACGCTCGAAGCGGAGCGCGTCCGGAGCCGCTCGAATCCGCGACTCGTCCTGCGGCAGCGCGGCGAAGACGAAGGATCCGCGCCATGATGCGCGCCTTTGCGACCTTCGCCTTCGTCTTCCTCGGCGCCTGCCAGTCCGTGCCGAAACCGCGCGCGCCCATGCGGCCCGAGGCGCTCTTCAAGTTCGTCCGCCCAAAGATCGTCGAGCTGATGACCGACGATCGAACCAAAGGCCTAAAGGACTTACGGAAGTACGCCGGCCTCGGCGACAAGGATTTCAACTTCAAGCGCGGCTTCTGCACCGGCTTCATCGTCGATGAGGACGTGGTGCTCACCGCGCATCACTGCGTCCAGAACTTCGTCGAGGTCGTGACTGGCTTCGTCATCAAGACGAGCGACGGCAAGCAATTCGCCGTGAAGCGCCTTCTCGGCGTCGATCTCGCACACGACGTCGCGGTCCTCGAGGTGAAGGGCCTCAAGAAGTACGGCAAGCTCGACCTCGCGGTGAAGGCGCCGATCGGCGCGAAAGTCTACACCGTCGGCAACGTTCTGGGCGAAGGCATCGCCATCCGCGACGGTCTCATCTCGTCGGTGTCGGACGATCCCGACAAGCCCGAGCTGAAGTTCCTGCGCTACTCCGCGGCCGCGAGCCCCGGCAACTCCGGCGGCCCCCTGGTGGACGCGCGCGGCGACGTCGTGGCGCTCGTTTTCGCCAGCGCCAATCGCGCCGAAAACAATAACATCGGCGCGCTCAGCACGGACCTGCGCAAGATACTCAAGCGCTTCGCGGAGAACCGCAAGACGAAGACCGTGAGCCTCGCCGGGGACGACCACCACTACTTCCAGCCGGCCCACGCCTACCGCATGCTCGGGATTCCGGTGCCGGGGCCCTGGACGCGGGACCCTGAGGTGGTGAAGTCGCTCGCCGCCCTGAAATTCAGCGTCAAGTTCCCGCTCGGGCTCGAGCCTTTCGTCGCCGCCTCGGCCAACGGCGCGAACCAGGCCGCAACCGAGGCGCGCGCCCTAGCCGGCAAGCTCGCCGCCAAGCGCATCGATCCGAAGAAGCTCTGCTCCTGCGAGCGCACGTGGGAAGAGGCCGCGACCGACAAGATGCCGCTCGTGATCCCCTCGCAGGTCACGCGCGATTTCGAGTACCTCGAGCTCGATGCGAGCGCGCGCCGACCCGTGCCGACGGTCGCCTTCGTCACGCCGCCGGCCGATCTCGGCGCCTCCACGGATCTGATCGCCTCGATCTTCGCGGCGGCCGGCCTAGGCGACGTCTCCGCGTTGCTCGAGGCGCAAGGCTCCGGCGCGGCCGACGTCGAGGCGCGCCTCGTCCCGACGCGGGCGGAAACGCCGAAGCGGCTTAGGCTCGCGGCAACCGACGCCTTCTTCAGCTCGGTGCCGCGCAAAGCGCGCATGCGCCTATCTTCCGTCGCCTATTCGAGCTGGCTTTTCGGCAAGACCGGTGCCAAGCCGGCGCAAGGCTGGGCGACCCTGCGCCAGCCCGCCTCGGCCGAGCTCCTCGGCGCGATCGGGGGCGACTTTGGCCTCAGCTTCGAAAGCAGTCACCCGCTAGTGCGGCCGAAGGCGCGGCGCGAGTTTTACATCGAGAGGCTCGACGAGAAGCTTGCGAAGGACGAGGTCAAAGATCCGCTCGGGCGCACGTGGACGGTTTTCCATACGACGATGTTCGACGAGATGACGGTCGAGTCCTACTGCTTGCCTTTGCCGCAAGGCTGGAGCTGCCTGGTCAGCGGCTCGCCGGCGACCGACGCGGCGCTCCTCAAGGTCGCCCGCGAAAACACGGTGCGCTACACTTTGGCGAAGCTCCTCGTGCAGCCGGCGTTTTGGGACGTCGACTCTTTGCTCGATTTCGCCAAGAGCGGGCACGCGGCCACCGACCCGTTGATGCGGGATTTCGAGATCAGCAAGACCTCGCTGAAGCTGAAGACTCTGGGCATTGAGCTGAGCTGGCCCGCGGGGCTCGCGCCCAGCGCGGTGCGCCTTTCGACCGGGCTGCAGAGAACCGGCAAGACGACGCGATGGGTGGCGCTCGGAGCCGAAGGGGTCGTGAGCGATAAGGACGGCCCGAAGCTCTGCGGCATGGGCGTCGAGCTCCCGGGCACCGACGCGGTGGCGCTCCTGCGGCTCGAGAAACGACTGGCCGGGACCGGCGGCACACCGGCGCCGGGGCGCCTCCATCGCACGCCCCTGCCGAAAGGCGTCTCGGCGTATGGCTGGTGCGCGCCGCTCGCCGAGCCCTACGTGAAGAAGAAGAGCGTAAGGGTGCCGCGCTACGAACGCCTCGCGGCCTATCCGATCACGGCGCGCGCGCTTTGATCGGCGCCTCCGAGCTCTCCCTGATGTTACAGGCAAGACCGAGGCAGACTAGCAAACCTAAGATAGACTTCATGGTGGGTGCGCTCCAACCGAAGGGATCGGTCCATAGCGCTCCGCACTTCTCACAAACCGTCTCAGGGTGGCTCTGATCATGGAAGCAACTGCCGAGAAGGTCTGCTCAAAATGCGCGCGTGTTTTTCGCGGAGCCGGCGACTTCGCCCTCGACACGACCGGCTGGCATTACTGCTCGGCCGGCAATCTTTGGTTTCAGTGCAACTGCGGCCACCTGCTCATGCTGACGAAGGGCCGTTACGATTGGTTCACTCCCGAGCTCTTTCTGCGGCCCGAGGCGATCGCGACGTTCCGCGCCTTGTCGAAGACCAACGCCTTGCCGCACGTGCCGGCGGGTGTGAAGGAGCTGCAGCTCGTCGTCGCGGACGAGAAAGCGCCGCCGGCGAAGCTCGCCGCGGCAGTGAAATCCGCGCCACTCATCGCCGTCGAGGTCCTTCGGCACGCCAATGCGCTGAAGCCGATGGCCGGCGCCGCCATCTCGAGCCTCGAGCACGCCGTCGTTTACGTGGGACGCACGCAAATTACGGCGCTGGCGCAGCTCGCGTCCTTGCGCACGTTCCGCTTCAAGACGAAGGAATTCACCGCCGACGCGTTCTGGCGCGACGCCTCGCGCTGCGGCCGCATCGCGGAGACTTTGGTACGCCGGCACGCGCCGCACGTCGCCACCGACGAAGCCTACCTCGGCGCTTGCATGGCGAACCTCGGCAAGGTCGTCGCCGCGATCTGTTATCCGGAGAAGACCGACGAGGTCCAAAGGCTCGTTTCCGCCTCGAAAAAGCTGCCGAGCTGGCGCGAAGCCGAAAGGCAATGCGGCGCCGTCGACCATACGCTCCTGGGGGAAATCGCCGCGGTCGTCTGGGGACTGCCGCGCTTCGTGAAAGAGGCGGCGATGCGGCACCACGACGTCGCGCGTGATCCGAAGGCGAAGGTGAACGCGCTCGACGTCGTCACGCTTGCGAACCAGCTCGTCCACTGGGTCGGGTTGGCGCCGAACCGGATCGATCAGGAGCTGATGAAAGGCGCGGCGAAGCGGTTCGGACTCGACGAGAACGCGCTGCAGCTGGTCGTCGACGAGGTGATGGCGGCGGAGAAAAGAGCGGCCGGCGTTTCTTAGAGGGAGTCTAAAAAGGCGCGGGACGCAGGTTTACGGTCCCGCGATCCGCAACCGATAGCCGCGACCCGCGATCCGACGCCGGAGACCGCATCGGGAGCCGGATCCGGCGTCGGATCGCGGCTATCGGTTTCGGTTTCGGTTTCGGATGGCGGCCGTAGTAGACGGCGACCGGCGCCTCGCTCATTCCCCGGTCCCGCCGGGGGCGAAGGCGTGCGCGAGGATCTCGAGGATCTTCCGGTGATGCATCCACGGAATCTCGTGGTCGACGCCTTCGATCGCCTGAAAATTGGCGTCGTACTGCGAGCCCGCGAGCGAGTCGGCGAAGGCCTTCGCCTGCTGGAGCGGCGCCGCGGTGTCGAGCTTCCCGTGGTAGATCGCGATCTTCTTCGGCAGGCCGGCGACGTCGTAGCCGATCGAGCGGTCCTCGAGCGCCTTGCTGCCGCCGGTCTTCTGGATCGTCTCGATGTCGGCTTTGATGTAGCCGTCCTGCGTATGCTTCAGCGTCTCCTCGAAGTCATAGACGCCGCCGCCCAGGATCATGAACTGGAAGCGCGGCGCGTGCTTCGCGAACAAGGCGGCGGCCGTGGCGCCGGTGGAGTAGCCCCAGATCCCGACCAAAGGCTTCGGCGGCTGCGCTGTGGCGAGCGCCCCCTTCAGGCCGGAGTCGAGGGCCGCCATCGACTGCGCCCCGGAGAAATCGGGCGTTCCCGTCGAGGCGCCGTAGCCCGGACGGTTGACCGAGATCACGTCGAAGCCCTGGCTGACGAAGCTCTGCGCGATCCAGCCTTGGCAGAAATCCGCGCGGTCGTAGCCGGCGCGGTCGCGGTGCATGACGAAGAGCGTCCCCGCCGGCTTCTTGCCGCGGCAGGCGATCCACTCCACGGACTCCTTCTTGCCGGTGAAATCGTAGGCCGCCATGCCGACGATCTGGTCGACCGGCACGGGCTTGAACTCGTCGACCGAGGTGTCGGTCAGTGTCAGCGAGTTCTTGTCGCCCTGGCCTCCCAGCGAGGCGCAGCCGGAAAAGGGCAGGACGAGGACGAGGACGGGAGCCAAGAGAATGAAGCGCGACATGCGTGGTGACTCCTAGTTTAGCTCAGCCTTAGCGGCAGGCTGCGCAAGCGTTGACCGGTCGCGGCGAACACGGCATTGGCGACCGCGGCGGCAACCGGCGGCAAGCCCGGCTCGCCCACGCCTTTTGGTGCGGCCTCGCTCGGGACGACGTGGACCTCGATCTTGGGCACTTCGGTGAGGCGCAGCACGGGGAAATCGTGGAAATTGCTCTGCGCGACGCCACCGTCCTTGATCGTCACCTCGGCGCCCAAGGCGGCCGACAGCCCGAAGATGATGCCGCCGGCGATCTGCGCCTCGACGCCGTCCGGATTGATCACGCGGCCGCAGTCGACGGCGCAGACGATGCGGTGCACCTTGATCGACGTGCCTTCGACGGAGACCTCGGCGACCTGCGCCACGCAGGTCCCGAACGACGCATGTTGCGCCACGCCGCGAAAGACTCCCGCGGGTAAAGGCTTGGTCCAGTCGGCCTTGGCGACCGCCAGCTCCAGAACGCCTAGGCTGCGCTTGCGGTCCGCGAGCAATTGCCGCCTGAGCGCCAGCGGCTCCTGGCCCGCGGCGTGCGCGATCTCGTCGAGGAAGCTCTCGACGACGAAGCCGGTGAAGGAGTGCCCAACGGCGCGCCAGAATCCGACCGGAATCGGGGCTTCCTCGTAGACGTAGTCGACGGCGAGCGCCGGGATGCCGTAGTCCATGTCCTCAGCGCCCTCGGTGGCGGTCGGATCCTGGCCGAACGCCTTGAAGATGCCGGAGACGGCGCTGCCGCCGGCGCCTTTCAGGCCCTGCGGCAACCACTGGGGCACGATGGCACGCATCCAGTCGCCGACGGCCTGCGCGATGATCGACTGGCCGACGACGCATTGCGCCCAACCGGTGACGACGCCTTTCGCGTCGAGCGCCGCTTTCACGTGATGCACGGTCGCGGGCCGATAGAAGTCGTGACGCATGTCGTCTTCGCGCGTCCACTGCACTTTCACCGCCTTGCCGATGAGCTTCGAGAGCTCCACGGCCTCGACGACGTAGTCTTGGTACAGGCGCCGGCCAAAGCCGCCGCCGAGGTAGGTGGTATGGATCTTCACGCGCTCGTGGTCGAGGCCGGTGATCTCGGCGGCGAGCTGCTGCGCCAGTCCAGGGCCCTGCGTCGGCGCCCAAACCTCGCAGAGATCCTTCGTCACGCGCGCCGTGCAGTTGCCCGGCTCCATCGCAGCGTGCGCGAGGTATGGAACGCGGTACTCGGCGAACAAAGTCTTCGACGCGCTCGTGAGGGCGGCGCCGGTCTTGCCCTTGCCGTCGAACTGGTCGGAGCGCGTCTTGGCGGAGGCGGCGAAGCGCTCCATCAACGCCTCGCTCGTGAGCTTGGCGTTCGGGCCCAGGTCCCAGTCGACCGTGACCGTCTCAGCCGCGGCCTTCGCCTGCCAGAAGCGCCGCGCGACGACGGCGACGCCGGTCGAGATCTGCACGACGTGCTCGACACCCGGCATCTTCAGCGCCGCCTTCGCGTCGAAGCTCTTCACCGTCGCGCCGAACGCCGGCGCCCGCTTCACCAGCGCTACGCGCAGATCCGGCAGCGTCACGTCAATGCCGTAACCGGCCGTGCCAGTCGACTTCGCCGCCGCGTCGAGGCGCGCCATCGGCTTGCCGATGAGGCGGTGGTCCTTGGGGTCCTTCAGCTTCGGCTCTTTGGGGATCGGGAGCAGCGCCGCCGCGCGCGCGAGCTCGCCGTACCCCGCGCTCTTCCCAGTTGCTGCGTGATAAACTGTTTTATGTTTAGTTTGACACGCGCTTGCCGGCACGCCCCAGGCCGCGGCGGCGGCGGCGATCAAGAGCTCGCGCGCGGCGGCGCCCGCCTTGCGCAAGGGCACCCAGGCGGCGGCGACGCTCGTGCTGCCGCCGGTCATTTGCATCCCGAGCTGCGGATTGACGTAGACCCGGTCGGCCGGCGCGAAGCGCACCTCGAGGTCTTTCAGGTCGACGTCGAGCTCCTCGGCCACGAGCGCGGCCAAGGCCGTCATCGTCCCCTGCCCCATCTCGACGCGGTCCAGGACGAAGGTGATGACGCCGGTCTCTTCGATCGTGAGGAAGGCGCCTGGCTTGAAGCCCGCGAAGGGCGGCATCATCACCTTGGCCGAGGCGACGCCTTCGGCGCCGAGCTCGATGCCGAGCGCAAGGCCGGCGACGGCGGCTTGTCCCACGAACTCGCGCCGGTCCATCACCACGCTCAGCCCTTCTTCGCAGCGAGCGCGGCGGCCGCGCTGTGGATCGCGACCCGGATCTTCGCGTACGTGCCGCAGCGGCAGATGTTCCCCGCCATCGCGAAGTCGATGTCCGCATCGGTCGGCTTCGGGTTCTTGGCGAGGAGGCTCGCCGCGCCCATGATCTGTCCCGATTGACAGTAACCGCATTGCGCCACGTTGTGCTCGATCCAGGCCTGCTGCACGACGTGCAGCCCGGCCTGGCCCAAGCCTTCGATCGTCGTGAGCTCGGTCGTGCCGCTGCACCCGGCGACGGGCGTCACGCAGGACCGGATCGCTTGGCCGTCCATGTGCACCGTGCAAGCGCCGCAAAGGCCCATGCCGCAGCCGAACTTCGTGCCGGTGAGCCCGAGCTCCTCGCGGATCACCCAGAGGAGAGGCGTCTCTGGAGGGACCTCGACTTCGCGCTTCTCGCCGTTGAGCCGGAAGGTCGAGGACGCCATGTCTTGCCTTTTTGCGAGGTGATCCGGGAATTTTGCCGAAGATCGGGGGGGAAAGCCATCGCTTTCGCGAGTGGGCTCGGAGCTAGTGGTTGATCGATTCGGCGCTTTCCCGCTCAGGCGATCAAAGGCTTCAAGCTCGGAATCACCGCCCCGCCCGCCGTAAACCGCCGCCGCGGGCCCGCCTCCGAAGGCACGCCGAAGACGTCCAGCAAGGTGTTCGCCACCGCATTGAATCCGAGATATTGAGCCACGTCGTACGTCTCGGGCAACACGCTCAGCGGCTTCATGGTCTCATAATCGAAGGGCTTGCCCATGATCTTGATCATCTGCTGATCGTGACTCTTGTGCGCGCCCGATACGTCGGTCAGATTGCCTTCCGCGTCGACCGCGCGCATGTCGCCTTCGCCGACGACCTGACCGCCTTTGATACCCTTGCCCAGCAGCAAGAACGAGTTCGAGAGCGGGTTGTGGTCCGTGCCCGTCTCCTCGATCGAGCTGACGAAGAGCTGACGCATCGTCCGCGTGAACTCCGAGCCGACCAGGATGGTCGTGACGTCGAGCATGCTCTGGCCCGTCGCCTCGTCGAAAGGCGTCGCTTTCAGGAACTTGATCAGCGCGACGATCTCCTCGACCGTCTTCGCGAAGGTCGCCGGTTGCGCCTTGCAGGCGTTGTTGTCGTGCACGTCGTAGTTGCCGAAGACGTTGTAGACGATCGACCGCGACAAGCCGCGCCGGAAGAACTGCTCGATCAGCTGAAACCCGAGGGGGACCGTGAAGATCGGGTTGCCGGTCATCGGGTCGAAGGTGGTCGGCGTCTCGAACTTCAAGAGCTTCAGCTGCTCGCTCAAGGACGAGGCCGAGACGAAGCTCTTCTTCATCGCCTGTGAGCCGATCGACAGCGCGCCGTTGCCGGCCCCCGCCGTATCCATCGCCGCCATCAGGAACTTCGCGGTCGGGTGGCCGAGGTCCAGAGGCGAAGCGCCCGCGAAGGCCGCGCCCAAGGTCGAGAGGCCGCCGGCGTCCAAAGTGAGAGTCCCCCCGTCGTTGGCGACGCTGACGCCGAAGAGCTGGGAGGTCATCACCGCGTCGAGCGCCAAGGGCGCCGCCGCATTGAGCTGCGGGATGAAGGAAGTGCCGCCGAAGGGGCTGCCGGTGAAGATGAACGACTGGTTCTGCTCGTGCCCGTCGAACCCGGCCGACATTACGCAGCCGTTGACGACCGAGATCATGTCCTTGAACTCTTTCAGCGGGGCCGCGACGCTGCTCATCAGCGCCGTCGTGCCGTTGGCGCCGACCCAAGGCTCCGGCTCGACGCCGGTGAAGTTCTGCATCTTGCCGGCCTTCGTCAAGGCGAGCGGGCGCGCGTCGAGCAGGTAGCTCGGATCGGCGCCGAAGAAGAGATGCGCGTAGATGAAGAAGTGCGGCTTCGCGCCGTCCGCGGCCTGCGCGCGCTTGACGCCGAACGGCATCGACGCGGCGGAGAGGAGGCTGCCGGTGGCGTAGAGGAGCTCGCGCCGATTGAGAGCGGACATGTGCGTCTCCTTATTTCGAAAGCAAAAAATGAGGTTGTAGGAAGATCGCCACGGTCATCTCGCGCACCGCCGCCTCGGGCGGCAGGGCCGCGAAGCTCGGTTCGGCCAGGAACCAATCGCGCCAGGCCTTGAACACGGCCTTCGGCGCCTGGAAGCCCATGATCGCCGTCCAATACGCGAGCATCGTCTCTTCCTTCTTCGCGTCTTCGGCGGGCCACGCGCACATCGTCTTCACCTTCTTCTCGAAGGCTTCGGTGAAGGGCACGTTCGGGATGCCGGCCAAGGAGAATTCGGTGACGGGCGCGGGCACCGGCGTGACCGGCAGAGCCGACTCGGGCAAGCACACCGTGGCGACGTCGGTCGCCAGCCGGTTCATCACCAGATACCAGAGCGACATGTTCATGGCGTTCGGCGTGCCGTTCTTGAACTCGCCGTTGCCGTTGACGACGACGTACTGGCCGAGGAGCTCGCCCAGGTCGCCCGAGCCGAAGCCGAAGTTGTTGCCGGGGAGGTAGCGGCGCAGCGAGAAATTCTGCGCCTGGAAGCCTTCCTGCTTCAACATCCGCGACGAGATCGTCTTCGACACCGCGTCGAGGCCCATGAACTGGCCGACGCTGTTGCCGTTCGCCTTCAGCTCGAATCCGCCCGTATCCTGCGTGGTGCGGCAGCCGCCCACGAGCACCGCCAGCGCCAATACGATGAGTCTGATCACGGCGTCGTCCCTCCAGCGCCGTCGAGCACGGCGGCAATCCATTTGTAGAGCCGCGCGCGATCCGCGTCGGGCATGTCCTGATTCTTCGGCATGCGCTTCGCCTTGTCCGGGGTGTCGAGGCGCGCCTTGATGCGCTTGAAGGTCTCGAGCCGGCCGATCTCCTTGCCGTCCTCGTCGAAATGCGGAAAGCCGTTCCCGCCCGTCATCGGCTTCCACTGCGACAGGTCGAAGGTCGTGTCGTCCTTGTGGCACTTCTCGCAGTGAACTTTCAGCGTCCACGCCACCTCGCAGGGTAGGCCCGAGGGCGTAGCGCCCGGCTTCTGGTCGTAGCAGGTCGTGGACACCGGATCCGGCTCCGCGAACGCCTTCGACAGCATCAACTCGCGCACTACGGTCTTCATGCCGGTCGTGCCGCCGTCCTCCGTCGGCTTCAGCTTGGTCTCGAGGTGGGAGAGCCAGCCGCCGTCGTAAGCCTGATTTTTCGAGACGAAGTACTCGGCCATGCGGCGCACGACGCAGGAGCGCACCTCGGGGGCCGTCGCCATGAAGCCGTAAAGCTCCTTCAGGTTCGACGCGTAAAAGTTGGCGGCCGGCTTGGTCGTCGAGCGCACGTAGCCAACGTTCCAAGGACGGCCGGCGTTCTCCGGCGCGCGCCAGGTGTCGAGGTACTTCGTAAGCTCCTCGCCCTGGATCACCTTGCCGTCGCTGAAGACCAAGTTGGTGAGCGCCGTCCCCGGCGCCTCGAAGCCCGGGCCGAAGCCGCCGAGCTCGCGAAAGAATCCGGACATCGGGTCGAGCTTGTAGTGGCAGGCCTGGCAACCCGGGTCGCTCCCGTGCGCACCCTCGCCGTGCGCCTCCGGCGCGACGATCGCGACGGGCGTCAAGTCGTCGCAAAAGAACGTCTTCAACATGAAGGCGCCGCGCTTGCGGTTGTAGTTCGTCGACGAGTTCTGCAGGCCGCCGAAGTCGAGGTACGGGAAGCGCACGCCGAAGCCGCCGCCGCCGAATTGGCCCGGCGGCTCGGGCAGGAAGAAGGCGTCGCGCGCCGGCGCGGACTTCAGCTCCGCCAGAGACTTCGGGTTGTAAACCTCGGTGTTGTAGTCCATGGCGAGCTTGAAGGCGCTTTCGATCTTCGGTCGCGTCGCGATCAGGCGGTCGCGCAGGGCTTTCGGGTCGATGTTGTTGGCGGCGAAGAGGTCGACCGGCGGCGTGGGTGGGTCGGTGACCGGCGGCGGCTGGGCGAAGACGATCGTCGAGCAGTCGTTGTTCGCCTGGCCGAACCAGTTCTGCGTCATGGCGCCGTCGAAGAGGTTGGAGATGCCGGCGTTGTTCATCGTCCGGAAGGAGACGATGTTCAGCTGGTTCTGATTGCCGACCGCCCCGTCTTCTTTTCCGTACACCGCTTTGCAGCCCTTCGTGCCATCGACCGCGCCGTCCGCGCCGAACTCCGCGATCACGAAATCGAGGCGCTTCAAGAGCTCGTCACGATAGACGGCAGCTTGCTCGGCGGCGCTGACTCCGGCCAAGGGCAGCTCCACCGGGACGAGGACGCCCGTTGTCGCGCTCGCGCCCTTCACCTTGATCGGCGGCAAGATCGAGACCGGCCCCTCGGCGAAGAGCTCGCCAAGGAAGTCCTCGTTCGCGGTCGCGGCCTTCGCCGCGCGCAGGATGTTCGGGGTCGTGAACGAGTAGTTGTTGATGATGTTCTGCAGCTGCGCCGGATTCGACAGCCCGTTGATGTCGTTCTGGCAGCCGGTCTGCGTCTGCGCCGAGTTGTGGAAGTACTTGGTGAAGTCGAGGATCGTCGCCTCGAAGCGCGCGCCCTGCATCAGCTTGTCGACGACCTCCCCGTCGGGTAGCTGCGCCAGCGCCTCGATCTCTTCCTGCGATGCCGCGGTCTTGCCGCAGGAAAGCGTGCGCGACACCTTCTCGATCCAGCCGTAACGGGCGAACTCGTCGCCGTCGGTCGCCTTCATGCGCGCCGTGTTGGTGCGCGCCGGGAGGCAGGCGAATGGCAAAATCAAAGCGAGCATTAGCCAAGAATGCGTGAGCTTCTTCATCAGTGTCCCACCGGATCAGAGGAGCCTGTTTCCCCCCAGAGGTCGGCGCGAATCCGATGGAAGCTGAGTCGCCAGCCCGCGGCGGGCGGCGTTAAGCCCGCGGCTCAGAAGCCTTAAGCGGCTGTCTTGAGGTGACGCCGAAAGCCAGCTCCAACCCCTCACGGTCGCAGACCTCGCGGATCTTGTAGTTGATCTCCTGCTGGGCCGCCATGTGCACCGAAGCGCTCGGATCGGTCACGACGTAGCCGACCTCGAACTGCAGGGCCGATTCGCCGTAAGCGACGAAGTGCGCGGCGCCGAAGCGCGTGTTCGGCGTCGACTCGACGATCGCCTTCAGCAGCTCCGGAATCCGCCGCAAGGTCTCGATCGGCGTGTCGTAGACGAAGCCGAGCTTGATCGTCACGTTGCGGTGCATCATCCGCTTGAAGTTGCGGATGCGCGACTTCGTGAGGTCCGAGTTGGCGAAGATCAGGAGCTCGCCGCCGGTGCTGCGCACGCGCGTCGTCTTGAGGCCGATGTACTCGACCTCGCCCGAGAGCCCGTCGACCGTCACCGAGTCGCCGACCTCGAACGGCCGGTCCAGGGCGATCGCGAAAGAGCTGAAGGCGTCGCCCAAGACCGCCTGCGCCGCGAGCGCGATGGCGACACCGCCGATGCCCAAGCCGGTCAGGAAGGTCGAGACGTTGAAGCCGGCGTTGTCGAGGAGGAAGATGATCGCGCCGGCCCAGATCGTGAGCTTGATCAGGACGACGATGTTGCGCGCGGTGTTCTTCGCCATCGCGTCGCCCGAGCGCGTCAGAATCCGCGAGTGCAGGATCAGGAAGCTGATCATCTCCGTCACGAGCCAGACGATCTGGATGACGACCGCGACCATCGTGATCTGGGCGAAAGCCTTCTCGACCCCGGAGGCCATCGTCAAACGCTTGGCGGCGATGTGGAGCGCGACCAGCGGGAAAACGAACGGCCGGATCTGCCGGATCAGGTCGCGGCAGAAGATCAGGGCGTCGCTTTGCGTGCCCTCGGCGACGGCCTCGAGCTTGCGCGCCCCGAAGGCCCGCAGGAAATGCAGGAAGGCCCACAAAAAGAGGAAGCTGCCGAGCGTCAGCAGGTAGGCGTAGACGCTATTGCCGAGAACCGACTTCTCGAGCCAAGGCAGGTCCTTCAGGAAGTCGAAGCGCTCGAGGGCGGCAGCGGAAATCGGCATCCAGGTCAGGTTTTCCTAGCGTCGCTGGGCAGTCTTTGCTCATACGGCAAAGAGACTAGACTACGGCGGACAACCTGGCAATTATATATATTGATCCCGCCTGCGCGCGTTTTCTCCTTTCCGATCCCGTGGAGTGCTCTCATGGCCGTTGACGTTAAAGTCCCTGCCGTCGGTGAATCCGTCCAAGAAGCGATGATCCACAAGTGGCACAAGGCCGCCGGTGACGTCGTCAAGCGCGACGACGTGCTGCTCGAGATCGAGACGGACAAAGCGACCGTGGAGGTCACCGCGGAGGCGGAGGGAGCGCTGGAGATCCTGCGCAAGGAAGGCGAGACCGTGGCGATCGGTGAAGTGATCGGCCGGATCAACACCGACGCCAAAGGCGCTGCGAAAGCAGCGCCAGCAGCTGCAGCTGCCGTCCCGGCCGCGAAGGCCGCGACGCCGCCGCCGCCCGTGACGGCCGCTCCTGCCGGCGGCGCTGCCGCCGTAAGCCCCGCCGTCCGCCGCATCACCGAAGAAAACAAGGTGAGCCCCGCCGACGTCGCCGCGACCGGCAAAGGCGGCCGCGTCACCAAGGGCGACGTGATCGCGCACATGGAAGGCGGTGGGGCTGCCACCGTCATCCCGGCCGCCGCACCGGCCGCGCCCGCAGCGAAGGCCGCCGCGCCCGCCGCGAAGGCGCCGACGCTCCCCGTGCCGAAAGCTGCCGGCGGCGCCCGCACCGAGCGCCGCGAGCCGATGTCGATGCTCCGCCGCCGCATCGCCGAGCGCCTCGTTTCGGCGCAGTCCACCGCCGCCATCCTGACGACCTTCAACGAGATCGACATGAAGGCCGTGATGGAGCTGCGCAAGACCTACAAAGACAGCTTCAAGGAGAAGCACGGCATCGGCCTCGGCTTCATGAGCTTCTTCGTCAAAGCGGCGATCGAGGCCTTGAAAGCCTTTCCGGCGATCAACGGCTGGATCGAAG
>JANOTL010000138.1:0-189866 GCA_031416315.1 Pseudomonadota bacterium
TGGTGCACGAACAGGTATTGCAGTTGTCGGCCGACTTCAGGCTGGTGTTGAGCTTCATCACGGCGTCGCCGACCTTGCATCCTTGCGGCGTCGGGGCATCGACGCAGCCGATCTCGGTGCAGGCCATGACGTTGCCGAAGCTGCCGCCGTTCGTACAGGTGCAGGTGTTGCAGCCGTCGGTAGAGGGCAGCTTGTCGCCCAGGTTCACTCGTACCGGCCCAACCGAGCAAAAGCCGCCGGCTTCGGAACCGACGTTTTCACTCGCGGCCTTGACAGTGGACTGAGTGCTGCTCCGAGTCTTGCAGCCGGCCAAAGCGGCGGTTAAGACGACAGCGAGCGTAAGCCAAGTGCGCAGCATATAAATCCTCTGTGTTAGGAGAGCTTGACAAGCTTAAGACCGAGCCATCGGACCGGTCAATCCTATTTTCCGCCCGGCGATCCAAAGCGACCGGCAGCCGAGCGTCGCCCTCAGAGTCCGACGCTGATCCGCCCGAAGTAACGCTCGTCGCGCCGCGCGCCAGCGCGGCTGCCGAGCTCCTCCGAATAGGCGCCGGCCTCTAGCTTCAGCAGCGCCAAGTCGAGGAAGGCTCCTGCGCTTATGTAGCCCTCGTGCAAGCTTATAAGCGACTCGATTCTCGGCTCCTCGCTCTTCGCCGACAACCGCGATGAAGCCCTTTTTCATGTCCGGACGGGGCACGATCCGCCGGCACCACTTGCTGTGCGACGACAAGACGCCGAAGTAGCGGCTTAGGTGCACGTAAGGCGGGGGCACCAGGGCGACTAGCTTCTCTATGAGTTCAGCTGGCGACAGCCGGATCGCTTCGGTGCCGTCCGACCAGACTGTCTTCGGCGTGTAGACGAGATCACCCGCGTCGTCGTCGGGATCATGCAGCGCCAGGCGATGGTGCGCAAAGGCGCCGCAGCACCATAGGCCAAGAGCTTCTCGAGGGGACCGCGCTCCTTCATACCGATGTAGCGATTGGCGTGTATGGTGAAGACGTTCACGCTGAAGCAGCGGCGGCCGTTCGCGACCACCTCTTCATCTTCCCACCCGAAGCCTCGACCGATATGGCGCACGCGACACCCCGCACGATCACCGAACGCGACGCGCATCACAGAGCTCGTAGAAACCGCCGCCGCCAACTGCTCGGACTCGGCGAAGATGGGGTTGAGCAGCGAAGTTTCCAAGCTTGCCTCCGACTCCTTGTCCGCAGCGCTCAGGTAGCCATGCGTGGTGAGATCTTGCATGGCGGCATAAGCGACAACGCTTACGATGCCCTCGACCTCTTCGTCGGTGGGGCCTGGCAGGTGAAAGAAGACAGGCTCAGGCCCGGCCACGCTGTAGACCCCGTCAATGGCGACGGTATGGAAGGGCACGTTGAGATTTGGTGATGGCCGGTTCGGGTTCACGCCGGCCGCAGGATTCACCGGCATCGCCACGGTCATCTACAAAGCCACGATGCATGATCCGGTCCTCGGGCTCCCTATTGGGTCGCGCCCGGCGACGATCGAGATCAACGTAACTCCGTGACCCCCGGCGGTCGACGCTGGGGCTTCAATCGACCCTTAAGTGACCACGAAACGGCGCCCCCACCACTGGCGTCGAGGCCTCCGCCTTCACACGAGTCGCCATCATCCCGGCCTCGAACCCATGACGTCCCGCACGCACGGCTTCGCCGAAGGCGCCGGCCATCTTCACCGGATCGTGCGCTACGGCGACCGCGGTATTCAGCAAGACGCCATCGAAGCCGAGCTCCATCGCCTGCGCGGCATGCGATGGCCGCCCGATCCCCGCGTCGACGACGAGCGTTTGCTCCGGGAAGCGGAGACGGAAGGCGCGCAGCGCCTCCGGATTCGCCAGCCCGCGGCCGGAGCCGATCGGCGCGCCCCAGGGCATCAGGATCTTGCATCCGACCTCGACCAGCCGCTGTGCCACCACGAGATCGTCGGTCATGTAAGGAAACACCTCGAAACCGTCACGCACCAGGATTTGCGCGGCATCGACCAATCCAAAGGGGTCGGGTTGAAGGGTGAAGTCGTCGCCGATCACTTCGAGTTTGATCCACGGCGTGTCGAAGACCTCACGCGCCATCATCGCGGTCGTGACGGCCTCCTTCGCGCTACGACAGCCGGCGGTGTTCGGCAGGATGGCGACGTCCAGTTGCCGCAGAAAGTCGAAGAAGCGCCGGCCGTCGCCGCCGCCCCCGGTCTCACGGCGCAGCGAGACGGTGACGACGCCGGTGCCGGAGGCGCGCACGCTCGCGGCGAGCGCGGCCGGGGAAGGATAACGCGCCGTGCCGAGGAGAAGCCGGCTCGAAAGCGTCTTGCCCGCTAAGGTCCAGGAAGTGGTAATCATCTCTTCGCTCATTGCTCAGCCCCCCGCCATCGGCGCCAGCACCTCGACCTCGTCGTCCGCTGACAATTCGTGCGCAGCGTACTCTGCGCGCCGTACCAGCTCTCGATTTACGGCCACTGCCAGGTGCGGAGGCGTCTCGCCCGCATGCTCCACGTATCCGAGCTCCCGCAGAAGCTCCGCGACGTTCCGCGCGCTCACCTCCGGTATCTCGGCGCCATTGACGATCAGTTGCATCGAAAGAGCTCCTGCGGCGCGTTGCGCCGACCTTCTAGCACGAAGCTCACGAGCGCATCCGTCACCGCCGGCGCGAACAGCCACCCGTGCCGATAGAGCCCATTGACCCGCACGACCCGCCCGCCGTCCGCCGCGATCCGCGGCGCGTGGTCGAAAAACGCAGGCCTGAGCTGCGCGATCGTTCGCACGACCGAGGCCTCGCGTAGCGCCGGGCTCAAATCGTAGACGGCGCTCAAAAGCTCGAGGGTCGAGGTGACCGTGATCGGCCGCAGATCTTCCGACTCAATCGCCGTCGCGCCCACCAAGACCCGTCCTTCGCCGCGCGGCACCAGATAAACCGTGTACCGCGAGTGCAGCACCCGCGCCGGCCGCCCCAGGCCAAACTCCGGCGCCTCGAGCTCCAGCATTTCGCCGCGCACGCCGCGCAGCTCGGGCAGGTCCCCGCGCGCTCCGAGCCCGCGAGCGTCAATCACCGCGTCCGCATCGGCGAGCTGTGCCAGGTCCTCGACCGCCGCGCCGAACTCCAGCGTCACACCTTCCGCGTCGAGCGCCGCGAGCAAAGCATCCATCGCCTCTCCCGAATGCACGCAGCCTTCCTCCGGCACCGCCAGGCCTGCGACGCAGACCTCGCCTAGATCGGGCTCCAGCGCGGCGAGCTCCTCGCGGCTCAGCCACTGCGCCGCCGGCACCTTCGCCCGAAACTCTTCGAGCTCGGGCAAATCCCCGCGCCGTGCCACGACCACCGACCCCTCGCGCCAAATCCCCACCCGACCCGGCAAGCTGTCGACGATCCCGCTCCATGCGCGCACCGCGTCGCGCCCCAGGTCGCGCAGCCAGGCCTCCTTCGGCGCGAACGCCGCCGCCTCGGCATGCGGCGCCAAAAGCCCCGCGGCGGCAAAGCTGGCTCCAGTGCGAGACACACGTGTCTCGCGCTCCAAAAGCCGCACGGTCGCGCCGGCCCTGCGGAATCGCAAAGCCGCGAGACGACCGATGATTCCGCCGCCGACGACCGCGATTTTCACAGCTTGTCCACGGCCTTCGCCACGTCCTTGCTCACGCCTTGGCTGATCCGCATCGAGCAGAACTTGGGGCCGCACATCGAGCAGAAGTGAGCGCCCTTGGCGCTGTCCTTCGGCAAAGTCTCGTCGTGAAACTTTTGCGCCGTCTCCGGATCGAGTGAAAGATTGAACTGATCTTGCCACCGGAACTCGTAGCGCGCCTTCGACAGGGCGTCGTCCCGCCGCCTGGCCGCGGGATGTCCCTTCGCCAGGTCGGCCGCGTGCGCCGCGATCTTGTACGTGATGATCCCCGTCTTCACGTCGTCGCGATTCGGGAGACCTAGGTGCTCCTTCGGCGTCACGTAGCAGAGCATCGCCGTGCCGAACCAGCCGATCATCGCGGCGCCGATGCCGCTGGTGATGTGGTCGTAGCCGGGCGCGACGTCGGTCGTGAGCGGGCCTAAGGTGTAGAAGGGCGCCTCGTGGCACTCCTCCATCTCCCGCGTGACGTTCTCTTCGATCATGTGCATTGGCACGTGCCCCGGCCCTTCGATCATGACCTGCACGTCGTGCTTCCACGCGACCTTGGTCAGCTCGCCCAGGGCCTTGAGCTCGGCGAACTGCGCCTCGTCGTTCGCGTCCGCGATCGAGCCCGGGCGCAAGCCGTCGCCGAGGGAGAAGGCCACGTCGTAGGCCTTCATGATCTCGCAGATCTCCTCGAAGTGCTCGTACAAAAAGCTTTGTTTACCGTGGGTCATGCACCACTGCGCCATGATCGAGCCGCCGCGCGACACGATGCCGGTCATCCGACCTTGCGCCAGCGGAATGAACTCGCGCAAAACGCCGGCGTGGATGGTGAAGTAGTCGACGCCCTGCTCCGCCTGCTCGATCAGCGTGTCGCGATAAACGTCCCAGCCGAGGTCCTCGATGCGCCCGCCGACCTTTTCGAAGGCTTGATAGATCGGCACGGTGCCGACCGGGATGGGGCTATTGCGCATGATCCAGTCGCGCGTGACGTGGATGTTCTTGCCCGTGGAGAGATCCATGATCGTGTCGGCGCCCCAGCGCGCGGACCAGACCAACTTCTCCACCTCCTCGTCGATGCCGCTCGACACCGCGGAGTTGCCGATGTTCGCATTCACCTTCACCAGGAAGTTGCGGCCGATCGCCATCGGCTCCAGCTCGGGGTGGTTGATGTTCGCCGGGATGATGGCGCGGCCGGCGGCCACCTCGGCGCGCACGAACTCCGGGGTCACGACGCGCGGCAGGCGCGCGGCGAAAGGCCGGCCCGCCAGCCTTTTCTCCCGCGCCGCGAGGTGGGCCGCCTGCTTCGCATGCGTCGGATCAGCCGCGGGCTCCTCGGCGCGCCGCTGGTTCTCGCGGATCGCGACGTACTCCATTTCCGGCGTCACGATCCCCTTCCGGGCGTAGTGCATCTGCGTCACGTTCTTCCCGTACACGGCGCGGCGCGGCTGACGCATCAGCTCGGGAAACTCCTCCGGCCGGAAATCGCCGCGCGGCAGCCCGGTCACCGGCTTTTTTTCCTTCAGCTCGGTGTCGCCGCGACCGAAGATCCAGCCGCTGCGGACGGTGGGCAGGCCGCGCGAGATGTCGACCTTCGCCTCGGCGTCGGAATAGGCACCTGAGGTGTCGTACAACACCAAAGTTTCCTTGTTTTGCAGCAGCACCTCGCGCATCGGCACGCGCACGTCGGGAAAGAGCGTCCCCTCGACGAAGATCTTCCGCGACGCGGGCAGGGGACTCGCGCACGGCGTGTAACTCGGCTTGTGCATGGCGGACTCCGCGGGCTGCGAATAGAGAGCGGCGGAGACCCGCACTCCCTACGCTGGCATGACCCAGTTCAGGTGATTAGGGTTGAGCCTCATGCTCTCTCAGCCCGCAGCGCGGGCACCCCTGGCGACGTCGAGAGGAAAGCGCGCTTTGGCCGGGGGCGCAAGCCCCTTGATTTACATTCGTAATATCAATATCTTACGATCAATGTCGCCGCGATGCGACGCGGAGCTGTCCTGGGACTTTGCGGCGGCGGGTCACGGCAGCTGTCGCCAGAACTGGCCGCCGTTTCGTTCGAACATGTAGATCGTCCCGTCCGGAAGCGGCGCGACGCCGATCACTTGACCGCGGCCCGGGAAGTCGAGCGGATGGCGGTTGAGAAATGCGCCGCTCGCTTCGTCGAAGATCGAGACGGTGTCGTTGCCGCCGTGGCCTCCGCCGACGCTGAAGAATGAGCCGACGAAGAGCCGACCGGCGCCGTCGTCGGCGACTTTCTCGGGCGAGCGAAGCTGCCCGGCTTTCGCCCGGCCGCCCACGCACCAGCCCGGCGTCGTTGCGTCGACCGCGGCGCCGGCGCAGCTGTTGGGCGACCCCGTGCCCGAGCTCGTCGGCGAAACCGCGATCGTCCCGATCCAACCGCGAAACTGTCCCGTCGTCAGGTCGTAACGGTTGACGGCGCTCTGATCCCAATCCGGGATGTAGAGATAGCCGAGATCATCATTGACGTGCGGATGCACCGCTTTGCGGAGGCCACCGGTCCCGCCGTTGTCGTCGGCCGCCGAGCCGCCGGTGCACCAACCGGGCGTAAAGGAACCAACGGCCGCGGCCGCGCAGCCCGGGTCGCCGCCCGTCGCTTGCACGCCGATGTGCCCGATCCATCCGGTGAACTGTCCGGTCGCGGCCACATAACGCATGACGCGATTGCGATCCGTCACGTAAAGATGCCCCGAAGACGAGGCCGCGAGCGCCAGAATGTAGGGATTGTCGGCCGAGATCGCGCCGTCGATCGCGGCACCGGCCGGGGCGCCGCCCGTGCACCAACCGGGCGTGAACGCGCCGATCGGCGCGCCCGCGCATCCTGGATCTCCGCCAGTCGGACTGACCCCGATGCGGCCGACCCAGCCCGAGTACGCGCCGGTCGCGGCGACGAAGCGCACGATGCGCGGGTCTCGGCGGCCGATTCCGTAGATGAAGCCTTGATCGTCGATCGCGATGCCGTCGACGTGAGTTTCGAGGTTGGCCGCGGCTTGATCCGCGGCGATTCCGGCGGCGCTGCCACCCTTACACCATCCGGGAGTTTGCTGCCCAGGGGCCGCGTTGTCGCACCCGGCCGCGCCGCCGGTCGGCACCGCGTCGACCCGGCCGATCCAACCGACGAAGGCACCGGTATCCAGTTTGATCTTGGCTATGCCACCGCCGAACCAGCGGGCCAGGTAAGCGTGCCCCTGGCCGTCTAGGACGACGCCGCCTTCGCCGCCCGTCATGCCGGTCGATTCGTCGACGTGGTACATGCCGACGTCGACGACGACCGAGCGTCGCGCTCCGAGGTAGCGCCCGTCAGCGCTGAACTTCGTCAGCGGCGTGTTCCAGCCGGCGACGTAGAGGTCTCCGCTTGCGTCGACGACGACATGCCTCGGGTCGTCTAGCCGCGGCTCGACGTTCGGCGCCGCCTTCGCCGCGCCGCCAAGACACCAGAGGGGAGTTAACGTGTCGACCGCCGCGCCGGCGCAGCCCGCTCCGCCGCCGGTCGGCGCAACGCCGACGACGCCAATCCAGCCCGTGAACGCGCCGCTGGCGGCGCTGTAGCGCAAGACGCGGGAGCCGTCCATGTCTCCGACGTAGAGATGGTCCGCCGCGAACTGCAGCGAAAGTCCCGTCTTCAAATGGCCGTCCGCGGTACCGGTTGCGCCGGTGCCGCCCGTACACCAAGCCGGGGTTGCTGCGCCTGGCCCGATCGCCGTGCAACCCGCCGTCGGTCCGGTGGGCGACGTGCCGACGCCCCCGGTCCAACCCAAGAAGGCGCCGGTCGCGGCCGCGAACTTCGCGATCCGGAAGTTGCCTTGATCGAGGACGTAGAGGTTGCCTTGCTCGTCGCCCGTCACGGCCGTCGGCGCGGCAAGCATGCCATCGCCATCGCCAGCGGCCGCCGAGCCGCCGACGCACCAACCGGGCGCAGCCACGCCGACGCCTGCCGCGCTGCATCCGTTATTCGAGCCCGTAGCCGAGCCACTCGGCGGCGTCGCGACCTTGCCGATCCAACCAGCGAATTGACCGGTCGCCGCGACGATGCGGACGATGCGGTGATTCGCGCGGTCCGGGACGAAGAGATGGCCCCCCGCGTCTGCCCACATCGTCACCTGATAACCAACATTGAAGTGCCCATCGCCGTTTCCGGTCGCAGAGCTCCCGCCAGTACACCAACCTGGGGTCGAGTCACCCACAGCCGTTGCCGCGCAGGTCGCGGCGCCGCCGCTCGGCGAGACGGCGACCTTTCCGATCCAACCGTCGTCGACGCCGTCGGTTAGGCGGTAGCGCCTCACATCGCCGGAGCCGAATGCGGCATAAACGTAGCCATCGCGCCCAATGCCGACGCCGCGTTTGAAAGCGCGGTTCGTCGGGACGTCCGCGACGTAGTCGCCGCTGTCCGTGTCGATCGCGAGAAAAGCGCCGATGTACTCATGGGTGTAGAGGAGCCGCCCGTCGGGCGCCATCAGCAAGCCGACGCTCGCGTTGCCGATGGGTGAGCTCGACATGAAGCCGGCTCGCGGAAGTCCCGGCCGCACGCTTGCCGCCTTGTACCAGCCGTCCGCCGTGTAGTTGATCATGCCTGCAGCTGCCGTCTTCGCATAACGAAACGTCGGAGGAAGTGCGCTGCAGTTGTCGTTGCCCCGACAAATCTGGACTTCGTAAGCTCCCTCGTCGCGCGGCGGGATCGTGCAGTGAAGCTCGTCGGCTCCGATCAGCGTGGGGCTCGCGCACACGTGGCCCCCGATCTTCACCACCAGATCGGCCGGAAGACTGGTGCCGTATAGCCTTAGCTTTCCACCACCCTGGATCGACGTGCCCCGTGGCAACCAAGTCGTGATCGTCGGGAGGGGCGACGGCGCCAACGGCAACGGCTCGGCGCCGCCGACCGATTCGCTTGACCCTTCCAATGGCGGGGTAATCGAGGGGATCGCTGGCGGCGGCGACGGGTCGGGCGGTGGCGTCCAGCTAGGCATGATCGTGCCCCATTCCAGCAACGCTTCGACGACGAAGCCGGCCGGAGTGGAAGTGACCGCGAGGCGGCGCTCTCCCGATCCTTCCGGCGCGAAGCCGAAGCTGAGCTGCGAGTGGCTCGCCTCTGGAATGCTGACGGTCATAATCTTCGGCAAGGCGACCGAGATCGGCTTCTGCAGCGGCGAGGTGCCGACGATCTGCAACGCATGCGTCGGCGCGACGAGGCTGGCCCCGGGGCCTGCGAGTAGATTGATCGTGATGGTCAGCCCGTCGATGAAGGCATCCGACGGTAGCCTCAGGAGCAATCCAGCGAGCGGTCCGTCGTCGACGCGCCATTCGCTTGCCTCGGTCGACGCGGCAAATGTGCGCGAGAGCGTCATGGCCTCGGACGGCGACGCAGGATCGTGCTGAGCGGGCTCGCCATCGACGGGTGCGTTTGGCGCAGCGTTTGGGATCGGCGCCGCGATCGGCGGCGCGATGTTCGTGCTGGAACGCTGCTCCACTCTTGTCGAGAGCTGCGACGTGCACGCGGGAAACCAAGAGGTCGCCGCCGCGAGGATGGAAAGCCGAAGGAGTTTACCCATGAAGGCACGATCGGTTTTTAGCCGGAATGTCTGAGAAGGACTGGTAAATCCCATTTTCCACAGGCAATTTTACGGGGAGATTTCCCCGCCGGGCTGCGACGCCGAGCGTTGGCGGCAGCGCCAAGTCCTACAGATATTCCTGCGATTTCAGGACGTTATACTTAACGCCGCGGAAGCCCCGCCTCCACGCTCGCGCGAGATCACGGTATGATCGATCCATGCGCTACACGACAGAGAAGTCCGTAACGCTCGACGTCGAGCGTGCGTGGGAGGTGTTTTCGGACACCGACCATTTCAATCGTTTCGTCGGCTTGCCCAAGGTCAAGCTCGAGGACGGCGCGGGCGAGCTCGCGCGCAAGGCCTCCGGACGCATCCTCGGGATGCGGCTCGAGTGGCTCGAGCATCCATTCGAGTGGATCGAGGGACGCTACTTCACCGTCACGCGCGACTATTCGCGCGGCCCGGTGAGCCGCGTCGTCGGCGGCATCGAGTTCCGGCCGAACGGCGCCGGCGCGCTCCTCACCTTCGTCGCCGACGTCACGCCGCGCCACTGGTGGGCGAAGCCGATCGCGATCTTGCTCGCGAAGAATACGCTGCGCGGCTTCCGGGCTTACGTCGACAAGTTCGTCTTCGACTCCGATACGCGGCAGAAGTCGGCGCCGGTGACCAGCCCGAAGGTCTCGCAGCAGCTCGAGCCGGGCCCGTCGACCCGCACCTGCGCCGTCGACGAGGATCGGCTCCGCTCGATGGTGCAGAAGGTGATGAAGGTCCGCCCGCAGACCCAGCCGGAGCTCGCCCGTCGCTTCGAGGCGCACCTCCGCGAGGCCGGCGACGACCAAGTGCTGCGCATGCGGCCTTACGATCTCGCCGACCGCTGGCGTTTCAACCGCGTCGAGATGCTCGAGTTCTTCCTGCACGCGACCAAACAGGGTTTATTGACCCTGGAATGGGAGCTCATCTGCCCCAACTGCCGCGTGCCGAAGTCCGAGACCAAAACGCTCCGCGGCTTGGCGCCGAGCTTCCACTGCGACCTGTGCGGCATCAGCTACGCGACCGACCTGGAGCAGTCGACCGAGCTGCGCTTCTCCGTCTCGGCCGAGCTGCGCTCCGCCGAGGACGCCGTCTTTTGCCTGGGCTCGCCGGCGCGCACGAAGCACGTCGCCGCGCAGCAATACGTCGAGCCAGGCGAAGAACGTCGCCTCAAGGTGAGCCTTAACGGCCGGCAATTCCGTATCCGCTCCGTCCGCATCAACAAAGACTGCGCGCTGAAGCCGGTCCACGCCCGCGACTACATGGGCAAAAACGCGGTCGACGTCGCCTACGCCGACGCCGGCTTCTCCGCGGCCTCGGCGAACTTCGTGCCCGGCGAGGTCGATTTCGTGATCAGGAACGGGGCCTCGGAGCGTCGCCTCTTCGTCGTCGAGCGCGTCGGCCCCGACGCCAACGCGGTCACTGCCGCCGAGGTGACGATGATGCAGGAGTTCCGCGGCCTGTTCAGCGCCGAGGTTCTAGCGCCTGGGCAGCAGGTCGGCGTGCGCAGCATCTGCGTCCTCTTCACCGACCTCAAAGCCTCGACCGAGATCTACGAGCGCGTCGGCGACGCCAGCGCCTTCGCGAGCGTGCAGAAGCAGTTCGACTTCGTCGCCCGCCAGGTGGCCGAGAGCCGCGGCGCCGTGATCAAGACGATCGGCGACGCCGTCATGGCCGTCTTCCCGACGCGCCGGGCCGGCGTCGGCGCCGCGATCCAAATGCAGCGGCGCCTCGAGCTCTTCAACCGCGAGAATGGTTTTGACCCAGGCTTCGTCCTGAAGATCGGCCTGCACTTCGGCCCCGCCATCGCCGTGAACGCCAATAACGTCCTCGACTACTTCGGCCGAACGGTGAACATCGCCGCGCGGATCGAGACCTTCAGCCAAGGCGGCGACGTCGTCATTTCCGACGAGATCGCGGCCGAGCCCGACGTGCGCTCGCTCCTGGAGGAGGCCGGCGCGCGGCTCGTCTCCCTCGATACGAAGCTGAAGGGCACGGGTGATCTGAGCTTCCGGCTGTGGAAGATCGAGATTCCGAGCGTGGCGACGACGCAGTCCGCGGGCTGATCAGAAGCCTCCGGGCTTGGGATACGTCGTTGTCAACGGCTTCGCCCGATCGCTGAACGTATCAACTGACTTCGCGAGGTAGATATGGACCTTGCCGTCCTTTCGGCCGGCGACGGCCCAGATCTTCGTGCGGGAGAGGAAAGCCGAGGACGAGGGGAGGCCCAGGGACTCGTCCGTATCGATCCCGACGGTCGCAACGTCTTTGCGCAGCAGCTCGACCTTCGTCGATCCGCCCTTCTCCGCCCATTCGGTCTTGAGGACCGCGGCGAGCCTATAGCCCGCGCGATAGCCGCTCGGCAGGCACTCGGCGGCGACGGGCGCCGTGAGCGTGACGGGATCTTCCGCATTCGGCGCCTCGTTGGGGCCCGAAGCCGTGTGCCCGACAAACACGTAGTCCCCGAAATCCGGCGTCTCGAGCCGATGGCAGACCTCGATGACCTTCGTCCCAGCCGGAGGCGCCACGTCCGCGAGCGTAGGTAGCGTCCCGAGCACGGCCACGGCGCAAGCTGCTGCGCGCGAAAGGATTGATTTCAAGACGATCTCCGCTGCACTTGCGGTGTTCACGGCGTCGGCGAGGCGGATAAGGATAAGATCGGCACCTCGAGGATTTCGCTCGCTGGCGCTGCCGGCTCTTCAGCATCGTCCGGGTCCTCGTCCTCCTCCTTGCCGCAGGAGAAGGTCGCCACGACGGCGAGAGCGACGATCGCGAGCAGGGAGATCAAACGGCGGTTGATTGTGCGCATACCCCAGTTTAGCAAAAGGCGAGGGCTCTGGCCTAGCCGCCCGCCATGGGACGCGCTACAGTCCGCCCCATGGAAACCGGACTGATCCTCACCGCCTTCCTCGTCCTCCGCCTAGCCCAGCACCTGGCCGAGCGCACTCTGTCGCGCGTGAACCGCGACTATTGGACCGCGCCCGAGCATCAGGCCGAGGCCAAACGCGCGCTGAAGATCTCCGATGCGGATTTCGCCAAGACGCTGGCCTATTCCGAGGACAAATACCGCTTCGCGCGCTGGACCTCCTGGCTGTCCCTCGCCGTCACCCTCGCATTTCTCGGCTTCGGGGGCCTTGGCCTCCTGGAGCGCACCGCCGTGGCCCTTGTCGGTGCCGAAGGCGGCCCCGTCCTCACGGGCCTCGCGTTCTTCGGCCTCCTGGGCCTTCTCTCCCTCATCTTTGGCACGCCCTTCGAGTACTACCGCAACTTCGGCATCGAGGCGCGCCACGGCTTCAACCGCCAAACGGTGAAGGGCTTCTGGCTCGACCGCCTGAAGGCCGTCCTCCTCGGCGTCGTCCTCGGCGGCCTCCTCCTCGGCGGCCTTCTCGCGATCATGCAGGCGACCGGCCCCACCTGGTGGCTCTGGGCCTGGCTGGCGATGAGCGGCTTCAGCTTCCTGACCGCCTGGCTTTACCCGACCTTTCTCGCGCCCCTTTTCAACAAGTTCTCCCCCGTGGAGGACGGCGAGCTAAAACAGAAGATCGACGCCTTGGCCGCGCGCATCGGCTTCCGCACCGCCGGCATCTTCGTCATGGACGCCTCGAAGCGCTCGAGCCACGGCAACGCCTACTTCACCGGGGTCATGGGGAAAAAGCGCATCGTCCTCTTCGACACCCTGGTGCAGTCGATGGGCGCGTCGGAGGTGGTGGCCGTCCTCGCGCACGAGCTCGGCCATTTCAAGCTGCACCACATCCGCTGGGGCGTCATCCGCGGGATCCTCTCGACCGGGCTGATGTTCTGGCTCTTGAGCCTGTGTCTCCCGCTCGCCCCTTTTTACGAGGCCTTCGGCCTGTCCGGTATCAGCAACTACGGGGCTCTCATCGTGTTCGCCCTTTGGTTCGGCATCCTCGACTTCGGCCTAGCCCCGATCTCCAACTGGATCTCGCGTAAGAACGAGTTCGCGGCCGACGCCTTCGCCCGCCAGCACTCGGGCGGCCCGGCCGAGCTCGCCGCGGCGCTCCTGAAGCTGCGGGAGACGAGCCAGGCCATGCCGCTCAGCCACCCCTTGTTCTCGGCATTCTACTACTCGCATCCTCCGCTCTTGGAGCGACTCAGGGCTTTGGGCGTCCTCTGATATAATCGGAAGATCCTCTCTCCCCGAAGCATTCTGGAGCTCCGATGCCGCGCGCCGCGTCCGTCGCCATCGTGTTAGTGCTCGCTGCGCGCGCGGAGATCGCCGCGGCCCATTACGTCAACGGCTACGCCGTCGCGAACCACCGCAGCTGCGGCGCGGGGAACCTCTCAGGCACCATCCCCGAGCTGGAGAAGTTCTTCGCCTCGGCCGAGTTCCCCGACGACGCGCAAAAGAACTTCCTCTGGACCGACGAGCGCGTGCGCCAAGGTGAATGGGGCCGTGGCGGCGACCACTTCGTCTCGACCGAGAGCGCGAGCGGGCTCGACGGCGTCGACTCGGGCCTCATCTCCTACATCGCCACGCACGGCTCGACCGTGGACGGCGTTTACACCGCGCTCGCCGGCGGCGGCTTCAACAACTGCGCCATCAAGACGAGCGACGTCGGCGTCGGTGACATGAAGGCGCGCTATCTCGTCCTCTCCACCTGCCAGGGGCTGAAGATCGGCACCGGCGACGATCCGTCCGCGCCCGGCGCCGACCCGCGCCTCACCTGGGCCGCCGCCAACGCCGGCATGAATTGCATCTTCGGCTACTCGAACAACATGGTCGACTCCGACAAATACGGCGAGCTCCTGCTGGCGAACCTCGCCGCCTCCGACGAGACTTTGGTCGAGGCGTTCTTCGCCGCCTCGCGCGCCGTGAGCTACCACAACGTCCCCGCGGTCCTTTGCTTCGGCACCGACGAGGCCAACGCTCGCCAGCGCCTCGAGACCAGCCGTCGTTTCGTCGCGGACAAGTTCGGCGCCGGCGGCAGCGCCTACGTCGTCGACCGCGCGCTGAAGCTCGACGGCGCCTACGAGCTGCCCCGGAAAAAGCCTTTCCCGCGCCACCTCCGCGTCGTGCCCGCCGCCGTCAAAGCCCCGCGCTTGGCCGAGAAGCTCCTCGGCGGCGAGGTGAAGAGCCTCGCCGAAGGGGAGCTCGGCGTGTGGCGCCTAGCGAAAGGCGCGCGCGGCACCGTCACCTACGCGAAAAACACGGGCGTCCTCACCTGGCGCAACGACAAGCTCGCACTCGGCCGCACCTCGAGCCTGAAGGATCAAACCGCGATCCGCATCGCCAAGGACTTCGTCCGCACCCGCGGCCTTGCAGGCGACCCCGACGCCGCTTTCCAGGCCACGCACGTGATCCATCGCTTCGCCACGATAGGCGGCAAGCCGACGCGCGTTGCCACGACCGTCGTCCTGCACCAACGCTTGGAAGGCCTCACCTCCCTCGACGTGCGCGCCTCGGTCGAGGTCACGGTCGAGGCGGATGGTCAGGTCGCCTCGCTCACCGCGCGCCTCGTCGAAGCGACGAAGCCCAACATCGTCGAGTGGATTGACGGCGCGGCCCTCGATCTCTCCCGCCAAAGGCGGTCCGCGCTCGACGCCATGAAGAAAGAGATGCCGAACGCCAACCTCACCGTCCTCGACACGCGCCTGGGCTATGCGCGCGAGACGACGAGCGAAGGCGAGGCGCGCTTCACGGCCGCCGCCGAGGTGACGATCGAGGCGGAAGAAGGCGGCTTCGCGCGCCGCTATGTGCGTCAGCTGGCCCTGTGAGCAAGGACGACTCCCGCTACGGCATCCGACGCCTTCTCTCTCTTGCCCGTCCGCAGCTCCCGATGCTCCTGGCCGGCGGCGTCTTCCTGATCATCTCCAGCGCCACCATGCTCGCCTACCCGCGCATCGTGAAGGAGATCATCGACTCCGCGCTCGGCTCCGGCGATACGACGAAAGTCGATCGCGCCGCGCTGCTCATCCTCGGCCTCTTCGTCATCCAGGGCATCACCTCGGCTTTGCGCTACTATTGCTTCACGCTCTCGGGCGAGCGCATCGTCGCGAAGCTCCGCCACGATCTCTACGCGCGGATCCTCGACCAAGAGATCGCTTTCTTCGACGCCTCGCGCACCGGGGAGCTCACGAGCCGCCTGAGCTCCGACACCACGGTCCTCCAAAACGCGGTGAGCGTGAACATCTCGATGCTCGTCCGCAACGCGGCCTCGACGGTCGGCGGTCTCGCTCTCGTCATCTACACGTCGCCGGTTCTCGCGCTCGCCCTGCTCGCGGCTCTGCCGCCCGTCGGCGTCTTCGTCGCCGTCTTCGGCAAGAAAGTGCGCACGCTCTCGCGCCAGGTGCAAGACGCGATCGCGGCCGGCGGCGTCGTCGCCGAGGAGACCATCGGCGGCATTCGCACCGTGCGCGCCTTCGCGCAGGAGCCGCGCGAGGCGGCGCGCTTCGGCGCCGCCGTTGCCAATTCCCTCGCCCTCGCCAAACAAAAGATCGCGACCATCTCCCGTTTCATGGGCGTCGCCTCGCTCTTCGGTTACGTCGGCATCGTCCTTGTCGTCTGGTACGGCGGCCGACTCGTCGTCACCAAGGAGATGACGATCGGCGACCTCACCTCCTTCATTCTCTACACCTTGACGGTCGCGGTCTCCGTCGGCACCCTCGGCGGCCTCTGGACCGACTTCATGGCCGCGACCGGCGCGGCGCGGCGCGTCTTCGAGCTGATCGACCGCGTCCCCGCGATCCCGGTCTCGGGCGGCGCCCCGGCGGGCCGCTTCGAAGGCCGCGTCTCCCTGAAGAACGTGCACTTCGCCTATCCGACCCGCGCCGACGTCGAGGTCTTGAAGGGTATCGACCTCGAGCTCGCCCCGGGCGAGATCGTCGCCATCGTCGGCCCGAGCGGCGGCGGCAAGTCCACGATCGCGAGCTTGATCCCGCGATTCTACGACCCGCGCGAAGGCTCCGTCGCCATCGACGGCAAGGATCTCCGCACGCTCGACGGCGCTTCCCTGCGTCGAAACCTCGGCATCGTGGCGCAGGACCCCATCCTCGTCTCGACCACCATCGCCGAGAACATCCGCTACGGCCGCGAGGAAGCCACGGACGCCGAGGTCCAGGCGGCCGCTCGGGCCGCCAACGCGGCCGAGTTCATCGAGCGCTTTCCCGAGTCCTATCGCACGCTCGTCGGTGAGCGGGGCATCCAACTCTCCGGCGGCCAGAAGCAACGGATCGCCATCGCGCGCGCCGTTCTCCGAGATCCTCGCATCTTGATCCTCGACGAGGCGACCAGCGCCCTCGACGGCGAAAGCGAGCACCTGGTCAAAGAAGCCCTCGATCGCCTGATGAAAGGCCGCACCACCTTGGTGATCGCGCACCGGCTGTCGACCACCAAGGACGCCGACCGCGTCGTCGTCATCGATCAGGGCCGGATCGTCCAGCAGGGCCGACACGACGCCCTGATGCAGGACGATTCCGGGCTTTACCGCCGCCTCGTGGAGCGGCAATACTTCCAGGGCTGAACCTGGGGGTCCCCGATGAGCAACCGTCCTCTCCTGAGCGAATCGTCCGTCCACTCCAACGCGCGCGCGACGATGGCGACCTTCCACCACGACGTCGTCCGCGAGGTCGAGGTTGCGATCAAGCAGTATCCCGTCGTCATCGTCGGGATGCGCCAGAATCCGGTCGTGAGGAAGGCCCGGAAGCTGCTCACCGATGCCGGCGTCGCGTTCCACTACCTCGAGTACGGCAGCTACCTCAGCGCGTGGAAGCCGCGCCTCGCCATCAAGCTCTGGAGCGGTTGGCCGACCTTTCCTCAGGTCTTCGTGCGCGGCACGCTCGTCGGCGGCGCCGCCGACTTGCAAAAGCTGCTCGCGAGCGACGAGCTGAAGAAGCTTCTCTGATGCATGCCGTCGAGATCGAGCACTCGCTTGCGTATCTCGCGTCCGACGCCGCGCTCGTCGACGTGACGCGCGATGCATACTGGCCCAAGTGGCATTCCCCGTGGTGGCACATGCTCTGCCTCCACGAGATGGGCGAGACCAAGCGCATCCCGAAGCGGCTGATCGACGCTTACGTCGCCACCCTCGCCCGCATTCCGCTGAAGATCTTCCCGATTCAACCGGCGGACATGCCCGAAGGCGTCGACCCGTACCGCGGCACGCCTTGCCACTGCCAGCTCGGCACGGCCTATCAGGTCCTTGCGACTTGGGGCGTCGACGTCGACCAAGCGCTCCCCTGGATCCGCCCCTGGTTTCTGCGCTATCAAATGGCGGACGGCGGCCTCACCTGCGACAACGACGCCTATCTCGTGAAGGACGAATGCCCGAGCTCGATGGTCGGCACCATCTGCGCCTTCGAGGCCGTCCTCCTTCACACGCCGCGCCCGTGGACCGCGGACGAGCGCACCTTTCTCGACCGCGCCGCGCAGTTTCTAAGCGGCCGTCAGCTCCGTCTCGGATCCGACACCAAGCACAACGCCGCCGAAAGAGAGAGCGCCGAGCAGTGGTCCAAGCTCTGCTTCCCGCGCTTCTACTTCTACGACGTCCTGCGCGGCCTCATCGCCCTCACGCGCTACGCCGAAAAAACCGGCGCGACGCTCCCGCCCGAAGCCACGCGCCACGTCGTCTCCGACCTCGCGCGACGCTTCCCCGACGGCCAGATCCGCGTCGAGCGCCGCGGCTACGAAGACACCGGCACCATCCAACCGACCGCCACCGGCGAGTGGATCCGCCGCCAACCCGCGACCTTCTTTCCGCTCCTCACCGCGGTCAGCGAGGTCGGCGTGGTCTCACCCTACCTCAGCCGTCATTGGGCAGCGGTCCGTCCGTAGGACTCACGTCATCCCAAAATGCGCCACCAACAAGGCGCTCAAGACGAACATGATCCAATGCACCTTGCCGATCCGCCCGCTGAGGGCGTTGATCGCGGTGTAAGAGATGATCCCGAACGCGATGCCGTTGGCGATCGAATACGTCAGGGGCATACCGATGATGGTCAGGAAGGCCGGGATCGCCTCGCGCGGCTCGCCCCAGTCGATCTTGGCCGCGGCCTCCATCATCATCGCGCCGACGAGGATCAGGGCCGGCGCCGTCGCGACCGCGGGAACCGCGCCCGCCAAGGGCCACAGGAAGAGCGACAGCAGGAAGAAGAGCGCCACGAAGACCGAGGTGAGCCCCGTCCGTCCGCCGTCCTCGATCCCCGCCATCGACTCGATGTAGGTCGTCGTGTTGCTCGTACCGATCAAGGCGCCCATCGTCGTCGCCATGCCGTCGCAGACGAAAGCCGCCGAGCCGCGCGGGAGGTTGCCCTCCGCATCGGTGAACTTCGCCTTGTCGGCCAGGCCCACCAAGGTCCCCGCGGTATCGAAGAAGTCGACGAAGAAGAGTGAGAGGATGGTCGTTACGAGGCCGAGCGACAGAGCCCCGGTGATGTCGAGGTGCAGGAAGAGGTCGGTCGGCGCCACCGGCAACTGCACGATCCCGTGCGGAAAGCCGGCGAAGGCCTGCCCTTGAAAAACCGGAGCGCCGCTCACCGCAGCGCCTACAGCGGTCGCGACGATGCCGAGCAGGATGGCGCCGCGCACCTTCATGGCCATGAGGATGGCCGTCACGATCACGCCGCCGAGCGCAAGCGCCGGCCCAGGCGTCGAAAGCTTGCCGAGCGTCACCAAAGTCGCCGGGTGCGCGACCACGATGCCGGCGTTCACGCAGCCGATGATCGCTAGAAACAAGCCGATTCCGGCCGCCGTCGCGCGTTTGATCGAAAGCGGGAAAGCCTTGATGATCGACTCACGGACCCCCGCCGCCGCGACGGCGACCGCGATGAGGCCGGAGAGGAAGACGCAGCCCAAAGCGACCGGCCACTTCACGCCCTGACCGAGCATCACCCCGAAAGTCAGGTAAGCGTTGAGCCCCATGCCCGGCGCGGTCGCGAACGGGTACTTCGCCACGACTCCCATGAGGAGCGTTCCTGCCGCCGCGGCTAACGCGGTCGTCGTCATGAGCTGGCCGAACGCGTTGCCGCCCGGCAGCTGAATCGCCTTGCTCAGGATGTCGGGGTTCACGAAGAGGATGTACGCCATCGTCAGAAACGTCGTGAAGCCCGCGCGAAGCTCGCGCGGTACGGTCGTGCCGGCGCGCCGCAACGCGAAATGACGGTCGAGGAATGAAGACAAGACGTTTGACATCGAAGGAGTTGTGCCACCAACATCTTGTTTTTCCAAGTTTCAAAGGTTATCTTCTTTTCGACGACGCTCGATGGACGCGAAGGGTTCATGACCAAGCTCACCCCCACCCAGTCCAAAGCTCTCGACTTCATCCGCGGCTCCCTGGAGCGCGCGGGGGTCGCGCCGACCTTGCGCGAGATCTGCAACCACATGGGCTACAAAGCCATCGGCTCTGCCCAGGACGTGGTCGCCGCGCTGCGAAAAAAAGGCTTCCTCTACGAGAACGAGCGGCAAGCGGCGCGCACCTTCCAGCTGACCCCGGAGGCCAGAGGCCTCTCGGCCGTCACCGGCGAGTTCGACCCGAACACGTTCGTGATTCCTTGTTTGGGCGCGGTCCCCGCCGGCCACCCGATCGAGGCGATCGAGGACAACATCGGCACCTTGCGGATGTCGATGGCCCTCCTACCCAAGCCGCAGCCCCCGGCTGCCGAGCTTTACGCCGTCCGCGCCAAAGGCGAGTCGATGGTGGGCGCCGGCATCCTCGACGGCGACTGGCTCGTCGTCCGCATGCGCAACGAAGCCCCGAAGGACAGCATCGTGGTCGCCCGCATGGGCGACGACGTGACGGTGAAGCGTCTCTGCCACCATCGTGCCGACGGCTGGTTCCTGCAGCCGGAGAACCCCAGCTTCCAGCCGATCTTCGCCCACACCGATCCCTTCGTGGTCATCGGTCAGGTCGTGGCGCTGCAGCGGGCATTCGCCTAATCCTTCGACAGTTGGCCCGGGGGCCATTGCGGACTTTCCGCCGTAGAGTTGCGACCGCTCCCGCCGGCACGCAACCTGCTCTACCGTGTTTCCCGCCGCTCACCCGCGACGTGTCCAGTCTCCTGCCCCTGTTGTTTTGAAACTCTTCCCCTCCCCGCGAAGGACCCGTGCCCATGAAATCCGTTTTCGCGATTGCGGCGACTGCTGCAATGGTTGCCCTGTCGTCGTGCAACCCCCTCTCCCCCCGTGATCTGGACCGCCAAGGTACCTCCCGCGTCGCCGTCGCCTTCGACCCCAGCGCCCTCGGACCGCTCGCCGCCCAGATGAAGACCCTGAAAGTCCGCGTCTACAAAGTCGAGAACGAGACCCGCGGCACGCAGGAAGGCGCGGACAAAGACTTCGCGATCGTGCAGCAGCAAGCCGAATACTCGCTCACGGGCGTGAAGCTCGGCCCCAAGGAATTCGAGGTCTCGATCCTGAACGCCGACAACCTGGCCCTCGGCACCGGCACCATCCGTCACCTCGTGAAGCCGGGCGTCAACGTCACCGGCGCCTTGATCATCAAGCTGAACGCCGTTCAGCAGCCGATCACCAACCTAGGCATCGAGCTCGCGCTCGCCACGCCTCCCGATCTCGATCCGGGCATTGCTAAGCGCGTGATCATGAAATGGAAGACCCAGACGGGCGCCGAAGGCGAGCTCGAGCTGAAGAAGCCGGGCGCGATCCCCGCCGGCGTTCTCACCCTCGCCGACGTCCAGCCGATCCTCGAAGAGAGCTGCATCAGCTGCCACAAGGCGACGAACGCCAAGAAGAAGCTCCAGCTCGACGTCTTCCCGTTCAAATCCGGATTCATCGCCGACCAGAGCGAGCTCCTTAAAGAAGTGTTGGCCCGCATTCAGGACGAAGACGCGCCGATGCCCCCCGGCGAGCTCATGGAAGCCTCGAACATCGAGAAATTCAAAGCCTGGGAAACCGGCGGCTTCCTCGCCGCCGCGGCGACCGGCGCCGCCGACGCCTTCGCCGGCAAGCTCGAAGGCCTCAAGGTCGCCGACAAGCTGAGCTGCACCATCATCGTCTTCGGCGAAGGCGACTCCGAGCTCTTCCGCAAGGACCTCGAGCCCTACACCATCATCGAGAACGGCCAACTCAAGCTGACCCTGCCCCTCGAGATCGCGGCGCCCAGCGTCTCCATCCCGATCACGGTCCAGCCTGCGGGCTAAACTAACAGGGTGATGTGATCACCCTGCCGCACCCCTCCCACGCGTAACACCGCGAGATAGACGCCGCAGAATCCGGAATGCTTGCGCGCCACGTGGCGCAAGACTGCCGGCTGCGGCGTCGCCGTTTCCGGGTCCAGGGTGATGATGATGCAGCGCGGGTCCTTCTTCACGACCGCGAACTCTGCCGTGTCGCCGATCTTGAGCGTCTTGCCCACGAGCCCGTCCTCGAAGAACGCGGGCTGCGCTTCGCTCCATTTCACGTAGAAATTGGCGCGAAACTGGCGGTGGTCGATGGGCACCCCGCTCTCTTCTGCAAGCGCGGCCACGGTCTTCAGCGCAAAGAGCGAGACGGGGCGAGCGTCCTGCATGCCCTTCTCCGAAAACCGAAGCTCGACGCCCGCGTCTGCCGCGGCATTCAGACGCTGAACTAGCTTCGGATCATCGATCGATAACCGTGCACCGTCAGGGGTCGTCACTTCGACCCTGAGCTGCGCCGGCATGGGATAATCGGAGTTCACGGCATCCGGCTCGACGAACCGCGTCTTGTAGAGCAGCATGTCGTGCTGCTCTCGCGCCGAGTGCCAGGGAAAGTCCGGCTTCTTGTCCTTGCGGACGAAGGCCCAGACGCGGTCGCCCGCGAGCCCGGTGAACGCGACCTTCACCTGCGCGAGGTCCTCGCCGGCCATGCTTTTAACGGGATAGCGCCGCAGAATTTCGAGGGTGCCGAGGGTCGTCATGATGCGGCGCACCTTAACACAGCTTGACGCTTGGAAAAGCGACGTGTTACTTCGGTAAGGCATCACTGGCCGGCCAGCCAGTCAGCTTCATTCGGAAGGGCTCAATCCTATGAAATTGTCCAAAAAAATCATTGCCTTATTGTTCATCGCCGCCTTGGCGGCCTGTGGCCAAACGCCAACCGACGCCAGCGACGTCAAGATCGTCGGCGGCAGCCGCGTCAGCACGTCGGACGTCATCGTGAAATCGACGGTCGCCCTCGTCTCCCCGGACGGCAACCAGTTCTGCACGGGCTCGCTGATCTCGCCCCGTCACGTGCTCACCGCATCGCACTGCTTGGACGACCTGCCGTGGAGCACGGTCCGAGTGGCCTTCGGCACGGTCGCAAAGCCCGGCTACTTCGCGACCGGTCGCCTCCGCACCGCGCGCTACAAGAAGATGCATGAGTCGTACGACCGCGAACAGATGGATGCCGACGAGGCGAGCTCGCCGCCGAACGACATTGCCCTGCTCACGCTCGAATCCGACGCGCCCTCGGGATACACGCCGGTGCGGGTGCTCGGCCCGTCCGACGCGCTCTTCGAGCACGAGACGCTCACCTTGGCCGGCTTCGGCGTCACGCGTTACGACGCCGACACCAGCGGCATTCTTTACAAAGTGACGAGCTACCTCACCAAGCAGGACCGCGTGGCGAAGGAGATCCACTTCGGCGATCGCCGTGGCCACACCGCCTGTATGGGCGACTCCGGCGGCCCCGCCTTCGTCAACCGCGACGGTCGGCTGGTCCTAGTCGGCGTCACCTCCCGGGGCAGCTCGGTCTGCGACGAGGAAGGGATCTACACGGACGCCCGCCAATTCAGCCGTTGGATCGAGGCGGCGAAAGCCGAGCACTGACCGCGAGCTCTTTTAGAAGAGCATCGCGTCGCCGCCGCTCGCTTGGTCCACTTTCGCCGGCTCGCCTTCGAAGCTGACGCCTTCGCCGAGCTCGGCGAAGAAATGCAGCGTCATCGGCTGGCCGTCGACCTCGAACCAAAGGACGGCAAGGTCATCGCCCTTCTTGCCCGCGATCTGGAGCTCGGTGCCGCGCACGACTGTCGGCGTGCTCAGCTGAAACTCGACCTGATAGCCGGCCACCAAGCGCTTCAGGTTACCGACGATCTGGTTCGCCATCTCGCCGACCCAGTCGGCGTGGTCCGCGTCAGAGAGAGTCGGGCTGAACGCGCGCTGCGGGCTCGTTGCTGAAAGCACCGGCGTGCCGCAGAAGAGCAGCATCGCGCCGCGCATCTGCATGCCCGTGAAGCCGAGGCTCGACGAGTACGTCGGCTGCGGCATCGCCGCCCAACGCTTCGAGGCGTCGGCGACGGGCTTGGTATTGCTCACCCCTGCGGCAGCGAAAAAATCGCAAACCGCGTCCGTGACGAGTTTCAGGAGCTTCGGCGGCAGCTTCGCGGACATGTCATCCTCCGGTCCGGTCTTTCGACTTCATCGGCTGGGGCGGGTCGCAGCTGAGGCCGGCAGGGAACTTTTTGCCGGAGCTCGCTTGACACCTCGTCCGGTCCGGCCTACCATATATTTGTATGGTGAAGGTCCTGGGAGCGGCTCTCTGAAAGCCGAAACCTTCTGAAACATCGATGAGTTACAAGGCACTCATCGGACGCTCCCAGGGCCGCCTCCACCATACGAATTGTCCGTGATCTAGGCCCGCGGTGCAAGACCCCGGGCCAAGGATGAAGCCTGGAGTGGCGCCTCTTAACTGCCCGTTCGCCCGCCCCGCCTCCCGCCGGTGCCCGCCCACCCCGCCCGCCTGCCCCTTCTTCGAAAGGTGATCTGCGTTATTGGCGCCACTCCGGGCGCACGTCCACCGACGTGCGGCCCGGAGTCCCTTTTTTGACACGGATTGACGTCCCGAGAGCCGCGCTTCTAACCTTTGCCTGTCGGGGGTTCGTCAGTGCTTGGCTCCGACCGGGACGTTACGACTAGCGCCAGACCTGCCACGCGGGCAGGTGACGAGGACGGGACCGATCGAAGATTTCGGCGGATGGTCCCGAAGGCCCTCTCGGCCTTCGAGCCAGGCGACAAAGCCGCACCGCGAGGGGCGGGACAATAGCCTGGCAGAGCGATAGCCCTCAGTTTCCCTCAAAGTCTCTCTCCCGACATCGCGGACTAGCTCAACGCACGACACGTCGTGCCACGGGAGGAGTTCGTCATGTGTGGAATCGTTGCGTACGCAGGGCCCCAACGTCGATTTCTGGCCAAAGAGGCCGTTCGCCTGCTCGCGGCCTTGGAGTATCGCGGCTATGACTCGTCCGGAGTTCTTTGGCACGAGGAGGGCGGAGTCTTCGCCTCGTGTCGGGCCGTAGGCGGGGTCGAGAAGCTGCGCCGCGTCTTGCGCCGGCATGCGGCCCCATCGGCTTCGACCGTGCTAGCGCACACCCGCTGGGCCACTCACGGCGCCGCGACCGAAGCCAACGCTCACCCGATCACGACCCCCGACGGGAGTCTGGCGATCGTCCTCAACGGAGTCGTCGAAAACGACCTCGACCTGCGACGAGAGCTCGCAGCGCGCGGAGTGACGTTCGCCACCGAATGCGACGCCGAGACGGCTCTGGCCTTGGTCGCCGACGCCCTCTCCGCCGATTCCGCCGCAAACCTCGGCTCGGCCTGCGCGGCCGCCCTCGAGCGCATCCGCGGCCGCGTCGCCTTCGTCGTCCTTCGCCGCGGCGCCGCGTCCGTCGGCGAGCTTGCCGCCGCGAGGCGAGGCTCGCCTCTCTTCTTCGCCCGAGACGGCGACGGCTGCTGGATCGTCAGCGACCCTGCGGCCCTTCCCGTGGCCGCGCGCCCGGTCCATGAGCTGTCCGAGAATCAATGTTTGCACGCGCGCCAGGGGCAGGTCCGGACCCTCGGTGGCGGCGTGCCGCGCTTGGTCGAAGTGCGGGAAGTCGAAGGCGCCGCCCAGGGCGCGCACGAAAGCTTCATGGAGAAGGAGATCTACGAGCAGGAGGAATCCGTCGCGCGTGCGGTCGCCGCGGCGACTTCCGGCCTCGCGCTGTCGATGGACATCGACTCTGGTTTTACGCGCATCGTTCTCCTGGGCAGCGGGTCGGCGTATCACGCCTGCCTCGCTGCAAAGCACCTCTTCGAACGCTGGGCGCGCGTTCCAGCCGACGCCGTCGTCTCGAGCGAGTTCTTGAGCTCTGATCCCGTGCTCGACACGAAAACTCTCGTCATTGCCGCATCGCAGTCGGGGGAAACCGCGGACACGCTCGCAGCAGCCTCGCGCTGCGTGGAGAGCGGAGCGACCCTCTTCGCGGTGACGAACGCGCCTTACAGCTCGCTCTCGCGTTTGGCGCGAGCGACTCTGGCCGTCGCCGCAGGAACGGAGATCAGCGTGGCTTCGACGAAAGCCTACACGGGCATGCTCGTGCGCCTCACCTTCCTCGCGGCCGAGCTCGCGCTGCGCCGAAAGCAGATGAATCCTGGCGAGTTTCGCGCGCTCGTCGCCAGCGCGCAGACGCTGCCCGCGGCGATCCGATCGGCCCTCGCGACGCGTGATCAAATCGCGGATGCGGCGCGGCGATGGTCGGAAAAGCGCGCTTTTCTCTTCATCGGCCGTGGCCTTGATCATCCTTCCGCGCTGGAAGGGGCTCTCAAGCTGCGCGAGCTGAGCTATCGCAACGCCGAAGGCCACGCGGCGGGCGAGCTGAAACACGGAACGATCGCCTTGCTCGAGCAGGGCTATCCCGTGATCGCGACTTCGCTCAACGAGTCGACGCACGCGAAATCCATCGCCGCCATGCGCGAAGTCACAGCTCGCGGCGGCGCCTTGTTGACCCTGTGCCGCCGTGGCGACCAAGACGCACGTGCGGTCGCCGAGCTCGCGATCGAGCTCGACGTTCCGAGCGACGCCTGGTCACCGGTCATTGCGGCCGTGCCACTGCAGTGGCTGGCGTTGGAGGTGGCGCGTGCCTTGGGGCGAAACGTCGATCGGCCGCGGAATTTGGCGAAGAGCGTGACCGTGGTCTAAAAATTCGGCGCCTCAGGGAATCAGCGTTGCAGTGTCTGCATGGAAGACGACCCTGAAGCTCAGAATTTCTGAGGCGCTGAAAACCAAAACATTCAGAACGTGTAAGCAAAGACCAACCGCGTCCCAACCCCCGATAGATTCGCCGCCGCGGGCTTCGCGGCTTCCTTCGCGTTCGTCGCTTTACTCTCCTGCCAGCTTCCACTCAGCATCGCAAAATCCGCCCCCGCCGCGACATACGCCGAAAATCCGTACAAAACCCGCGCCCCCAGCGCCAAAATCCCGGACCCCTCCATGTTCCGCGACGTCGCATCGCCGCTCGATAGCTCGTACCGTGTCGCTCCGAAGACGCCGTAGTCGTACGCGACGAAGCCGCCTACGCGCACCGGCTCCAGCTCGATCATCGGCGCGACCTCCACCCGCACGCTGCCGATCCCGATCTCGTACTGCGTGACGTCGTTGCTGCCGCCGAAATCCGCGTACTGGAAGCCGCCCGAGAGGGTCACCGCAAAGAACGACAAGACGCCGATGTCGAAGGTGCCGCCTACCGCCAAAGTCGGCCCGTCGACCGTCACGCTCGTCGAGCCCTCCTCATAGGAAAGGCTGGTGAACCCGAGTCCGACGCCGATGCCGATCCGGTGCCCGGCGTTCTTCTCAATCGTCGCGGCCGGTGCCAACAGATCGTTCTTGCGCGCTTTTTTCGCCGGAAGCTTAGCGGCAGGCTTCGCCTCGGCCACGCGCGGCGCCGTCGCAAAACACGCCATCGCGACGAAAGCGACGGCCGCGGCGACACGGCGCGCCCGTGGAAAACCGGCCACCCAGATCAGCGCCAAAACGATCGCGCCACCGCCGACCCATTGCACCGGCGACAGCGTCTCTCCGAACCAGAGGCCGGCGAGCGCGATCCCCGTCAGCGGCTCGACCACGCTCAGCAAGGAAACCTCCGACGCGGACAACTTTTGCAAGCCGGCGATGAAGAGCACCATCGGCGCCGCGGTCGCGAACACGGCCATCAGCGCGACGTAAGGCCATGCGACCGCGAGCTTCGCGCCCGTCGCCGCCAACTTCTCCATGCTCCCGAGGTAGACCGCAGCGAGCGACAGGCCGGCGAAGAGCTGGATCAGGGCGACGGCAGCGATCGGAGACATCCCGCGCAGCGCTCTCCCCGATACGAGAATGTAGATCGAGTACAGCACTGCCGACGCCAGCCCGAGCGCGACGTAACGCGCGTCCTTCACGGCCAGATCGGCGCCGACGAGCGCCACGAGTCCCAGCATCACCACCGGTAAGGCCTGCGCCGCCCGCCGCGGGATCCGCGTCTTCAGGGCCACGCGCTCCAGGAGCGGCACGATCACCGGGAACGTGTAGAGGAGGAGGACGGTGAGAGACACGGACAGCCCTTCCAGCGCCGCGAAGTAACAGCTGGAGAATACCGAGTATCCCAAGGCCCCCATGAGAAAAGTGCGCCACGCGAGCGCCCGCGACAGGCGCAGCGCGCTCCGGTCGAACGCCGCAAGCCCCGCAAATAACAGCGCGCTCGACGCTAAAAAGCGAACGGCCAAATTTTCGCCGGAGCCCAAGCCCGCGGCGTAAGCGGCTTTTCCCAGCACCCCGAGCAGGCCGAAACCCACGCCGGAGAGGACGATCTGGAGGATGCCGACATTGCGTGGAGAGGACGTCATGTATAATGTAAGGATCGCACCGCAAACTCCACCAAGGCAATCCCCGCCCAGAATGAAGGAGCCAGCCTTGAAGCTGACGACTTTTCGCCCTTTTTCTATCGTTCTTGCCAGCTTCGTCCTCTTCGCCCCCGCCGCGCTCGCGCGTCGCGGCGTGACCCCCGACTTCACCAAAGACGGCCTTCCGAACATCCAGTCGACCGCCTCGCTCGTCATCGACCTCGCCACAGGCAAGGTGCTCTACGAGAAGGACGCCGATACCGTGCGCCCCGTCGCCAGCCTCTCGAAGATGGTCAGCGCGCTCGTGATCCACGAGCAATGCAAGCTCGATTGGGATGCCCTGCACGAGATGAGCGCCGCCAACCGCGACGCCGCCAAGGGCGGCGACAAGACGCGCCTCACCACCGGCTGGCAGTTTTCCCACAAAGACCTGCTCTACGCGGCGCTGATGCGCTCGGACAACCGCGCTCTGCCGGCCCTCGGCGAAGCCTGCGGCTTGGATCCCGCCACGCTCGGCGAGCGCATGACGCAGCTAGCGAAGAAGCTCGGCCTGGAAAAGACGACCTTCAGGGAGCCGACCGGCCTTTCGCCGGAAAACGTCTCGACGGCCCGCGAGATGATGACGCTCCTGAAAGAAGTGATCAAGATCCCCGAGCTCGCAGCGATCATGGCCACGCAGGAAAGGGAGATCACCGGCTACAAGAACGGCAAGCCGCGCAAGGTGAAGATCCGCAACACCGACCGCATGCTCGGCCGCGGCATCGCCGAGATCCTCGGCGGCAAGACGGGCTACACCGATCTGGCCCGTTACTGCCTGGCGATCGCCGCGCGCACCCCCGATCGCCGCGAGCTCGGCATGGTCTTCCTCGGCGCCGAAGGCCGCCACACCCGCTTCGCCGATTTTACCCGCGTGGTGAAATGGGCGGCGAAGAGCGAGGAGCCCCAGCTGCAGATCGCCGAAGGCGTCGTCGCCCGCGCGAAACGCGGCGCGCAGGCGGCCGCGGCCGCCGCGGTCAAGACGCTCGTTCCGGAGGCGAACGCCGCGCCGACGCCGCCCGCGGGCGCTTCTGGCGGCGCCGTCGCCGAACCGGCCAAAGACTACACCTGGTGAAAGTGCGGCCGCCGCCCGAAGGCGACGGCCGCGACCGGTGCGGGGAACGAGCACCGCTCGTTTCGTGACTGATTTACGGGCAAACGCGGACGATGTTCGCCTTGAAGGCGTTGTCCGTCTCGCTCAGCTCGATGAGCCCGCCCGTGTGATCGAGCGTAATGCGGAACGGCGTCTCGACGTTCGGGTTCACGATCGCGCCGAGCGAGACGTGCGCCTCGCGCGCGACGCCCGAGCCGAGCGCCGCCATCGAGAACGAATACTGCGCCGATCCGAGCGCCTGGCCTGAGTTCTTATGCGCCGCGGCGGCGAGGTTGCCGCCGTTCGCATACTTGTACTTGATGCGGATTCCGGTCGTGCTGCAGGGCACCTCGACTTTGCCGCCCGGCGCCACCGTCGGCTTGCCGGGGACGCTGGTCAGCTCGACGGAGCTGCCGACGAAGCGGAGGTTTGGCCCCACCGCTTTGACGGACGAGCTCGTCTCGAGGCTTTCATGCGCGCCGCAGCCCGAAAGAGCGACGGCGACGAACGCGAGGAACGAATGGGAACGTGACATGGTGAATCTCCCGGGGGCGGCTGGTGATCAGGGCGTCCACGAGAAGACGCGCAAAATCACGGGGAACCGGCTCACGGGACGCACAGATTTTCGGCTTATACGCCCGCCGTCCGAATCCGTTAGCCGGATCCGCGAGCCGACTCCGCAAGCCGTTCCGCAAGCCGTTCCGCAAGCCGGCGCCCGGCTTCGCCGGGGCCGGAGGCCGGCTTGCAGAACGGCTTGCGGATCCGGCTAACGGATTCGGACGGCGGGCGTATTATGCCAGCAAGCCCCTGAGCACCGGCGCCTTCGGCCCGTTCCGCCGCAAGACGCGATGCTGCGACGCGCCGATGCCGAACGCTTCATACAGGGTGTTCGCGACCGAGGAGTATGTCAGATAGTCTTCCTCGCGGTAGATCTCGGGCCGCACGTCGATCAGGCTCGTGCCGGTCGCGAAGTCGAACGGCCGTCCCATGATCTTGATCTGCTTCGGATCGTTCGCGAGATGCGCGGCAGAGACGACCTCGTCCGGCGTCGCGAAATCGGTCGAGCCGATCAGGCGCCCGCCACGGATCCCTTTACCGCCGAGGATGGCGGTGTTGGTCAGCGGATTGTGATCCGTGCCCGATTTCTCGAACTCGGGGAACGTCTGCCGCAAGGTGCGGCCGAACTCGCTGCCGAAGCAGATCGTCGTGACGTCGAGCAGGCTGCGCTTGTCGTCGAACGGCGTGTCGCGGAAATAAGCGAAGATCGCGGCCAGCTCGCTCATCAGCTTCGGCAGGATGTCGGGCAGCTTCTTCGCGTCGTTGACGTCGTGCGTGTCGAGGTTCTGATCCGGGTTCAAGTCGGTGTTGAAGACGAAGAGGCCGGAGCGCGCGACGCGCCGGCGGAAGAGCTCGCCGACGAGGCGCGTCGAGGCGAGGATGCCCTCGAGGCCGTCGGGATCCGGCGTCTCGGCGTCGGCCGCCGGCGGCTCGATCGTGCGCAGCGCCTCGGCGAGGAGCGGCATGCGCCCGAAGCCCTCGCGCATCGCGCGCGCGCCGGCCGAAAAGGTGCCGGCGCCGCGCCCGGCAATCTCCATCCGATTGACGGCGAAGGTCTTGAGCGGCGAGGGGTCGTTGAAGGACGGCATCGACTTCAAGCGTAAAGCCAAGGCGTTGGCTTGATCTGGCGCCAGGGGAACCGCGTTCCCCGAGTTGGAGATCGTCGTCAGCAGCGTGCCGCCGCCCATTTGCACGTAATCCAGCGGCAAGGCGCGCTTGCCGGTGTTGAGATGCGGCAAGAGCGTGTCCCCGCCGAACGCGTCGCCTGTCATCAAGAAGCCGACGTTGTTCTCGTGCCCGTCGAAGGCGGGCATCATGACGACGCCGTTCACCACGGAGAAACGGTCGAGGAAGGGCTTCAGCGGATTCACCAGGGAGGTCGCCAAAGTCGACGCGCCGCCTTCAAAGCTCAGGGGCGCCGCCTCTTCCTTCAAGTAATAGGCATGCTTTTTCGCCGAGAGGAAGCTCGAGGGGCGCGCGTCGAAGAGGTAGGTCGGATCGAGCCCGCCGGTCATCACGATTTGGAAGAGGAAGTGCGGGTCATCCTGCTCCTTCTCCGTCTGCGCGCCCGCGAAGCGGGGGAAAACCGTCAGGCCGGCAGCCAGCGCCAATAACTCGCGTCGATCGAGACTCATGGCGACTCCTTACTGATCAAGCAGGAAATAGGGATTGTAGAGGGCCGCCATCAGGAGCTCCTGCGCGGTGTCGCGCGGCGTCTTGCCGACGAAGCTCTCCCCGCGCGCGAAGGCCGTCCAGCTTTCGAGCTCGGTTGCCGGCGCGTCGACGCCGAGCGCCGCCTGATAGAGATCTCGATACGTGCCGTCGGCCACGTTCCCGGCGGCGAGCTCGAGGCAGAGGCGCGCCACGGAGCCCTGAAAATCCGGGCGTAGATCCGCCAGCGCAAAGCGCTCCGGCTGCGCGCCGCCTTCTGCGCACTCCACCGTTAGCTCCCGCGACAGACCGTCGAAGGCCAGGTACCAAAGCAGCATGTTGACCGCGTTCGGCGAGGCGTTCTCGATCTCGGTGCGGAGACCGTCGCCGTCATACTGCCCGAGGAGCGCTGCGAGCGTCGGTTTGGCGCCGAAAAAGAGGCTGTCTTCCGCCCTTGCCTCGAAATAGGCGCTGATCGACACGGCGTCGCGCCGCGCGAAGAGCCGCTCGTTCACGATGCGATTCGTCTCGGCATAGCCGCGGAAGCGCCCCGTCGCCGTGTTCTCGTCGGGCGAGGCGCCGCGCAGCGCGATGGCGTCCGCGTCGCCGCGCCGCCCTTCGTCTCCCTTGTCGCCCGTGTTCCCGCGCGGCGCGCCGCAGCCGAGAGCGGCGACAGACAGCGCCAAGAGCCAGCTCGTCTTCATCAGTTGCTCCCCTGTTTGAGCTGCCCGTCGACCCAGCGGAAGATCGCGTCGCGATCCCCGTCGTCCATAAACCGCGAGAGCGGCATGCGCAGGCTCGGGTCCGCGATGCCGAGACGCTCCTGGATGCGCTTCAAGCTCTCGACGCGCTCGACACCCGCCTGCGGAAAGCCGTAATGCCCGTCCGCGAGCTCTTCCCAGGCGGAGAGATCGAGCCCGCCCCCCGCGCCGACGCCGGTGTGACAGCTGGCGCAGTGCTTCTGCAGCAGGAAGGCGACCTTGCAGGGCGGCCTATTTTCGGGGACGACGCCCGGAGCGTAATCGTAGCAACGCTCGGAGGCCGGATCCTTCGCCTGGAAGGATTTGCTGAGCACCAGTGCTTTCATCGTCTCCCTGAAGGCCGCGCCGGCGTCCGTCGCCGCGCGCTGCGCGTACTGCGTCGTGAGATGGTCGAGCCAACCCGCGTCCATCGCCTGCTGATCGCCGATCACGTACTCGAACATCCGCTTCACGAGGCAGCGTTTCGCCTCCGGCGCCCGCTTGATCACGGTGAAGAGGTCGAAGAGCCGCGGATCCTCCGGGTTGTCGCCGCGATCGGTCAAGGTCGCGTCGGTCGCGGAGCGCACATAGCCGATGTCGGTCCACGTCGCCGCGTACTCCGCCATCGACTTCTCCGCGCCGTCGTCGAAGAAGATCGACGCCTGCTTCGAGAAGTCGCTGCCGCCGGAGCCGAGATGGCGGAAGAATCCGGCCATCGGGTCGAGCTTGTAGTGGCAGGACTGGCAGCCGGGATCGGAGGCGTGTCCCGAGTCTGCATGCTCCTCCGGCAGGAGGATGCCGATCGGCGTCAGATCGTCGCAGAAAAAGCGCTTGAAGACGTAGTTGGCGCGCTTTCTGTCGAAGTTCGTCGAGGAGTTCGGCAAAAGGCCCCAGAACCAGCCGAAGGCGAGGCGCCTCATCGTGCGCTCGCCGAGATAGAGGCGCTCCGCGTCGAGCATCTTCACCGAGGCGAAGTCCTGCGGCTGATAGACGTCGGACTCCAGCTCGTCGAGATAGGCGAAGACGCCTTCCGCCTTCGCCGCGACGGCCTCGCACAGCGCCGCCCCGTTCTCCGGCAGCTTCAGCGGCGGCGGCTCGGCGCCATCGTCGCCGAAGGTAAAGCAAGGCGACGCGAGCGCGCTGAAGTCGGGATCTTCGCGAAGGCCGTTCATGTAGGTGAAGGGAACGCCGATGTCGGAGGAGCCCTGCGACTGTAGCTCGGAGATCTTGGCGCAGTAGGTCGCGCGCTCGATCGTCGCGGGTGTCGCGTACATCGCGGCCAGCTCCCGGAGGCCGCTGCGGATCGCCGCGTACGCTTCTTGCCGCCGTGCTTTCGGATCTTCGACCACGGCGTCCTTCTCGAAATCAAAGATCGCACCGAGCGCCTGGGCCGGGACGGGCAGGACGTCGGTGACGAGCCCGAGCGGATCGGCGCCGGCAGAGAGCAGCCGCGCGCCCTCGAACGCCTGAGGAAAGCCCAGAATTCCGGGCTGGAAGACGCCGAACGGATCCTCGGGATCGGGGTAACCTAGGGCGTCCGCCTTCAAGCCGAGATAGAACATGTTGAAGTCGACGAGCGTGTCGCTCATCCGCGGCCCGGCCAGAAACTCGTCCACGGCCGCATCCGGCGCCATCGCCGCGAGGCGTGTCTTCTCTTCGGCCGTCAGCCCGCCGTCGCCGGCCCGCAGGAGCCGTGCCGTCTTCTCGATCCACCGGAGCTTCTGCGCTTGAACCTCGGCGTCGTCGGCCGTCGTGAGCGCCAGCTCGTCCTCCGGCGGCGCCGACTTCGAGCCCCGGTCCGCTTTCCGCCCACAACCTGCCGAAATGACGCAGCAAATGACCAAAAAGCCTAAGGCACGCATGCGAGCTGTCCTCTGCGGGGGAGTCGGGGGTCAAAACGGCGCGAGAGCGCGTGTATACCTCAGATGACCTTTTCTTGCACAGCTCGCGGCTCGGTGCCGGAATCCGGCTCCACATACAAGTAGATGCGACCGATCTCGCGCTCGTCCTTCGTCTCGATCCGCACCTGCCAGTCTCCGGGCTGATAGTTGGCTTTGTAGGCGAACCCTCGCCAGCCCTGCTCGCGGCCGCCGGCGATGGCGACGGGCATCGCGTCGGAGGCTTTCCAGCCCTCGCGCGCGTCCTTCCGGAGCCAACGGATCTTGACGCTATCTTTGAACCCGCCGGGTGAGAAGACGCTGAAGAAGACGTAAATTTTGTCGCCCGGTCGCGCCCGGAACGCCTGATCGCCGTTTTCCCAGAAACGCCACCACGGTTTCTCAAAGCTCACTTTGTAGCCACCGGAAACGCGTTCGACGCCGTGATAGATGCCGATGTGCGTAAGGGAGAGCGGCACCGGCGGAATCAGCCGCAAGCCGTACATCCCGAGAAAGAGCGCGAGCACGCCGACATAAGGAAAGACCACGCGCTTCAGGAGCTGATCGCGCGGCGCCAGGTGCCGGAGCGCGAGAACGTAGGCGATGCCGAGTAACGCCGCTGCGCCGAGCAGCGCCGTCAGGAACTGCAGAAAGCCGATTGAGCCCCAGGCGATGGGGACGACGACGAAAAGGTACGAGGCGACGCACACGGCGAGCATCGCCGTCCGCAGCGAGAGCCCGAGACTGCGAATGATGCTGAACTCGTTGCCGATCAAGAGTCCTGCGATCACGATGAAGAACAGAAGCGCACCCAGGAAGGACGAGCTCTTGAAGTAAAACAGCGTGAACGAGCTCAGCAGGCCGCCCAGCAGAAAGTGCGCGGCCTCTTCGCGGTAGTGCCAGGCCTTGCGCAGGAAGGCCGGCTTCTCGGGGACGACGATCGGCGCGCGCAGCTCGCGCACTTCGGCGAGGATGAGCAGGGCCGCCATTGCCGTATAGATCGCTTGCTGGACGAGCGTCCCGAGCTGATCGATTCGCCCGAGCGTGATGATGTCGAAGAGCGTTCCGCCGAGAAAAGCTGCGGCGGGGACGAACTTCTCGTACTTCTTGTAGCGCTCGACGAGCTGGTCCTGCCCGAAGCGTGCGGCCTGCACGGCTTGATCTAGCCCCACCAAGGACCTCCACGTATCCACCCAATATTACTGGCTGAACCAATAAAGTCCAGCGAGGCGTCGACAGCGGGCCGCCGCGACGGCCGGATCGCTCAGCTTCGCCGCGCCTCGCAGATGGCCGCCTCGGTGAGCGGGTTGACGACCTTGCGTGCCGAGGTCCAGCTCCAGCCTGGGAAGAAGCGCGAAAGCCCTTCGCACCCCCCGAAGGAGTAACTGTCGAATCTGCGGAGGCCGAAGATAGCGTAGCGGCCGGGCTCGAGCTCTGTCGCCTCCGCGACGTCGGCCCAGGTCAGCCCGGGGACTTCGCCGACTTTCACGCGCGTCGCGAGGACGCCGTCCTTCGAAATGACGGAGCACGGCAGGCTGTCCTGGCGGAAGTACGTGTAGAGGTTGAGCGCGCGCAGGTCGACGATCTCCCTCGCGCCGACCCGGCGCGGCAGGATCAGGACGCCGTCGAGCTCGGCCGCGTGCGCTTCGATGTCGCGCGCCCACGCCACATATTGAGCCCCAACGGTGCGAGGGGGCCGCGCAAGCTGGAGCCACAAGCCCCCCACGAAACACCCGACAAGGAGTCCGGAGAGCGCCGCGCCCGTGGCGGGTCGGCGTGCCCTCGCCGCCAGGTCGGCGCATCCGGCCGCCGCGAGGACGAGGTAGGGGATCAGAAGCGGCGCGACGTAGCGCAGCCAGGTCCAGCCGCCCTTTTCGCCTAAGTTATAATAAACGCAAAAAAAGAGAGCGACGGCTGATGTCGCTATGGCTCCGGCGGGCCGCCGCCGGCCGGGTTGACGCAAAATGGCGGCGGCGCCGGCGCTCGCGAAAGCGAGGACGACACCAGCGGCGCCGACTTTCAAAGCGACGTGCGCGGGGAGTCCAAGCCGCGGCCAGTATTCGTGTACGGGTCCGAACGCGACGGTGACCGTCGCAAGAAAGCTCGTGAGCCCGAGGGCGCCGCCCGGCATCATTACCTCCTCGACGCGACGGTCAAGGACCCACAACGCGGCCGGGCTCGCGAGTGCCGCGCCAAAGACGACGGCGAGAAGCCGGCGCCGGCTCCCCCGTTGCAGGACGAGCGTGTCGAACCCGGCGAAGGCGATCAGCGCCGCGATCAGGACTGCCGTCATGAGGTGCGTCGCAAGCCCGAGCGCGGCGACCGCGGCAAAGGCCGGCCACGCGCGCCGCTCGCCGTCGAGGTACAGGCGAAGGAACGTCAGGAACAGCAGCGGCGTGAACAGGAGCATCAGCGAATACGGGCGAATTTCCTGCCCGTAGTGGTTGGCGAGCGGCGAGAGCGCGTAGAGCCCGGCCGCGAGCAGCGCCCCGCGGGTCGCCGTGAACCGCCGCGCGAGCAGCCCGACGCCCACGGCCGCGAGCGACGACGCGAACAGCCCCGGCGCGTGCAGCGCGAGCAGTTTCGGCGCCCCGAAAAGCCGCACCGCGATCCCGTGCACTAAGTGAACCAGCGGGCCGTCGAGGCTGACGCGCTTGCCGGACGCGGTCTCCAGCAGCACCGATATCTCATCTTCCCAAAGCCCGCGCGCCTCGAGCCCGTGGCTGCGCAGGACGAGCGCGAGCGCCGCAAGCGCGCCGAGGCCGAGGTAAAAGCGCCGCTCGCTGGCGCTCACGGTCGGCGTCCATCACCGCCGGAGCTAAGGCCCCCGAGGGGCCGATCCGGCGTCGACCAAACGGTTCCGAGCTTCACCCGCGCGAAACCGACGAGCGTCATCTTGAGGAGTTGGAAGCCGTGACGGAAGCGGCGGATGTTCGTCGCGCCGTAAGTGCGGCTACGGTAGCGGATTGGGATCGTCACGATGCCGAGCGCCAGTGTTGCGGCCGGGAAGAGGAACTCGAAATCGCCGAACGGATCGAAGTCCCCGAAATCCTCGCGCCAGGCGCATAGGCGCGCATAATCGCGGCGCGACACGAGTTTCGTGCCGCACAAGGAGTCGCTCAGATCGGCGTCGAGCACGTAGCTGAGGGCCTTCGCGAAGAAGACGTTGCCGAGCTTATTGAGAAAGCGCATCGAGTCGTCTTCCATCGGGTAGACGAGGCGGCTGCCGTTGACGAAGTCGGCCTTGCCTTCGACGTAGGCCTCATAGAAGCGAGGGAGGAGCTCGGGCGGCATCGTGAGGTCGGCGTCGAGGATCGTGAGCAGGTCGCCTGTCGCGTGCGCGAAGCCGAGGCGAACGGCGTCGGCTTTGCCGCTGCCGGTCTGCCGCAACCCCTTGACCGGAAGGACGCCGGCGTACGCGTCGCGGACGCGCTCGATCTCCTCCCAAGTGCCGTCCTGCGAGTGACCCTCGACGAAGATGACCTCGAAGGGGATGTCCGAATCGCGCAGCGGCAAGAGCCGGTGAAGCGCTGGCGCGATGTTGCCGCGCTCGTTGCGCGCCGGGATCACGATCGAGAGCGACGGCCGCGCGACCGACGCCTTCACGGGGCGTACGACGATCACCGCGGCGAGCGACATCCAGCGCAGGAGCGGCAGCGCCGGCATCACTTTATTTACGAGGTCGCCGAGGCCGAGGAGCCGGAACGGGAGGTAGGCGACGGGCCGCACCCTGACGACCTCGTAGCCCGCGAGCTTCGCGATCTGGTCCAGGTCGCGGCGTGTGATAAACGTCGCCGGCACCGGCCCCCGCCGCAGGCCGAGCGCGTTGGCGAGACTGATGCCGAAGCGCAGGTAGCTGTTGTACGTGACGAACACGAGACGGGCCGAGCGACCGAGACGCGGCTTCAGGGCGACGAGCAGGCCCTGGATGTCGAGCTCGTAGTTGAGGTTGCCGTCAAACAGGAGAGCCGTTCCCCCGTCCTCGTTTGCGGCGTTGTGTGTGAGGTCCTCGACGCAGCGAATGACCGCTTCGGCACCGCGCCCGAGCTTTTCGAGAAGGACCGTGTCCCCGTGCGGCAGCGGGGCGACTTGGAAGAGCGCGGGGCAGTAGCGCGTGAGGCGTGAGACTTCAAGCGCCACCAGCTCGCACAAGCGACTGCGCCATTTCGAGACCTGTGCCAACGCTGCTCCGATTTCAGATGATGTTGCATGCTGCGATGTCTTGCGGCGATGGAAGCGCTCAGAAAACCGCCGAAAAGACGAGGTCGACGTACTCGTCGGGGCCGGCGGCGACCGGCAAGCGGTCGTACGGTCGCTCCTCGAAGCCGCGGGCGTGGGTGAGGACACCGGCGCGCAGGCCGCGGCGGTCGAAGAAGTCGAGGATTTCGGCCCGGTCGGAGCCGAAGCGAGCCAGGCTCGCCGGGGACAACTCGAGCATTACGAGCGCCGCGGGATTCGCATCGAGGACGCGCTCCATGCCGCGGCAGACCGCCGCCTCGAACCCCTGCACGTCGATCTTGATGAGCGCGACAGGGGACAGGCACGCGGCGCGTGCGAACGCGTCGAGCGAGACGACCTCCACGTCCGGAGACAGCGGCCCGCCGCCTTCGAGCTCGCTGGCGACGGCGATCCTGTGGTCGCCGTGGTGCCGCGGGTTCAGCGTGAGGCGCGCGTGCCCCGGCGCCGCGCCGACCGCTTTCGGGACCGCGACGATGCGGGCTTCGCGCGTCGCGACTTCGACTAGCATTCCGAAGTTCCAGGCCTCGGGTTCGAAAGCGTAGACCTTGAAGCCCGGGCCGAGCGCGCGCGCGAAGAGCCGTGAGGAGTAACCGATGTTGGCGCCGACGTCGAGGACGTGGCCTGCGCGGATTCGGTCTCCGAAGCGGGCGACCATGTGGTGGCAGGCGTCCTCGACGTAGCGCTTGTAGCGAAAATACGCCCAGCGAAAGAGCGCGCGGCCAGGGGCGGTGTCGAGGAGGCCGACTCGGCGCGCGGTGCCGTAGACCGACTGAAGCAATCGCGTCATCCGCGCCTCGTCGTCTCGGGCAGGCGCAGCGGCCGCGGCAGCTCCATCGCAAGGCCTCGCTGGTCTGTTGGCTTCTGATCGTACTAGGACGCGGCAGGCTGTGCAAAAGGCTCACGCGGCGCTCCGATCGGTCAAATTTCACTCCACCGCGCAGATCCGCCTATCCACCTAATATTACAGGATGAACCAAGAAGTTTTAGGAGCCGCGAGCCTTTTTGCCGCGCGTTTACGCGTGCCCGGTGGGGAACCCGTGCGCCCGTGAAGGGAGTCGGCTCGTGATCTCGCTCAAAGTTGGAATGCTGCTCTTGCTCATGTCGATCCCGATCGTCGCGAGCATGGTGGTGACGTGGATGATGCTCCGAACCAAAGAGCCCAGCCTCGAAAAGGGGCGAAGGCGGCAGGATGGTCTAGAATGATCTGATGTCCCAAGTACTCCTCGTGAACGCCTGCTTTCCCCCGGACTCGGTGGCGACGGCCCAGTATTTTCACGACCTCGCGCGGCATTTGGTCGCCGCGGGGCACGACGTGACGGTGCTGTGCTCGCGCTTTGCCTATTCGGACACGAGCGTGGCGGCCACGCTGACGCATTGGCCTCGGGAAGAGCGGGCCGAAGGCTGCCGCATCGTGCGTGTGGGCCCGGCCGCGCCGTACGCCTCGGGGCCGCGCGTCTCCCGCGTCCTCCTCAAAGCCTTCGCGCACGGCCGCCTCTTCCTCTCGATGGCGTTCGCGATCCTCCGCCTCCCGCGCTTCGACGCCACGGTCTTCGGCACGACGCCCGCCTTGCTCGGGGTCCTCGCCCTGCCGTTGGGTCGCCGGCTCGGCCGCGTCGTCCATTGGACCATGGATCTCTACCCGGAAGCCGCGACCCGCCTAGGCGCCGTCGCGGAGACCTCGACCGTCGCGCGCGTCACCGCCGCGCTTTCGTCGCGCGCGATGGCCGATGCCGCCGGCGTGGTCGCCTTGGGCCGCTGCATGGCCGACCTCCTGAGGCGTCGCGATCCGCCGCCGCGACGCCTCGCCATCATCCCGCCGTGGCCGATCGAAGACGCCACCGCGACGCCTGAAGCCGCGGAATCCTTGCGACACCGTCTCGTCGGCGACGCCGTCTTCGCCGTGATCTACTCGGGAAACCTCGGCCGCGGCCATGACGTCGCCACCTTGGTCGAGACCATCCTGGCGATGGCCAAGGACCGCGGCACCGTCTTCGCGTTCGTCGGTGGCGGCCCCGGCTGGGACGAGCTGAAGGAGAAGTGCGCGGGCGCCGTCAACCTACGCTTCCACGGCTCCGTCAGCCGCGCCGAGCTTCCCGCCTTGCTCGGCGCCGCCGACGTCCACCTCGTCAGTCTGAAGGAAGAGGCCGCAGGCGTGATGGTGCCCTCGAAGTTCTTCGGGGTCCTCGGCGCCGGCAAGCCGGTCGCCTACGTCGGCCCCGCCACGAGCGAGGTCGCGCGCGTGATCGTCGAGGACGAGCTCGGCGTCGTCGTCGCGAACGGTGACGCGCCCGGCCTCACCGCCGCCCTCCGCCGTCTCCGCGACGAGCCCGAGACCCGCGCCCGCATGGCTGCCGCCGCCAAAGTCGCCGCCGTGCGGTTCGAGCGTGCCGCTGCTTATGTTGCGTTCGACCGGTTGATTCATGGGTCGGATTGATTGGGCCGTCTCTGCACTTCGTCGCGCTTCGCATCTGAGGCAAAACCGCCGCCTCTCAACGACCCGAAACCTTCCGCCAATACGCCACCGTCCGCGCGATCCCCTCGCCGAGCGGCACCGCGCGCCGCCAGCCGAGCCGCTCCAGGATGCTCGTGTCCAAGCGCTTGCGCGGCGTCCCATCCGGCTTCGACGGGTCGAAGCGCAAGGCGCCCTTGAACGACACCGCCGCCGCGATCAGCCGCGCCAGCTCCGCGATCGACACCTCGTCGCCGCTGCCGACGTTGACGTGCGCGAGGCCGACGGGCAGGTCCTCCGCTTTCAGGCGCTCGGCGAGAAAGCAGATCGCGTCGGCGCAATCCTCGGAAAAGAGAAACTCCCGCAAAGGCTTGCCCGAGCCCCAAATCGTCACGTCCGCATCGCCCCGCCTTGCGGCCTCCTCGATGCGCCGGATCAAGGCAGGCAGCACGTGCGCATTCATCGCGTCGAAGTTGTCGCCGGGGCCGTAGAGGTTCGTCGGCATCACCGAGACGTAGTCGCGTCCGTACTGTTTCCGCAGGCTTTGCACCAGCTCCAAGCCCGCGATCTTCGCCAAGGCGTAGGCCTTGTTGGTCGGCTCGAGCGGTCCGGTCAAGAGGGCCGCCTCGACGAGCGGCTGCGCCGCATCCCGCGGATAAATGCAGCTGGAGCCAAGGAACACCAGCCGCCGCACGTTCGCTTCGTGCGCGCCGAAGATGACGTTGTTCTGAATCTCCAGGTTCTCGTGCAGGAACTCGGTCGGCATCGTCGCGTTCGCGTGGATGCCGCCGACCTTCGCCGCGGCGACGAAGACGACGTCCGGCTTCTCCGCGGCGTAGAAGCGCGCTACGGCCGTTCGGTCCCGCAGGTCGAGCTCGGCCCGCGTGCGGACGACGACGCGCGCGAACCCGCGGCGCCCGAGCGTGCGCACGATCGCGCTGCCGACGAGCCCGCGGTGGCCGGCGACGAAGATCTTATCCTGCGGCGTCATGCTCGTCCGCGCTGTGCTTCGCCAGCCAGCCCAGGAAGCCGTTGGCGCCGTGGACGACGGCCTCGACTTCGGTGCGGCCGGAGAGCTTCGCCTCGACCTCGAGCCGCGCGCGGTGCATGTCGGCCTCGACCATCTCGCGGCAGAGCTCCTCGACCGAGATCTCCGGCTGCCAGCCGAGCACTTTCTTCGCTTTCGACGCGTCGCCGAGCAAGGTCTCGACCTCGGCAGGGCGATTGTACGATTTGTCGACGTGCACCCGGGTCATGCCCGTACGCTTGCAGATGCCGACCTCGCCGCCGCCGTCGCCCTCGAACACCAAAGGCATGCCGACCATGTCGAAGGCCAAGGTCAGGAACTCCCGCACCGAGGTCGAGCGGCCGGTCGCCAGCACGAAGTCGTCGGCTTCCTTCGCCTGCAGCATGCGCCACATGCCTTCGACGTACTCGCGGGCATGGCCCCAGTCGCGGCGGGCGTCGAGGTTGCCGACGTAAAGGCGCTCTTCCATGCCGAGCGCGATCCGCGCCGCGGCGCGCGTGATCTTGCGGGTCACGAATGTTTCGCCGCGCAGCGGGCTCTCGTGGTTGAAGAGGATACCGTTGCTCGTGAACATGCCGTAGCTTTCGCGGTAGTTCACCGTGATCCAATAAGCGTAGAGCTTGGCCACGCCGTACGGGCTGCGCGGATGAAAAGGCGTGGTCTCGCGTTGCGGCGTCTCGCGCACTTTTCCGTACAGCTCGCTCGTCGACGCTTGATAGAAGCGCGTCGTCTTGTCCAGGCCGAGGAGCCGCATCGCCTCGAGAATCCTCAGCGTGCCGAGCGCGTCGGCGTTTGCCGTGTACTCCGGGCTCTCGAAGCTCACAGCGACGTGGCTCTGCGCGGCGAGGTTGTAGATCTCCGTCGGCTGGATCTCCTGGATCAGGCGGATGAGGCCGGTGCCGTCGGTCATGTCGCCGTAGTGCAGGAAGAGCTCCGCGCGCTCGTCGTGCGGGTCGCGGTAGATCGGGTCGATGCGCTGCGTGTTGAAGGAGCTCGCGCGGCGCTTGATGCCGTGGACGACGTAGCCTTTCGCGAGCAAGAGATGCGCAAGGTAGGCGCCGTCCTGTCCGGTCACGCCGGTGATCAAGGCGACTTTGCGCTCGGGCTTTTTCGTGGTCATGGGCACCTCATGGCTCTCGCCGGGACTATCGATATGTTAGCAGAATCACGCGACGCTGGCTTCCTGAGCGCTTCGGAACGCCACCTCGTGGCGATAGCCGAGAACGAGCAGGGTCTTGTCGTCGCCCGTCGTCGCGAACTCGCCGAACTCCAGGATCTTCGCCTTCAAGATCGCGCCCGTCAGCATCCCCGGGCGGAAACCGGCCAAGATCTTGCCCAGGTAAGTGTGGAAGTGGTTCATCGTGCGACTGTTGTCGATGTAGCCGTCGCTGATGAACACGGCGAAGGTGCCGACCCGAGCCGTAAGCTCCATGGCCTCGCGGTTGCGCACGGGCACGACGCGGATGTTCCAGCCGTCGCCGAGCTCGTTCGGCTCGATCACGAGCGGAAAAATGCCGTTGACACGGTATAGCGCCAGGGTCCCCGTCTCGAGGTTGAGCTCGCCGCCGACGAGGGCGACCACCTCGGACTGGTTCGCGACCTTGGAGAGGAACGAGTGAAGGCGCATGTCGTATGTGCGGAAGCGCGACGCCGGCTGGTCGTTGGCGCGCACCTGGCCCTCGTTCCAGATCGAGTCGGCGATCGTCGTGCAGATCGAGGCCTTGAGAGCCGCCTGCACGCCGTGGCCGGTGACGTCGTTGATGAGGAGCGTCAGCGTGCGCCGGCCCTCGTCCCAGTGCACGAAGTAGATGTCGCCCGAGACATAGAGCGCCGCCTCGTGCGCGCAGATTACCTCCAAGCCCTCCGGCACCTCGGGCAACCGCAGGAAGGACTGTTGCACCGTCTTGCCGAGCGCCATCTCGCGCTCGATTTCTTTCGCGTTCACGAGCTCGCGCGACAGTGACTTCACTCGGTTCTCGAGCGTCGTCAGGTTGATGAACGTGCTGAGCGCGAAGACGTAAGGCGTGTGCGTCTCCATCACGTTGTAGAAAGTCTTGAACCACGCGAGGCTCGTCACGCCGGGGAAATAGCCGGCGAGCGGCACGACGACCTGCACGATCGTTCCGCTGCACGCGATGAGCAAGGCCGCCGACCGGTAGTAGAGGCCTTTCTTGTAGAGATAGGCGGCCGAAGTCAGCGCCGTCGCTTGGCAGGCGAGGCCGATGAGGACGTTGCGCCAGCGCCACACTTCGTTCGACAAGGGCGAGGTCAGGGCGTAGAGGATCGCCAGCGGAATTCCGATCATGAACCACAGCTTCAGCCGAGGTCGCGCGACGCGTGCGAGCTGCGTGAAGAAGTAGAACTGCATGATGTCGCCGAAGCACAGGAGGCCGCCGCGAAAGTAGCTGATGCCGGTGGCGCCGGCCCACGACTCCGGCAACCAGTTCTGCGAGAAGACGACGCCGATCCCCTTCAGGCCCATGAAGAGGCAGAGTCCCAAGGACTCCGGCGAGCTGTCGACGAAGATGAAGAGCAGAAGGCAGAAGACGGCGAGCACCACGCGCGCGATGTCGGCGAGCTGCTTCCCGTGCCCGGAGCGCGCCGCGGCCGCCATTTCTTCGTACTTGCGGTGCCGCGACTCGGGCGCGACGTAGATCAGGTCGGTCTCCTGCTGGCCGGCCAGGAGTTTCGGCTGCGTCGGCTTGACGGAGAGCGTCAGGCCGATGCCGATGTCCCGAGCGCCGACGTTCTCGGGCCGGATCTTCAAGATCAGCCGCTCGCTGTTGTAGTACGTGCGGTGCGTCGAGCCGTCGATGGTGACGACGGCCGAATCGTAGACGAAGGGATGGAGGACGATGACGACGGGTTCTTTGTCGCTCAGGTCGGCCCACGCCGCGCGTGACAGCCGGGTCTCCAAGTAATAGCTCGAGAGCTCGCTCTTGCCCTTGTTCTCCAGGCTCCGCAGGTCGGACCCGACGTAGATCTCGCGGCTGTCGGCGTAGACGCGCCACTCGAGGCTCTGGGCGTCGAGCATCGTCACGCCGCTCAAGGACTTGAGAAAAGAGACCTCGTCGCGCTGCACCCACATCAGGGTCGAAAGCGCCATCATCAAGGTGATGACGAAAAAGATCGCGAGGCCGAGGTTCGAGGCGCTGCGATTGCCTTCGGTCGGCGCGACACCCTGCCGCCGCCCGTGGAGGAAGGCGAGTCCTTCTTGCGTGAAGATCGAGCGTTTGAGGAAGCTCATGCGGCACCCCGAACGTACCAGGTGCGGATCGGGCCTCTGCCCTTGACCTCGATCGTGCCGCGTTCCTCACCGGCGAAGTCGGCCTCCACCAGCTTCCACGTCGTCTCGGACATGTGGACGCGGCCGGCGGTCCCATGCGACTCCATCCGGCTCGCGATGTTCACCGTGTCGCCCCAAAGGTCGTAAGCGAACTTCTTCTCGCCGATCACGCCGGCGACGACCGGCCCTGAATGGATGCCGACGCGGATATCGATCGAGGTCTGGCTCTGCTCGCGGTAATCGCGCACTGCGTCGACCATCTCCAGCGCCATGCGCGTGATCCGCGTCGCATGGTCCGAGGTCTTCAGCGGTACGCCGCCGACGACCATATAGGCGTCGCCGATCGTCTTGATCTTCTCCAGGCTGTGGCGCTCGGCGATGCGGTCGAAACGCGAGAAGACGTCGTTCAGCATTTCGACGATCTCTTGCGAATTCGAGACGCTGGAGAGCTTCGTGAACCCGACGATGTCGGCGAACAGGACCGTGACCTCGTCGAACGAGTCGGCGATCGTACCGGGGCTCTCCTTGAGGCGTGCCGCCACCGCCGCCGGCAGGACGTTCAGAAGGAGTTGCTCCGAGCGCACCAGCTCGCGCTCGACCCGGGACTCGGCCTCTTCGCTCACGGAGACGAAGTGATGGGCGAAGGCGACGAGCGCGAGAAACGTGCTCGCCGCGATGAAATGGAACACGATCTCGGTCTGCATCGGCGACAAGGTCGACATCGGCATCCGGTCGCGCATGTAGAAGACGAGGCCGATCGAGGAGAAAAAGGCCCACCCCTCGACGAGGAGGCGCTCGCGCCGCTCAGACTTCGGGTAGACCAGCGCCGCGCCCATCGCGAGGATGAAGTTGAACAGCAGATAGCCCGCATTGAGGCCGACCAAGACCGTCACCAAGGGCGCGTGGACGCAAGCCTCGATGACGCACACTTTGATCCCGGCGAAGTGCCGGCCCGAGCGCACCAGAGCGCCGCCGCCGACGAACAGCGCGAATGAGACGATGTTGGTGATCACCATCCACGGCGCGTCGAAGTAGAGGTAGATGAGGACCAACATGAGATGCAAGGTCGCGCCCATGATCGCGGCGCCCAGCCGCACGAAATAGATCTTGGCGTCCGACTTCGACACATTCGGTGGCAACTCCGCCAGCCAACGCGGCGCCAGGCGCGCAAGGAGCGTGCTCCGTCCCCAACGGTGCTCGCCTTCCTTGTGATCACCGGCGAGCAAGCTCATCCGGCGCACCGATTCCTTTTGCGGATCCAATGCCATACGCCGTCGCTTCGGCACGACGCGGACCGAGTCTGAGACCACTCTCATCCGCCAGGTCGCCTAAGCTGCGAATACCTCTCGGTACCTTGACAGGCATTGGACCCGACCCAAGCTGTTCCTTAGGCATCTCGTTTCGAGCTTGCCCATATCTGGGGGCCTCATTCATGGAATTCAAGTCCCAGTCCGTCCCCGTCCTGCCCACGCGAAACGTCGTGATCTTCCCGGGGATGACGATCCCCCTCAACGTCGGCCGCGCCCGGAGCGTCGCCGCGATCGAGCAGGCCCTCGCCGGCGACCACATGATCGTCACCGTGGCGCAGAAAACGGATCGCGCCGACGACGACCCTTCGCCGCAGGATCTCTACAAGGTCGGCGTCGTCTGCAAGATCGAAAAGGCCCGTGGCTCGCGCGAGCACGGCTATCAACTTCTCGTGCGCGGCGTCGGCCGCGTCGCCATCGCCAGCTATCAAGCCGGTGAAGAGCACATGCTCGCGGTCATCGACGACCTTCCGGACGTCCTCGACACGGACGAGAAAACTCAGGGGGCGCTCACCGCCAATTTGAAAGCCATCGCCCGCGAGATCCTGGACCTGATCCCAGCGGACACCCGCCAGGTCGGCGAGCTCGTCTCGGGCATCGACGACTGCGGTCTCTTGACCAATCTGTGCGCCGAGTATCTCGACGCGCCGATCGCGGAGAAGCAGGAGATTCTCGAGCAAACTTCGCTCAAGACGCGCGCCTTGCGCCTTCTCGAGCTGATGCAAACGCAGAAGGAAACCTTGAAGGTCCAAGGCGAGATCCGCGACAAACTGTCGCAGAAGATCGGCCGGAACCAGCGCGAAGCCATCCTCCGCGAGCAGATCCGTACCATCAAGGAGGAGCTCGGCGACGAGGACGGCGGTAAAGGCGAAGGCGACTACACTGAGAAGATCGCCGCGGCCAACATGCCCGAGGACGTCAAAAAGATCGCCCTCGACGAGGTGAAGCGTCTGAGCTCGCTCGGCAGCGGCTCGCCGGAGACGCACGTCATCCGCAACTACCTCGACCTGCTCTGCGCCATGCCGTGGGACAAGTCGACGGACGACGCGCTTAACCTCGACCAAGCGCGCGCGAAGCTTGACGCCGATCATTACGGACTCGAGAAAGTGAAGAAGCGCATCATCCAGCATCTCGCCGTGATGAAGCTCCGGAAGTCCCACAAAGGCTCGATCCTGCTTCTCGTCGGCCCTCCGGGCGTCGGCAAGACCAGCCTCGGCCATTCGATCGCCGACGCCCTCGGGCGGAAGTTCGCCCGCGTCGCCTTGGGCGGCGTGCGCGACGACGCCGAGATCCGCGGCCACCGCCGCACTTACATCGGCGCCATGCCGGGCCGCGTGGTCCAAGCGATCAAGCGTGCCGGCGTCAACAACCCCGTCATGCTCCTGGACGAGATCGACAAGCTCGGCCGCAGCTTCGCCGGTGATCCCGCCGGCGCGCTCCTCGAGGTGCTGGACCCCGAGCAGAACGTGACCTTCAACGATCACTACCTCGATGTCGCCTTCGACCTGTCGAAGACTTTCTTCATCTGCACGGCGAACAGCCTCGACGGCATCCCCGGCCCGCTCCTGGACCGCATGGAGATTATCGAGCTGTCCGGCTACACGATGGCGGAGAAGCTCCACATCGCGAAGAATCACCTGATCCCGAAGCAGCTCGCCGAGCACGGCATCGAGACCAAGGAGCTGCAATTCGCCGACGACGCCGTCATGCGGATGATCAACAGCTACACCCGCGAGGCAGGCGTGCGCGACCTCGAGCGCAAGGTCTCGGAGGTGATCCGCGCGGAGACGGAGAAGATCCTGAAAGCCAAGGAGGAGAACGGCGCCGCCGTGCTCGTCGACCGCGCAGAGATCGAGGAGGTCCTAGGACCCGATCGCTATATCCACGAAGTGGCTCAGCGCTTCCCCACCCCGGGCGTTGTGACCGGGCTCGCCTGGACGCCGCAGGGTGGCGAGATCCTCTTCATCGAGAGCAGCTCGATGCCGGGATCGGGAAAGCTCACGCTCACGGGCCAGCTCGGCGACGTGATGAAGGAGTCGGCGCAGATCGCCCTCTCTCTTGTCCGGTCGTACCTGCCGTCCTTCAAGCCGGGCTATGAGTTCGACAAGCGGGACCTGCACATCCACGTCCCTTCCGGCGCGATCCCGAAGGACGGTCCTTCGGCCGGCGTCACCATGACGACGGCCTTGGCCTCGCTCTTCACCGGCCGCGGCGTGCCCCCGAACGTCGCCATGACCGGGGAGATTACCCTCCGCGGCGCCGTGACGCCGGTCGGCGGCATCAAGGAGAAAGTCATCGCCGCGCACCGGGCCGGCATCGAGCGGATCATCCTCCCCGAACGCAACCGAAAGGACATCCGCGACGTGCCCGAGGACGTGCGCGCCCAGATCAAGTTCGACTTCGTCGAGACGGTCGGTGAGCTCCTGAAGCTGGCTTTGGACCTGGATTTGCCGACGCTGACTCCGGTCACGATCGAACGCGGGACGCCGACCAGCACGCGTATCTGATTGTAAACTCTAGCTTTTCTCACGCCCCTGGCGGACGCTTGCGTCCCCAGGGGCGTCCCACTATTCTCCTTTCTCCCTTTTTGGCCCTCTCTCGGAGGCTTCGTGAACGAGCTCGAACTCACGCCCGAAGACCAGGCGCTCATCGACGATGAGCTCGCCTTGCACGAGCGCGTGAAGTACGCCGTGCGCGATAAAGCCATGGAGGAGCCGCCCGACATGACGGCCATCCAGGAGCGCTTGAAGGAGCTCCGGGACGAGGCGATCACGGCGAGCGAGCGCGACCTCCCCGCGCTCTTTCAGCAGCTCTACACGCACCATAGCCTCGCCTCGCGCACGTACGAGGAGAAGCTGCCCGACATGCGCGCACCTTACTTCGCGCACATGCGCCTGATCGAGAAGGGCAAGGCGCGCGACATCCTCGTCGGCTACCAGACCTTCATCGACTCGGCGGCCCCCGGCGGCGGCATCACCATCATCGATTGGCGCAACGCCGTGCTCGCCAAGGTCTTCTTCAACTTCCGCGAAGGCGACGAGTTCGAGATGGAGCTCCCGGGCCGCCTCGCGCAAGGCACCGTTCTTCAACGCCGCGTCATCGCCTTCGAGGTCGGCGAGATGGTCGGGATCACCTGCCCCGACCGCGCCTACGTGCGCACTCGCGGCGGCACTTGGCGCAAGGTCGAGGACGTCGGCACGCCGAGCCTGGCCGGCGGCGCGGGCAAGGCCGTCAACATCAACCAGTTCGGCGCCGCGCTCTCCGGCGGCAAGCGCCTTCCCGACGTCTCTGCGCTGCTCGACCGCGAGCAATACGAGATCCTGAACCGCGAAGATCAAGGCGCGCTCCTGATCCTGGGCGGCGCCGGCAGCGGCAAGACGACGATCGCGCTCCACCGCCTGGCCATGCTGTCTTATCAGCGTCCGCGCTTCTACCAGCCCTCCGCGATGAAGGTGGTCGTTCCCGAGCACGGCCTCGTTCGCCTGACGCAGCGTCTTCTTTCGGGACTGTCCGTCGGCAACGTCGGCGTCGAGACCTTCGACGCCTGGATCACCGACCAAGGCAAGCACATGCTGAAAGGCATTCCGAAGCGCCTCTATGACTGGACGCCGCCCGCCGTCATCCAGATCAAGCGCCATCCGGCGATGATGGCGGCCGTCGACGCCTACGTCGAGCTCCTCGCCAAGAACGTCGCCGAGCGCCTGCGCTTCGTCGCTTCGGGCATCGAACCGAGCTTCGATCCGGCTGCCGATTTTCTGGCCGACGTCGACACGCCCTTGATGACCCGCCTCGACGAGCACGAGCGCAAAGTCCTCGCGCGCTTGGAAGAGCTCTTCCCCGAGAAGACGCAGCTCGACTGGCGCCGCACCACCTTCGCCACGGTCTGGCGCGAGGGCCGCGAGGCGGCGCTCGACATCAACACGGGCCGCTCGGACCTTTACACGCGGCCCGAGATGGTGCGGATCCTGATCGAGCAAAGCGGCGGCATGATCACCGAGCGCAAGACGAAGGAGCTGGAGCGCCATACGCGCAAACAGTTCGAGGAAGTCAACAAGCTCGACATGTACGACGACGACGAAGAGGACGGCAACCGGCGCGAGGTCGACGGCTCCGAAGTGCAGCTCGACGAGTACGCCGGAACGATCGACGTCGAAGACTATGGGGTCCTCCTCTACTTCATGCTCCGCGTCCACGGCCGTTTGCAGCGCAAGACGAAGTCGGTCTCGCAGTACAAGCACCTCGTCATCGACGAGGCGCAGGACTTGGCCCCGATGGAGCACCGCCTTCTCGGCTGCTCGGTCGGCGGCGACGCGACCGTCACCATCGCCGGCGACGCCGTGCAGCAGTCCGACCCGACCATCGCCTTCCGCGGCTGGGACGACGTCCTGGAACAGCTCGGCGTCGAGGCCGTCGAGGAAGCGCGCCTCACGACCAACTACCGCTGCTCGCGCCAGGTCGCCGAGCTCGGTCACAAGGTCCTGGGCCCCATGGCCCCGCCCGAGCTGCCGCATTCCGTGAAGGAGGGCATGCCGGTGATGTTCTCGACCTTCCCGAACGAGGGTCTCGCCGTCGTCGCCATCACCGAAGCGCTCTCCGCCTTGTTCGAGCGCGAGCGGCTCGCCTCCGTCGCCATCATCTGCGAGCGCGAAGAGAACGCCAAGCGCATCTACGACAGCTTGAACAACTTGGACGACGTTCGTCTCGTCACCGACGGCGAGTTCGAGTTCAAGCCGGGGATCGACGTGACGGACGTCTCGCAGATCAAAGGCCTCGAGTTCGACTACGTCATCATCCCCGACGCCAATCTCAACGATTACCCGGATACGCCCGTGGCGCGGCGCACGCTGCACATCGCGGTCACGCGCGCCGTCCACCAGCTGTGGTGCATCTCGGTCGGTCGACCCACCGAGATCATCTGAGAATTCACCCTTCTTCGTCCGAGGCTCCAAGCCGCGAAGGGCTCAAGTCTGGCGCGGCCGCGGCGATAAGCCGTCAGGACCACACGAAGGAGCCTCAGTCATGGCAGATGCAAAAGTTGCGGCGCCGGCAGCCAAAGAAGGCGGAGCCGCCAAGCCCAAAGCCTCCCAGAAAGCCCGCGAAGACAAGAAAGCGTCCCGCTGGGACCTAAAACTCTGCGTCAAGTTCGCCAAGCGCTTCGAAAGCGAAGAAGCTTGGGCCGTCGGCGCGCCGTCGAGCTACAAGGCGGCGGTCGCCCGCAACCTCGTCGCCGAGTGCACCAAGCACATGAAGGCGGCGCCGGCTTCCAAGAAGAAGAAATCGGCGTAGTCGCTTTCGTTCCGCGCGAAGCTACTTCTGCGAAAGTCTCTTGTGAGCTTCGCGAAGTAGCTTTTCCGTCGTCTCCCAGCTGATGCAGCCGTCCGTGATCGACTGCCCGTAGGTCACGGCCTTGCCCGAGACCAAATCCTGGCGCCCCTCGACGAGGAAGCTCTCGAGCATCACGCCGAGGATCGCGCGGTCGCCGGCGGCGTACTGCTTCAGGACCTCGTCGAAGACTTTGGGCTGCGACAGCGGGTTCTTGTTGCTGTTGCCGTGGCTGCAGTCGATCATGATCGGGCGCGGGCTCGGCTGGCTCTCGAGTAGGACCTTCGTGTACGCGACGTCGGCCCGCGAGTAGTTGGTCTTGCCGCCGCCGCCGCGCAGCACCAGGTGCACGTCGGGATTCCCCGTCGTCTTCACGATCGCGGTGCGCCCCTCGGCGTCGATGCCGACGAAAGCGTGCGGCGCGCGCGCCGACACCATCGCGTCGAGCGCGATCTGCAGGCCGCCGTCCGTCGCGTTCTTGAAGCCGACCGGCATCGAGAGCCCGCTCGCCATCTGCCGGTGCGTCTGGCTCTCCGTCGTGCGCGCGCCGATCGCGGCCCAGCTCACCAGATCCGCCGTGTACTGCGGCACGATCGGGTCGAGGAACTCCGTCGCGGCGGGGAGTCCCAAGCTGACGAGGTCGTGCAGGATCGAGCGCGCCATCGATAGGCCCGTCTCGATGTCGTTGGTTCCGTCCATGTGCGGATCGTTGATGAGGCCCTTCCAGCCGACGGTCGTGCGTGGCTTCTCGAAGTAGACGCGCATCACGATCAGGATCTTGTCCTTGATCTCGGCGGCGAGCGGCGCCAGGCGGCGCGCGTAGTCCATCGCGGCCTTCGGATCGTGGATGGAGCAAGGTCCGAGGATCACCGCGAAGCGATCGTCTTTGCCGGCCAGCGCCGCCCGCAGCTCGTCGCGGCCGCGCAGCACGGTCGCCGCCGCCTCCTTGCTGAGCGGGCGATTCGCGGCCGCCGCCGCGGGAGAGAGAAGAGGCTCGAACGATTTGACGCGGACGTTCTGGGTCATCGGAGGCTCCGGTATCGTTTCGGACCGCTCGGCGGGCCCACGGCGGGACACAGCATGAATCACGCCAAGCCCTCGTTTCGGCGGAAAGAGGGCCGGAGATTACAAGTTTAATCAATTGATATCACTGGATTTGTAGCCTACGGTAGCGCTCGCGATCGACCGAAGACATCTGGGGAGGTGCGTATGCGTCAATACATCTTGGGTCTGGTCGCAGGTGCGGTTCTCGTCGGTTGCGGCACCGAGGGGAGACAAAAGAAGCCCGGCACCGAGTCGTCCGGGGGTGGCGGCGCGGTCGACGCCGCCGGGCAGACGGATGGTGTCAACGAGGCGAACGCCGAGCCCGCACCCGTCGACTACGACGACCCGGATCGTCCCGTGATCGTGCGCGCCCACTGGGAAATGCCGATGTCGAGCGACGGCACGCTCGCGCTCCTCGGCAGCGCGAACTCCGAGCAAGCGATCGCCGCGACCGTCGCCGCCAACGTGACGTTCGCGGTGGCGAACGATCGTTTCATAACGCCGAGCCCGGTCGGCATCGCGAGCTACGGCTCGCTCGACGTCACCGCGTTGCGTGACAACGATTTACGCGTCTGCGGTCCGAGCGGCAACGCGCGCTGCACCACTGCCGCGGTCCGCGTCTATACGGTGGGCACCGCAGGCGCCGGTCTCTGGAGCACCGTCGAAGGCTACGGCCTCCCGATCACCTCGAAGAGCGCCGTCATCGGCCTCGACGTCGCCGGCGCCGTCACGGCCGCCAGCGTCGCGGTCGGCTCGACCAAGGTGATGAAGCTGACGGACTTCACCGCCTCCGCGCGCCTGGAAGTGCCGATCAGCGTCGACTTCACCGACGCCGCCGCGGGCAGTTACGCCAGCAAGCTCGTCGTCGAGTACTTCGTCCAGTAAGCCGTCACGTCCTGACCCGATCCACACAGCTCGCATGTCGTCATGGCGCCCATCGCGTGGTACGTTTTCTGGACCATACCAGGCAGGAAGACCATGACGCTCTCCCAAACTCTGGACGCTTTTCACGCCGCCGCCGCGCGCGCCGATGGCGATGCTTACTTCGCGATGTTCGCGCCGGAGGCCGTTTTCCTAGGCACGGACGCCAAGGAGCGCTGGAATCTGCCAGAATTCAAAGCGTACGCCATGCCCCGCTTCGCGAGCGGCAAAGGCTGGTCCTACCAGGCGACCGCGCGCCATCTCTACCAGGCGACGGGCGCGCAAGTCGCCTGGTTCGACGAGCTCCTCGATCACGAGGAATATGGGACTTGCAGGGGCAGCGGCGTGATGCGCAGCATCGACGGATCCTGGAAGATCTCGCAGTACCATCTGACGATTCCGTTGCCGAACGACCTGGTCTCCGCGGTGGCGCAGTACCTCAAAAAAGAGAGGTGAGCGGCCGCCGTCGAGACCGTGCTCGACGACGACCGCTCGACTTCCGTGCGGCTACTGGTCGCCCGAGGAGAGCTTTGCCCAGGTGAGGACGTTCGCCAGCACCGCGTATCCCAGGGCCACGAACGTCTTCGTCGAGGCCGGATCGAAGGCTTCTGAGCCCGGCCACGGCACTAAGGTCCCGAAAGTCGCGAACGGCATGAAGTCGCGCCAGCCGATCAGCTCGGCGCGCTCGAGGCCGTAGCCGACGAGCGGCTCGATCATCAACGGCCACAGACACAGGAAGACCAAAGCCGGCACCGGCCGCCGCAGGACCGCGGCTGCGAGCACCGCAAAGCTCAAGAAGCCCATCCCGTAGATCACGAAGCCTAGTGCGACCTTCAACGCCGCCGTGACGTCGATCGTCCCGTTCGCGTTCGCCCGCCCGAGGACCGCGACCGTAATCACCGCGAACGAGAGGCCGATCAGCACGAGCAGCAGGCTCTGCAAGAGCCAACCGATCACGACGTCGCGGTGCTCCCAACCGGCGATGATCTGCGCGCGCACGATCTTGAGCTCCAGCTCGGACGCCACGAGCTGCACGGTAAAAAAGGCCGGAATGTAGAACAGCCAGCGCGCGAGCACCGCGACCGTGCCGAACGCCGCAGGATACTCGAACCAAACGGCGAAAGGCATCGCCTGACCGTTCACGTCGACGCTGGAAAAGCTCGATGCGATGTAGGCCAGCGCCAGGATCGCTACGCCGTGCAGGCCGGTGAACTTGTAGAAGCTCCGGTAGTGCGAGAGCTTGCCGAAGACGACGCGGAGGAAGGACATCAGGATAGGCTCCCTTTGACGAGCTGGAGGTACTGCGTCTCCAGACTCGGCTGCTTCCGCGCCAGGTGCTCCAGAACCACACCCTCGGCCGCCAACTTCGCGTTGATCTCACCAGGCGACCGCTGTGCGTCATAAATTTCGAGCAAACCGCCGCGGCGCTCGACGCGCGCCAGCGGCTCGATCTCCTTCAGCCGCCGCTCGAGCGCCGAGAGGTCCGCCGCCGCCGCCTCGATCCAGCCCTTGGTCGACAGCACCGCGGCGATCGTCCCGGTCTTCAGCACTTCACCGTCCTTCAGGATCGCGACGTGGCTGCACACCTTCTCCACCTCGTCGAGCATATGACTCGCCAAGATCACCGTCCCGCCGCGTCGCCCGTACTCCATGATGATCTCGCGGATCTCGAAGATTCCCTGCGCGTCGACGCCGTTGGTCGGCTCGTCGAGCACGAGCACCTCGGGCTTGCCGAGGAGCGCCGCGGCGATCCCGAGCCTCTGCTTCATCCCGAGCGAGTACGTGCCGAACGCCTGATCCGCAGCCACCGACAGGCCGACCGTGGCCAAGGGCTCGTCGAGGCTCGCGTCCGCGAGCCCTTTCACCGCGGCGAAGACCCGCAGATTCACGCGCCCGGAGAGCCACGGATAAAAGCAGGGCTGCTCCAAGAGCGAGCCGATGCGCTTGCGCTCGCGCCCGCCGTTTCCCGAGCCGAACCAGCCGAAGCGCCCGCCGCCGGCCCGGACCACGCCGAGGACGATCCCGAGCGTCGTCGTCTTGCCGCTGCCGTTCGGGCCGAGAAGGCCGAAGACCTGGCCCGCCGCGACCGAGAGGGAAAGCCCCTTCAAGACGAGCTTCCGGTCGTAGGTTTTCCTCAAGCCTTCGATGCTCAGGACTTGGCTCATGCCTTCTCCCCCTTGCTGTGCCGAAGTCCGGCAGCCTATCATAGGTCATGAGCGACGTCCCCGCAGGTGAGTTCTCGTCCTGGCTGCGCCGCACGCGTCGCGCGCAACGCGTGAAGACCCTTGGTGCCGACGTGCCCTGCGGCTCCTGCAACGCTTGCTGCCGCTCGTCGTTCTTCGTGCACGTCGAGCCGCACGAGAAGAAGGCGCTCGCGCGCATCCCGAAGAAGCTCCTGTTCCCGGCCCCCGGCTTGCCCAAGGGCCACGTCTTGATGGGATTCAACGCCAAGGGCCACTGTCCGATGCTCGTCGCGAACCGGTGCTCGATCTACGAAGATCGTCCGCAGACTTGCCGCGATTTCGACTGCCGCGTCTTCGCCGCCACCGGCTTCGAGGTCGACGCCGAAGCGCGCGCCGAGATCGCGGCTCGTGTGAAGGAATGGCGCTTCGACTTGCCGACCGCGCAGGACGAGCTGGAGCGTCGCGCCGTCCTAGCGACCGCCGCGTTCTTGCGCGACCGTCGGGACGCGTTCCCGCCGGAGACGCTGCCGGTGAGCGCGACGCAGCAGGCTCTTTTCGCGCTGAAGGTCTACCGCATCTTCCTCGACGGCGTGTCCGACGCCCAAGACGCGACCGCCGTCGCCAAAGCCGTCATGGCGGAGCTGGAGCGATTCGGGACCGAGACTCTAGCCTGAAGTAGACCACGAGCATCGAGAGAGCCAGCGCGAGCAAGGTCGGCGGCACGAGAAATGCCGTGCGGATGCCGACCCGATCCGCGAGATTCCCGAGCCCGAGCTGCGCGACGCCGATCATCGCGCTCATCACCGTCATCGTCCAAGCCGTCACCGACCGCCACTGCTCCGGGAACCGACGGCTCACGCGCGCCAAGAGCACGGGAAAGAACGCGCCGTAGACGCCCATCGCCAGGAAGGCGTGCGGCACGCCGGAATACCCGACCGCGAACGCGACGATCGGTGCGAAGAGCGCCACCGCCAGGACCCGCCGCTCCCATTCCGGGCGAATGAAGAAGAAGCACAAAAGTCGCGCGCCGAGCAGGACGCCGAAATAAGCCGACACCGCGCCCGCCGCATCCGCCTCGGAGAATCCCGCGGTGCTGACCAGATACGGCGCAAGCCACATCGACGTCGTCACCTCGCCGATGACGTAAACGGAGATTGTCAGCACCACGAGGATCTGTACCGAAGACAACGCGACCTTCTGCCGCCGCGGCGGCTCGCCCGTCGCCGCCACGCTCTTCACGCCGAAGACCGCGAAGGCGAGCAACGCGAGGATGCCCGGCATGCCCGCGAGGTAAACCTCGGGCCAAGGCCGTGCGCCCGTCAGCGCCCAGCGCACGCACGCCGCTCCGAGCATCGACCCGAGCCCGTACATGGCGTGCAGTCCGGAGAGCATCCGGCCCTGCGCGTTCGCCGGCGTTCCCTCGATGACGAGCACGTTGCACAACGTCCCCATCGACGAGATCGTGGCGCCGATCACGGTCGCCAAGATCACCAGCCCGCCGAAGCTCCCGACTGTGTGCGCGACGCCGACGCCGACGAGCCCGAGGGTGGTGGAGACGATGAGCAAGGTGCGGAGTTCCCACCGATTCAGCGCCTGGATCATGAAAGCGGTGGCCAACGTCGCCGCTACCTGGCAGATCGCCAGATAATTGCCAGCCTGCGCGAAATCGAGCTTAAGCTCTCGCGCCATCGGCGGTATGAGTGGACCGCGGATGACGTCGTAGTGCGCGGCCACGAGCAAAGTGCCGTAGCCGGCGAGCACGAAAGGCCAGTGGATGCGAGAGCGGGTGGGAAGCGGGGAGTCGAGGGACAAGGGGAGATCCTGGCGCGCCGATTTCGCGGATCTTAGCCCCATGTTCTCGCCCCTGTCCACGTTGGCGGCCGCATTCCGCGGCTGCGAGAGCTGGCCCACGCACGCCGACTACGACCGGCTCGCAGCGGCGAACGGCCTCGCGCTCCGGTTCGTCCCCTCGGCGGCCAAAGGCCGGCGCAAGCGAAAGAAACCAGCCGTCGCCGTCATCCCCTACGAAGACCGAGTGTTCCACCGCCGCGAGGTCCCGACTCGCGCGGAGAGCTGGCACGATTTCTTCAACATGCTCGTCTGGAACCTTTTCCCGGCGACCAAGGCGGCCCTGAACGAACGGCAGATCCTGGGCCGCGCGCCGGGCGTCGTCCGCACCCGCGAGCAAGATCGCCTCGCCATGTTCGACGAAGGCGGCGTCGTCCTCTTCGGCGAGAAGCCCGTGGTTTTTGGGCACGCGATCTACGAGCACGCCGTGACCGGAGGCTTCACCGGGAACGCCCTCCCGCTTTTGGTCGAGGCCACGGACGTCCCGGGCGCCGACCGCGAGCTCGCGGCGAAGATCCGCGCTGGGCTCTTCCTGACGACGGAGACGTTTCCGCGATACGAGCTGCGATGACGAAGCGCCCCTCGCCCCCTCACGACCTTCTGCAAGCCTTCTTCAAGGCGCCTGCTCCGACCGTCGCGCTCCGGCTCCTCGGCAAGGGCATCCTCGTCGACCGCGGGGAAGAGCCGCTGCTCGCCGAGATCGTCGAGGTCGAGGCCTATCTTCCCGACGATCCTGCCAGCCATTCTTTCCGCGGCGAGACCGCGCGCAACGCGTCGATGTTCCGCGGCGGCGGTATCTGTTACGTCTACCGAATCTACGGCGTCCATTTCTGTATGAACGTCGTCACCGGCGAGCCCGGTCACGGCGGCGCGGTGTTGATCCGCGCCGCCGTCCCGCTCGAAGGGGTCGCCACGATGGCGCGCCGCCGCGGCGTCGAGGTCTCGCAGCTGCGCGGCCTCTTGAGCGGCCCCGGGAAGCTCTGCCAGGCGCTCGGTCTAGGCATCGCGGACGACGGCCTGACATTCGGACCGGAGGCCGGCGTCCGCCTCGTCGATCTTGGCCAAAAATTCGCGCCCGGCAGAATTCTCGCGGTGCCGCGCATCGGCATCAGCCAGGCGAAGGACGCGCCACTGCGTTTCGTGGTCAAGGATTCCGAATGGTTGTCGCGCAAAGTCAGTTTTGGTCTGTTGGCCAAGTAAAGATTTATGCTAGAAACTGACGCCAACGATCCCAACTGCCTTTTTGAAGCCCTGTGCGGAGACACACATGACGTCGACCCTGATTCGCCGCTTCCATGCCGCGTGTATCTGCGCCATCGTTGCCGTCTCCGTTTTGGCATCCTCCACGCCCGCGCAAGCGGGCGAAGTCATTTATCAGGCCTTCGACGAGCGCTTCGACGCCGTCCGCGGCAAGCTCGATCGTTTGGCCGAAGCCGGCTTCACCGCCGTCCAGGTCTCACCCGTCTCGAAGAGCATCCCCGACGCCGTCTGGTACGGCCGCTATCAACCGATCGACCTGCGCGTCATCGAAGGTCCCCTCGGCGACGAGAGCGACCTTCGCGACCTCATCGCCTCGGCCCACGGCAAGGGCCTTAAGGTCTTGATCGACGTCGTCCTGAACCATATGGCCGACCAAAAGTGGGTGGGCGGCACTCTCACCTATCCCGAGTTCGACGCCAACGACTTCCACTACCCTGCCGGCGACCACTGCATCGGCGACTACCGTAACCGCCACCAGGTCACGAAGTACTGGATGTGCGACCAGAACGCGCACCTCCCCGACCTCGACACCGGCAAGCAAAGCGTCCGCGACACGCACAAGCGCTTTCTGCAGAAGCTGCTGGACCTCGGCGCCGACGGCTTCCGCTTCGACGCGACCAAGCACGTCGAGCCCGAGTACTGGGCCGACTTGATGCGCTACTTGCCGAACGACAAGTACTACTACGGTGAAGTGATCGGCGAGACGCTGGACGAGAGCTACGCTTACACGGGGATGATGCCCGTCACCGACTTCCACCTGCTCCGCACCATGCTCTCGGCCTTCTCGCTGAACGGTGACCTCGGCTGGCTGCTCGACCCCGAGTCCGCCGGCGGCGCGCTCCCGGGCCGCGTCGCGGTCAACTTCGCCCGCAACCACGACACGGCGATGCACCCGAGCTTCTTCAACTTCGGCGAATACCGCGACGCCATGCTCGCCAACGCTTACGTCATCTCCCGCGGCGTCGGCGACATCCTCGTCTACCGCGACGACGCCAACGACGCCCTCACGAAGCTCGCGCTCCGTTTCAACCGCTCGATGCGCGGTCACGACGCTTACGTCCGTCGCGCCAACGAAGTCTGCGCCGACGCCTGCGACTCGCGCACCTCGCTTTTCGTCGAGCGCGGCGGCAAGGGCGTCGCCATCATCAACTCGGCCGACGCCTGGCTCGACGTCGCCCGCGCGCAGATGCCGGGCTTAGACGCCGGCTGCTATCAGGAGCTGACGCACGGCTTCAAGATGAGAGTCGCCACCGGCGGCGACGGTAAGAAGTGGGTGTCCGGCTGGGGCTCGGCGTCTCGAGGCGGCCTGAACGTCGGCCCGCGCACCGCCTTCTTCTTCGCCAAAGTCGGAACCGACGGATGCGGCTTCTAAGCCTCGTCTTCGTCGTCGCTGTGCACCACGACATGCTGGTCGGCGGCTTCAGCGACGGCAAGTGGCTCGACGCCGCCGCCGCGGGCAAGCTCATGGTTGCCCAGGGCAATCTCGGCGCCGAGCTCTTCGGCCTGGAGAAGGGCAGCCTCGGCAAGGTCGTCCTGAAGAAGCCGAAGGTCTCGAATCCGAGCGACGGCCCCGCGCCCGATTGGAGCGTCGAGACCGCGGGTCACAAGGCCGGCGGCAAGGAGCCGCTCTTCGCCGTCACCGGCAAGGGCAAGCCGCTGAAGCGCACGCCTCGGCTGCAGCCGGTGAAGGAGAAGGCTTACCTCGCCTTCGTGAAAGAGCGACTCGTCGCCAAGGGCCTGACGAAGGCCGAGCCGCGGATCGAGTCCATCGCCCGCGTCGATTTGGAAGGCGACGGCACCGAGGAGGTCATCGTCAGCGCCACGACCGGCGGCGACTATCCGATGTCGAAGCGAGCTGCGCAGACCTATTCCATGGTCTTCGTCCGCAAGATCGTCAAAGGCAAGGTCGTGACCGTGCCGATCCGCGAGGAGTTCCATACGAAGGACGGCAAGTTCGAGGAGGGCCATCCGAACAAGTACGCCCTCAGCGCCGTCCTCGACCTCGACGGCGACGGCAAGATGGAGCTCATCCTCTCCGACGACATGTACGAAGGCGTCTCCGAGTGCGTCTACCGCCTCGACGGCGAGACCGCGAATCTTCTGGGCTGCGCTGGTTTCGGCGCCTGAGTCGCGGCGCCGGACGACCGAGGCGCGCGCGGCAATTTTTGCCGACGCTCTGCGCTTAAGCCGCGCTCGGACCGACCCGAAGAATCCTCCGAATCCCGGAGGTGCCCATGTCCGCAGCGTCGTTCCGCGTCCTCGCTTTCGTCGTCCTCGCCGCGCTCGCCGCTTGCCGCACGCCCGACGGGCCCGTCGGCCCAGACGCTGCCCTCAAGGACGGCGGTGCCGCCGCCGCGACGCAGCCCTCCGAGGGCCTCGACTTCTACGAAGCAACCCGCATTCGCGGCCTCGCCGCGACGAAGAGCTGCGCCTCCCTGCAGACCGCGCAGGGCATCGTCGTCACCAAGCGCGACGCTTCCGGTCAGGCCCTGGAGGGCAAGATCCGCGTCCTCGCCGATAATCCCGGCAACAAGATCGTCGTTCTCGCCGACTTCAACAAATGGGGCGACCAGCGCACCGACGACGACGTCCTGAAGCCGGTCGCCGGCACGCCCTATTTCGAGGGACGCCTGCGCTCCCTGAAGCACGGCATGCAATATCGTCTCGAGCTCAACGGGACTCAACTCCTGGACCCGGCCGCGCGCATGTTTACGAGCACGGGCTTCCTCAACTCCATGTTCTGGGACTTCGACCGCCCCGGCGCGGCGCCGGCCCCGACCAAAGTCGTCGACCTGCGGGAGAAGCCGGTGCTCATCGCCGAAAGCGAGGTCTACGAGCTCGCCAAGGCTTGGAAGTTCAACGGCAAGAAGGGTCCCGATGCGATTGGCGGCACCTACGACTTCGTCGCCAAGTCGGGACTCATCGACGAGCTGAAAAAAGCCGGCTACAACGCCGTCGAGTTTCTGCCCTTCAACACGAGCATGGACGGCTCGCACTGGCATTTCCGTTACCAGGTGTATGGCCTCTTCGCCCCCGAGTCGCGCTACGGCGACCCCGACGCCTTCACTCGCATGATGAAGGCCTTCAGCGACGCCGGCATCAACGTCATCATGGACGCCGTCGTCGGACACTATCCGTATAAGGGGAACGAAGGTGAACGTTCGCTCGGGCCCGTCGGCATCCACAACTGGAAGAAGACCGACGGCAATGCCCTCTACGGCTCCATCGCCAGCCCCTGGAGCACCAACCGGTACGACTACGCCAATCCCTTCGTGCGCCGCTTCCTCACGGACAGCGTGCTCCACATGGTCTGCCGCTACGGCATCGGTGGCATCCGCTTCGACAACCTCGACGGCATCCGCCTCTACGAAGGCCCAGGCAACGGCGGTCCCGAGTTCCTGAAGGAGCTCATGACGGACCTTCGCGCCTATCGCCCGGAGATGCTCCTGATCGGCGAGATGTTCTTCGGCCACAACCCCGTCTTGCAGCGCATGGACCAGGGCGGCTTCGGCATCGGCTTTCGCACGCACTCCGATTTCTTCGACTTCCTCAAGGACAACATGCTGAAGTCGACCGAGGAAATCGACATGCACAGCTTGCGCAACGCGTTACGCGGCCCCTTCGCTTGGAAGGAGGCTTCTCGCGTCCAATACGCCACCAACCACGACGAAGCCGCCAACAAGCGCGACGGCGCCACGGGCGCTTACCTCGGCTCGCTCCTCAACGGCGGCGGGAGCTACTACGTCGAGAACAAGACAAAGGCCTTCAACTCGATCGTCATGCTCAGCTCGGCGGCGTACCTCGACATGCCCCAGCTTCGCCTTCTGCAGGAAGGCTCCTTCAACGACAACTCCGCCGTCGACTGGGACCTGAAGAAGCAAGAGCAGCAAGGGCGCGTCTGGAGCTACTTCGCCGACCTTTCGAACTTCGTCAAGGCGCGTGACGCGTTCGCCTTCCACAACTTCTCGGCCGACGTCGAGAACCATGTCGACACCGACGAAGGACGTCGCATCCTCTCGATCAAGCGCAAAGACAAGAGCAGCGGCAAGATCGTCTATGCCGTCGTCAACCTCAGCCACGTCGCCCTGAACAACTATCAGTTCGGCGTCGACTACGCCGGCAACCTCCGGATCGCCGTCGACAGCGACGGTAAGGCCTACGGCGGCAGCGGCGAGTTGCAGAAGCGCGCCCCGACGGGCAATTTGGCTGCCGAAGGCGGTCCCAAGCACGGTAAGACCGGCTCCGTCTCGGTGCCCTTTCTCGCGGCATATGGCACGGTCGTCCTCGAGACGCCTTAGACCTCGACAGGTACCCGTCCCCGAAACCCCTCTTGCGCCGACCAGCCCCCAAGTTTAGCCTTTAACCGATGAAGCTCCGCTCCCGACGACAGGACAAGGCCTTGCTGGCGGCGCTCCTCTGCGCCACGCTGGCGGCTTGCCATACGCCGGGCGCAGAGCCCGAACGCGAGCTCGTCACCGCGGCCTCTAAGCCCGCCGCCCCCGAGGGCGGTTACTTCGTCACCCTTGCGGCGAAGCCGACTTCGGAGACGGCGCAGAAACTCTACGACCGCCTCTACGACGCCCTCGACGTCGCCGGCCGAAAGCGCGCGATCGCAGCGAAGGAGCTCGACTCCTATGTCGAAGAGTTCGATCAAAGCGGCTATACGCACCTCGCCGACGGCGACGAGGAAATCGAGTGCGACCGCGAGAAATGTCTCTTCAAGCTCACGAGCCGCGCCCTCGGCGACGGCGACTTCACCCGTCGCCTCTACGACGCCTTGTCCGGCGCCAACGCCGACGCCAGCACGCGTCGTGACGGCGAGGCCTTTCTGCGCACGCTCACGCTCGGCGAGCCGAAGGGTCCGCGCGTCGCCTGCACCGAGCGCCGCCGCGGGCCTGAGGCGCTCGCGTACGACTGCAAGTTCGAGCTCGACGGCCTGAAGGGCGACGCCGTCGCCACGTCGGCCACCATCGACACGCGCGCTAAAGGTCGACTATTTAGTTGCGTCCTCTCTCCGGGCGTCGTCAAGACCGCGGAAGAAGCCAAGGCCGACCTCGACGGTGGCGGCCTGCTGAAGCTCACCGCCAGCCCGGGCGAAGGCGCCAAGGCCGTCGGCTACCTCCGCTACGCCGCGCGCGGCGGCACCGTCGAGCTCGTCGACCTCTATCTTTGCGGCGACTTCAGCCAGGACTACTTTTGGCTCACCGGCGAAGGCAAGGATCCCCGCCAGTGGGCGAAGCCGGGGATGCGCGCGACCGCTCACCACGACGACGCCGACCTCGAGCTCGAGATCGTCGCGGCGAAAGACGGCACGCTCGAGGTGCGCTTCAAGCTGGTCAAGGAAGGCGCTGACCTCGAAGACGTCTACGGCGAGGACAGGTTTTTCCTCCATCTCGACAAATCCTGGCTGTGACGCCGGGTTGGGCTCCAAAGGCGGCCGCCGCAGCACCCGGGATTTGCAGAAAGAATTACGGAAGGCTCAAGCCTTGCCGAAGCTTAGCCGATACGAGCGGGGTATGAAAACGCGGACCGCCATCGCCACTTCCCTCGTCGCCCTGTCTCTCGCTGTTGCGAGCTGTAGCGGTGCCAGCGGCTTTTCCTCCGACTCCAAGGCGGAGAAGAAGGACGAGAAGAAGGTCGTCGAGACCAAAGACGACGGTAAGCCGGAAGATCTCGGCGCGGCCGAAGAGGAGGCAAGCGTGCCTCTGATCGTCGCCGGCGCCTATCTTCTGTGCGACGACGCGGCCGTTCCGACCGGCAAAGACGCCGAGCTTGCGGTGGGCTGCCGCCTCGCCAACAAGACCGACGGCAAAAACGTCGATTTTGATCGCATCACGAAGGCGCCGCCGAAGTGGACCTCGGGCTCCGCCGAGAAAGACGGGGTCGCCGTCGCGGTCGACATCCCGGCGACTGCCGGCGAGACCGACCCGCAAGCGCTGTTCCTCTTCACCGGGGGTGATGCCTCGAGCCGCCGCGCCGTCGCGGACGGCGCCGAAGCGCAGCTGAGCCTCGACCTTAAAGAAAACGTCTCCGACTTCAAGGGCTACGCCGTCGCGATCAAAGACGCGAAGCCCGGTGAAGCCAACAAGACGAAGACCTCGGGGCCCTCCGCCCAAGCGCCGGCCTCGACGACGACGCCACCTGTCAAAGACGTCACTGAGCCCGCCGAGGAAGGCATCATCACCACCGACGACCCATCCTTACCCCCGGGCGAAGACCTCGACAAGGACACGGTCAACAACGGCGACGACCGGTGCGACAACACTCCTGTCGGCGCCAACATCTGGACCGCGGCGAAGGTCACCGCTTCCGGCAACCCCGACAACTCCCGCTGGCTCGGCTGCTCCGGCGGCCAGTACTCGAGCGACGACGACTCCGACCTCGACGGCGTCCCCAACGTTTACGATCGCTGCGACGCGACGCCGAAGTCCGAGGTCATCAACGTCGACATCGGCGCCGCCAGCGCTCGCCGCGGCTGCGCTCCGAGTGAGACACCGGCCGCGAGCTGAGAGCTGATCCCTCAGGCGATCCGCTGCCGCTCTCGCTTCATCGTCAATCCGAGCTTCAGCTGCAGCACGATGAACGTCACATCGTCCGGCACCCTGACGCCCGCAGGCCGCGGCTGATCGAGCCCGAGCCGAGTCACGATCTCCGCGCGCGCTTCCTCGGCGGACTTCCCGCCGAGGTCCCTCGCGATCTTCCGCAGCACGCGTTCGTTGACTTTGATTCCCATCGCCGTCGGCGTGTCGATCATGCCGTCGGAGATGATTAAGATGGTCTCGACGCCGCTCAGCATCACGGGCTCCGACTCCACGGCCGTCGGTGGCAGCACGTCGTGTCCCAAGATCGTCGAGCCCGCGCGCGTCAAGACCGACAGGGTCGACCCGGTACCGCCCGCGACGAATGCCGGCCTGTGCCCCGAGTTGATGAAACGGCACGCCCCCGTCTCGAGGTCGATCGAGAGTGAGAACAAAGTCATCAATACGAGTTCGCCTCGCTGCGCTCTGAGCATCGAGTTTAGGGAATGATGCAGATGCCCGAGCGCCACCCCCGTCTCGCCGCGTCGCTCCGCCTCGTCATAAAACATGTCCGTTGCGCCCTTAGCGAACGAAGCGAGCAAGGCTGCCGGTGTTCCGTGCCCTGTCACGTCCCCGAGGTGCACGTGCAGATACCGACCTCCGATGATCCGGTACCCGTACCAATCGCCCCCGACCGAGTCGGCGGGCCGGTAAAACGCCGCTATGTCGAATTTTGCGGCCTTCTTGGTGTCTTCGGGAAAGAACTGTCGCTGCAGGATCGAAGCGGTCGCGACCTCGACCTCGAGCTGCATGCGACGAATCGATTCGATCGAGCGTTGGCGGGCGTATGCCGTCATCCCGGCGCCGGCGAACGCCGTCAGCGGAAAGAGCCAGGGCACCGTCAACGAAAGGAACGCGAAGCTAGCCAGCGACAACGTCACATGCAGCGTAATTCCGAGCGCCATCACGATCCAGAAGACGAAGCTCGGGCTCAGCGCCCCGATGACCGTGCCGACCACGGCGAACGCGACGATGAAGGGCTCGTCCGTCGCCAGGCGCGCGATCCATTGCGAGCGCAAGACGCCGTTGATCAAAGACATGATGATGTAGCCGCCCGGAATGGGTCCGAAGGGGCTGTCGAGGATGTCCGTGTTCCCGGTCGAGTAGTTGTTGATGATGAGGACCGTATCGCCCTCGTTCACCGCTTCGATCGCCTTGCCTGCGCGTGCCTTCTCGATCACGCCGCGCAGGGTCTTCACCCGCTTCACCGCGGTCATCGGCGGCAGGAAGTCGATCGCGGCCAGGCCGTCCGCGTCGACCGGGATCGGCGTGCCGTCGGTTCGGATCGCATCGGGTCCGAGCTCCCGCCTCGTCGCCGCGTAGAGCGCCACGTGCGGGACTGCGACCTCAGGCCCTAGCCGCAAGACTGGCGCGAACCGCGACGGCCATTCCTGCACGATGTGGCCGATCTGCCGGAAGCCCTCCTGAAACAGCGGCGTCGGCCCGTAGACCTGCGCTCCCGGCATGCCGTGCGCCGTCAGGAGCGGCGGCGTCAGGCTCGTCCAAGCCGTGCGGAAGCGCTCCGTCGGCACCGGTATGCGGTACTTGATCGGCACTGCAGTGACGAGGGAGCCGACCGTGATCGGCGACGGCAGGTTCGCCAAGGCGCGAATGCGCGTCTCTTGCTCCGGCGTCACGTCCTGGTTCGAGGAGAACATGCCGTCGATGATGATCGCCCGCGGCTTGCGCGCCGCGAGCGCCTCGAACACCCCGAGCCAGTCTTCGACGGAGAGGCGGATGCCGCCGATCATCGCCGCTGTGTTGTCGTCGTAGGCATAGGCCTTCAACGTCGGATCGATCTCTGTCGACCGTCCGAGCATCGCGCGGGTGCGAAACTCCAACGCCTTTACGACGCGGTGCTCGAGAAAAAGAGAGAGCCCGAGATGCGAGGCGACCATGGGCCCGATCGACCACACGAGAGCCGAAATTCCGAGATACAAAGCAGCACGCCGCGGCGTCGTCTTCACGACGCCTTCGAAGCGCGCTCTGAGGGCCTGGATGAGTTTCCGCATGCCGGTCTTTTCGGAATTTGACTGACAAATTGAAGGGTTCCCAATTGCCGAACCTGCCTTGCAAGGAATGATTCAAGGCCTTACACTCGCAATATCAAACACTTCTGACTTCTTTTTCCAGTTCGACGTTCGGGTCCTTCAGTGTTCCATGGGGGAATCTTGAAGCCCGTTGCTCATGTTGGTTCTGTATTTCCTTTTGGGAGACGCTCGATGAAATCCAAAGTTTTCGGTTCCCTCGTCGCCGGTGCGGTCGCTGGCCTTTTCGCCGCCAACATCGCCCTGGCGGAAGACGCCAAGACGCCGAAGAAAGACGCGAAGAAGCCCGCTGCCGCCGCCCCGGCCAAGGCCGCCGCCGCCGCCGATATGGCATGCGCGAACAACGGCTGCAAAGGCAAAGCCGAGTGCAAAGGCTTCGGCAACGAAGGCTGCGCCGGCCAGAACGCCTGCAAAGGCCACGGCACGCTGAAAGCCAAAGACGCCGCCGAGTGCACGAAAAAAGGCGGTGAGTGGAAGGCCAAGGGCTAATCCGCTCCCCGGTCTCTAGGGTCGGCAAAACCCCCGAGTCTTGCTAAGGTGCGCGCAGGCGCACCTTTTCAATTCCGGGGGTTTTCTCATGACCCAAAAGCTCTTTGGCGTCGGTATCGGCTTTCGCCCCTGCCATTACGGGCAGATCCTGCGCGACCGCCCGAAGCTCGATTTTCTCGAGATCGTCACCGAGAACTTCCTGGGCGGCGGCCGCGCCCGTCGTTACGCCCGCGAGCTGGCCGAGCACTACCCGGTCGCCATGCACGGCGTCGCGCTGTCGATCGCCGGCGACCAGCCGCTCGACGGCGAATACCTCCGCCGTCTAAAGGATCTCGCCGACCTCATCGATTCGCCCCTCGTTTCCGACCATCTCTGCTGGACCGGCATCGGCGGCCTCAACTCGCACGACCTTCTCCCCGTCCCTTTGACGGAGGAGACTTATCGGCACGTCGCGGCTCGCGTCCGATACGTCCAGGACTTCCTTGGCCGCCCCTTGGGCCTCGAGAATCCCTCCGCCTACGCCGCGTTCGCGGGCGCGGAGATCGGCGAAGCGCAGTTTCTCGACCGGCTCTGCCGCGAGACCGGCGCCTTCATCCTCCTCGACGTGAACAACCTGTTCGTGAACTCCCAAAACCTCGGCGTCGACCCGATCGCATACTTGGAGACGCTCTCCCGCGAATCCGTGCGCCAATTCCATCTCGCCGGCCATGTCGTTGAGCATGGCGTACGCATCGACACGCATGATGCCCCTGTCCCGGACGAGGTCTGGGAGCTCTACCGCGTCGCGGCCCGGCTCTTCCCCGATGTGCCGACGCTCGTCGAATGGGACGATAAGCTCCCGACCCTCGAACGCTTGATCGCCGAGGCGGAAACCGCGCGCTCCCATCACGCCGTCGCGCAGAAGGCCGAGCTCGCCGTCTTGAAGGCGTCAGCGCGCGCCGCGATCCTCGAGCTCCCGCCCGGCCTAGCGCCGCTTCCCGAGACGCCCCCACCGCATGGCACCGCCCTCGAGGGAATGCAGCGCAGCTTGTGGGACCTCATCCGTCATCCCGCCGGCGTCACGCCGGACTTGCCGGCGATCCACGCCCTGGACCCGACGATGCCCGTTCCGCGCGAGCGCGGCGCCGGCGTTTACAACAACGCGTACTTCCTGCGTCTACGCGACGTAGCCGCACTCAACGTGCCCGCGCTGGCGAAAGTCGCCGGCGACCGCTTCGGCGACCTTTTCGGAAGCTTCCTCGCCGAGCACCCCTCACGCCATTTCTCCGTCGACCGCGCTGCCGACGCGATGCCCGCATGGCTCCGAAGCGAGCCGTTCGACGATGAGGAGTTCGGCGTCCCGGCGCACGTCCTTGGTGACATCGCCGAACTCGAGCTGGCGCGCAGCGCCGTCTTTTTCGCCGACGACACTGATGACGTCTTGCCCACTAGCGCCTTGGCGGAGATCGACCCCGAAGCGTGGGAGAGCGTCCGCTTCTCCTTCGTCCCGGCCCTGAGGGTCGTCTCCTGCACCTGCGACGCCTGGAGCGTCGTCACCGCCGTCGAATCCGGCGCCGCACCGGAAAAGCCGAAGTCCGGCGACCGCCACTACATCGTCACGCGCCCGGAGGAAACAGTCGAGGTCGAGGAGATCGACGGCCTCTCCGCGCGCGCTCTTGCCGCGATGCAGAGCGGCCTCGGATTTCGCGCCGCGGCCGAGCATGTGACCGCGTCGGACGAAGATCTAGAAACCGTGGCCGGCGATCTCGTCCAACGCTTGGTGCGATGGGTCGAGGCAGGCTACGTCACCGCCATTCATATCCCTTCTGAAGGAGTCGTTCATGATCACTAAGCTGGCTCTCGCCACGGTCTACGGTCTCGTCACGCTCTCGGGTCCCGCGCAAGCGGAGGAGATTCTTCTGCGCCACGAGCTGAAGGCCTACCCGAAGCAAGACGGCGCCACCTGCGCCCAGACCGCGCCATTCGTGAAGGCGGAGCTGGAACGCACGACCGGTCTCAGCGTCATCCGCGTCGTCTGCGCCGGCGAGAGCGCGCACGGGTTCGACTTCGTCGCGACGTATGGCGCACAGCTCGGCGACGAGGTCCTGACGACCGATCACGAGCGCGATCCGCAATTCACGCCCGGCACGTACGCCACGCAAGCCGATTGCCAGGCCGCCCTGCCGCGCGCGCGGGACGAGTTCGTCCAGGCGACGCAACTCCCCGTTGCCGTCGCCTACTGTCGCGAGAGCGTTGAGACTGAGTCAGACCCTTGGTATGTGCGCGTCGACGCCGTCGGCACGCCGATTGCGGCCAAGCCGTTTCACACCGGCGCCATGCTCTGGGGGCAGCCCGTCGGCGTGACCGAAGCTGCGATCGTCGAGAGCGTGGTGAGCAAGCTTCGCGCCGACGGCGTGGTCGTCGGCTCTGCGAAGCTCCGTACCGAGGCAGGCCTCTATCACCTCTCGCTGCAATACTTTGCGACGCAGCGCTTCGACCTAGCCACCGAGCAACTCGTCACCCTCGACGACGCTGGCCAATGCGAAGAGCAGACGGTCGAGCTCAATGCGGCCCTCGCCCAGACGCGCGGCGTCTCCGCGCCGCTCGAGACCTTCTGCACGCAATCCATGTCGCTGTTTGGTCCGAAGGTCACCGTCATCACCAAAGGCCCTGTCGGTTTCGCCACCCGCTTCTCCGACGAAGCCTTCGCGTCCTACGCCGCCTGCCTCGCCGCCCGCGCCGAGCTCATCCAGTTCGAGCGCGAGTCCGCCGACCGTCCGATCTTCGGCGCCCTTTGCGGCAAGCAAGACGTCGACCGCAACTGGCGCGTTGCGCTCGTCGAGGGGATTCCGACACCTTGAATGCAATCACTGCGGTAAGATGAAAGCTTCGTCCACGATGACTTTCCCGGCGAAAGTCCCGAGGCCGAGGACGACCAACCTCAGGTTCGTCGTCGCCGGGTCGACGGTCACGGGCTCGATCGTAAACATCTCGGTATAGCCCTCCTTCCCGACCACGGCGCCGACGGAGTCTTGCCGCGTCAGCGTGTCGAGCGAGATCCGACCGCCGTTGAATTGCTGGAGGTAGACGATGGCCCATTGGCCAGGCCAAGGTCCGTCGTAGCTGAGCTTCGCGTTGACCCCGAACGCGACGCGCCCGATCGATCCTGGAGTGATCGCGGCGTCGTTCACGACATAGGTCGACTGCGTCGGTGCCGGGGCGCAGCTCGCCCCAGTGCAACCGAGAATGGCCGGGCAGTTGTGCCCATCGGAAGACTCGTGCAGAAGTCGGGGCGTCGTGAGCGTCGCGTCGATGCCCATGCCCCAATGCCCGGCGTCGCAGTCGGAGAAATCGCTGTTCTTCAAGAGATTGCCTTTGACGAGCTTGAAGATGCGAATCGGCGACCCGGTAACGCCGAAGAGCTCGTGATACGCCATGAACGTTTCACCGCCACGCTTGAACACGTTCGGATAGTTGATGCGCGGACGAGTTCTGTCGGGCTTCTTCTCGCCCGATGCGAAGAGCGGATTTCGCGCGCGAATGCCCGGCTGACCGGTAGGTTGGTCCCAAGCGAAGCTGCCTAGGTCACCGCTGCGGAAAAGGCCGATGTCCCAAGTTTGGTCGGAGAGCAAGCTCAGGCTCCGGTCAGGTATCTCCACCAGCTGATACCAGAGGCCGTCTTCCCAAACCATCGTGCCGGCGCCCGGCCCAGCGACGAGGCGACTCTGGCCGACATCGTTCGGCGCCGTCTCGGGCGTGCCGATCTCCCATGGCGAGCGCCAAGCCCGGCTCGGATCTTCGAGCGCGGACATCACCGAAATGATCGTGTCGTCGGCGATCGGTTCCAAAGCGTCCCAGCTTTGGAACTGGCCGCCGGCCGGAAGCGTCGTGCGCGCCAAGCCGATGAACCCGTATCGGCCGTTGAGGCCGGCTACGGGATCGCTGTTGTCGAACGCCGTGTCGTCGAAGCTCGTGCCGTGGAACCGAATGAGATAGGCGCCCGCGCCGTCCTTGCCGATCACCTGGAACGTCCCCTCGTCGCCGACCTTGCACGCGTGCGGCTTTCCCGCGGCGTCGCGCACGGTGTTGTTGACGCGCTTGACGAGGCCGGGATCGTTCGCGCAGATCTTGCTCCACAACTCGCCATTGTGAATGTTCGGGCGAGCTTGGAGAGGCGGCCACGTTTGTTTCGCGACGAACGCCGCGTGGCTCGCGAAGTAGGCGCAGCCGTTCCATTTTTTGTGGAGATCAGGGCTGCTATCTCCGCCTATGCACTGGAGCTGCACGAACCATTGATCGAACGCGGCGTCATAGTAAGGCACCCCGTCGGTCGCGGCACAGTGATCGGCGTGGAACGGATCGGCGCCAGGCGTCGCCGCCCCGGGGATCACGACTTCCCACGGATCGGACCAGGTAAACTGGCCATTCGCGTCGACTCCCGTCTCCATGCGAGCTTCCAGCCCCATCACCGTGCGACCGTTGATGACGCAACCTGGATACGTCGTGTTGTAGATCCGCCGCGAAAAGAGGTAGAGGCGCCCCGCAGGGTAGCCTGCCTCGGGCGGCCCGGCGACGATACCGAGACCTTGGCCGTTCGCTTGCTGACCGGGACCACCGAGCTCGCCCCCCGGCACAATACCGACCGGCTTGAGCTGCGCGTTGTCGACCCACAGATCGGCGAGCGTCGCCGGAGCGCTCGGTTGCAGCAGCGAAAGGCCAGCGCTCGCGGTCTCTACGGTCGCGGTGTCCGTGCGCTGCCGCACCCCGGTGTTGTCGAGGACCTTCCCCGGCTCGGCGGCGTCGGCTTGCAGCTTGAGCGCGGCGAGATCCTTTGAGATCGCGTCGCCGACGTCGTCGACGATCTTCACGTCGCTGCCGGAGCCGGAGCCGTCTTTTGCCGTCGATCCTTTGCCCGTCGTGGAGCCCGACCCGGGGTCGTCGGACTCAACTTCGGACTTCGAGCCGCTCTTTTTCGACGGAGACTTCGCGTCTTTGTCAGAACTCGCGCTACTGCATGCGACGAGGTGACCGACCAAAATGACGGCAGCGAATTTGAAGGTGCGGGTCATGATGAGAACCTCGAGAAACTTGCCAAGCTCTGGTTGCGACACCTGCTTTATCGGCCAAATAAGCGCATGGATAAAGCCATGGTATATGCTCGAAAATGTTGACTAAAATACAAAAAAAGGCCCCAGACTCATCCTGAGTCCGGGGCCTTCAAAATTCCGGAAGCTTATTCAGCGATCCAGATTTGGCTGATTCCGAAGAGCCCCTCGGCGATCTCGAGCGACTTTTGCGCCGCCGAGAAATGGATGCCGCTGGAGCCGTAGTAGTACCAGCCGCTGTTGCGACCGGCATCGACCATCGTCTTCGCTTCGGCGCGCTCGCCGTTCGCGTCGGTCGTGATCAGCTTCTTCGCGGTCGGGCGATGGGCGCCGTCGTACGCGAGGAGGCCGATTTTCCGGCCTTGGCCGATGACGAGGAGGGTCCCTTCGCCCGTCGTGAAGGCTTCACGCAGGCTGGCATTGGTGCGGCCCGGGAGGTCGAGGACGTAGGACGTCTTGGTGAAGTCGAAGTCACCGTCGAAGCCTAAAGTGACGAGGCGGTTCTCCGTCTGGTCGTAGCGCGAGCCCGGGGACCAGCGACGGCGCGGGCCGAAGTCCCAGCCGTTGTATGGGGTCGAGGTGCTCTCGACGAAGAGGATCTGGTCGCCGACGATCTTCATCGAGGAAACCGCGACGTTCTTCGGATCGTAGAGGTCTTTCAGGAGGGCAAGCGGGAACTCGGCGGTCGGGTCCAGCGTGAGCGAGGTCAGCGCATTGTCCGACTTCACTTCGTACCAGCGCGTGGTCTCAGTCGCCGTCGACTGGTAGGTGTGCTCGACGATGTCGATCAGACGACTGTCTTCGGTGACGATGTGGCTGCCACCGAACACGTGGAGAACTTTGCCGGGGACGTTGATCGCCGTGCCGCACTGCAGCGCTTCCGCGGTGGCGGTGAGCGGCGCGATGAAGTTACGCGAGTAGTTGAGGCCGTTGCGCGCCGGGTCCGGGACGTTGATGCCGTAGGAGAGGTACAGGCGACCTTCGAAGGTCTCGAGCTCGGCCGAGGCGACGCCTTCGAGGGCGCAATTCGTGAGCGTGCCGTCGACGGCGGTGACGCCGGCTTCGGAGGTCGTGATCACTTTCAGGAGGCTGCCGGTGGTCGCGAGGACGCGGCCGTCGGCGAGCTTCACGAGCTTCTGCTCGTAGCCGAAGCGGATCTGGTTCGAGTTCCAGTCGTAGGTATAATCCCAGCTCGTCTCGCCTTGAACGGAGAGCACGCCTTCCGCGGTGAGCTTCACGAGGCTCGTCGCGTAACGGGTGCGATAGCCGCCCCACGGGTGGTCGGCGTCGACGGGGGTGCGCACGTTCTGCTGAGTGAGGAAGAGGATCGTGTCATCGGCGAGCTTGAGCTTGCTGATGTACGAGCCGTTGATCTTGGCGGCGGCGAGCGTGCCGCTTTTCTCGGCGTCGGCCTTCGTCTGGTCGACGAGGCGGATCTCGGTCGAGCCGTCTTCGTTCCAGTAGTAGCCGGAGATGATCTGGAGGCCGCGCGTCGTCGCGCCGGCTTTCAGCGTGTCGTACGCTTGGATGGAGCGGGCCAGCTCGAGGACGTTGGTCGCCGCGATGGTCGCGCCGGCCGCGCCGATGCCGCCGGACACGTCGAAGGTGCCGAGCGATTCGTCGCTGAAGGTGTTGACGCGGTCGATCTCGGGGTTGGTGAAGATGCGGCGAAGCCAGCTGCTCTCGCCTTTCAGCACGCCGCCTTCAGTGAAGACGTCGGCCGGATGCTCGGCGGCTTGCGTCAGGTCGAAGCCGATGAGCTTGCCGCCCTGCGTGTAGCTGTTCGAGTCCCAGGAGGAGAAGGTGTACATGATGGCGCCTTGGCCTTCGGCCGTGAAGCGCACTTCAATCATCTTGTCTTCGGCTTGGAAGTTGGCCCAGGTGTTCGAGCTACCCAGGTTCTCTTGCGCGAGCACTTCCGAGCGGACGCGGCCGGCCGGGGTCTTCTCGATCGAGAAGAGCATGGCTTGCGGGTAGCGGCGTTGATCTTCGTTGTCGACCGAGGGGATGACCCAGCCGAGGCCGAGGATGTAGGGCTTGCCTTGGTACGTGAGCGGGATCGAGCGTTGGATCCAGCCGTCGAACTCGAGGTGACCCAAGTGCTTCACCGTCTCGGGGGCCGAGATGTCGAAGACGTCGAGGGGGTCGATGTTGTTCTGGGGGACCCAGAAGACATAGAGCAGATCGCCTTCGTAGCGGACGTCCTGGACGGTCGCCGAGAGGCCTTGCGTGCTGCCGATGGTAACGACGGAGTCTTCGACCGGCTTCAGCAGCGCGGTCGATCCGCTCGCCGTCGTCTCTTTGACGAAGCGGCCCTTGAGGCCGATCTCGGCATCGGCGAGCTGAACTGCGCGGTACTCTTTCAGCGCGTCGGCGAGGGCGTCGCCCGACGTGCCGGCCGCGGTGAGCTCTTTTTCTTTCTTGGCGACGTTGCGCTCGATGGCGAGCTTACGGAACTGGGCTTCGGTCGCGTCGATCACTTCCGACGTGGCGGTCGGCAGCGTGAAGCTCTCGACGGCGACGCGGCGGATCGTTTCATCGGCGGTCAAGTAGTTGCTCGTGATGAGCAGCGTGTTGTTCTTGATGCTCGTCTGCGAGCGCTCTTGGACCGCGCCCTTGGCCGAGACGACCATGAGGGGCTTGATCTTGCCGGCGGCGTCGGAGATGTCGACGACCTCGACGAGGCTTTGACGATCCCACCAGCCCCAGCCGGTCTGGGACAGGACGGCGACGAGATAGTACTTGAACGCGTCGCCTTCTTTGACTTCGACGACGTTCATGTTGTTGCCCCAGGCGAGGGGCGCGGACAGCTCTTGCGTCTCGATCGTCTCGACGGTGTCGCCGAGGCGGAAGGAGTACACGTAGCCTTTGCCGCTCTCGTTCTTCTCGCGCTGCTCCCAGCTCGGGCGGACGCTGGTCGCTACGTAGAGGACGTCACCGACGAGCCGGGACTCGCTGATCTGGCCGTTGAGCGAGATCGTGGTGGCGATTTTCGGCTTGGCGGCGTCGGCCACGTCGTAAACGACGAGGCGGGACTGCTGCGTCGAATAATCGTAGTAATCGGCGTCTTCGGCGGCATAGACGTTCTCGAGCGAGACGAGGCGCTTGTGCGCTTCATCGCTATAGAGGTCGTCCGGATAGTTGCCGGTCGCGTCGACGCGGCCGAGCAGCTTGGGTTGGTCGGCGCCGGCGTTGAAGTCGACGACTTGCAGGCCGCGGTAGTTATTCAGGAGGTAAAGGAGCTTGGAGCCGTCGGCGCCGACCTTGAAGATGTCGGACTCTTGGACGGTGCGAGCGCCGGCGCCAACGGCATCCGCGCCACGGGAGGAGGCGGCGCCTTCCGGCATCGCGCCGCCGAAGCCCCAGGACTGGGACGGGGTCAAGAATTGCGACTGGCCCTTCCAGCGCTTCAGCTGGGATTCGAGCGAGGCCTCGGTGCCGGCTTCGGGAGTCGGGTCGAAGGTGGATTCGCCGGCAAGCTTCGAGCCTTGCTTCTGCGAGGCGTCGGAGCAAGCCGCGGCCAAGGCGAGAACGCCGGCCAAGAGCGCGAACCGAGAGCGGGTGATCATTGCGGTAATCCTCTAGTTTGACGGCGAGTGCGCGTCCTGTTGCGCGCTGTATAACGCGACGCAGGAGCGCTAGCCAGCCTTGGCCGGCCAATCAATGGCGGCGCCCGCGGCAGCTTCGCCGCTAAGGCCGGATTTGTTTAGACTTTTAGGCGGTTTCCGGCGACGCGAGCCCGCTCGATTGATCGACGCGGACGGGGGCGTGGCGAAACGCTCCAACGTCGTGCTGGCGCACGCCTATTTAGGTAGCCGAAGGACTCTCCGCTAGGCGACCGGTTCGCGATCTCGGTCGGAGGAGCTTCGCTGGCTCTCGAAAATGATCGCCAGGAACCGGTCCTTTTGCTCCTCGGAAAGGTTCTCGAAGCTCAGGCCGATAAGAAATCGGTCGCTCACTTTCTTGACCGTTCGGACCACCCCGACCAGCTCGCTGAGCTTTCGCCGCTGCAGGCGCCCTTGCAGCCGTTCGTCGCGCGGCGATACGGTCAATCCGAGCTTGGTACCGATGGCCAATTCGTCGGTGAGCAGTAAGCCGATGCCGCTGCGTGAAACGTCGTATGCCATCGCGGCGCCAAACTTTGTCATAACGACCAGAGAATCGGGCAACGTCAGGCGCCACCGCTGCTCTTGGCGAATGCTTCCCGCACAAGCACTCAAGAGCTGCGAAGCGCGATGACGGATGTCGGGCTCGAACTCCAAAGTGTCAAAATAGAGCATGGCGCGGGGCGCGGAAGAATCCGGCAGGTCGAGCATTCGCGTCTTGAAATTGGAGGCGTTCGCGTCAATTTCCTTGAAGCCGTCGCTGGTCGCATCGCTGATCAACAGGGCATGCGGGTCGCACATTTCGGCCAAGAGACGCGCCGTTTCGATCGCCGCGCCGAAGTATCCGCGGATCGGCCGCCGCGCGGCCTGGAGGGTTCCTAAACATATGACCCCGGAGTCGATCCCGATCCTCAGCGCGAGCGTGGGCAGCGAATTCGTGCCGCACTCGATCAGTCTCGCGGCATTCGCCTCCTGGAGTTGGTTCGCAAACATGAAAGCGTTGTCGTTGGCATTGCCGCCCTCTGCTGCTTGCGCGAAAAAGGCAAGAAATTCTGAACGGTAGCCCGGGTCGACGTGCCCCCCCAAGCCGCGCGCGGAGTCACCGATCGTCGTGATCAGCTCGTCGAGGGCCTGAAACAAGACCTTGGGCTCAAAGCGCGCGGCGATCGTCGAAAGCGCCACGATCTTGATCGCAACGACGGTCGCTTCAGCGAGCTTGGCGTCCGAGGTCGGCGGCAAGGTCGGAGGCGGAGCCTTCTTCTTGGGCTTGAACCACGGCGCTACGATTTTCAGAAAACTAGTCAGTCTTCGCCTCTCGCCTTTCTGTCTTGAGACGTGGATCGACGGGAGCCTTCATTCATATTCTTGACTAAGGATCTATCTTACGATGGCGACCGGTCGGGGTGCAATCTTCGTCGACACCCCCGAGGTCATCCTCCTCGGTCGGGCACCGAGCTAAGCCCGGGCACCGTTCCCGCATGCGCTACGCCATCGGCGCACGCCGTCTACGAGCTCGTCGACGATCGCTTCCTATGGAAGCATCGCCGCGCTGTTTGAGAAGGACATCGTCGGGGTCAAGCGGATCGTCGACGACACCCACCGAATTCGAGACCATTTGTCGGCCTGCGTTTTTCGCGAGCCATCAAGGTAGCCGAAGAAGATGACGAAGTTGTCCCAGTTCGCCGGGTTGACGTTCTGTCGGCAGAGCATCGACATCACGGGCATGTCCTTGGCCGCGACCCACTTCGAGCCGCCGTCGCCGGCTGGCCGAAGGTTCGTCGGGAAAAACTCCTTCGGCTTGTCCGTGACCGTCATGAACACCGTCGTCGTCGAGCCCTCGCCGCAGTCGAAAGTGCCGGCAAAGGCGCCGAAGGCGGGGCTGTCGCACGCGCTGATGCCGTCGATTTTGTCCATCGCTTCGTTCATCTTCACCTTGTTGAAGCTCGGCACCAGCTTCTTCAGGCGGTCGGGGATCGGCGCGCAGGCGTTGCCGACATCGAGCGTGAAGGAGCCCGTCTTGAAGCGCCAGTAGCGACGCGTCGGCGATACGATCGACGAGGGGATACGCTGCTTGAAGCTCGTGTCCGTATCCGTGCCGACGTAATAATAACGCTTGAGGCGCGCTGCAAAGCGCGCGAGCTCGGTCTGCGACGCCGCGTAGGCGCCGCTCGTCGCCGCGTGCTCGTTCATATACTGCAGAAACGTGATGGCGCCGAGGCACATCGTCGCGACGATGCCGACGGCGATCATCATCTCAATCAAGGTCGTGCCGGCCTGTCCTTGGCCTTTCCAGCTCATTTCGCGTCGTTCTCGCTGAATTTGGCCGCCGGCATCCGGCGCAGCAGCTCGTTGATTTCCTCACGCACCTTCGCGTCGGTCTGCGCCGCCAGGTCGCCGGAGAGGAGGCCGTTGGCGATGACGAGGTGCGAGGCGCCCTTCAAGAGTGAGTCGGTCTCGAGCGTCAGGTTGTAGACGAGCGGGTTATTGGCGTCGCTCGCTTTCTTGATGGTGAGGATTGGGTACCAGGTGCGACCGTCGCCACCGAGGATCTCATCGCCGAGCTTCACGAATTCTGCGCGACGCACGCCGTGGCGCGTGACGATCGGATGGTCGCTCGTGACCTTCAGCTCACCGATCTTCGTCTTGAAGGCGTAGAGCGCGGCGAGCTCGTCGCCGGCGGAGATCGAAGCGACGCGTAGCGGCGCGAGCGACATCGGGTTCATCACCATGTCGCCGGGAACGACCGCCTGCACGAGCTTCGTTGTGCCGTCCGCCATCGTGATCTTGGTGTCGGGCGCGAAGCAGCCGTCGCCGTTACGACAGATCACCGGGACCTGCTGTTGGTCGCACGTCGAGCGGTTGTAGACGCCGTAGTTCTTGAGATAAATGCAGGCCGTGAGGTTCTTCGGATCCGGCGACTCGTTCAGCGGGAAATCGGTCTCGGTGCACGTGACCTCGAACGTCTCGGTGCGAACGAACTTTTTGTATTTGTAGCTGGTCGCGCCGCCGCTGCCCGAGCCGCCGGATCCACCGCCGGATCCACTGCCGGAGTCATCGGCGACTTCATCCGCGGTAGGAGCGCCGCCGATCAAATTGTAATAGGTAACGATGCGCTGGCCGATTTTGACGTCGTTGTACACGTGCGGCACAGCCGTCATGCACTCGGGAGTCGGGCAAGACTGTTTGTCGAACGGTACGTGGGCGCGATCGTCCGGCCAAATGGTGCGGTTGTCGTCAACCGTGGTCGTAAGGGGCGTAGGCGACGTCACGACCTCCGGGGCGGAGAGGGAGACGAGCGACTCGAGCCGTTCCTTGTCGAAGCTGTTCAGGCTCGACGGCGGGTCGTAATCGGCCGGCTGCTCTTCCGACGGCATCTTGTAAACGCAAGTGCGTTGCTTCGGATAGACGTATTTTTGTTGAGCGTAAGTCACGTCGATTTTGGTGCAGAAGTCAGGCGAGGCGTCGCCGACCGTGCGGATGCAGCCCCATTTTAAGTAGGGCGCAAGCTCCTCGTACGTGTACGGCTGTTGACCGTTCTTCGGCCATTCGTACCACTTGGCGCTGCCGACGCCGAAGTTGGGGTCTGACGGGGGCACCGCTTTGTAGAGATACGCGTCGAACTTGACGTTGCCGTTCGCGACGGCGGCGCCGTTGTCCGGCATGAGCGGGACGTTCAGGGTCGCGATGTTCGTGCCTGGGATGAAATCGATGAAGTAGGTCACCTGTGGGAAGTAGCCGTAGATACCTTGCTTCTGTCGGAAGGGGTTGCGCCGACCGGGGCCGAAGATCTCTTCATACCAATCTACGAGCTTCGTCGGCGACGTGCCGCTGTTTGGGTCGAAGTTCGGGGCGTGCGCGGAGAAGTCGATCGTCAGATTGAGCGGCTTCTGAAAGTTCTCGTTCGGGACGAGAAAGGGGGTGCCGTCCGCCTTGTAGCGGATGGGGCCGGTCTCGGCGTTGCCGAGACGCGCTTCTTTCATGAAGGGACAGTGGTCGGTGCGGCAGCCGACTCCATCGCTGCCGCAGGAACGGGAGGCGTCAGTCAGCGCGATCCGCGCCGTCTGGTTCGCGACCTGCGTCGGTTTGCCCGGAAGCGTAGTCTTGAGGGCGATTTTCGCAATGCGGTAGTTGTCGCCAGAGAAGTCGGCGAGCTTGGCTTCGAGACCGCTGCCGGAGAGGCTACTCGTGCCGCCGCTGCCGACGACGGCGCTGACCGAGCCGAGCTGCTTGTAGTAGTTCTTCGACTTCTCTGAGATCGAGCCGCGGGTATCCTCGCTGTCGGAGGTCTTGCCGTAGAATGCCTTGGGCGTGACCTCGGTCGTCGCGAGATGGTTCTTGTCGCAAGCCTTGGCGACCCAGGCCGCGCTGTTGTTGTTGCCGAAGGGTTTCGTCGCCGCCGCTTCCGACGGATCTTCCGGCGGTCGCATGCAGGTCGTGACGAAGATGTGTCCGGAGTTCTTGTCGAGTCGCCATACCGGATTCGCGCCTTTCGGCTTGAGCTCGGTGCCGGTGGCGGTGAGCTTCGCGTTCGTGCCGGTGAGCAGCGCGCCGACGCCGCCGCCCTGCGCGAACTTCGTGTCGGAGACGGTGACGATGTCGTTGCCAGCGAGCTGCGCGACGAGCTCGGCCGCGGTTTGGCCGGCGGAGCGCAGAGTCGACGAGCGCGCCGCCTGATACGTCGCCCCGATCGTGTCCTGCGCGCGCATTTGCACGACTTTCACCAGGCCGATGGCGGCCAGCGAGATCAAGCCGGCTAGGACGACGGCCGAGGCGCCGCGCTCACCGAGACGATTAGTTGCCGCGGAGGTTTTTTGGGACATAGAGCCTACCCGTAGTTTGTTTGAGGGTATATTTCGGTTTCGGAGCGAAGACGTCCGGCGTTCCGTCCTTGTGGAAAGCTTGCACGCGGTACATGGCCTGCACGCCGCGGCCGATGTTGGCGTTCATGCTCTGGCAGTTGAGCGGCGCGCTTGCGGTGAAGTCCCAGAACGAGAACTTCACCTCGACCAGGGCGTCGTTGCCGAAGCCGCAGATGTAAAAGCTCGAGTAGCCGGTCCAGTTGGGGGTGTGCAGCGTCTGGCCCGCCGTCGTCGCGAGCTGGCAGCGATTGATCGCTTGCTTCAGGCGGGTAGCCTCCGGACTTGAATTGCCTTGCAGATCGGACTCGACTTTGGCGTAACGCGCTTCATAGGAAGGGAAGGTCGCGATCGCGCTCGCCCAGGTGCCGAAGTAGAGGTTGGGCGACTCGCGCGAGAGGTCGGCGACTTCTTTGAAATACACGGGCCCGGTCGTGCACGGATTGAGCCCGAGGTCGGGGTGCGTTGCGTCGGCGAGCCGCATCTGCAGGCGCTGAAGGATGCGACCGAGCTCGTAGTGGACGACCTGATCCCATTCCGCGTGGACGGAGGCCCCAGAGGCGCTCGTCATCGCCTTCATCTGCTGGCCGACGCCGGTCAACGCATAGTACGAAGCGGCGACGAGCATCATCAGGGCGATGAGCGCCTCGATGATCGTGGAGCCTGCATTGGCGGACGTACGGCGGATCACCCGAATCTCCCTAAGCTGGCTAAACGAGAGTCCCCTTGTGATCGGCAGCTTTCTGCCGGTTCCTTAGGGAGTCGTTAATCGCCAGGGAGGTCGGGGATTTGCGCCGACTTTACGGCTTGTTGCGAAAGCTTTTTCGCCGCCGGGCGGTGCCCAGGGCGCCTGAGCGCAGGTACCCGAATGCCGAGCCCAAAACGAAGCCGACGACGTGCTGGGTGTTGGCGACGTTCGGAATGATGCCGACGAGGCACACCACCATCCAGCCGATCATGAAATAGACCGTCTGCGGATGCATCTCGTAGCGGTGCTGAGCCGAGTGCCGCGACATCAGCCAAATGTAGCCGAGGAGCCCGTACACGACGCCGGAGGCGCCGACGAAGCTCGGCCCGGAGACGAGATACTGCGCCGTGTTGCACGCCACCGCCAGCACCAGGGTCATGATCAGGAGACGCTTGCCGCTCTCCGTGATCTCGATCGCGCCGCCGAGCTGAAAGAGCCAGATGACGTTGAAGATCAAGTGAATGTAGCCCGCGTGCAGGAAGATCGGCGTGACCAGGCGCCACACCTGCCCATCCCGAAGCTCGGGGAACGAGCGCAGGTTATACTCGGAGAAGTAGAGGAGTCGGGTCAGCCCCATGCCGATCCCGGTCTCCGCGAGCAGAGTCGCGATGACGCACAGGAGCATCAAGGCGAGCGTCACCTTGCCGGCCGACATGCTGCCGAAGGTGTAGACTGCCCCGCCCTTCGGCTTGATCGCCGGCATCTTGCGGCGCGCCTCCGCCTCCGCCGCGATCTTCTCCGACTGCGCCGCGCCGCGTTTGAAGCGCTCGTCCTCGGGACTGGCTCGGAATGCCGCGAAATGCGCCTCCGCCGCCTCCATGTGATCTTCGTTGATCACCCAGATCGTGCCGCCGCCGTCGTCCTCGCGCACCTGCGCCGGAATGCCTTCTGCCATCAAGAACGCCGCGAAACGCAGCGCCATCGGACGCTCGCTCAGCTCTCCCAACCTACGCATGCACGAGCTCCCGGACGAGGGCTTGAATCAGCTCACGATCTCTCTGGGCATCATACGCCGGAGCCTTCGCCCATGGCTCGTCCCAAGCGCTCGAAAAGATCGGCTTCGTCCGCAGGGCCTCCGCCTCGGCCTCGAACCGCGGGAAGACGTGGGCATGCAAGGCCGGCTCGAGGTTGCCGAGCATCTCGTAATTGATGCGCACGGCCCCTGTCACCCGCAGGACGGCGTCGCCGAGCCGCGCCATGTCGCGGAGAAAGTCTTCGCGGGCCTCGCCCTGCAAGGCGTTGAGGTGCGGGACGACCGGATCCGGGTAGAGCAGACAGTAGCCGCGCGCGACCTGTTTCTCGCCGATCACCGCCCAACCGGAGCGGAGCCTGGCGAGGACGAAAGGATTTTCCCCGCGGCGCGCGGCGTCGACTCGGCGGTGGATCAAAGTGGGCACTCGGGCGGGCTCGCGAGCTTGAGAAATGAAAGAGACCGCCTCGTTTGGGGCGGCCTCGCGAAAATACACTGAGTGCGGACGATTACCAGCGATTGCCGCCGTCGTCGTTGCGGAAGGCGCCACGGCTGTTGCCGCCGCCGCCGCCGGCCCCGCCGCCGAACCCGCCGCGGGATTCGCGGGGCTTCTCTTGCGCTTCGTTGACCTTGATCGCGCGGCCGTCGAGTTGCGTGCCGTCCATCGCGGTCATCGCATTGCGCGCGGCGTCCGCATCGCCGAACGAGACGAATCCAAACCCGCGCGAGCGGCCAGATTCACGGTCCATGATGACCTTGGCGTCATCGACGGCGCCGAAACGCTCGAACGCACCACGGAGACCGTCGTCGCTCGTGTTCCAGCTCAGTCCGCCCACAAACAATTTCGTGCTCATACAGTTCCTAATCCTGTTCCCAAAAATGAATGGTCCAACCGGCCCGCATCATTGCATAGGACCGGCGGCCAAGGAAATCAGGGAGCCCGACCGCCGCCGTTTTTGGCAAAAGCCGCAACCCTTCAAATTAGTAGCCGTGAAATCCGCGATTTAAAGAGAATCCTCAAGCGCCGGCGTCGGAAGGACGAGGAACCGTCCGACGATTTGGTCCGAACGTGGACCCCCTGGAGGAAAGTGTGATGAAGCCCGCCCTTAAGCTCTTCGCGACTCTTAGCTTGGCCCTCGCCTTCGAGGCCTGCGGTGAGAAGCCCAGCTTCGTGGAGAGCGAGGAGGCGCTGCCCAGGAAGACCGGCTCCGTCAGCGACTATCCGAGCATGGACGGCACCAACGCCAACCCAAACGGCCCCAAAGGTGTGCTCGGCCAGGGCCGACCGACCGATCCGAACGCCCCGACGGCGGGCGCCAGCTCGATCTCCATCGAGCCGAAGACGGACTCTGACGACGAGACGACCGGCGACCGCAATGATGAGGATGGCCCCAGCGTCGGCAACGGCGGCGGTAACGGCAACAGCGGCAAAGGCGGCGCAGCCGACGGCGTCGATGGCGGCGACGGCGGCATGACCGGCGCCGACGGCCATAGTGGCACGGACGGCGGCCGCGACGGCGACGACGACGATTCTACCACCGGCGGCAGCGACGGCGCGGTCACCATCCCCGACGAGACCCCGGATCCGGACGGCGACGACGCGGCGCGCCCACGTCCGAAGACGACCAAAGCCAGCGAGATGAGCTTTCCGGCCGACATCACCGCCTCGGCCGAGCTCGCGAAAGTGCTCGACGGCGCCTACCTTACGTCCGACCTCGAGATGAAGCGCCGGTATTACGACCGCGTCATCACCAAGAAGCAGGTCGTCCGCCCGGTCCTCACCGACAACTTCGAGCAAGGCTACGCCGGCGCCGACGTCAACGAGCTCTTCGACCAAGTCGTCGACCGGCCGCTCGACGTCCTCGTCGTGATCGACAACTCCGGCTCGATGATCGAAGAGCAAGCCAACCTCGCCACCAAGCTCGCGCCGCTCCTCAGCGAAGTGAATTCGGCCGACTGGGTCATCGGCGTCGTCACGACCGACCCGAACGACACCTGCTTGCGCAAGCTGATCAAGAAGGGCGACGCGAACGCCGCCGCTGACTTCGCCGCCGCCGTCTCGCCCGGCACCGGTGGCGCCAACAACGAGCGCGGCGTCCTCACTGCCGTCCGCTCGCTGCGCGGCGACTGCCTCAGCGCGCCGTGGATCCGCCGCGACTCCACCCTGGCGCTCCTGGTCGTCACCGACGAAGACAACTGCTCCGACGGCCTCGGCTGCCCGAACAAAGAGTACAACAAAGGCAAGTACCTCCTCGACTACCTCGCGACGATCCGCCAGGTCGGCAAGAACGCGCGTCTCTACTCCCTCCTCTGGCACCCCTCGCAAACCCAGGCGCAGTGCCCGACCGGCTACAACAAAGGCGTGCAATGGGCCGACCTCGTCGAGAAGACGACCGGCAAATGGGGCTCGATCTGTGACGCCGACTACACGTCGACCCTAACTCAGATCTCTAGGGACATCGCCGTCACCCTCAATTCGAAGTTCACGATGAAAGAGACGCCGGACGCCGGCTCCCTCGTGGTCAAGCTGAACGGCGCGGTCATCACGACCGGATTCACGCTCATGGGTAAGGTCCTGGACTTCACCGTGCCGCCGGCTGAAGGGAGCGTCGTCTCGGTCTCTTACACGCACGGCGCGACTCCGAAGCACTCGACCTACTCCCTTCGCGGCAAACCGCTTGCCGGCGCACTCTTCGTCACCGTCGACGGCGCTCTCGTCCAGCCTTCGAGCTACAGCGTCGACGTCGCCGCGACGCCTTCGACGATCAACTTCTTCTCGGCTCCGGCCGATCGCGCCAAGATCCAGGTCACCTACACCAAGGACGTCGCGCTCAAGACGCAGTTCGAGCTTGGCGAGCCCGTTGCCGCCGGCACCCTGAAAGTCCTCGTCGAAGGCGTCGAGACGACCGCGTACGCGGTCCTAGAGACCAACGGCATCGTCACCTTCGCGAAAGCCCCGGCCGACGGCGTGACCTTGACCTTCACCTACACCGGCGTCGGCGCCGACGTCCTTTCCTACCCCTTCAATCCGGGCAGCGGCGCTCCCGTCGACCTCGTCGTGAAAGACGAGACGAACCAGATCGTGCCCTACACGTACGCCGACGGTAGCCTGAACTTCTCTGCCACCCAATTCGTGGAAGGCCGCAAGCTCCACCTCACCTACGACAACACTGCTCGCCAGCGTTTCACGATCGATTTGCCGAACGCGCCGATTCCTGGCCGCGTGAGCGCGACGGGCGGCACGGTCGTCTGTGACGGCGCCCCCGGTCTCGTTGTCGAGGACAAGGCCGTAAAAGTTGACGGCTGCGGCTTCGCCGACGACGTCATGAGCGTCAGCGTCCGCTACGACTACGTCGTCGAGCAATACCTGGCCTTCACCTACGCCGGCGCCGACATTCCGGCGCGCAACGCCTGGCAGGAGTGGATCGTCACGGTCGACGGCGTCGAGACCAAAGCCTACGTCCGTAACGGCGGCGTGATCCGCTTCCCCACCGCGCTGCCCTTGGGCAGCGTCGTCAAGATCCAGTTGATCCAAGAAGACAAGTGATGGTCTTATCCCCCGGTACGGTGGGCCAATACGCGGCCCGCCACCGGGGGATTTCTCTATGAAGACCGTTCTCGCCGCGATCATCGCGCTCCTCGTCGGCGGCGCCGGCGGCTACGCCATCGCGACCAAGCGTCTTGCCACGCACGGCCCGGTCGTGAACTTCGGGACCGCCGCGGCACCGCTCTTCGAGCTGGACGGCAAAGTCTACACCGACGCTGACCTCACCACCGAGCTCAAGAGCTCGCTCTACGAGGCCCGCTCCGAAGGCCGCGAGCGGGAAGAAGGCGCGCTCACCGAATACGCCCTCCGCCTCGCGCTGGCGAAGGAGAAGGACCCCGCAGTGAAGCCAGAGTCGATGCCGGCCCTGACCGATCTCGTTCCGGTCGATGCGCCGACGGAAGACGACGTGAAGAAGATCTTCGACAACAACAAGGAAAAATTGCCGCCGGGCGTCGGCTTCGACCAGGTGAAAGCGGAGATCGAAGGCTACGTGAAGAAGCAGCGCGTCCAGGCCGTCCTCTCGGCGAAGCTCGCCGAGTTTCGCGGCAAAAACCGATTCAAAGTGCTGCTTCCGGCTCTCGAGGCCCCCAAAGTCGACCTCGACCTCGCCGCCTACCCTGCGCGTGGCGCGTCGACGTCGGTCGTGCTCGTCGAAGTTTCGGACTATCTCTGTCCGCACTGCCAAGCGGTACAGCCGGAGATCGACCAAGCGCTTAAGGACGTCGGCGCGAAGTTCAAATTCGTGCAGGTTCCCTACTCGCTGCGTCCGACCGAGCTCAGCGGCACGCTTGCGCGCGGCGCCATCTGCGCCAACGACCTCGGCGTCGACGCATTCTGGAAGTACCACGAGGCCGGCTTCAAGCTCGTCAAAGAGAAGGGCTGGAAGTCGGGCGACCCCGACGACGTCGCGCTCGCGAAAGAGGTCGCGACGACAGCCGGTGTCGACGCGCAAAAGGTCGAAGACTGCGTCAAAGACCCGAAGACGAAGGAGCGCCTCGACAAGATCGTCGATGCGATGCAGAAGGCTGGCGTCGGCGGCACGCCGACCTTCTTCCTGAACGGCCGAAAGGTCGAGATTGGGCCGAAGTCCCTGCGCCAAGTCCTTGATGAAGCTATTAATTCCCCGGCTCACTAAGACAGCATTAACATCAGCGGCTTATTCTATGATAGATAAGCCGTCCCTATGACTTTACGCTTAAAAGACGTCGAAGTACCGGTCGTCGACCAGGCCACGGACACGCAGCTCAAAGCTGCAGCCGCCGCGCGGCTCGGCCTGCGACCAGAAGACCTGCGCGGCATCGCCATCCGCAAGAAGTCGCTCGACGCCCGCCGTAAGGCGCGGATCGTCTACCACTACCAAGTCGACGTCGAGCTCGAGTCCTCGCTCGACGAGGCGCAAGTCCTCGCCCGCGTCGGCTCGCTCGCCGAAACGGCAACCGTCGACTCCGTGCAGGACCCACTTGCGGGCTTGGACGTCGCCTCGCGCCGCTTCCGCCATCCCCCGGTGATCATCGGCTCGGGTCCCGCCGGCACCTTCGCCGCCCTGGTCCTGGCCGAGATGGGCCAGCCCGCGATCATCGTCGAGCGCGGCCAGCCGGTGGAAGACCGACTTCGCGCCGTTAACGCTCTGCGCCGCGACGGCAGCTTCGATCCCGAGAGCAACTACTGCTTCGGCGAGGGCGGCGCCGGCACGTTCTCCGACGGCAAGCTCACGTGCGGTCGCAATCATCCGCTCATCCGCTACCTGTTCAACCGCTGGGTCGAGTTCGGCGCCCCGCAGGAAATCCAATACGACGCGCACCCGCATATCGGGACGGACTACCTGCTCCGCATCGCGAAGGACATGCGCACCTACCTCGAGGCGCGCGGCACGCGCTTCGTCTTCGGCCGCCGCTTCACCGACTTCACTCACCGCGACGGCAAGGAAAACGGCGCGCGTTACCTGGCGCACTTAGACGACGGCACCAAGCTCGAGACCGACCACCTGATCCTCGCCATCGGCCACTCGGCGCGCGAGACCTACGAGATGCTCTTGGGTCGCGGGCTCGCGATCGCGCCGAAACCCTTCGCCATGGGCGCGCGCTTCGAGCATCCGCAGGAAGCGATCGACAAGATCCAATTCGGTAGCTGCAAGCTCTTGCCGCCGGCCGAGTACAAGCTCGCGGCGCATACCAACGAGCGCGGCATCTGGACCTTCTGCATGTGCCCGGGCGGCCACCTCCTGCCGACCAGCGCGCAGCCGGGCCACCTCGCGATCAACGGCATGAGCTACCACGCGCGCAACAGCGGCTTCGCCAACGCGGCCGTCGTCGTGAACGTGGTCCGTGAGGACTTTTATCGTGGCCACCCGCTCGACGGCATGCGCTTTCAGGAGGCGGTCGAAAAGGCCGCATTCCAAGCCGGTGGCGGCAACTACTATACCCCGGCGCAGCGCATGACCGACTTCATGGCCGGGCGCCTCAGCAAGGGGGAGATGCGCTCCACCTACAAGCCGGGCGTCACCGCCGCGCGCCTCGACCAGGTTCTGCCGAGTTTCATCGCCGACGCGCTTCGCGCCGCCGTCGTGGACTACGACAAGAAGATGCGCGGCTTCATCAGCCCCGAGGCCTTGGTCGTCGGCGTCGAGTCGAAGACTTCCTCCCCAATCGTGATGACCCGCGACAAGGGACTCCAGTCCGTGAGCCATCCCGGCTTCTTCCCGACCGGCGAAGGCGCGGGCTTTGCCGGCGGCATCGTCAGCGCCGCCTTGGACGGCGTCCGGGTCGGTCGCGCCGTCGTCGAGGACGCGATCGAGTCGATGTTGCTGGAGCGGGTGCACTGAGAGCCGTGCTAGAATCTCCGGAATTCCCCCGATTTCGGAGCCCCACATGCGCCCAGCCCTCGCCGCGCTTCTCATCCTGAGCCTTTCCGCCTGCCGCACCCCGAGCGGCGACTCGACCGCGGCCCTTGCCGGCGCCAACGACGCCGCCACCGACAACGGCAAGGCGGAGATCGTGACCATGCTGCGCGCCGATGTCGACGAGCTCTCCGGATTCGACGGCCAAGTCGACGCGAGCGGCAAGATCCGCATCGCCGCCATCGGCGACGCCGGCTTTAAGATCGCCTTCGCCGAGTTCGAGGCGGACTTCGTAAACAAGAAGGAGCGGACAGTCAACGTCAAGAGCCTCCTGTCGGGCGCCGGTAACGCGTCGCAGTGGGAAGGCGTCGCCAGCGACGCGAGCGGCAAGATCTTCGTCCTGGAGGAGTCGCCGGGGACGATCTTCGTCTTCGACGCGGACGCCAAGACCTTGCTGCAGAAGATCAAGCTCGATTTCGGCGGCGAATTCGAAGTGAATTCGCTCGGCGAGGGCCTGGTCCTCCTGAAGGACGGTCATATCCTCGTCCTCAAGGAGAAGAAGCCCGCGATGCTCGTCGAGTTCGGCCCCGCGGGCTCGGAGGCCGTCGGCGTCTCGTCCGACAACATCATCGAGAAGAACGAGCCCTTCGCCTTGGTGCCTGGCGACAAGATCAAATACAAGCCGCTCAAGAGCTGGGACTTCACCGCCAAGGCCGAAGAGCTGATGGCCGACTTCAGCGAGCTCGCCGTCGGCCCCGGCGGCGTCCTCTACCTCCTCAGCGACGAGAGCGGCCGGATCGGCCGCCTCGAGTCGAAGCTCCGCACGGACGAGAAGAAGGTGAACGTCAAAGCCTTCTGGGACCTCCCGAAAAAGATCGAGCACCCCGAAGCCCTGATCTTCATCGGCACGACGCCGGTCGTCGGCATCGATACGAAGTCGAAGGACGACAACGTCTTCATCCTGGCCCCGCTCGTCGACCAATGAGCGCCTGCAGAAAATCAGCGCGCTGCATGCTCACCGCTGCCGAATAAACTGCGGATGCCCCCGCACTTCGACCTCGTGAGCCCGCACCCCACTCCTCTCCCATCGCTCGAGCCAAGTCTTCCCGAGCAACTCGATCCCTCCGAAGCGCTCGAGCCGCGGCACCGCCGCCGCCGTCGCCGCGATCGTCGACTCCTCGCGCGTCCCGGCGCCCGGCGCCGACAAGACCATCCAGCCGCCCGCTAGCATGACCGCCCGCACCGCCGTCGAGCTGGAATACGTGTGCAAGCTCACGCAGCGCTCGCCCGCCGCCTCCCGCAGCACCCGAAATGCCTCGACGGTCCACAAGCCCGCGTCGGCCTTCGCGGAGAACGGATCGAACCAAATCACATCGGGTCGCGTCTCGGTCTCTCGCATCGTCCCCGGAAAATCGCCCGCGTGCAGCTCCCACGTGATCGGCGCGCACTTCGAGCGCCATAGCGCGTCCCGGAGCAAGGCGCTGGGCGCCGCATGCTGCAGATGCTCGAAGCTTCCGACGTGCGTCAACGCAAGTTTCAACGCATCCAGATCGCGCTCGAAGCTCACGATTCTGAGCGGCTGCAACGACGCCCCCGCTTTCGCGGCCGCCTCGACCGCGGCGATCGCCGCCATCGCATTGTGGGCCGCGCCTAGGCCGACGTCCCAGATGCAGAGCTCCGCCTCCGCCAAACGCGGCATGACCAAGGCCTGATCGACGTAGAGCTGCGTCGCCTCCGCGTTCGGCGCCCCCGTCGGATGCATCGTCTCGCCGGAGCTCGTCTGCTTGATCCGCGCCTGGCCCGCGACGTTGCGCGACACGACGAAGTCGCCGAGCGTCTCCGACCGCTTCAGACGCGGCGTATGCACCTCGACTTCGGTATCCCCAAGGACCAAGGCGGAGCGTTTCGCCGCGTGATACCCCGCGAAGCTCCCGGCTAGGATCTCGGCGCGCATCTCTCTGGTAAGTTCCTGAAAGAAATGAAGATTATGGCGCGCGATGAGCCGCCAGCCGAGGCCCTCGCCCGCCTTGAACAGATGGTGGATGTAGCCCCGCGAAAACTTCGCGCAGGTGTAGCACGAGCAGCGTGCGTCGATCGCTTGCTCATCCATTCGATAGAACGTGCGCCGAAGCTTCACCGTCCCCGTATGTGTGTAAGCCGTGCCGTGCTGTGCGTGCGCCTGCGGCAAGATGCAATCGAACATGTCGACGCCGCGATGCACCGCTTCGAGGAGGTCGATCGGCGTGCCGACCCCCATCAGATACCGCGGCCGATCTTTCGGCAGGAAGTCCGTCGCGTAGCCGGTGAAATGCTCGCGCTCCGCCTTCGACTCGCCGACCGCCAAGCCACCGATGGCGAAGCCGTCGAAGGGGTGCTGCGTCAAGAAGCGCGCGCTGTCCCGTCGCAGCTCCTCGAAGCAAGCGCCTTGCACGATCGCGAACAACGCCGAAGCGCTCCCCTCGCGTGCGGCCAAGCTCCGTAGCGCCCAGCGGTGCGTCAGGTGCATCGCCCGCTCCGCTTCGGCCCTGTCCGACGTCGACGGCACGCATTCGTCCAGCACCATCATGATGTCGCTGCCGATCGAGCGCTGCATCGCGATGCTGCGCTCGGGCGTCAGCAGGATCTTCTTGCCGTCGACGTAGCTGGTGAACTCGGCCCCGTCCTCGGCCATACGCCGCGCATTTGGCAACGAGAAAATCTGAAAGCCGCCGGAGTCAGTGAGCACCGCCCGTTCCCAGCTCATGAACTTGTGGATGCCGCCGAACGTCTCGAAAACCTCCGCGCCCGGACGCAGTAGCAAATGATACGTGTTTGCGAGCAAGACCTGCGAACCGATCGCCGCGAGCTCGTCCGGCGTCATGCCCTTCACCGTCGCCTGCGTGCCCACGGGCATAAAGGTCGGCGTCGTCACCTCGCCGTGCAGGGTCGTGAAGCGAGCGGCGCGAGCCTTGCTGCCTGGCGCCTCGGCCTCGAGCACGAACGGCATCATTTCAGCTTCGCCTCGAGCTCAGCCCAACGCGCGTAGAGCGCTTCGACGTCCTGCTGCGCCTTCTCGGCGGCGGCGCAGGCCGCGGCCAGCTTCACGGCCGAGCTCGCCAGCGCCGGATCGTCGACCGCTGCCTGCGCCGTCTCCAGCGCCGCCTCGGCCTTCATGATCTTCGCTTCCATCTGATCCCACTCGCGCTGGTCGTTGTACGACAGCTTTCGCGAGCTTCCGCCGGTGGTCCCGGTCGACGTCTTGCGCGTATCTTCTCTCGCCGCCGCGGCGGTCTCTCGCTCCGCCGCTGCCCGCGCCTTTAGGTCCCTTTCCCACTGCTGGCAGTCGGCATAAAGCGCCGCCCCGCCGTCGCCGTCCAGGCCGAGCATCGCGTCACATACTTGATCGAGGAAGTAGCGGTCATGGCTCACGAGCACGACCGCGCCCGGAAAGCCCGCCAAGCTCTCTTCGAGCACCTCTAAGGTGGGCAGGTCGAGGTCGTTCGTCGGCTCGTCGAGGAGCAGGACGTCGGCCGGCTCGAGCATCATCCGCGCGATCAGGACCCGCGCCTGCTCGCCGCCCGAGAGCTCATGGACGAAGAGCTCCATCTGCTCGGGGCGAAACAGGAAGCGCCGCCCCCACGACAGGTAGTGGATCGACGTGCCGCGGTAGTTCACGCCGTCGCCGCCGCCGCCGGTGAGCGCGTCTTTCAATGTCTGGTTGAAATCGAGCCCTGCCCGCGTTTGGTCGAAGTAGACAATCTTCAGATTGTCGGCGTGCAGGACCTTGCCGGAGTCCGGCTCCATCTCCTTCTTCAGAAGGCGGAGTAAGGTCGTCTTTCCGGTGCCGTTGCCGCCGAGGATCCCGAGGTTGAGGCCGCCCGTCAAAACCAGGCTCAAGTTCTTGACGATCATCCGCTCGCCCAGCTTCTTCGTGATCGCCTGCGCGTCGACTAGGCGCTTGGTCTTCCGCCCCGTCGTCACGAAGTCGAGCTTCGCCGCCGTCCCTGCGCCCTGCCCGCGCAGGCGGCCGCGCACGGCGCCCAGCTCGCCGATCAGCTCGTGCGCCTCGTCGATCCGGTACTTCGCTTTGGTCGCCCGGGCCTGCGGCGCTCGCCGGAGCCACTCGATCTCGCGCCGGGCTTTGTTCGCCAGCGTTTCCTCGAGCCTTTGCTGCAGCGAAAGCCAATCGGAGCGCTTCTGCAGGAAATCGCTGTACGCCCCGGGGGCGACGAAGACGCCGTCCGGGTAGACCGCGTCGACCTCCGCCACCCGGTTCACCGTGCGCTCCAGGAAGGCGCGGTCGTGACTGATCATCGCGAACGGGAAAGGCGCGTTCTGGAGGAACTTCTCCAGCCAGAAGATCGACTCGATGTCGAGATGGTTGGTCGGCTCGTCGAGGAGCAGGACGTCGGGCTCCTGCACGAAGCCCCGCGCCAAGGCCAGGCGCTTTCGCCAGCCGCCGGAGAGGCGGCTTGCCATCTGCTCGAAATCCGTGAAGCCGACCTGTCCCAAGATGATCTTGGCGCGAAACTCCGCCTCGTCCGGGTCGACCCCGACGCTCGTCGCCATCGATATCGTGAGCGCCAGGACGGTCTGGTCTCCCGGGAAGTCCTCCGCCTGCGGCACATAGGCCGTGCGCAGCCCGGACTTCTTCGTGATCGTGCCCGCGTCCGGCTCTTCGAGCCCGGCCATGAGGCGCAGGAGCGTCGACTTGCCCGCGCCGTTCGGGCCGATGACGCCCAAGCGATCGCCCTCGGAGATCGTCAGGGACAGATCTCGGAACAAGGGTCTCGCGTGATAGGACTTCGAGACTTTCTGGCAACCGAGAAGGATCACTTCAGGCTGCGCCAGTCGTGGTGCAGCTTGTAGCGGTTCTCGCGCGAGCCCTTCTCATTCGTCACCTGGTACTTGTCCAGCATGCCGTCGTTCACGGCCTTGCCGACGACCTCATTGGCGAAGCCTTCATGCTCGAGCTCGGCCTCGGTGATGTCCCGGCCATGCTTCAGCTTGTAGGTTTCCAGGAGCCTCGTCAGGCGCATGATCGAAAACTCGTCCATGCGCCGTTTCTACCTCAGTCGCGGGAGACCGTATAGGTCGAAAGGCGGCGAAAAGTCGGCTCTTCGCCCGAAGAGATCTGGCCAGGCAGGGGCAGCTCGGCCTCATGGAAGCCCCAGACGGAAGCAGTGCCGCGTTCGAAGACCGTCTCGCCGCTCGGCAGGTCGATCACGAAGACGAACTGCAGCTTCGAGTAGAAGCGCGACCAGCTCCGCTCGTGCAGCGTCCGGGTAAAGCTCGCGGTCCAGGTGTAGGGCGCGACCGGTAGGGCTTCCACCTCGGAGATCTCGCGCCACTCCAGGGTCGCCTCGTGGCCGCCTTCGGACCAGTCGTTCTCGACGCCGCCGAGGCCGGCGCGCAGGCGCACCTTCGAGCCCCAGGGCAGATCGGCGCCGAGGCTGACCGCGAAGTCGGCGGTGTAGCTCGTGTAGTACGTCGGCGAATGCAGGGCGAAGCGCCCGTCGGCCCAAACGGACGCGTGGCGGAGCTCGGTCGCCGCGGACGCTGAAGCCGCGGTGAAAACGAGCATAAGCATGGCGAATAGCGACAGGTGTTTCATGATGGGACTCTCCCCGGGTTTGCTGCGACCGCTACGGTATCGCACGGGAGAGGCGCGCCGGGAAAGCTCAGGAAGCGCGGCTGAGGGGCTTTTTCGGGGGTAAGGCGGCCACGGCCGTCTTCAGCACGGGCAAAGGCTTTGCCTCTTTGACGTGGCTCGTGAGCCGCCGGCGCTCGGCGTCGCGCAAAAGCTCTTGGTGGCGGAGCTTGGCCAAGGTCTCGTTGAAGTAAAACATGTGCATCACCTCCTGTGGACGATGCTATCGCGCTTTGCCGGCAGAAGATTAGGCTTGGCCAGCCAGTCCAAAACCCTCAAGAAATCGTCACCGCCTTCACGTTCACGAACTCGCGCAGCCCGAAAGGCCCGAGCTCTCTGCCATATCCGGAGAGCTTGACGCCGCCGAACGGAAGCTTGGCATCCGAGACGACGGCCGCATTGACCGCCGAAAATCCGACTTCGAGCTCCTCGCGCGCCCATTTTTCCGCCTTCGCCACGTCGCGGGAGAAAATCGCGCCGCCCAAGCCGTAACGGCTGCGATTCGCCAGGGAGATCGCGTCACCCTCGTCCTTGGCGCGCACCAGCGCCGCGACGGGACCGAAGGTTTCCTCGTCGAAAGCCGCCATTCCCGGCTCCACGCCGTCGAGTACCGTAACGGGGTAAAAGCTGCCCGGTCCGCCGGGCGTCGTGCCGCCGACCAAGGCCTTGGCGCCTCGCGAAAGCGAGCTCTGCACCTGTTTCGCCACGCCGTCGCGCAGATCGCTGCGCGCCATCGGCCCGCAGTCGGTCGCCTCGAGCGTCGGATCTCCCACCCTTTTCAGCCTCGCTTTCGCGACGAACGCCTCGCGGAAGGACTCGAATACCTTCGGCGTCGCGATGAAGCGCTTTGCCGCGACGCACGACTGCCCGGAATTGACGTAGCGCGCGTCGACGCAGATTTGCGCCGCCTTCTCGACGTCGGCGTCGTCGAAGATCAGGTACGCGTCGCTGCCGCCGAGCTCCAGAACCGTTTTTTTCAGGTGTTTTCCGGCAAGCTCCGCCACCGCCGCGCCGGCGCGCTCGCTGCCCGTCAAGGAGACCGCGCGCACCGATTCGTCGGCGATGACCTCCTTCAGGCTGTCGTGATCGGTGATCAGGCTGCGGAACAGGGCCGTCTCGACGCCCGCCTCGTGGATCAACCGCTCGATCTCCAGGCTGCAGCCCGTCGTGTTGTCCGAGTGTTTGAGCAGAACCGCGTTGCCCGCGGCCAGGGCGGGTGCTGCGCAGCGGATCACCTGCCAGTACGGAAAATTCCAGGGCATCACGATCAGGATCGTGCCGAGCGGCCGAAAGGCGACGTATTTTCCCTTCCCCACCGGCTCGTCGGCCAGGAAGCGCGCCGCGTTTTCCGCGTAGTAGTCGCAGGCCGCAGCGCTCTTCTCGACTTCCTTGCGCGCCTGCACGATGGGTTTTCCCATCTCCGCCGTCGCCAGGCGCGCGAGCTTCTCCTTGTCCCGCAGCAAGAGTCTCCCGAGCTGGGCCAAGAGCGGCGCCCGGTCCGAGGCCGAAAGCCTGCCGAAGTCCGCCTGCGCCGCCCGCGCCGCGGCCATAATCCCCCGTCGAGTCGCGCCGTCGTGCCGGTCGTAGCGCTGAATTTCGCCGTCCGTCGCAGGATTTCTCGTGATCACGGGCTGCATGGCTTTTTCCCTTTTGTCGTGGATGCGCCAAATCGCGGGCGCCGCGTCAGCACACCATAAACGCGACATTCTTGCGATGTCGCCAATTCCATTCGCCGCGATCGGCGCCCGCGCGCGCCGCGAAAATTCGTGCGCGGCACTTTAGGACCGCGGCTGACTGCCGATAGGTTTCGTAGATCGGTTCAGTATCCGATCATGGAATACACAGTTTCTAGGAGGTCAGCGATGAGACTTGGGATCGGTACGGCCCTTCGTGCAGTGATGTTCGCCCTCACGGTCGGTCTGGTTTGGAACGGCAGCGTCGGCTGCTCGGGTGACAAAGAGCAGGGTGCAGGCGGCGATGAGCTGAGCGCTGAAGGCGAAGCTGGCGAAGAAGGCTCGGACAAGAAGAAGAAAAAAGGCAAAGGCAAAAAAGGCAAGAAGAAGAAGGCCAAGTAATCTTGGTTCTTCATTGATGCCCGATCCCGGGTCCCAGGTCGCTCAATGCGGTCCGCGGGCCTTTCGGGCCTCCCCCTGGAGCGCGTCCGTTTCCCCGACTCGCCGGCGCAAATGCGTCGGCTCGCTCGGAAAAGGACGCTCTGCAGGGGTCGGCTCGTTGTGCCGATTTAGCCGACCACTTCTCTGCACGACGGATAAGGTGCCGCCCCCGAGGCCACCGCCCGAAACCGCGCCTGATCCGCCGCCACCATGTAGCCGAGAACCGGCTGTGGCACCTTCGCCAGGAGCCCCGCCACCTCGCCGAGCTTGGAGTCGATCTCCGCCGCGAAACGCGGCAGGTCCGAAGGCTTCATGACCCCGCGGCAGCGCGGCGAGCCACAGCGGCAGGTGAGCTCTTCCGTCAGATTGAGGGTCACGTAGTCGCTCGTCACCTGCTCGCCCGGAAGGATGTCGCGGATCGCGACCTCTGCGATCGAGCCGAGCGGCAGAGAGGTTGCGTCGCAGGAATGGTTGACGAAACGGCCGTGGTCCCAGCACAGGACCCAGCGGTTCTCGCCGTCGCGGAACGCGTAACGGTCGACGATCGGATGGTAGATTGGGGGCAGCTTCGCCACGTCCTGATCCGTCAGGACGTGGTCGAGGTAGTCCAAGGCCCACGTGATCGAGCCGCGCGGGATGCGTTTCAGCGCGAACACTCCCTGGCCGATGGCGTCGTCGATCCGGCGCAGCTCGGTATCCGGGTGGATCAACGCTGGACTTCCACGAGGCGGCTACGCCTGCGGACGAGGCCGTGCCTTTTTTGCTGGTCGTGCGACAGCTCGATGCGGCGCGCGATGTAGGGCGAGAAGAAGCCGGCGTACCGCGCCTGGAGCTGCGGGATCAGCCAGTCGTTGCCGGTGACGCGCCCGCGGCATTCGGCCGTGCGGCATGAGCACTCGAACTCGTCGTAAGGCGAGCCGTCCGACATGGCGTAGTCGTAGCAGACCTCTTCGCCGGCCTGAATACGGCGCATGGCGACGAGCGCTGTCTGCCCCGCGAGGCCGGCATTCGGCGCGCACGAGTGGTTCACGTAATCGCCCGCTTCCGGCATGCCGTTCGGCGCGAGGAAAAGGTTCTCTTCGACCTGGATGCTGTGCCGGCGCGCGGTCATCGACAGCTCGTCCAAACGCTCGCCGGGCAGGATCGAGCCGCCCCACATGACGAGGAGCTCACCCGCTTCGATCGTCTGCGACGCGAACACGCCGTAGCCGCCCTTTTCGGGCCGCACGCGGGCCTCGAGCGCAGGCGAGACGTAGTGAGTGGAGGTGGCAAGGGCTTCGTTCGGAAGGATTTTAGCCTTTCGACGCGAGAGCCTCGAGACATCGGAAACTGCTGCCATCGTCACCCTTTCTTCTGCCGCGGGTCGCTAGCCGCGGACACCGTCACACCCGAAGGAAGCTGGAGCAAGACGCAGTGAAAGCCGCCGCCGTTATACAGCAGGCCGTCGGCGAGTACGAAGACTGTTTCATAACCGTGGCGCGCGTAAATTTCGCGAACCGCCCGCTCGTACCCGGGCTCGAGCGCGGCGTCCGGATAATCGTCGTGGCCCCAGCCCCAACGCTCGAAGCGCGGCGTGATCGCCGTCTGGTTCACGAGGAGCGAGTTGGCGAAAGTGCGAAAGACGCCGCGGTACGGCAAAGGCATCGGCAGCCGCTCGACCTTCAAGCTTTTCGCCAGCTCCCGCGCGCCGGCGTCCAGGCGGTCGCGCGTGCGCTCGAGCTCCTCCGCCATCCGACCGTCTGGGCCCGCCGCGGTCTTGAGGGTCTCTGGCCCGAGCTGGTTGACGAGGACGGTGTCCTTCCCTACGACCTTGATCCACATGTCGACGTGCGCATGCGGCGGATTGCGGAGGGTGATCGTCTCGCGGCAGCCCAGTGCGGCGCGCGTCGTGGGCGAGAGCTCGGGGGTCGCCGGCCCGACGCTGGTGATGCAGACGTCGCCGGCGACGAGGAGGTTGCCGCCGTCGAGCGCGGCCGGGAGCGCCGCGGCTTGGATGCCGACCGCCTTGCCGAGCGCCGTCGGAAAGCCGTCGTTGTCGGCGCCGGTGTCGTCGTATTTCGCGTCGAGGAAGCGCGGCGCCGCCGACTGTGCGTCGCGGACCAGGATCGGACCGTAGTCGCGTAGCCAGATGTTGCCGTGCGGGACGGTGAGGAAGCGGAGGGCGAGGTCGGCCTTGCCGGCCTCGGCAAAAAGCGCCTTCCGGGCGGCGGCGTCGCGCGGCTCCGAAGTGACGATGATGACTTCCGCACCGGCGGCGGTGACGGCGGCGACCAGCTCGGGCGCGTGGTATCCGGCGGCAAAAAGCTCTTCGGGGAAGAGAACCGAGCGTGTGGGCTCGTATTCAGCGATGGGACTGACGGAACCGGCGGCTGCTGCGGAGGCGGCTGCGGCTACGAGGGCGACAAGCACGCGCTACCACTCCTCGCTGTTGGAGAGGCCGCGCGCGCTTGGCGCCGTGCTTCGATGCGGGAAAGGGTCTTCCGACATGGAGTCCAACAGTGAGACAGGCCGAGTCCGGCCGAGATGCGTGTGCAAGCTCAATATTCAGTAAAGGACCATTCATATGCGTAGTCAAGTTTATTGTGGGCGAGATACGATGGCAGCTTCGGGCGAAAAGTTTTGCGCTTTCGGGCGCTCAGGAGATTGAAGTGTCGTTGCGTCGTTTTTTCTCCGCAGTCACCGTTACGGCCCTTGCGCTGACGCTCGTAGCGGCTCGTTGCACGAGCGACGACGAGGAAGAGATGCGCCTCTACCCGACGCCGGCCGACAGCCGCGTGCCCGCGGATCCGTCGGCGCAGAGGGGCGAAGACACGGACGCCGAGGCCGAGCTCTTGAAGCCCGACACCGTGCGCGCGCCGACGACCGGCGATGGCGAGACGGTCCCCGACATCGGCGGCGAGGTCGCGCCGAAATCGCCGCAGGACGCGAAGGGGCCCGAGGACGATCTCTTCTCCGACCCGCTCGAAGGCGCGAACGCCGGCACGCCGGACGGCGCGACGAGCAACGTGCCGATGCTCGACGACTCCACGATCCAGGAAGACGCCTCCACGTTCGAGGACTCCGGCGCGGGCGGCGGCGGCGAAGCCTTGGACGGCGCGCCTTCCAGCGACGACCCGGCCGACGCCGAGCCGATGCCGGATTTGACGGAATAAAGTATTTCCCGTATTTTTCAGTGCGGTTCACGGTCTCCAACCCTCACCAGGAGGTGCCACATGACTGAGCTCTTCTCGTGCGGGGATGCCTGGACGGCCCTGGCCTAAGCTCGCTCGAGCCACGTCACGCTTCCCAGCTCCCTGCCAAATCCAATCCCATCTGGTTGATTCGATTTCGCAATGTTTCGCCTCCGGGCGAAGGAGCTTTCGACATGCATCTTTTCGACTTGGGCCTCGACGCCCATTTCGCGGGACTCGTCACGCCATCGGAGCAAGAGTCGCTCGGTCGCGTCGTCGAGACCCAAAAGGGCGGCGCCCTCGTGCAAACGACGGCGGGCACCGTCTGGGCGAAGCCGCGCGGGCGGCTCGTACACATGGTCGGCGAAGCCGAGGCGCAGCCAGCGGTCGGCGACTGGGTCGTCCTCCACGGCGGCGCGCAGATTGAACGCATTTTGCCGCGGCGGACGCTCCTGGCGCGGCAGCAAGTCGGCGAAGGCGGCGCGGAGGCGCAGCTGATCGCGGCGAACGTCGACGTCGTCTTCCTCGTCATGGCCTTGGCGGAAGACTTCAACGTCCGCCGGCTCGAGCGCTACTTGGCGACGGTCTGGGCCGGCGGCGCGATGCCGGCGGTCGTCCTGACCAAGGCGGACCTCTGTGCGGATCCCGCGCGCTACTTGGCGCAGGTGCGCGCGGCCGCGCCCGGCGTCCCGGTCGTCGTCGTCAGCTCGGTCACCGGCGAAGGCTTGGCCGAGGTCGAGCGCCTCGCCGAGACCGGCAAGACCGTCTGCGCCGTCGGCTCCTCCGGCGTCGGCAAGTCGACGCTCGTAAACCGGCTGATGGGCGTCGACGTGCTCGCGACGCAAGGCGTGCGCGAGAGTGACGGCAAGGGCCGCCACACGACGACCTCGCGCCATCTGTTCACGCTGCCCGGCGGCGCGTTGATGATCGACACGCCAGGCATGCGCGAGCTGATGCCGTGGGACGCCGAGTCCGGCGTCACGCGAATCTTCGGCGACGTCGAGGACTTTGCCGCACAGTGCCGCTTCAGCGACTGCCGGCACGAGACGGAGCCAGGCTGCGCGGTACAGGCCGCGCTCGAAGGCGGAGCTTTGACGAAAGATCGCTTCGCCGCCTGGGAGAAGCTCCTGCGTGAGCAGGCGTTCCAGGAGCGGCGCCGTGACGTTAAGGCCCAGGTCGTGGAGCGTGAAAAATGGAAAAAGATTCACAAGGAGATGCGGCGCAAGCCGCGCGTGAAGACCTAAATGCCTGATTAAAATTAACTATTTGCGCCAGACCGGCCTCAACAAGGCTGGTCTGGTGGCCCATTTCAATCTAATATATGGGCCTGCCGTCCATTCCCGGACCCCGACTCACCGAATCAAGAGAATTATGTCCAGCAATCTCCGCAACATTTGCATCATTGCCCACGTCGACCACGGCAAGACGACGCTCGTCGACTTCCTCTTGAAGCAAGCCGGGACCTTTCAAGCGCACGAAACCACGGCCGACCGCATGATGGACTCGGACTCCCAGGAGCGTGAGCGCGGCATCACGATCTCTGCGAAGAACGCCTCGTTCATGCTCGGCAACGTCAAGGTGAACGTCGTCGACACGCCGGGTCACGCCGACTTCGGCGGCGAGGTCGAGCGCATCATGGACATGGTCGACGGCGCCATATTGCTCGTCGACGCGGTCGAAGGGCCGCTCCCCCAGACCCGCTTCGTCCTCCAGAAGGCGATCGACAAAGGTCTGAAGATCGTACTCTGCATCAACAAGGTCGACCGCCCGGAAGCCGTCGGCAGCAATATGGTCTCCGAGTGCGTTGACAAGGCCTTCGACCTCTTCGTCGAGCTCGGCGCCTCCAACGAGCAGTGCGACTTTCCGATCATCTACGCGTGCGCCCGCCACGGCTGGTGCACGGCGGACATCGACGCGATCCCGACCTATCTGGCCGGCGGGGGCGAGCGCAATCTCAAGGCGCTCTTCGCCACGATCCTCGCGATCCCGTCGCCGACGGCCAACGTCAACGCTGAGATGCAGCTCCTCGTCTCGAACATCGCGTATTCCGACTATCTCGGGAACCTCGCCTTGGGCCGGATCGCCGCCGGCAAGGTCCGCAAGGGCCAGGAGCTCCTACGCCACGGCGTGACCGAGACCGGCGCGCCCTCCGTGCAGAAGTTCTACGTCGCTCGCCTCCTTTCCTATGAAGGCATGAAGCAGGTCGAGGTCGAAGAGATCGGCGCGGGCGACATCGGCCTGATTGCCGGCTCTGACCAGCTGGAGATCGGCGACACCTTGAGCGGCCCGGCCGGCGTCGCGCTGAAGCGCATCAAGGTCGAAGAGCCGACCATGCGCATGATCTTCTCCATCAACACGACGCCGAACTCCGGCCGCGAAGGCAAGGCGATCCAGTCGCGCGAGCTACGTCAGCGCCTGTACAACGAAACGCGCGCAAACGTCGCCCTGCGCCTCGAGGACACCGAGCAGCCCGACCAGTTCTACCTCCTCGGCCGGGGCGAGCTCCAGTTCGGCATCCTGATCGAGAAGATGCGCCGCGAAGGCTTCGAGTTCATGGTCGGCCGCCCGAACGTGCTCTTGAAGAAGGAGGACGGCGTCCTGTTGGAGCCCGTCGAGCGCATGACCCTCGACCTTCCGGAGGCCTTCGCCGGCGAGGTCACGCGCATGTACCAGCAGCGCAAGGGCACGCTTCTTTCGTATGAGGCGGCCTCCGCCGCCAGCACGGAAGAGGCTCGCGTCCGCCTCGTGATGGAGATCCCCACGCGCGGCATGCTCGGCACCAACTCCATGTACAAGACGGCGACGCGCGGCTCCGGCCTCATCAGCTCCGAGTCTGCCGGCTACAAGCCGCACTCCGGCCTGATCCAGCACCGTCTCACCGGCAGCTTGATCGCCGACCGCTCGGGCAAGACGACCGAATACGCGCTGGCCTCGGTGCAGGAGCGCGGCGTCTTGATGATCGGCGAGGGCGTCGAGGTCTACGAGGGCATGATCATCGGCGAATGCGCGAAGGACAACGACCTCGTCGTCAACGCCATCCGCCCGAAGAAGCTCACCAACATGCGCACGACCGGCTCGGACGGCATCACCAACCTCTACGGCGTCAAGCAGATGAGCCTGGAGAAGTGCATCGAGTGGATCGACGACGACGAGTGGATCGAGGTCACGCCGAAATCGGTCCGCCTGCGCAAGAAGATCCTCGGGGCGCAGCAGCGCGGCTTGCGGAAGACCGAAAGAGACTAGCCCGATTCTCGAGCGGCGCGTCGGACAGCCGTCGCTGATGGCCGACAACGTCCACATCGACAAGGTCGCCGACAGCTACCGGCTTTTCCACGGCAAATACAAGCGCCGCCACGGACTCTTCGAGTACCTGGCTCTCAAGCTGTGGATCAGACTGCGGCGCTGACAGCGAGCGACTTCTCGCGGTCCTGCGCCCAGCTCTTTTCCCAGCCGTTGAAGACGAGGATCGCCGGATAGAGCGACACCGTCATCAGGACGAACAGCGGCAGGGCCAAGGCGAGAGGCAGCGTCTGCGGCACGAGCAGGGCGCAGGCATAAATCGCCAGGATGTGGAAGACGAAGGCCGGCAGCGACTGCTTGCCGATCGTCGCGAGCGGCCGGAACCCGAGCGGCCGGCGCAGGTGGGGCCAGACGCCGCGGATCGCCATGCCGAGCGCGATGAAGTTGAGGAGCCGAAGCGGGGCCAAAGCCCGCACGGAGAGGTAGGGCTCAAGGCGCAGGGGCGGCAGCGGCAGCTCGGCGTGCCGCTGCACGAAGAGAAAGACCAGAAGGAGCGCGAAGGGCGCGGTCGTCTTCCAGGTCGGACGCGCCAGGAAAGCGGGCAAGCCGCCGACCCGGCTCAGGTTGCCGAGGACGAAACCCGAGACGAAGACGAGTTGCCAGGCGGCGAGCTCGAACCAGCCGAAAGACACGTAGCGGCTCGGGAAAACACGCATCAGCGCGTCGGCGACCTTGGCGGACGGGAAGAACTGCCCGGCGACCCAAAGCGCGCCGGAGACCGCCAGCGGCAGCCACAAAACGCGGCGTTTTTGGGCCAGAATCAACAAAGGAATGGTCGCCAGGAAAATCATATAGGCAGGTAGGATGTCGAGCAGCCACGGCTCGTTGACGCCGACGGCCAGCTCGAGGAGCGACAGACCGCGGATCGCGCCGTATTCCTTGAGGACGGCGCTCGTCCACTCGGGCTGGGCGGCAAACGACCAGGCGACGGGCGCGATGACCGCGGCCAGCACGAGGTTGACCAGGAAGAGCCTGCGGATGCGACGGGCGACGGCGAGGCCGACCTCGCGCAGCGGTTTTCGGTCCGCCAAACGGCCATAAGCCATGGCGCTCACGAGGCCCGACAGGAAAAAGAAGCCTTCGGCGGCGCTGACGAAGCCGAACGGCTGGTAGAGGTGCTCGAGGGCCGGCTTGAGCATCTGCAGCGGCCAGAGGACCAGGTGGTTGGCCATCATGATCAATAGAAGAAGTCCGCGCAGGGCATCGATCTCGACGCACCGTGTCGATGGTTTGGTGGCGGCCGGGGTGGCGGTCTGCATGCGGATCCTCGTGAAAAGGCTCCGCTGCTTACACCCTGTAAGCCTTGTGGCTCAACGGCTTCCAGGATTCCCCTGCCCCGCCGCGGATTTAACGACCACGATCGATCGCGCCAGGGGAGGTAGCGGACGCTCACGCCTAACTCTGTATTGCTAGTCCTCAATAATCTCGGCGGTTGTACAGCGGCGCGTTCTTACTCACCTCGAAATCCCCCGAGATCAGGTCCTTCCCGTTCGCGTGCAGACGCACCTTCCACTTCCCCTCTTCCATCGGGCCGGGGGATTTGTGGAAGACGTGCGCCGACGTCCAGTCCTTGTCGAACTTGAACGTGATCTCGCGCTTTTTGCCGGCGGGTGAGGTCCATTCGTAGAAGACCGTGGTGTCGTCCGGGAAAGCGACGCCGAAGGTCCACGCGACCATGTCCTCTTCCGGGTTGACCGTCTTGATCTCGTGGAAGTCCTTCTTCTTCCCGCCCTTGAGCGAGCCGAAGGCCAGCTTCTTCGGCCCGGGCGTCGAAAGGTCGTCGATCGCGAGCGCCACGCCGGCGGTCTTGCGGAAGCCCCGCAGCCGGTCGCCGTAGTCCTTGTTGATCTTCAGGTACCACTGCTTCACCAGCGCCTGGTACTCGGTGATCTTCTCCAGGTTCTTGTCGGCCAGGTTTACGAGCTCGTGCGGGTCGTTCTCGAGGTCGAAGAGCTCGGGCTCGAACGGGGCGACCTTCTTGGCGATGAACTTCCACTTCCCGTCGCGGAGGCCCCAGCGCTCGGGCTGCGCGTTCTTGTGGAAGTAAGCGATGCGTTCTTTGTAATTGGGGTCAAAGAGATCCTGGCCCAAGAAGTCGCGCTTCGCCGGGGCCACGGTGTTGACCATGGTCGGCGCGATGTCGCCGACCGCGCCGAGGATCGGCACCGTCGTCGGGCCGTCCTTCTTGCGCGGGTCGATGACGAGGAGGAAGTTCCGGATGTTCTCGTCGTAGATGTAGTTCTTGTGCGTCATGTTCGTCGGGTGCCACTCGCCGAAGGCTTCGCCGTGGTCGCCGCAGATGAAGATGATCGTGTTGTCGAGCTGGCCCTTCGCCTTCAGCTGGTCGACGAGCTGCTTGATCACGGAGTCCGTGAAGTTCAGCGCGTTGGTGTAGCGCGCTTTCCGATCGACCGGACCATCGCCGGTGCCGGCGGGGACGAGCGCAGGGTAGTCCTTCGGGATCGAATACGGATGGTGCGTGCCGTTGGTCATGTACTCGAGGAGGAAGGGGCCAGACTGCTTGCTGGCCCACTCGATCGCCTTGTCCATGACCCGGCGCTCGTCGACACCCCACGAGTTCAGCTTGTTCGACTTGCGGAAGTCGTCGGTGCCGTCCTCCGGCGTGAAGCTCTCGTCCCAAGGCAGGTTCTCGTAGACGATGCCGAGGTTCTCGGTGTCCATGAACTGCGCCGAGAAGAGGCCCGTCTTGTAACCGGCCTTGCTGAGCTCGCCGGGGATCGTCGGGCCCATGAAGGACTGCTTGTACTCTTCGTAGACCGAGCCCCAGGTGATCGTGTAGCCACCGGTCAGGATCGGCACGTGCGAGCGCACGGTGCCCGGAAAGTTGTCGTAGATGTGCGTGAAAATCGTCTGGTTCTGGCTCAAAGAGGCGAGAAAGGGCGTCGTCTTCGGGTCCAGCTTGCCGTCCGGCAAGATCTGCTTCGAGCCGACCGACTCGAGGACGAAGAACACGATGTTCGGCTTTTTCGGGTCGGTGCTCCAGCGCTTCGGCGTGTCGCGCCAGCCGGCCGGGAAGCCGTTGACGTTCGAGGGCAGGCCGAACTTCAGCGGATAAGGATCGTAATTGAGCGTCGCTGCTTGCGCCATGTTCGCTTGCGGCGCCGCGCGGAAGAGGCTAGCGGTCACGGAGATCAAAGGATGCGCGCTGATGTTGTAGAGGTCGCCACGCCCGATCAGCATGCCGCAGCAGATGATCGAATAGACCGCCGTATAGACGTAAGGAACGCGGCCGTTCTTGAAGTAGAACTTCGGCCAGGGCTCGCCCTTCTCCTGCCGGCGCAGGATCTGCGCGCCGACCAGGCAGGCAAGCCAAAGCGCGACGATCGCGTTCGCCGAGAAGGCGACGCCGAACTCGCCAACGATCGAGTCCTTCAGGGTCTCGAGGCTCGTCTCGGCGCCTTCGATGAAGCCGACCTGATAGTGGTCGAAGAAGATCGTGTAGAAGATGTTGTTGAAGAGCATGTAGGTGAGGACGAAGACGTAGACCGAGACCGCGAAGACGCGGCCGAAAACGGTCTTCGATGCGGCCACGAAGAGCGCGGTGACGAGCCCCGAGACGATCAGGTTCTGCACCTGGCTGAGCAAAATGCGCGAGAGGTCCGAGAACATCGGGTAGAACGCGGTGCGATGCCGCGCGAAGTAGATGCCGTAGTTTTCGTACTGCAGCGCGAGGTAGAAGAGGAACGTCGTGACGAAGACCAGCGTACCCGTGCGCCAGATGTTGGCTGGAGCACGGGGCGATTTGATTTTCTCGGACATCATGACCCCGTCGCGTCGACCTGAGCCGGTACGGCCCTCTCGAGCTGGATTTCCTGCAGCTTGGCTGTCTTATCTAGAATATAGCGCCGTTGGGTCGAGAAATGGAGGTACATCCCCATCAAACGCATCGCCAGGTCGAAGTGGTTCGGCCCGGCAAAAAGTGCCTTGAAGAAGTTCCGCCAGTAAAGCGGGCGCCATTCGGGATTTTTGCTCATCTTCCAAGAGATGATGGCCAACCCCATGATGTCCCGCTTCAGCTCCCAGAGGCGGGGGAGGCGCTTCTGCTTGAGCTTGACGAGGAGGCACTGGCGCAGCACGCGGTCGAAATAGACCTTCGGCGAGTAGACCGTGTCCACGACGTTGCGGAACTCGGCCAGGATCTCGTAGCGATTTCGCGTGGTGATGAAGTTGAGGCCGGCGACCGTTTGGTCGGCCACCTCGAAGGTCTTGAGGTCGGCGCCGTGCGCCGTCGAGGCGGAGGTGTCGTTGGCGTCGATCAGCTTCGAGTCGAAGCCCATGAGCCGACCCTCTTTCTTCAGGCGGCGGGTGAGCTGCGTGTTGGGCAAGGCCACGAGGAGTCCGGTCATCGCGATCGTGACGGCCCCGTCCTCGATGCACTTGATGATCGCCACGTCCATGTTCTTCTTCTCGCCGTCGAAGCCCATGATGAAGCCGGCGGTCGGCATGAGCCCGCAGGCCATCATCCGGTGCAGGCGGTCCTGGATCGGGCGCACGGTGTTCTGCGACTTCTGGGTCTTGAGCAGGAGCTCCGGGTCCGGCGTCTCGATGCCGGTGAAGACGATCCGGAAGCCCGCGTTCGCCATCTCCTTCATCATCGGCTCGTCGTCGGCCAGGTTCATCGACGCCTCGGTGGCGAAGAAGAAGGGGCGGAAGCGTTTACGGTTCCACTTGGTCAGGGCCGGCAGGATGTTCTGGCGGATGTAGCGCTTGTTGCCGATGAAATTGTCGTCGACGATGTCGACCGAGCCCGTGTAGCCCGTCTTCTTGATCGCCTCGAGCTCCTTGATCACCTGCTCCGGCGATTTGATCCGCGGCTTTCTGCCGAAAAGCTCGATGATGTCGCAAAATTCGCAGTTGAAGGGACAGCCGCGCGAGATCTGCAGCGCCATCTGGTTGTAGTCGTTCTTGTCGAGCAGGTCGTAGCGCGGGACCGGCGTCGTCGTCATGTCGGGCTTATCGGCGGAGCGGAAGAGGCCCTTCGCCTCGCCCTTGCGCCAGCTTTCGAGCCACATCGGGATGGTGATCTCGCCTTCGTCGAGGACGCGCGCGTCGGCCGGCGTGTATACGTCGGCCTGGCTCGACGGGTCGGAGCCGCCGACGACCACGAATTTGCCGCGTTTTTTCGCCTCGTCGATGACTCTCAACGTGTTCATCTGCTGCGGCAGCATGCCGCCGGTCGCGACCAGCTCGGCCCAGGCCCAGTCGGCGTCGCTCACCTGGCGGCAGTTCATGTCGACGAGGCGAAACTCCCAGTGCTGCGGGAAGATCGCGGCGACCGTGATCAGGCCGAGGGGCATGTTCGGCGTCTTCGCGCCGATCGCCTCGACCGATTCCTTGTAGTTCCAAAAGCTCCCGATCGGGAACTCGGGCTGGATGAGGAGGCAGCGGATGGGCTGGTCGGGTGATTTCATGTCGTGTTTTCCTCGCTTACGCCTATCGGACGCGAGGCCTTCCCGGCTTGAGGCGGCCAGATCCGCCGCGCTTTGGTAGAATGGGCAAATGCAGAGAAAACAAATCATCATGCTGGGCGCGAGCAACCTGACCCGCGGCATCTCGACCGTGGTCTCCTGGCTCCGTGGCAACCTCGGCGGCCCTTTCGACCTGTACGTCGCCTTTGGCTACGGGCGCTCTTTCGGGATCAAGAGCGGCGTCTTCGGCCGCGACCTCCCGAGCATCAAGGACTGCGGCATCTGGGAGGCGCTCGCCGCTCGACCGCCCCACGAGCGCGACGCTCCGACTTACGCTTTGATCACCGACATCGGCAACGACCTTCTGTATCAAGTCCCCCCGGATGAGATCGCGCGCTGGCTCGAATACGCCCTGCGCAAATTTCGCGAGCTAGGCGCCAAGATCTCGATCGTGCAAATCCCGAAGGCCAACGTCGAGAAAGTCACGAGACTGCAGTTCTTCCTCCTGAACCGCATATTCTTCCCCGGCCGCAACATGCAGCCCGACGACATGCGCGCCCGCGCCATGCGCCTCGCGGCGCACGTCGAGCGCCTCGCCCGCGAATACGGCGCGACGCTCGTCGACCAGAAGCCCGAGTGGTACGGCTTCGACCCGATCCATTATAAGATCTGGTGGTGGCCGCGGGCTTGGGCCTCGGTGCTGGGGTCCTGGCAAGAGACCGCGCTCGTTCCCGTCGCCGCCTTCCGCCAGTGGCTCTACCTGCGCAGCCGGGGTCCGGCCCAGCGCTGGTTCTTCGGGCGGGAGCAGCGCTATGCGCAGCCGCACGGCCGCCTGAGCGACGGCTCGACGGTGCACGTTTACTGAGCTGGAAGCCCACGATGCAATCCACGCACGCCGCCTGGCCCGTTTCCGCGTTCGAGCACTACATGCTCGCAGACGACCGGCCCGATTTCGCGATGACGTGCTTCGTCCGCTGCCGCTTCGCCGGCCACTTTGATCGTCTTCGCTTCGAAAGCGCGTGGCGCGAGGCCGTCGTGCGGCATCCCATGACGCGAGCCTTGGTGCGCGGCCCGCGGTGGGGCCGCCGTCGCGACCTAGTCTGGTATCTCGACCCGAACGCCGCCTTTCCGGCAGTGCGTTGGCGCTCCGCGAATCCTGGAGTCCGTCCCGGCAGCTTTCCGTCGGACCCGCGGCGTGGAACGGGCTTCTTGCTTTGGCTCGACGAGCTACCCGAAGAGACCGAGCTTTTGTTCCAGTTCCACCATGCTGTCTGCGACGGGGCGGGAGTCTTCGGTTTTCTGGAGGACCTCTTGCTCGCGTACGATCACGCCGGCGCCGGCGGCGGCATGACGCCGCGCGTCTTGGATCCGACGCGCTTCGAGCGCCGAGACACGATCGGCCTCGACGCGGCCGAGCTGAAGGCGCGGTTGCCGCTGGACGTAGAGGAGACGCGCAAGTTTTTTCGCGTCTTGCCCGCGCCGGTCCGGCGCCCCAAGCACCGCCCCGCGGGGCTCGATAGAGCCCCGGACCTTGCGGCGATCGTGCGGCGCGTGCTGTCAGAAGAAGACCTTCGCGCGCTTTCGGCCGCCGGCAAGCGCCGCGGCGCCACGTTGAACGACGCGCTTCTTCGCGACTTCTTCCTGGCGCTCGACGACTGGAACGGCGCGCAGGCGCCCGGCGCGCCGCGGCCTTCGTTGCGGCTCGCAATGCCTATGGACCTGCGTCTTCCCGACGACTCGGCGATGAGCGCCGCGAACCTGGTCAGCATGGTGTTTCTGACGCGGAGCGCGCGCGAGCTCGCGGACCGCGACGTCCTTTTGGCCTCGATCGCCGCGGAGACGGCCCGCGCCAAGCGTCATCGCATGGGGATCACGCTGATCCGGGTCGTGCGCGCCCTCGGCGCCTGGTTCGCCGCGCTCGTGCTGTTTTTTCGCTTGCCGCTGTGCAGCGCGAGCGCCGTGCTCACCAATTTGGGTCGGCCCTTCTCGGGCTCCGGCCTTCTCGACGCCGAGGGACGAGTGCGCTCGGGGTCGACTAGGCTGCTGTGGCTGGAATCGATCCCGCCCCTGCGGCGACGCACGCGGGTCGCTGTCTCCGTCAACACCTACGGCGGCAAGCTGCGCCTCACGTTGCATTACGATTCGACGGTCTTCGGCGCGGAGCATGCGGAGGAGATGCTGGAGCGCTACCTCGTTCGCCTGCGGCAGACGGCGCGGATCTGAGCCGGAAGCGATCGGTGCGATCGCTTCACTTGCAGTCGCGCCACGCGAGGGCGAGCTTGGCCGCCTTCACCATCGCGACGCGGCTCGTCGCGGCGGGCGTGCCTTTCGCAAGGGCGCCCAGGCCGAAGACCAAGGTCGTGGCTTTGCCGCACCCGCCCCAGCGCGGCTCGAGGCGGACCGTTTCTTCCTGAGCGTTGCGCTTCACGCCGTCGCCATACGCGACGACGCCGGATGAGGTCTCCGCTGCGCCCTGCAGATGCATGCGAGCCGTAACCTCCGCGCTCGCGCCGTTCGCCACGTCGGCGTCGACGGAAAAGGTGAGCGCGTTGCCGGCGAGCTGCTTTCCAGGCTCGGCGGAGATCGTCACCGCCGCCTCGCAGTTGGACCTCATGAGGCCGCGCGCCTTTGGGCCGCCGGCCGCCGCCTCGAACGCGGGCATCTCGACGACCAGCGCGTCGGGCTCGAGCCGGGTGACGGCGGTCTGGGCCGCTTTGCAGCCGCTGCCGGCGAGCGAGGCTTGGGTGACTTTCGGCTCCGCGTGAGCGGAGGTCGCGACGAGGATCAAAGGCAAGAGATGACGCATGGGAGGCCCTCCGAAAAGAGGACCCCCCGCGACCCAAGGGCCGCGGGGGGCAAGACGAGTCTCGTCCATTTACCCCTGTCTTCCGTCGATTAGCAACGGCGCCAGCGGACGCCGTAGACGTGCGTGAGCTCGCCGTCGATCGAGTCCGTGGTCATGAGGCCGCGGGCGAAGCGGTTTGAAGAGGTCAGGCGGACCTGAGTGTTGATGTTGAGCGCACGAGTCGCGCCGCAGGGCGACCACACGACGGCTGCGAGGCCGAGGCTGTCGCGGATTTGGTAGTCTTGCTGCGTCGGGCCGCGGAAGTTGGAGCGCAAGGTCGCCGTCGCAGCCGAACCTTGGAAGTAGTATGCCGACTGTTGCGTGCCGGTGACGCCGGCTTCGAGGCTCGCGTATCCGCGGTAGTCGACGTCGAGGATGGAGTAGCTCCAGCCTTGCGGGAAATGCAGGTCGACGGCGATCTGGCAGTTCTTGCGGGACTGGTTCAGCTGGACGCCGGGGCCGACTTCGGCGATGTAGCTGTCGAAGAGCAGCGTGAAGGCCTTGAGATCTTGCGCGACGTTTTGCGAGACGGTCCCGGCGGGGCAGCCCGAGCCGGCGTACGAGATGCTGCGGATGCGGACGTACTCAGGGCTCTGCGCGAAAGCGGACGAGCTGAGCATCGCGATCGCGAGTCCGGCTCCGGCTTTCAAAAGGTTCGAGAATTTCATTTGTGACGATCCTCCTCAGAATGTTTGTGTTCCGCATTTGCCAGAACGATGCGTACTGTGCAGTTCACATGCCACCGCGAAAAAACGGGGAAAAAGCGTGCGAACTCGCGCGACCGCGCCATTGCGCGTGAGCGCTCGCGGTAACAAAAAACGCTGAGACGGAAAAAGATGGACCGTTCTGTTGTTCTGCGAGCGCTCTTCGCCAAGTCACAGAACGCTTTGTTCTGCGAGTATATTGCGTTCTAAACAATTGTTTCGTATCTTCAGCCCGAGGGGGAGACGAAGATGCACGAGCAAAGCACTTGGAAAGAGCAATTTTTCGCCGCGATCGCCCTGGCCGCCGCGGCCGCTATCGCCCAGGCCGCGCGCGCCGACGAAAGTCGGGAGCCTGAGTTCACCGACGAGCCGGCATGGGTCTCGGTCCTTAGCGTCGTCAAGGCCGGCAGCGGCTGCCCCGCGAGCTACGGCGACGCGGTCGTCTACGGCGAGTCGCTCCTCATCATTGATTATGATCGCATGACCGCGCGGTACGGCGCGGGCCACTCCCTGCGCGAATCGCGCAAGACTTGCCAGCTCTCGATCGATCTCGACTACCCGAGCGGCTGGACTTACGCGGTCGAGGCCGTCTACGCCGAGACCTCGCTGCGCCTCCCGGCCGGCACGACCGGTAAGGCGGTCTTCTCCGCCTACTTCCAAGGGACGAACGAGACGGCGCGCGCCGAGCGCCCCTACTACGGCCCAGCTGCGAGCTACGACGCGATGGATCTTTACTTCGACCGAGCCGTTTTCGCGCCGTGCGGCCAGTCCCGCCCGTTGAACGTCAAGGCCGAGGTCCAAACGAGCGTAAGCCGCTACGGCGGCGGGGCGAGCCGCGTCGGCCTCGACGGCCCCGCGTACCTCCTTCTTCGCTGGCAGCGGTGCGAGTGAGCCGGGTTCGTAAGGCCCCGCTTCGGGGACCCGTGCCGCGCGCGGGACCCCCATTCGGACAAAAGTATCCCACCTGGAGCGCCGCTCTGGCGGGGCATCTCAGCGAATCTCAGTGAAACTTAGCGAGTCTTAGTCCCGATCGGTCGCACAAGTAAACCGCGCGACCGGTCGGGATTCTGTCATTTGGACGTACGGGCTCCCCGAGCAGCTTGTCGTTGCAATCCCCGAAACCCTTACTCCGCGGCGTGTTCGAAACATCGCCCCGTCAATTTCGCGCCCTTCGCTCACCTCTGGCACATCGTTTGCTCAAGGGAGCGTGTTCGCAACGCAGCGAGCTTCAACTTCTTCATCTCTCTTGGAGGACTCCGCAGATGCTTTCCGCTCTCAAGAACCTGGTCAAATTCGGCGCTCCCGTGGCTGTCATGGCGTTCGCTTCCGTCGCCAACGCGCAAGCGCCTTCGCATGTCCGCATCCGCTCGATCTCGTACGCCGGCTCGGGCTGCCCCGCCGGAACCGTCTCGCAGAACGTCGCGCCGGACCTGAAGGCCTTCACGCTGCTCTTCGACAGCTACATCGCCGAAGTCGGCCCCGGCATCCCGCTGAACCAGTCCCGCAAGAACTGCCAAGTCGCCGTCGACCTCGACTTCCCGCAAGGCTGGTCCTACTCCCTGATGACCGTCGACTACCGCGGCTACGCGGCCCTCGACGCCGGCGTCCGCGGCGAGCAGAGCGCGGCGTACTACTTCCAAGGCCAGTCGGCCACCGCGCGTCTCGGCACGACCTTCAGCGGCCCGACCGCCCGCGACTACCAGATCCGCGACACCCTCGGGATCACGGCTCTCGTCTGGTCGCCGTGCGGCCTTTCCCGCGCGCTCAACATGAACACCCAAGTTCGCTTGTCGGCCCCGGCCGGCCGCCGCGGCATGCTGACCACCGACTCGATCGACGGTCAGATCACCCACGTCTACGGCATCCAGTGGCAGCGCTGCCGCTAATCTTAGCGGTCCCGCTCGTACCGGTTACCTAGAAGCGCCTGTGTGTCTTCCGAGCTCCGCGGCGCCCGCCGCGGAGCTCTTCGTTTCCCGCCATAAATATAATCCAGTTTATAAACAAACTCTCAGCCAAAGAGTCACAGAACACCACGTTCTTTGAGCTTGTGCGCGGCGCGATAATCCGCTAGATTCTGTTTCGGAGGCGCGAAGTCGGAATGCAAGATCTAGCGATCAACGACTACAAGACCATCCTCAAGGAGGAGCTCGCGTCTCGTTGTCGGCAGAACCCGCGCTACTCGCTCAGGGCTTTCGCCCGCGACCTGAAGCTCGCTCCCTCGCGGCTTTCCGAGGTGCTTTCTGGGAAGCAAGGCTTGTCGCGCCCAGCCGCCGAGCGCATCGCCAAGTCCCTCGGCTACGCGGCGGGCGACATCGAGCGCTTCTGCGACCTAGTCGAGAGCCTGCACGCCCGCTCGAAGAAAAACCGCGATTCGGCTCGCCTGCGCTTGAAGAAGGTCGGCGGCGATTCCAGCGAGATTCAACTGCAAGCCGACACCGTCAAGCTCATCGCCGACTGGTATCATTTTGCGATTCTCGAGCTCACCAACCTCGACGGGTTCCGCTCGGAAAGTAAGTGGATCGCGAAGCGGCTCGGAATTTCCGAGTTCGAGGCGCAACTTGCGCTCGACCGCTTGCAGCGCCTGAACCTCATCACCCGCAAGGGCGACGAGATAAAACTGAACCACCAACATGGTTTTCATGCTTCCAACGTCTCCACCGAGGCGATCAACACCTTCCTCGGCCAGCTGATGGCGAAGGCGCGCGATGCGCTGTATTTCCAGCAGGTAGAACGCTCGGAGATCAACGCGGAGATCGTCGCGATCGACCGCGCGAAGATCCCGGAAGCGAAGAAAATGATTCGTGACTTCAGGCATAAATTTTGCAGAAAACTCGGTGAAGATGAGGTCCGCGACGGCCTCTACTGCATCGCGATCCAGTTCTTCGAGCTGACCGAGAGGGGATAGACGATGTTCAAGGCTTCTCAAAAAATCGCGACGACCATGGCCTTGTGGTCGGCGTTCGCAACAGCGGCCTACGGCGGCTGGGGCATGGGCCGCGGCGGCGACTCCCTGCGACTCGCGTTCGCGCAAGCGAAGCAGCACGCCTCGCACATCGTCCTACGGCTGCGCCCGGAAGCGCTCCCGGCCAGCGTCCCCGCGGACGTGCGCGCCTGGCTCACCGAGCAGACCAACCGCGAGCAACTCGCGGCCGACATCTCCGCCTCGGAGCACGTCTGGACGGAAGACGAGAAGCCGACCTGCGCCTGGACGCAGACGACGCGCGACGCCGCGATCGACCTCTCCTACGTTACCTGTCGCAAGGCGATGGATTTCGCCAGCGGCAACCGGCCGAGCGACCACACCTCGATCCCGAGCTTCGAGGCCGTCGGCCGCCTCTTGATCCACGAGTCCGTCCACCATTTCGGCATCACCGACGAGCAGTTTGCGGACTCGGTCGCGATCGCCGTCTACGACGCTTGGAGCGCCGGCGCCAACGAGTGGCTGCGCATCCCGAGCGCGCCCGAAGCGAAGACCAAGCACGCGGCCGTCTGGGCCGACAATCAGATGATCGTTTTCGGCGGGCTCAACGCCTCGGGACGCGCCACCAATACCGGCTTCTCCTTCGACCCGAAGACCTCGACCTGGACGGCACTGCCGAACGCCGGCGCTCCGGCGCGCGATCTGCCGCAGATGGTGTGGGCGGAAGATAAGCTGATCGTCTGGGGCGGCTACGTCGCGAAGACCGTCTCCGGCACGCAGACGTTCGTCTGGCAGAACAACGGCGCGGTCTATGCGAACGGACGCTGGACCAATCTTGCGCCGCCCGCAGGCCAACCGGCGGAGCTCGCCGACGCGGCGGCTTACATCGACCGCGGCGTGCAGACGATGGTTTGGACCGGCACCGAGGCCGTGATCTTCGGCGGCGCGCCGGTGAGCGGCAAGCTCATGGGCGGAGCCTACAACCCGACGACCGGCGCCTGGCGCCAAGTGAAGACGCAGGGCGCGCCCGACGCCGTCAGCGGCCACACTGCCGTGTGGGCGGGCGACAAGATGATCGTCTTCGGCGGCCGCGACTCGGCTCGCAACATCTCGAACCGTGGCGCCGCTTGGAGCGCTTCTGCGAACGCCTGGACGACGCTCTCGACGACCGGCGCCCCCTTGGCCCGCGACGCGCACACCGCGGTGTGGACCGGCAGCAAGATGCTCGTCTTCGGCGGTCAGACCTCGACCTCTGCAGGATCGAGCGGCAACGGCGGCGTCTATGATCCGAGCAACGGTAGTTGGCTCTCGTTCACGACCGAAGCCGCCCAAGGCCGCTTCGAGCATGCCTCGGTCTGGACCGGCTCGGAGATGCTCGTCTACGGCGGCAAGTCGGCCCGCTTTATCTTCTCACTCGGCGCGATGGCCGCCTACAGCCCGGCCGCCAAGGCCTGGCGCGTGAGCGAGGGCGCGGCGCAGGCACCGGCCTCTCGGATGCACCCGACCGCGGTTTGGACGGGCTCGTCCGTCATCGTCTTCGGCGGCACCCTCGACGGCGGTGCAGCCACCGCAACCGGCGGCGTGTTCTTCCCGTAAAAAAAACGGGTGCAAACGGCGAAAAATTTCGGCATGAGACGTCCTCCCCCAAAGGACGTCTCATGCCGCGCTGCATTATGCCGATTTTCATGGCCCTAGCGGCTTGCTCGAAGCCACTGCCCGAGGCCTCGCGTGCGGCGTCTTACGTTTCGGAGCGCGATCTTTGGCCGACGGCGCGGATCTCGGTTTGCTGGGAGCTGTCGGCTCTCCCTTTCCCCGAAGAGCGGGGCTGGGTCCGCGAGCAGATCGAGTCCCAATACAACGAGAAGACTTCGCTCAGCTTCGTCGACTGGCGCATGTGCTCGGCGAGCACGCGCGGCGGCATCCGCGTCGGGGTCGAGGACTCCGCGAGCAACAACCCGCACACCGTCGGCCTCGGCCGCAACGTCCGCCACGCCGTCGACGGGCTGGTCCTCAACTTCGAGTTCCGCAACTGGAGCACGAGCTGCCAGGCGAACCGCGAGGACTGCATCCGCGGCATCGCCGTCCACGAGTTCGGCCACGCCGCCGGCCTGGCCCACGAGCAGAACCGGACCGATCGCCCGTCGAGCTGCGCCGAACCGGCGCAAGGCACCGACGGTGACCGGACGGTCGGCGCCTACGACGCCGCATCCGCGATGAACTACTGCAATCCGATCTACAACAACGGCGGTTTGCTCAGCGACGGCGACTTGGACGGGATCGATCACCTCTACGAGGGCCGCCCCGACCTGCCGATCGCCGCGCGGCGACCGATCGAGCTCCCTTGCAACGCCGTCGTCGCGAGCCGCGACCGGGGCCCGCGCCTTGCGGTCGAGCTCGTCAACGCCTCGCGGCGTGCGATGCGCCTCGAGTGGGTCGACACGGCCGGCGTCCGTCGCCCCTTCAGCGCCATGCCGGTCCGCCACGCCTCGACCTTTCAGGCGACCGTCGGCCACGTCTTCGAGGTCGCCGACGCCAACGGCGCCTGCGTCACGCGCTACCAGGTCGACGCCAATGCGACGCCCTTCGTCGTCCACCAGGAGGAGCCCTTCCTCGACGACTGGGGCTGCGGCACGCCGAACCAGACTCTGAGCTCCGGCGCGCCCGGGACGATCGAGTTCGTCAACGAGTCGGCGCGAGCCGCCACGGTTTTCTGGCTCGATTGGCAGGGCAATCGCCGCGACTTCGCCGTCGTCTCGCCGGGCCGACGCCATGTGCAAACGACCTTCGACGGCCATGCCTGGATGGTGGGCGACGCGAACGGAGCTTGTCGCGCCACGACGACCGCGACGGCGAGTTACCGTTACCTCGTGTTCTCGCGGTAAGCACGCACTTCGATCCGGATCCCGTCCGGGTCGGCGAAGTAGAGCGTCTTCAGCGGTGGCCGCTCCTCGCTGTGCTCCCGCAAGCCGGCGCCGAGGCGCTCCGAGTCCTCGACCTCGATGCGCCGGCCCTCGAGCTCGGGTAAAGCGCGGAGGCAGGCGGCATACTCTTCGAGCGCCGTTACGGACTCGACCGCGACGCAGAAGTGGTCGATGCGCACTTCGTCGGTTACGCTCGCGTCGCGACGCGCCTCGGGCAGAAAATGCAGGCGCTGCTCGCCGAGCATGATCTCCAGGAAGTGGGGCGACGGTTTTGACACCGTGCGCCCTCCCAGGGCTTCGTAGAAACGCCGGCTCGCGGCGAGGTCGCGAACGGCAAGAGCGATGTGGTCGGTCAGGAAGGCGGCGGGCGGCGGGTTCAAGGTGGGCTTTCCTCGCGGAGTTGCGGGAGGAGCGAAGCTGAGACCAGTTGTACGCGCTGGAAACTGCTAACGGAAATGTTCGTTTTTGATCGTCGCCATAGCTTCGCCCTATCGCTCGAGCTGTCACGAAAGCCGCTGTTTCGACCGATGATCCTGCTATGAAGTCCCGTCAACTCACCGCCGAAGAGCGCGAGTTCGTGGTCGCCTGGGTCGAGGCGCACGCGGACGCGACGACGCGCACCATCAGCCGGCTCGGCTTAGGAATGTGCCTCCTCGCCATGATCGGTGCGACGCTCATCGCCGAGGTCGCGAAGCCGATCATCCAGCTGACCATCGGCCTCGCAGGCATCGCGCTGCTGCTCTCGGTCGTGAGCCGCCGCCTCGGAATCGTCTTACTCTCTCACGCTTCCGTCGTCGTGGCGCAGCTCATCGTCATCGCGGGCTTCGCCTACTTGCTGCGGCAGGGGCTCGGCGGCTCGGGCGTCAGCGTCACCCTGGCGGCTGCGTGCGTCATGAGCCTCGGGAGCGCGTTCCTCCGGTTGAGCCCGTTCTGGAGTCATCGCGTCTTGGCTGCCGAAGGCATCGCCTTCGCCGTGATCGCGTCGACGCCTTACTACGGTTATCCGGAGTACCTGCGCTGGGTCGTCATGTGCATTTTGGCGACTTTGTTTTCCTGGGGATGCGAGTTCTTCCGAATTCAACGCATGCGCAGCGAGGCCCTAAACGAGCTGGATGCTCGCGAGCGCGTTCGCGTCGGCGAGCGCAAGGCGATGGACAAAGAGCTCGAGATGGCGCGCCAGATCCAAGACTCTTACACGCTGCCGCCGACGCAGCTCGCGGCGAGCGGAGTCCGCGTCCACACCTTCCAGAAGAAGCACCACGTCCTCGGCGGCGACTGGGTCGGCGTGCGCGAGCTCCCCGACGGCCGTGTCGCGCTCCTCGTCTCCGACGCCAGCGGCAAGGGCGTGCAGGCGGCGCTCGTGACGCATGCGCTGCAGTCGCTCTGGGCGAACGCCTCACTCGATCCGACCTTCGAGCCGATCGCCTGGTTGGAGCGCGCGAACAAAACGCTCTTGGTCCTCGGAAAGTCGCAGCTCCAGACGATGACGATCGGTCTCGCGATCATCTCCGTGCGCGAGATCGTGTACTACAGCGCGGGCCATGTGCCCTGCTTCGTCGCCGTGCGCTCGGAGTCGGGGCGTTACGTCAAGGCGCTTCGCGCGCGGGGCAACATGGTCGGCGTCGTCGAGTCGCTTGATCTCGAACCGGTCAGCCTCGACTTGTCCCGTTACCTCGAAGTGCACGTCCTGCTCGGTAGCGACGGCATCTTCCACAACGCGCATTCGACCCGTGGACCCGCCATCCTCTCGATGATCGACAAACTGGAGCGTGACGAGTCGGCCGCTGTCCTCGACGTCGAGTCGGGCGACGACAAGCTCTTGATCTGGGTGCAATGCCGGACGGAGGCCTCCGAGGCGGAGGCGCGTCAGGCGGCTGCGACGTCGTCCATCGCGGGCTGAGGCTCCTTGCTCCCCTTGCGCCCGTTGCCGGCGCCGCTCGTTGCGGCGCGCTCCGCGGCCGCATCTTTCTTCGGTTTCACGACCCTGACGTAGTAGACCGCGCCCCCGATCGCCGCCCCCAGGAAGAGGACGAGCAAGACGGGACTGTGCGCGATCATCGAGACCAGCATGGTCACGCCGGAGAGGACGAAGGCGACGAGGCCGAAGATGGCCCCGAGGACGAAGCGGCCGACGGTGGCGAGGATCGGGATGAAGTCGAGAAGCGTGATCAGGGGGCCAGCGAGAAGGTTGAGGCCGATCCACATGACCGCGAAGCCGACGAAGCGAAAGACCCATGCCATGTCGCTCGCGGCTTCCTTGCCGTGCTCGATCATCTGCTTCGGCTGCTTCTTGCCTTCTTCGACCAGGAACTTCTCTTTGCCGTTCTTCGATTTCCAAAGGCCGAGCTTGCCGCCCGGCATTTGGCGCGCCATGACGCTGAACGGCCCCTGGCGCACGACGCGGTAGCTGACGCGAACGTCGCCGATCTTGTCGCCCGTAGCCTTCGGATCTTTTTTGAAATAGAGGAGACCCTTGTTGATGACCGCGCCCTTCGTCTCTTTGCCGGAGGCGAGGTTTTCCTTGGTGACCGGAAGGTTCTCCGTCGGGTAGACCCGCTCCAGAATGGCGGCGCCGTCGAATTTGCCGAGGGAGGACTTCTTCACCATGCGGCGATGCCCCTCGACGGTGAGCGGCGGGTTCTCGTGACCGGCGCTCATCTGGAAGCTCGCCGACTCGACGCGGCCCGGGGCCCAGCCGAGAGCGTACGTGTATGTAGTCTCGCGCGTGCTGCTGCCGCCGAGGTTCGACTTGCGGCGCGTCTCGCTCTTCTCCGTCCACTGGTACATCTCGACGACGCGCTCGACGACGAGAAAGTCGCCGGCTTTCAGATAGGGCGCGTCGCCGATCTTCTCCACTGACTTCAGCGGCCCGCTCGCGAACACGAGCTTGCCGTTGTGCTTCGCCGCGGGCGCCGAGACCTGGGCCTTCTGCACGACCTTGCGCATCTCCTCGAACGCGCCCTTCTCGGCGATGACGTTGCCCTCGTTCCACCAGAGGATGACGAAGCTGGCGAGGAAGAGCACGAGGCCGATGAGAACGCCGATCACGGAGTTGAACAAGCGCGACATGAAGCCGTCGGTCGAGGTCACCGTGACCGAGTTGGCCGCACCCATCAGCTTGTCGAGCATGTCCGAACCCCCTGCGTTGCCTGAGCAGAGATTTTTTCGGTGGTAAAAATGCAAACTTTAAGCAAATTGCCAATGATTACCGTATACCCTTGCATTTTCAGGCTCTTCCCTTAAGATCCGGGCAAGACTTCCCCTGGTGTCACGTCGGTGGAGGTCTGTCCCAAACCCCGGTTTCGACGGGTCCCGCATCCGTGAAGCCACTGGAGGAGTTCGCCCATGCATCCCACCGCCCATCCGTCCCTCAAGCTCAGCGAAGCGAGCCAATTGCTAAACCAAAAAAGCCGGAAGGACTTCTCGATGGTCCCGGTCTCCGAATATTTCGGCGAGCTCACCTTCGGGCTCGGCCAGATGCGCGAGCGCCTGCCGCGTCACGCGTATCAGGATCTGACGCGCTCCCTCGAGCACGGCGGCCGTAAGATCACCAAAGAGACGGCCGAGGCGATCGCGCAGGTCATCATGGACTGGGGCGTCCGCAACGGCGCGACCCACTTCTGCCACTGGTTCCAGCCGATGACGGGCTTGACGGCGGAGAAGCACGACTCCTTCATCTCGATCCAGCACTCGAATCACTCCGAGCTGAAAGTGATCGAGCGCTTCACCGGCGGCCAGCTGATCCAGGGCGAGCCGGATGCGTCGAGTTTCCCCTCCGGCGGCATGCGCTCCACGTTCGAGGCGCGCGGCTACACGGCGTGGGATCCGACCTCGCCGCTCTTCATCCTCGAAGGCACGACGACCAAGACGCTCTGCATCCCGACCGTCTTTTTCGGCTACCACGGCCAAGCGCTCGACAACAAAACCCCACTGCTCCGCTCGGTGCAGTCGGTCTCCGCGGAGGTCGTCAACTTCCTCAAGCTCATCGGCGACGTCGACGTGAAATCCGTCGTCTCGACCCTCGGCGCCGAGCAGGAATACTTCCTGGTCGACAAAGAGCTCGCCGCCAAGCGCCCGGACATCATCATGTGCGGCCGCACGGTCCTGGGCTCCGGCTCGGCCCGCGGCCAGAAGCTCGAGGACCACTACTTCGGCGCGATCCCGACGCGCGTGCAAGCCTTCATGGAAGACATGGACCGCGAGCTCTGGCGCCTCGGCATCCCGGTGAAGACGCGCCACAACGAGGTCGCGCCGAGCCAGTTCGAGATGGCGCCCATCTTCGAGAACGCCGCGGTCGCCTCCGACCACAACGTCCTCGCAATGGAGACCATGAAGCGCGTCGCCTCCCGCCACGGCTTCACCTGCCTCCTGCACGAGAAGCCGTTCGCCGGCATCAACGGCAGCGGCAAGCACTGCAACTGGAGCCTCGCGACCGACAAGGGCGACAACCTCCTGGAGCCGGGCCACACCCCGCACCAGAACCTGCGCTTCCTCGCCATGATCGCGATCACCGTCGCGGCCGTGAAGAAGCACAGCGACATGCTCGTCGCCTCGATCATGAACGCAGGCAACGACCTCCGCCTCGGCGGCAACGAAGCGCCTCCGACCATCATCTCCGTCTTCCTCGGCGCGCAGCTCGAGGCGATCTTCGAGCAAATCACCAAGGGTGAGGCGGCGCGCGCGACCGAAGCTCAGATCATCAACTTGGGCGTCGGTCACCTGCCGGACGTCACCAAGGATTACACCGACCGCAACCGGACCTCGTCGTTCGCTTTCACCGGCAACAAGTTCGAGTTCCGCGCCGTCGGCGCCTCCGCCAACACCGCCGTGCCGATGGCGATCCTCAACGCCGCCGCGGCGCAGGCCTTCGCCGACGCCTCGGTCCGTCTGAAGGCGCTCCTCGCGTCCAAGAGCAACCGCGACGAAGCCGTCATGACGCTGGTGAAAGAGCTGATCACGGAGAACGGCGGCGTCGTCTTCTCCGGCAACGGCTACTCCGCCGAGTGGCGCGCCGAGGCCAAAAAGCGCGGCCTGCCGATCTTCGACTCCAGCGCCGACGCGTTCGCGGTCTGGAACGACAAGAAAGCCACCCAGTTCCTCGTCGACCAAAAGGTGCTGAGCCGCGACGAAATCGCCTCCCGCTACAACGTCAACCTCGAGCGCTTCGCCAAGACGGTCGAGATCGAGCTCCAGACGATGGGCGAGCTGGTCGACGAGTTCGTCATCCCGGCCATCGAGAAGCAGCTGCAGCGCACCTACGGCGTCGCCGAGAAGACCCGCTCGAACAAGCTGTCTGAGACCTTGGGGGAGCGCTTGAGCAAGCTCGAGTCGCTCTTCAACGACGTCATGACCTACCGCAAGAATTTGAGCGAGAGCCTGGAGAAGGCCCACCACATCGAAGACGAGGCCAAGAAGGTCCAACACCTGGCGAAAGAGTCGCAGCCCATCGGCGCGAAGCTACGCACGGCCTCGGACGCGGCCGAGCTCTTGGTGGCGGACGAGTTCTGGGGTTTGCCGAAGTACCGCGAGATGCTCCATAGCATCTTGAAGTAGCCGCGAACCGGTACTTCCCTCCACTTTCGACTTTCGACTCTCGACTCTCCGTCTACTTCGAGCCCGTACCCACCGGTACGGGCTCATTCTTCTTCGCCGCCGCCGCCGGCTTCGCATAACGCACCGTAAACTTCACGAGCGTACCCTTGTCGTCCGTGATCGTCATCGCGACGTTCGTCCGCGCCGGCACGTCGAACTTCGTCGGCGCGATGATGTGGTAGCTCGTCTTCCCCACCATCGTGTCCTCGCCGAGGAAGAAGAAGCGCTTGTTCTTCTCCGTCATCTCGATCTCGACCATGACGGCGACGTCGCCTTCGGTGACCTTGAGCTCAGTCATCGTCCGCGCCACGAGCTCGCGCACGGCGTTGCCCTCGATGGTCAGCTCCTTCGCGTCCTTCGCTTTCTCGTCCGCCTTCCAGGTGCTCAGGGCGTCGATCTTGGTCGCGCCGAAGGTGCCGAGATCGACCTCGAGCTTCTTCCGTTTCTCGAAGGCCAGGTTGCGCTCCTCGGAAGAGTTAAGGAGGCCGAAGACTCGGGCGTGGAAGACGTAGTCGTTCACCCCGGAGTCGTCGTGATTGCCCGCGCGCAGCGCGTCGATCGCAATAGTCTGGCTCAGCAGATCGTATTCCAGCGGCTCCGCTACTGGAGTCTGGGCCAAGGCGAATGCGGTCATGAGCTTGAGGAATGGGGATAGCATCCCCTCATTCTAGCTCAATGCGCCGGCCGCGTGTCCTTCTCGGCGGCCAGCTGTGCCAGAATGCGGAACATGGTCTCCAAGAGCGCCCGGGTCCGTTGGTCCGGGTTCTGCCGGTTCTCGTCCATGCAGACCTTCTCGACCACGGCGTGGTGGGGGACGTTGCTCGCCAGGGTCATGATCGCGGCCTCGCCGATGGCGTTGGCCAAAGCGTCCGACTCATTGCCGTAGTTCTTCACTGCGCCGACGATCTTGCGGACAAAGGCGGCGTCGCCCGTGGCGCTGAAGGCGGCCCACAGGAGGTTGATGTGCCGCGGATCGGTGATGTCGCCCTCGGTGAGCGCCGGCGGCGCGACCTTGGCCTTCAGGACCTCGCCGAGGCGATCCTGATACTGCCGCGAGGCCCGACCGAGATTCTCGGTCAAAAGCTCGTGGCCTTCCTTCGTGCCGGAGAACCAGAGGGCGGTGAGGAGGACGCTCCAAGCCTCTTCTTTGAGCTTTGCGTCGCTCTTCCACTCGCTGACCCAGCTCGCCAGCGCGGCCGGTTCTTTCGTGAAGATGTGGCCGATGAAGATCGAGGCGATGTCGGGATGGTCGGAGAGGTAGGCGTTCGACTGCATGAAATGAAGAGCCGCGGTCAGCCGCGCAGGGTTCCCGTTCTTGTAGTAGTAGGCGAACCAGTTGCGGAAGTCGTCGTCGCCTTGGAACGGCGTCACGTCGCTACCGGGGCTCGACGCCGTCGCGCTTCCGGAGAGCGTCTGGCAGCCACTGCTCGCCAAGCTCAAGGGCGTCAAAGCCGCGACCAGGGCGAGAATTCTGAGCGTACGCATCGAGCACCTCCAATCCGAGATCGACAGGGTTCGTGAGAAACCTGAGATGAAACCCGGAAAGCCTTGAGACTCAAGGGATTCGTAGGTCAAAACCGCGACTTGAGAGCGTCGCCGCTGCGGCGGTCGGACGGCGATTCGAGCTCTCACCGACGCAGCCGGTAGAACGCCTCGACCCGCTCTTGCCGCTCACGGACGTGCGCGCGCAAAGCAGCGAAGGCATAGAGTTGCCGGCGCCAGACGATCCCGCCGCGCCGATGGGTCAGCCACACGGAGCGCAGGATCGCCCAGATCACGAGGCTCGCCGCCGCCGGCGCTAGGAGCGCGTGCGCCGGCGACAGCCGACTGGAGCGGCGCATGAGCGTCATGATCGCGAGCATCGCCGCGATTGACGCGCAGCTTGCAATGCGCGCCGTCGCAGAGCCGAAAACGAGCCAGAGCGACGGCCCGATCGCCGCGATCGCCATCGCCGCCGTCATCACCGTCGTGCGAACGAGAGAGAGTCCGAAACCGGCGTACGCGTTCTTCTCGATCCCGCGGATGTACCCGGCGAGCCCGTTCTGCCAGCGGACTTTGACCATGTCCGTGCCCTGCAATACGCGGCTCGCGCCGCCGGCCGCCTTCATCATCTCGCCGAGGCGCACGTCGTCGTCGACGCTGAGCGAAAGGTGCGCGAAACCGCCGGCCGCGACGAAGGCCTCGCGGCGCACGAGGTTGAAGGCGCCGATGCCGAGGTGGTTCCGCGAGCGCCCCGACTCGACGGCCCAGCTCGGATGTCCGAGCCCGAACATCAGCCCGAAGAAGCCGACGAAGAGCCGTTCGCCGAAGCCGCCGTGGTCCATTTCGGGATAGACCGTGAGGTGCGTGGCGGACGCGGCCTCCGCATACGCGACGGCGCGGGCGGCGGCATCGGGCGCAAAGCGAACGTCCGCATCGGTGAAGAGGAGCCACCGCGGCTCCGCGGGCGCGAGGCGGCCCATTCCTTCACGCAACGCGTGCGTCTTTCCGAGCCAGCCTTCGGGCAAGCTCGCGATCGTCACCACTTCGAGCCTTGGATCCTCCGCCGCGAGGCGGGCCAGGATCGCGCTGGTCCCGTCCTCCGAGCGATCGTCGACCGCCACGATACGCAGGCCCGGCAGGAGTTCTTGCGCCAGGAAGCTACGGGTCGCCGCTTCGATCCCCGCGGCCTCGTCTCGCGCGGCAAAGACGAGCGCGACACTGCCGTGCGGTAGCGGCGCCGGTCGCGGCAGATCGGCCAGCCAACGGCGGCGGCAGATCAACATCATCACAAGGAAGCGGACCCAGACGAGAAGGACGACGAGGCTCGCGGCGGTCATTCCTTGATGAGGTCGGTGAAGTGCATCCCGCCACCGCCCGCGAACGCAGAAGCGGCGACGACCCAGAGGCTCAGCGCGATCTTCGGTCTCGCCGCGCTCGTCCTCTGCATCACCGCCGTCTCCGTCTCTCCACCGCCGTCGCGCTTGCTTACTTCTTCTTCGCCGGCTTCTTGCCGCCGGCCTTTTTCGGGCCCTTGGCCGCTGCCGCTTTGTTCTTGGTCGGCTCGGTCTCGGAGAGGCGCGCGGCCGCGACGTACTCGTTCGGGCCGATCTTCGCCCATTCGCCGTTGACCACGACCTCGATCTTGTCGCCCCATTTCACATGGCGCGTGACCGGGGAGTCCTTCGTCGGGCCGGAGCGGACGTTGAGCGCGAAGCTGTTGACGAAGCGCCACACCTTGGCGCCTTCGAACCCGGCGGGCTCGGCCGAAGCCGCCGGCGCGGGCTCGGGAGCCGGGGCCGGCTCTGCAGCGACCGGAGCGGGCTCTTCGGCCGGCTTCTCTTCTTCGGTCTTCTCTTCTTCTTCCTCGGGAGCGGCGGCCTCGGAGCCAGCGCCTTCACCCGCCGGCTCGGCCGGCTCTTCTTGATCGCCGGAGCAACCGCCCGGCGCGAACGCCATGAACCCGACCAACATCGCCAGACGATAAACTCGCATGTCACTCTCCCTTAAAATTCATCTCCGCAGAGAATACGGTGCCAAAAGTCGGAGTAAAGAGCAAAAAGTTTCGTCAAATCACTCCCTCAGGTCGCTTACGAGGCGCATTCAAGCCGACCGCTGCAGTGCCGCGCGCGCCTTCGCCAGCTCGCCCGGCAGGTCGACGTCGTCGGCCTTGAGCTTCCGGCCCATCGACAGGACGAACGCCTCCTCGTCGGCCGTGATCTCGCCGTCGGCGACACAGAGCTTGATCAGGAAATAGAGAAAGTTCCGGCGCTGGGCCTTGGTGATGAAGCGCACGGCCGGGAGCTCGTGGTTCTGCACCTGTTGACAGATCGCTAGGAGCCGTTCGCGGCCGATGCCGTGCATCGCCGCGAACTCGCCGAGCAGCGCCATCTCCCGACCCGCCGCGCGCCCGTCGGCCATGACGAGGCGCACGGCGGCCGCGATGGCGTCCTCCGCATCCGGCGTGCGGACCCGGCGGTCGCCCGTCGCCGTAGCCCCTGCCGCGGTCGGCACGTCGACCCCGACCGAGCGTCCTGAGTAGTGCCGGACGTCGGCCAGGACCCAGTCCGCGTCGCCGGTATTGAGCAAGGAGCCGCACCGCGAGCACGTTGTGCCGCCCAGCCGTGTCTCCGGCGCTCCGCAGCTGGCGCAGGCGCGCGCCGCGAAGCCCTCTTTCGCCGACTGCACGCCGGTCCGCCGTACGAGGACGAACTCGTGGTCGAAGGGATGCGTCTCCCGCACCGACGGCTTGATCAAGGCCGGAAGCTTCGCCGCGACCTCCCGTCCGGACCATTTCACCCGCACGTGCAGCTTGTCGAAGCCGCCGACGTCGCTTTCCACCGAGACCAGGTCGACCGCCCCGACCGCCGGATCGGCGAAGAAGCGCGTGCCGCCGTCCGCCTGCTTCTCGTAAGCTTTGTGCCTCTTCGTCAGGAAGTCGGGCGCCGCGACGCCGCGAACCGGCAAGGGCGAGCCTTGCAACTCCGCCGCGCGGAGGCGCCAGAAGATGACCGAGGCGCGGTCCTCGACGTACTGCTCGTTGAATCCCGGATCGCGTGCTGCGATCTCAGCCAGGCCGGCGACGGCGCCCGCACGCCGTTGCGCCGCGCTCGTCTGCGTGATCTCCGCGAGCACCCAGTCGTAGGACCCGGAGTTCACGATCGCCTGGCAGTATTCGCAGGCGCCGCGGTCCGAGATTTTGAGGGGCGCGCCGCAGCTCGGGCAGTTGCCGTCGGAGAGACCTTTCGCGCCCGGCTTCGTCCTCACCTTGGGGCGGCGGAGAAAGCTCCAATACTCGACGAAGCGCTCCGGCGCGTCGGCGCCGTCGACACGGGCCCTCGTGTCTGTGCGCTCGAAGTAGTCGACGGCCGAGGCCTCGATCTTCACCTCGATCGTGTCGAAGTGCGCGTCGCTCTTCACGCAGCGAAGGTGCACGTTCGTCACGGTGACATCCTTCATCACGTTGCGCAGCAACCAACGCTGGTGCATCTCGAGCAAGATCTCGAAGCGCTCTTGGACGCCGTCGCTCACCAGGGGCCGGATGCGCTCGAGGCTGCGCGCGCTCCACGCCTTCTGCACCGCGAGAAAGGTGTCCCTCACCTTCTTCTTGAACGCCAGCTCGTCGAAGCCCGGGTCGCGGGCCTTCAGGCGATGTAACTCCGGCATAAGCACGTTCTTCGGGGCCGGCTCTTCGTAGTTTCCCCAATCCGCCTTGGCGCCGCCCCAAACCGAGTCGCCGCGCGAGTAAATGTAGTAGATGACGCCGCACACGATGATCGCAACCGGGATTCCTACCGCAGGCTTCCAAATGATGAGCCGGACGAGCATGTAGATGATGTCGATGACCCAGCCGCTGTCGCTGTTGCTCCCGCCGCCACTGCCGCTATTGTAGCCGCCGCCACCGCCCGCGCGGCCGAACGAGGCCTCGTCCGAGACCATCATGAAGAGCAGGATAAGACTGGCAGCTAAGGACAGACGACGCACGCTGGCCCTCACGTCTCTAACGAAATACTTAGCTCCGCCATTCTAGCAAATGCGGGATCCTTCGCGTTAAGATGAGGAAACTCCTTCTGAACTCGCGACCCTTCCCCTTCCCCTTCACCGGAGCGGCTACCGATGGGCATCCTCGACAAACTCAAGGGCGAATTCATCGACATCATCGAGTGGACCCAGCCCACCGATCGGGGAATCCTCGCGTACCGTTTTCCGCGCCATAACAACGAAATCAAAATGGGCGCGAAGCTCACCGTGCGCGAAGGCCAGGCCGCCGTGTTCATTAACGAAGGCCAGCTCGCCGACGTCTTCAAGCCGGGCATGTACACGCTGCAGACGCAGAACATGCCGATCCTCTCGACCGTCAAGGGCTGGAAGCACGGCTTTAACTCGCCCTTCAAGGCCGAGGTCTACTTCATCGCGACGGCGCAGCAGCCGGACTACAAGTGGGGCACGACCAACCCGATCATCGCGCGCGACGCCGATTTCGGCATGGTCAGGATCCGCGGCTTCGGCTCCTACGTCTTCCGCGTCTCCGACCCGGCGCTCTTTATGAAGGAGCTCGTGGCCACCGACCCCTGCTTCGAAGATTACGAGATCGACACGCAGCTCCGTCAGGTCATCGTCGCGCGTTTCTCCGACGTCCTCGGCAAATCGAAGATTCCGGTCTTGGACCTCGTCGGTAACTACGAGCAGCTCGCGAAATTCGTCCTCGACCTGATCAAGCCGGAGTTCGCCGGCTGGGGCCTCGAGATCGTGAAGTTCTACATCGAGAACCTCTCGCTGCCGCCGGAGGTCGAGGCCGCGATCGACCGCCGCACGCAGATGGGCGTTGCCGGCGACCTTTCCAAATACAACCAATTCCAGATCTCGGAGGCCATCCGCGCCTCGGGCTCGAACCCGGGCGGACTCGTCGGCGCCGGCGTCGGCCTGGGCGTCGGCTTGGGCGTCGCGCAGCAGGTCGCGAGCACCGTCGGCCAGCTGGGCCAGCCCGCCGCCGGCGCGCCCCCGCCACCGCTCCCGGGCGGCGCGCAGTATCACGTCGCCATCAACGGCCAGGCTTCCGGTCCCTTCCCCATGGCCACGATCCAGCAGTACGTCGCGCAAGGCCAGGTCAGCCGCGACACGCTCGTCTGGAAGAACGGCATGGCCGAATGGGTCAAGGCCGGAACCGTCTCAGACCTCGCCTCTTGCTTCCCGGCGACCCCGCCTCCCATCCCCAGATAAGCGAACGAAACATTGATCAAATCGAAGCAGAAAAAACGGCATGCGCCGCGCGTCGCGCGCCTCACCAGTGGTCTCGTGCGCAGCTCGGTGCGCTATTCACGGCGATTCTTCACCAGCGCGCGCCATTTCGGTCCGGCCAAGAGTCATTTCGACGGGAAAAAGTTCCTCAATCAGGTGCCGACCATGAACTGGTCCGCGCATGTGATGAAGTGGCTGCTCAACCGCAAGGGCGACAGCTGGCCGAAGTGGCTCGAGTCCGAGCCGGCGCCGAACCCTTCGGCGCGCGTCGACGGCGGCGAGATCGTCATCACGTTCGTCAACCACTCCACCGTCCTGATCCAGACCGCGGGCCTCAACATCCTGACCGATCCGGTCTGGTCGAACCGCGTCGGTCCCTTCCCGTGGCTCGGCGCGCAGCGCGTCCGCTCTCCCGGCCTGACCATCGACCAGGTGCCCAAGCTCGACCTCATCCTCATCAGTCACGATCACTACGACCACCTCGACATCCCGACGGTGAAGACTTTTCTCGAGCGCGACCACCCGAGGATCTTCTGCGGCCTGGGCGTCACCCGCTCCCTCGAGATCGACGGGGTCAAGGGCGCCGAGGCCCTCGACTGGTGGGATACCGTGGACGTCGCCAACGGCGTCAGCGCCACCTTCACCCCCTCGCGGCACTTCTCCGGCCGTGGCCTCTACGACCAGGATTCGACCTTATGGGGCGCCTTCGTGGTCCACACGCCCTCGGGCCCCATCTATTTCGGCGGCGATACGGGCTACGGCCCGCACTTCCGCGAAGTGCGGGAGCAATTCGGCCCCATGGCCGTCGCCCTCCTGCCGATCGGCTGTTACGAGCCCCGCTGGTTCATGAAGACCTTCCACATGTCGCCTTTCGACGCGGTCGAGGCGCACGTGGATCTGGAGGCGCACTACAGCGTGGGCGTCCATCTCGGGACCTTCCGTCTCGGCGACGAGAGCATCGAGCGGCCCGGTCTGGACCTCCTACAGGCCTTGTCCGAGAAGGGCTTGCCCCATTCTTCCTTCGTCGTGCCGGGCTTCGGCGAGCGCCTCGTGGCCCCGCCCCGCCCTCTCGGCCTCGGGCTCGGGAAGCCCGCCGTGGCGCGGTCCTGAAAAGTTTTACATTTCCCTTACATGTTGAAACTCGCGTCCTATCCGGCCTAAGATAGGACTTTGTCCATTATCCCATTGATCGGTTGCGGAAACTCCAGCTCGGGCGTAGGGAGAGGCGATGCAGTTGCAAGAAATCAGTCGGGGGAACATCCTGCTCACGGGCGCCACTGGTGTCCTCGGGTCCCACCTGCTGAAAGAGCTCCTCGCCTCGACGGACTCCGACGTCTTTTGCGTCGTCCGGGCGGAAACGATCGAGATCGCGCGCCAGCGCCTCCACGGCTTCCTGCGGGTCTACGACCCTCAGGACAAGCTCTTCCCGGAGTTTCTGGCGCGCGTGACGCCGGTCCTCGGCGACGTGACGCATCCGACCCTGGGTCTGGACGCGAGCACCTACGCCGAGCTCACGGACTCCATCGACGTCACCATTCACTGCGCGGCGAACACCAACCTTTTCGCGCGCATGAAGCAGATCGAGCCGATCAACGTCGGCGGCACGCGTAACATCCTCGACTTCGTCCTCAAGACCCGCGCGAAGAACCTGACCTACATCTCGACCTACACGGTCATGGGCAACAGCTCCTTCGACGCCTCGGTCGTCTTCAAGGAGACCGATCTCGATATCGGTCAGACCTTCAAGTACATGACCTACCAAGAGAGCAAGTTCACCGCGGAGAAGATGATCCACGCCGCCGGCAAAGAGCACGGCCTGCAGTGGAAAATCATCCGTCCGGGACAGATCTTCGGAGAGGCGCGCACCGGCAACTATCCGCAAGGCCAGACGAACGTCTCCGGGCTCTTCTACGACATCTTCAAGACCGTCATCGAGTCGGGCGTCGCGCTCTATGCCGACACCCACTACGACGTCTCGCCGGTCGACTACGTCAGCCGCGCCACCGTCCATTTGGCGATGCGTGAGCCGGCGACGGCTCAGACCTACCACCTGACTAACCCCGACATTAAGACGTACTCCGACGTCATCAAGATCGTTCGGGGCTTCGGCTACCCGATCGACATCGTTCCCCAGGATGAATATAAGCAGCTCCTCTTCAACAAGGGGCTCATGGTGAACGGCGCCGAGTACAAGAGCTACACGACCAAGGCGTTCCGCTGGTGGTACACGCGCGAGGAGTTCGAGTTCGACTTCCGCGAGAGCTGTCGCACCGTCTGCGACGCCACCCGCGCCGTGCTCGAGCCGCGCGGCATTCGTTGCCCCAAGATCGACCACGACCTTATCGGCACCTACCTCGAGGTCGGCATCCGCAATCAGTACTTCCCGCAGGCGCCCGTACGCGTCGCGCAGCGCGCCAGCGCTGCCTCGCGGTAACAAACTCTAAGGACCGACGTCATGATGAAGTGGTGGGGCTGGGGCGACCAGAAGATCACGTTTCCGATGCACGAGAAGCCCACCCTCTGGCCTTGGATCAGCAGCAAGCTGAACATGAAATCCGAGCGCGCCACCCCGCCGGTCGCCCGCAAAGACGTCGCGATGCCCCCGCCGACCGTAAATCATGCGTTCCTCGCGGCCCTGAAAGAGAAGCTGAAAGCCGACCAGATCACGAGCGACGACGAAGCGCGCTTGCACCACTGCTACGGCAAGAGCTATCCGAACCTCTTCCTCGCCCGTAAGGGCTACATCCAGCAAGCCCCCGACCTGATCGTCTACCCGCGCTCCCACGACGACGTCGTCGCCGTGATCGAGCTCGCGAACAAGCACGACGTCTGCGTCATCCCGTTCGGCGGCGGCACCAACATCGTCGGCGGCATCGATCCGCGCGAGGACGGCGACCGCATGATCGTCACCTTGCAGATGACCCAGATGAGCCGCCTCATCTCCGTCGACAAGATGGCGAACACGGCGACCATCGAAGCGGGCGCCCTCGGCCCGAAGCTCGAGCAGGACCTGCAGGCGCAGGGCTACTCTCTCGGCCATTATCCCGACTCCTTCGAGTATTCGACCCTCGGCGGCTGGCTCGCCACGCGCTCGGCCGGCATGCAGTCCGACGCCTACGGCAAGATCGAGGACATGGCCGTCTGCATGAAGATGGTCACGCCCGCCGGCACGATCGTCACGCGTCCGTTCCCGGCCTCTTCCGCCGGCCCGGACCTGAACCGCCTGATGTGCGGCTCCGAAGGCGTCCTCGGCGTCATCACCGAGGCGACGATGCGCGTGCATCCGACGCCGGCGGTGAAGGACTACCGCGGCTTCCTCTTCAAGAATTTCGAGAGCGGTGTCGTCGCGATCCGCGAGCTCATCGAGAAGAACCACCTCCCGAGCATGATCCGCCTCCAGGACGAAGGCGAGACCGAGCTGGCCTTCAACATGAAGTCCCCGCCGAAGGGCCTGCAAGCCTTCGTCGCGAAGGGCGTCAAAGGCTACCTCAAGCGTACGGGCTACACGAAGCCCGTGATCATGGTCGTCGGCTGGGAAGGCCTCGAGGAAAGCCTCGTCCACCGCCGCGAAGAAGGCCTCGCGATCCTGAAGAAGCATGGCGGCTTCGCTTTAGGAAAGTCGGTCGGAACCTCGTGGTCCAAAGACAAATTCAACATGCCCTACCTGCGCGACTGGGTCATGGACCGCGCCGTCATGTGCGACGTCTCGGAGACCGCGGCCACCTGGACCAACGTCCTGCCGCTCCACGCCGCGACCACTGCTGCTGTGAAAGAGAAGTTCAAGCAGGAGCCGAGCGGCGACGGCTACGTCGGCTGCCACATCTCGCACACCTACGAGACCGGCTGCTGCCTCTACTTCACGTACGCCGCGGTGCAGCGCCCGGGCCAAGAGCTCGAGCAGTACTACGAATACAAGAAGCTCGTGACCGACACCTTCATGCGCACGGGCGGAACGCTGTCGCATCACCATGCGATTGGCTACGAGCACATGCCGTGGATGGAGCAGGAAGTTTCGCCCACCGGCGTCGAGGCACTGCGCGCTCTGAAGGCGAAGCTCGATCCGAAGGGCATCTTGAACCCGGGCAAGCTCATTCCGCAGAAACTCGAAGTCTCGACCGAAGTGGCGAAGATTCCGGCGGACGGCATCGAAGGCTGGGGCGCGCAGAGCTTCCAACCCAAGACGCTGCAGACCGCTACTTACGAAGCCGGAAGTGATTGATCACCCGCATGAGCATCGCTAGCCAGCCGCCTGGCAGGATGCGCACGAGGGTGACGAAGAACTTGTTGATGCCGCCGGGTACGGTCAGGCGCTTGCCCCGCACGAGCCCGGCGTACGCGACCTCGGCCACGGCCTCGGCGCTTAGGCCCTTCCCCTTCTCGGGCTTGCCGGCGCGGCTTCGGAACTCGGTCTTCGTCGTTCCCGGACAGCACACCGAGATGGTGATCCCTTGGCTCGCCGTCTCGTTCGCGAGCGCTTCCGAGAACGAGTACATGAACGCTTTGCACGAGCCGTACACGGCCTGGAACGGCACCGGCACGAACGAATACACCGAGGCGACGTTGAGAAACCAGCCGCGGCCCCGCGCCAGCATGCGCGGCAGGTAGAGCTTCGTCAGCCCGAGGAAGCACCCGATCTGCACGTCGACCATCTCGGCCTCGCGCTCGAGCGACGTGGTCTCGAAGGGGCCGTGGACCGCAAAGCCCGCGTTGTTGACGACGATGTCGATCTCGAGCCCGAGGCGCTGCGTCGCGGCGTAGAGCTCGACCGCCGCGCTCGTCCGCGTCAGATCTTTCACCATGACGTGCGTCTTCACGCCTTGGAACCGCGCCGCGATCTCGGTTGCGACTTTGTCGAGCGCCGCTTCGTCGCGCGCGACGAGGACGACGTGCGTCCCGCCTTCCGCCAGACGCAAGGCCAGCGCCCGGCCGATGCCGGACGAGGCGCCGGTGACCAGCGCCGTTTTCCCCCGCAGCTCGCTCATGCGAAGTAGCGGTCTTCGAGCGCTTTGATGGTCGTGCCGACCTTGTCGACGATCTCTTGGTAGCTCTCGCGACTCTTGCCGCGGGCGACCAGGTCGAGGGGCTGCATCGAGATGCGGAAGCGCGAGCCGGGCGCCGGGTAATTCGAGAAGGATTCCTGCTTGTCGCCGCGGACGTAGACGCAAAGCACGCGGCAACGGCCGAGCTGCGTCACGAGCTTTGCGACGCCGTAAGTCAGCTTGTCCGGATCGAAGCGACCGGTGCGGCTACGCTTGCCTTCGGGAAAGATCGTGACGACCTCGCCCGCGCGCAAGAGGTGCAAGCACAGCGTCAGGACGCTGTCCTTGTGCTCCTTCGAGCCGTCGCGGTGGATGAACACGCACTTCGAGATCAGCGCGATGAATCGGTACAACAGCTTCTTCTTGAAGAAGTCGCCCGCCGGCAGGTTCCACGAGAAGCGGTGGAAATGCGACAGGTACCAGAAGTTCGAGCCGAAGGCCCAAATCAAGAGCACCGAATCGATGAACGTCAGGTGGTTCGAGGCGATCAGGATCGGCCCAGGCTCGCGCGCCAGCTCTTTGAACTGGCGGCGCAACTCGGCCATATTCTCGATCACGTAGCCGGCTTTAAACTTCATCATGCCTGTGCATACCGCATAGAGCGGAATGTGCAGAACGCGGCACAGCAAATGCTGCCAGCGCGCCTGCGCCAGCAGCCCCTTGGACGGGGCGGCGAGGGCCGCGAGGTCGGCATTCGGTCGCGTGAGATCGGCTTCGGTCATCCGCAGATTTTAGGGCAGGGCGAACAGGCTTGCCACTGATCTTTACAAACTGGGATTCCAAAGGCTTACGGGTGCGTGCCAGGTGATCACGAGCTTGGCCCACCGACGCGTGCGGTTGTCACCGATGAAGTTGGCGCTCGCCCCGCCCTCGAACCCGCGCATCATATAGCCGAGGGTGTCCGCGAAATGCGCGTACTGCGGATAGTCCCATGGGAAGTCACGAGTCTTGGCGCCCCGCACGCTTTCCGGAAGGAGCCGGTCCAGGACGGCGTGCGCTTCGGTGTCGCTGAGGTCACCTTCTAAGCGCTGCACCACCGCGGCATGCATGACCATGTCCGAGTCGAAGCCGACGAGCCATGCTTCGACGTCGCCTTCGAGCTGCCGGCGCCGCAAAAACCCGCGTTCCTCGGCCTGCGGCGCGATTTTTCCGTAGCGCATCGCCAGGTGCATCGTGATCTTGCGCTGCGTCATCACGTTCGGGTGGTCGTTCATGGCGAGGAGCAAGGGCTCGAGCTCGAGGTTGGCATCGCTTGCCGCCTCTTCTGCGATCGCGAGCTCGCCGCAGGCGATGAGGCGCTTGATCTCGTCCGGCGAATCGAACATTTCGTGAGCATAGAAGTCGATGCCATTGGAGACGGGGAGCATGTTCGGCTCTTCGCTCAGCCGCTGCTCCAGGATCTCGAACATCCAGGCCTTGACGTCGATCGCGCCGCGCTCGGCTAAGTCCTCGAGATTGCCATGATAAAAGGCAGCGAGGAAGGGTCCGGCCACTCCCGGCCGGGCGATCTCCATGCCCTTGAGTTGCTGCACCAGCTCGTGCAAGGGCGGGTCGAGATCCGACTCGTCGACGTAGAGCTCGCCGAGACCGCGGGCAGCGCTCGCGCGCGTCAGCACGCCAGCAGCGTTCAAGCCTTCGAGCAGGGCGACTAGTGCTGTGTCGGCATCACTCGCATTGCCCGTGTGTATGAGGCGCGCCGCCTCGAGCACCTCGGCCGGCACGGTCGGCCGCTGGGCTTCGATCCAGTTCGCGATCTCGGGGGCGTCCTCGACGTACTTCGAATGATCTTGGACGAACTTCAGGAGCAGCGACGCATCGCGCGCGACGGCGCGCGTCAGCAGCGGACCGATCGTCGCGAAGCGCCGTCCGCCTTGCTCGACCCAGAGCGAGACCCCGACCCAGTGAAACGCGCTGTCGCGCACGGACTCTTCGTCGCGGTCGAGGAGCGCCGCCATCGCGGGAACGAAGCGGTCCCAGAACGACGTCGCGCCCGTGCGCAGATTATAGACCTGAAGCACCTGCGTCTCGTCGAGCACCCGGCGTGCTGCGACGTCGTCCCGGGACGCGACCGCGCGCTCCAGGCTCTGCAGATAGGCCTCTGCCTCGGGACTCATTTCCCGGGTCGGCTCTGGTGCGCAGACACCAATATAATCAGTCCCTTGAGCGCATCGAGGAAGAGGTTGTCGAGGCGTCCGTAGAGGACGCAGAGCGCCGTCCCGATGCCGATCCACCACGCGCCGAGAATGTAGCTCAAGGTCCAGCCCACAGCCTCGTTCTTGAGCACCATGCGGAGAGCCAGGCCGCAGATGATCGCAACGAAGAGCAGGAGCCAACTCGCCACGTGCCCGAGGAAGAGCGTGTCCGGCGAGGCTTGCACTTTAAAGAGCGAGAGCGCCAGCTCCGGCATGAAGAAGCCACCGATAGGGAACAGGCATTCGATCACGAACGCGAGGCCGAGGATGCCGATCAGGACTTTCCGCGCCACGAGAACCTCTAGAGCCTGCCCGTCGGCGGCGAATCCGTGTTAAAGATGGAACTTACGTATCTTCACTGATTCTTAGAGGAAGCTCAACTTGCGACTCTGGCGCGCACTCGGCGTCATCATCGGACTCGGGATCGCGCTTTCGGCACAGGCCGCCGAGCCGACCGGAAGGCCGCTCGTCTTCATCCACGGCATCAAGGGGGCCGAGCTCGTCGACGCGCAAGGCGAGGTCGTGTGGATCGCCGCCGCTCAAGCCCTCGGCTTCTCGACGCCGCAGCTCGCTCTTGAGACGCGCTTCGTCGACGGCAAGCAGCCGCTCGACGCGGTGAAGCCGCACGGCGTCCTCGCTAAAATTTCAATTATTCCAGGCATCTTCTCCGTCAACGTCTACGGCCCGTTCCTCGAAGCGGCCCTGGCCTCGGGACGGCCGTTCCATCCTTTCGCGTACGACTGGCGCCGCGACAACAACGAGACGGCGAAAGAGTTCGCGGCCTTCCTCGAAGAGCTCGTGAAAAAATACGCGCCGCAAAAACCCGTGGTCGTCGCGCACAGCATGGGCGGACTGATCACGCTCGCGGTTGTGAACGAGCGGCCGGAGCTCTTTGATCGCGTCGTTTTCGCCGGCGTCCCGTTCCGCGGCGGCGTCGGTTTCCTGAGCGACTTGACCGTCGGCGAGGCGGCCGGGTTCAACGACGAGATCCTCAGCCGCGAAGTGCTCGCCACGTGCCCTTCCGTTTTCACCCTCTTCCCGCTGGTCCACGAGGCGGTCGTCGACGCTGGGCAGAAGCCCGTCGCCGTGGACTTCTACGACGCGGAGAGCTGGAAGCGGTTTCGGCTCGGGCCTTATGCCGAAAGGACGCCGCCGGAAACCTACGCCATCTTCTTGCGCGAGACCTTGAGCCGCGGCAAAGCCTTCCGCCAAAGGCTCGTCCCCAAACCGGGTGCGGTTTTCCCGCCGATCCTAATCGTCACGAGTAAGGCCCACAAGACGCTGGTGAAGGCGCAGATCGCCGGCCCGAAGAGCGAGAACGGCGTCGACTTCGAGTCCATGCCCAAGGCCGACGGCGATGGGCGCGTCGCTTACGAGACGTCGCTGCCGCCTACCGGCATCAACCCGGTTCGCATCATGACGACCGCGAACGATCACTCCGAGCTCTTGAACGATCCGGAAGTGATCGGGAGCGTCCTGAAGTTCTAGGGACTAGGTCGCGCTCACCACGGAAACAAGAGCCCGACGCGGAACGAGTTGTGTGACAAGTCGTGCTCGAGGCGCAGCCCCATGTCGGGCTTGAAGCGCCAGACCGCGCCGCCCTGCAGGACGAAGCCGCTGCCGTGGCGGTTCCGGCGCGGATTGAAGTATTTTTCGTCGTCTTTGTCGTCGTCGTCGTCGCCGAAGCGCGTGCCGAGCTCGGCGCCGGCCTCGCCGTACACCGTCCACTCCGGATGCAGGTGGAAGCACCACTGCAGCAAGGGCGCCACGAAGAGGTGACCGCTCTCGGAGACGAGGACGCTGCCCTCGATGAACACCGAGTTGTTGATCTGCGGCACGAAGCCCGGATTGGCGATGAGCCAGCCCGCCTTCGCGCCGAGCTCGAACCCGTAGTAGGTCGAGGCGCCGACCCACGGGGTTACCGTTTGGTCGGGCTCGTTTTGCGCTTTCGGCGTGGCGACGTAGGCGCGTCCGAAAGCGGGGGAGGAAATAAGAGTGGCCAGCATGACCTGGAGGAACTTGTGCATCATGCCGGCCACTCTAGTCGCTGTCGAATGCCTTGAGAACCCCAAACTTGCGTGTCGGGCAATGACCTGCGTCGCTCAGTGCGACAAATGCGCCCCGGTCTGCACCTTCCACAGCCACGCATACTGCGCATTCAGCGAGACCAGATCCTCGTGCGTTCCCGCTTCGACGATCTTCCCGTGATCGAGCACGTAGATGCGCGACGCCTTGCGGATCGTGCTCAAGCGATGCGCGATCACGAGCATCGTGCGGCCGACGGCGATCCGCTCCAGCGCCTTTTGGATCAAGCGCTCCGACTCGTTGTCGACGGCCGAGGTTGCTTCGTCGAGGATGATGATCGGCGGATTCTTCAGGATCGCACGCGCGATCGCGAGCCGCTGCCTTTGCCCGCCGGAGAGGCGCATGCCGCGCTCGCCGACCTTCGTGTCGTAGCCGTCCGTCAGCTTCTCGATGAACTCGTGCGCGTCGGCGTCCTTCGCCGCCTGGATCACCTCAGCCCGCGTGGCTGCGAACGCGCCGTAAGCCAGGTTCTCGTGGATCGTTCCGTCGAAGAGAAAGAGATCCTGTCCCACGAAACCGATCGCCCGGCGCAAATCCATCGTGTCCAGCGCGGAGACGTCGTCCCCGTCGAGCCGGATCGTGCCGCCCGTCGGCTCGTAGAACCGCAAGAGGAGCTTTGCGATCGTGCTCTTGCCCGAGCCCGTCGCGCCGACGAGTGCCGTCGTGGAGCCGGCGGGAAACTTCAGCGTCAAGTGCTCGAACAAAGGCGGTCGCCCGGCATAGGCGAAGCTCACGTCATGCAGCTCGATCTCGCCCCGCACCTTTGTCGGCTCGATCTTCCGCCCGCCTAGGGGTGCCGTCACTTTCGTCTCGATCAGCTCGAGCACGCGCGCCGTCGACGCCAAGGCCCGTTGATAGAGGTCGATCGTCTCGGCCAGCCGCGTGAACGGCCACAGGAACCGCTGCGTCAGAAACACCAGCACGCCGTAGCTGCCGACGCCGATCGCGCCGTCGACCGCCATGGACCCGCCGATCACCAGCGTGCCGATGAAACCGGAGAGCACCGCCATCCTGATCAGCGGAATGAAGGCCGAGCTGACCTCGATCGCCCGCCCGTTCGCTTGGCAGTACTCCTGGCTCAGCGATTCGATCTTTCCCGCCTCGACGGCCTCCGCCGTCTGGCTCTTGATCGTCGTGATCCCGGAGAGGTTCGCCGCCAGCTTACCGCCGAGCCGCGCCGCAGCCGCACGGACACCGACGTAAAGGGGCTCCGCGCGCCGCTGATACTTGCGCGCGCCCCAGATGATGACGGGGATCGGCAGCATCGACCACACCGCGACGGCGGGCGCCAAATAGAAGAAAATCGCGCCGATCACGATCGTCGACGTCGCCACCTGGAGCAGCGCGTTGGCGCCGTTGTCGAGGAACCGCTCGAGCTGGTTGACGTCGTCGTTCAAGATCGAGACGAGGCCGCCGGCCGCGCGCTCCTCGAAGTAAGCGACGTCCAAGCTCTGCACATGCCGATAGGCCTCGAGCCTCAAGTCGTGCTGGACGCGCTGCGCCAGCCGCCGCCACTCCAATTGGTACAAGTATTCGAAGATCGACTCCGACACCCAGATGAAGAGCGTCAGCGCCGCTAAGGCGTAAAGCTGCATCTTCACGTCGCCGATACCGACCCGCGCGAGGAAGGAGTCCTTCTTCATCACCACGACGTCGACCGCGACGCCGATGAGCACCTCTGGCGCGATGTCGAAGACTTTGTTGGTCACGGAGAAGAATGTGGCGCGGGCGCACATGCGGCGATAACGCCCGCTCATGCCTAAAAGGCGTCGCAGAGGCGAGGCTCCGGATGCCGGCGTCACGGATGCAGGCCGCTCGCCGCCGTCGTCAAGCTGCCGATCAGGCCGCGAAGCGCCTGATCCGCGGCGTCCAGGCTCGTGGTGACCATCGGGAGCTCGGCGAGATGCGCCTTGACCCGCGCGCTGGCCCGCCCCTTGATGTCGCGATGCGCCGTCTCGTCGACGACCACCGCATGGAACATCCAGAACGGCAGCCGCTCGACGTCTTCCAGCGTCCATGCGATCGCGGGGTGCGCGTCAACCATCTCGGCCGTGTGCGCGACGCGGCTCGCGAACTGGATGTCGCTCGAGATGCAGAGGATCTGCCAGCCGCCCTTTGCGTGCATCGGTCCGCGCAAGGTCGTGGTCACCGGACGAGGCGCGAGCCCTTGATCCGCGAGCACCTGCTCGACTTTGGCGTCGCGGGTCGCGTTGCGGTCGCGACGGTCGGCACGGTCGTTGCGGTCGGGACGGTCGAGTCGGTCGTTCATCGGCGGGAAGTCCTCGAAATGAGCCGGGTCTTGATATCCGAACCCACCCCGCAAGTAAAGCCGCCAGGGTCTAACGTGTCGCATACCTTGAGGAATGCCGAGCGCAGCGTCCGCGGCTCAGAAGGGCAATACGGAAACCCGCACCACCTGCTCGTAGATCCAGATCGCGGCCAGGCCGCCGGTGATCGCCGAGCCCGCGTACAGGAACGTGCCCTTGTAGAACCGAGTCCGACGCAGGAGGAACGCGACCGGCAGAAAGACGGCGAGCACCACCAGCTGCGCAAGCTCGACCCCGATGTTGAACCCGACCAGCGGCGAAGCCAGATGCCAACCCTCGAGCCCGAGATCCGTCAATGCCGAGGCGTAGCCGATCCCGTGCACCAGCCCGAACACGAAGCCGACGATCCAGCGCTGGGTTTTCACCGTTGGGAAGATGTTGTTCAGCGCCGTAAGGAGGATCGTCAGCGCCACGAGCGTTTCGACGAGCCGCGTCGGCGGCGGGCGGATGACGCCGAACGTCGTTAAGCACAGGCTCAGCGTGTGCGCCGCCGTGAACGCCGTCACCACCTTCGCCGTCTCGATTAGGACGGCGCTCAGACGCGCCTTCGGCACGAACCGCCGCCCGATCTGCCAGAACACCGCCGGCAGGAGCAGCGCGACGAGGAAGAGCATGTGATCGTACCCGCGGAAGATGTGCCGCATCCCCTCCCCGACGAAGCGACGCATCTGCCGCGTCCAACCACCCTCGTTCGGATCGAAGGTGAACGTGCGCTCTTTGTCCGTGAATGCAAACGCTTCCTGCTCCTCGCGGTAGCTCATGCGAAAGAGCCCACGATGCTGGGCATCCACGTCGAAAAGCCCGTCGTAACGCACTTTCAGCAAACCCACGGCTTCCGTCATGCAGCTCGTGTTGAACAAGAGCGTCGCATAAGCGCCGTCGGCATAATCGGTGACCGCGAGATCGAGCGGAACCAGCGCGCAAGGCCCGCGGTCCGTCGCGATCCCAAGCCGCTCCGCGGCGTAAGCGCGCAGCTCTGCGTCCTGCGCCTTCAGCTCTCCCCAGGTCACTTTCCCGTCGCCGTCACGGTCGAGCCCGAGGGCCAGCTCCAGGTCCTTCAGCGCCAAGTCGAGCTGCCCCGAAACCGTCGTGCCCTCGATGTCCACGGTGATGAACGCATCGCTCGGCTTGTGGGCGAGCGCCGGCGTCGCCCCTAAGAACATCGCCAGCACCAGAGTGAGATGACGCATCACAAAGCCTCGAGCTGTTTTTTCGCGCCGACCAGCGCCGGATCCAACGCCGCCGTCTTCGCCAGCCACGCCATCGCCGGCTCCGCCAAGCGCGGTTCCCGCGCCTTCGCCGCCGCCTCGAGGAGGAGCCGCGCATCGATCGGCTCGCGCTGCACCTTCCAATTCTCGTGCGCCAGGTGTGCCGCCAGGGCCGGCTCGTCCGTCACGTACAGGCGAAAGTAGGCCTCCTCACGCAAGTGCGGGGCGCTCCCCCGCTCGCGCTCGGCGACGAAGCGCTCCGCGAGCGCAGCCGCATGGGCTTTCGCCGCCGGGAGGCCGAGGCGCTTCTCGGCGACGGTCAGCCGCAGAAGAACGGAATCCTGCTCCGTCCGATCGGCGAGGAGGTCCAGTACCTCCTGATGCCGGCCGAGGTCGTTGAGGACATCCGCCATCGACACGAGGGAGAAAAGGTCCCCCGGCCATGCCGCTTGCGCCGCCTTGAAGTGCGCCAGGGCATCGTCGGTTCGCCCGATGCGCAGGGACAGCTCTCCCAAGGTCCCCTCGACCCAAGCGGCCGCGTGCGGCTCCGAGGGCGCAAGGAATGTCGCCATCGCCCGCAGCTGCTCGAGCGTCCGCGCCGCATTGCCTGAGAGACCGGCGGCGGCCGCGCTACAAGTCGCTTTGAGGATCACCTCGCGCCCGGACGGCAGACTCGCGCAAGTGGCCCGCGCGGCGTCGTACTCGGCGATGACGACGTGGATCATCGCCTTCATGAGGCGCGCGCTCACGTCATCCGGCCGTTTCAAGAGGTAGGCGTCAAGATCCTTCAGGGCCGCCGCAAACTCATGATTGAACTGCCGAATCGTCGCGCGCAAGCGCAAGACGTCGACCGGCGGCTCGGCTGCGGTCCACCACGGCTTCAGGGCGGCTTCCGCCTGACCGTAAGCTCGTGGATCCGCCTGCTCGCGACCGATCGCTACGAAACCCTCGGCAAGCCGCAGCGCGAGGTCCAGATTCTTCGGGTTCCGCGCCAGCTCGACATGCAGCGCGCGCAGCTCCTGCGGCACGTAGCCGTTGGCGCGCTTCGGCAGGATCTCGAGGACCACGGCGTCGTCGCGCGGCCGGTAAGTCTGCGCAAGTCCCGTGTTTTCGTAAGCCAAAAAGGCGCCGAGGAGCGTGCAGACCGTGAGCCACGTTCGATTTGACAAGGCTCGGAGTCCTTTCTAAGGTGCTCGCGCCGTCAACATTGCTGACTTTTGCCCAAGCCGTTCAAAAGCTGAAGAGAAAGGTTCCCCATGAAACTCACCACTGTCAAGCTCGCTCTCGTCGCTGCCGCCACGCTCGCTCTCGCACCGCAAGCCTTCGCCCACAAGGCGAAAGACAATCACACGCACTGCGCCGTCGGCGGCAAGGGCGTCTCCGTCGCCGGCTCGACCGACGCGGAGCGCAAATCCGACTGCACCAAGCAAAAGGGCAGCTGGGACGAGAAAAAGACCCTGACGATCGACCCCAAGGGCATGACCAAGGCCGAAGCGCCGAAGGTCGAGGACGCCGCGACGCCGGGCGCCACCGCCACCGATGGCGCGACGAAGACCGAAGAGCCCACGAAGTGAATTCGTCACTCGGCCTCGCTGGCGCCTTCGCCTCGTCTCCGCCGTTCGACGCCGCGGCATCCGCCGATGCGACCGAATCGGGACGCGTCGGTGACGTCTCCTGCGAGGCGGAGCTTTTCCTGCCTCTGCCGCCTTCCTCTCGTGTTTTCTTCCTGCGCGCGCTGGCGGGCCTTTGGCTCTTCGACCGCGTCTTCTCCCTGGAGTTCATGCCGTTTTAAAGCTCATCCAAAAAGCCCTCGCGCGCGCCGCCGGCGTCAAGTCCGAGGACGACACCCCGCAAAACCAACAGCCGAAGCAGGATGCCGCCAAGCCCGCGGCCAAGCCCGCGGCCAAGCCCGCGGCCAAGCCCGAATCGAAGCCTGCCAAGGTCGTCGACACGAGCCCGGTCACGACCGAGGCCTTTGCCGCTTTGGGCCTCGAAGAGCCGATCCTCTCCGCGGTCGCGGCGCAGGGCTATCGCACGCCCACGCCGATCCAAAAGCAATCGATCCCTTACGTGCTGAACAAGCGTGACATGCTCGGCTGCGCGCAGACCGGTACGGGCAAGACCGCCGCCTTCTCGCTTCCGATGATCCAGCTCCTGGCGAAAGCCTCGGCCTCGGAGCGCCACGGCAAGCGCTCGATCCGCGCCCTCGTCCTCGCGCCCACGCGCGAGCTCGCCATCCAGATCGACGAGAGCTTCCGCGCCTACGGCAAGGGCTCGGACCTCCGCTGCGCCGTCGTCTACGGCGGCGTCGGTCTCTCGCCGCAGATCGACCAGCTGAAGCGCGGCCTCGACATTCTCGTCGCCACGCCGGGCCGCCTTCTCGACCTCCAAGGTCAGGGCTACGTCGACTTCCGTCACGTCGAAATCTTCGTCCTCGACGAAGCCGACCGCATGCTCGACATGGGCTTCATCCACGACGTCCGCAAGATCATCGCGGTCCTGCCGCCGAAGCGCCAGAACCTCCTCTTCTCCGCGACCATGCCGCGCGAGATCCAGGGCCTCGCCGACAAGCTCCTCCACAACCCGGCGAAGGTCGCCGTCGCCGCGGTCTCCTCAACCGCCGAGACCGTCGAGCAAAAACTCTTCCTCGTCGACAAGAAGCTCAAGACGCGCCTTCTGGTCCACCTCTTCAACGAGGACCCGGCGATGTCGAAAGCGCTCGTCTTCACCCGCACCAAACACGGCGCCAACCGTCTCTCCGAGAACCTCGAAAAGAACGGCATCAAGGCCGAGGCGATCCACGGCAACAAGTCGCAGTCGGCGCGGCAGCGCGCGCTCTCCAACTTCAAGGCCGGAACGATCAGGGTCCTCGTCGCCTCCGACCTCGCCGCGCGCGGCCTCGACGTCGAGGAGATCTCGCACGTCGTGAACTTCGACTTCCCGAACATCCCCGAGACTTACGTCCACCGCATCGGCCGCACGGGCCGCGCCGAGGCGACCGGCATCGCCATCAGCTTCTGCGACCAAGAGGAAAAAGCCTTCGTCCGCGACGCGGAGCGTCTTATTGGCCGGAAGATCCCGGTCATTGAAAATCATCCGTTTCCCATGGGAACCGCGGTATCAGCGGACGATCGCGACAATGAGTCCCGCGATCGCGACGGCGGCTCGCGCGGGGGCCGCGGAGGTGGCGGCAGTCGTCACGGAAGCTCCCGACCTGATTCACGTAACGCTAGTGCCCCAAGGCCTCCAGGGGGACAGGCGCCGCGCCCCGAAGGCGCGCCCAAGCGTCGCCGTCGCCGTCGCCCGAAGCCCGCCGGCGGTTCTTAATAAAATTTTGAATTCTATAGAAACTATTGTAAAAGAGGCCGCTGGCAGGTCCGGCCCTCCCCCGAAATCAGCTCAATGCGCCCCCGCAAAACGCCATTCTAAAGAGGTGCGACCGATGAAACATGTTTCGATCAAAATGACGTTGGGCTTGGCTGCCCTGGTTTTCGCAAGCGCAGCGCACGCGGACCAAAAAAGTCGCGACCAGCGCAAGACGGGCGGCGAAGTCTACTGGAGCGCCGGCGACGAGCCGCCGTCGATGGACCCGACCAAGCAAGCCGACACGCTCTCCGGTATGTGGCTCGGCCACATGTTCGAAGGTCTGATGACCTACGACAAAGCCGGTAACGTCACGCACGGCACCGCCGAGTCGATGACCGCGTCGGAAGATAAGAAGACCTACACCTTCAAGATCCGCAAGAACGCCAAATGGCACGACGGCAAGCCCGTCGTCGCCGGCGACTTCGTCTACGCTTGGCAGCGCCTGGTCGACCCGGCCTACGCCTCCGAGTACTCGTTCATCGCCACCGCGGCCGCCATCGTCAACGCGGACGAGATCATCGCGAAGAAGCTCCCGAAAGAGCAGCTCGGCGCCAAAGCGATCGACGACTCGACCCTCGAAGTGAAGCTGAAGCACCCGGTCGCCTTCTTCGACTCGCTGATGGCTTTCCAAGTCTTCTTCCCGGTCCGCAAGGACCTGGTCGACAAGTACGCGGACAAGTTCGCGAACGATCCGGCCTCGATCGTCGGCAACGGCCCCTTCAAGCTCGCGTCGTGGAACAAAGAGCAGTCCATGCGCATCGAGAAAGCCGACACGTATTGGAACGCCGCCGCGATCAAGCTCAAGGCGATCGAGTCGCCGGCCATGGTCAAGGACCTCCAGGCCAACTACAACAACTTCCAAACCGGCGGCATCGACCTCACGGGCGTCGGCCAGCCGGAGTTGATCAAGCAAGCGCAGGACGCGAAGCTCAAGATCTCGACGTTCCAAACGGGCTGCATCAGCTACATGCAGGCCAACGTTCGTGACGGCAAGCTCTTCTCGGACAAGAACCTGCGCCTCGCGATCCGTAACGGCATCGACCGCAACGAGTACGTGAACAAGATCATCGGCGTCCCGGGTTACAAGCCGGCCTACAGCATCATCCCGGATTACATGCCGGGCTCGAAGCCGGGCCTCAGCTACGGCAAGGAAGCGCCCCTGTCCTTCAAGGACGCGGACGCCGCCGGCGCCAAGAAGCTCGTCGAAGCCTACTTGAAAGAGAAGAAGCTCGACAAACTCCCCGCGTTCACGATCCTCTCGGGCGACTCCTCGCGCGCGAAAAAGTACGCGGAGTACTTCCAAAACAGCCTCTCGAAGCTCCTTGGAGCCGAAGTCAAGGTCGAGTCCGTCCCGTTCAAGACGCGCCTCCAGAAGACGCGTGACGGCCAGTTCGACATCGTCATGGCCGGCTGGTGCCCGGACTACCGCGACGCGATGACCTTCGCCGACCTCTTCACGACCAAGAACGAGAACAACAACTCGGGCTGGTCGAACAAAGAGTTCGACGCGTTGATCGAGCAAGCCGGCGCCGAGACGGATCTCGCCAAGCGCATCCAGCTCTTCGCCAAGGCCAACAAGATCCTCACCGACGACGCGCCGTTGATCGCCGAAGAAGCCTCGGGCGGCGCCTTCGTGCTCGCCGGCGGCCTCGAAGGCGTCCAGCGCCGCATCTTCGGCGTCGACCCGGACTTCCGCTACGCGGAATGGACCGCGGGCAAAGCCAGCCACTGATTCGGCTGTCGGTCCCCTCGTAAATCTTGCCCTTGGGTTGTCGATGAAGGCGTTCTTCTCTTCCGGTCTGGTCAGGTTCCTCGGGGGGCGGCTTTTGCTGTCCATCGTGACGCTCCTCGCGCTCGCGAGTCTCACCTTCGTCTTCATGCGCGCGGTCCCCGGCGACCCGCTCACGCGTACGAAAGAGATCCCGGCCGCGGTGCGCCAGAACCTGGAAGAGAAGTACGGCCTCACCAAGCCCATGTGGCAGCAGTACCTGATCCAGATGGACCGGATGTTCCTCAAGGGCGACTTTGGGGAGAGCTTCCGGACCGTCGGTCGTAGCGTCAACGCGATGATCGAGGAGCAGTTCCCGCGCAGCGCGATTCTAGGAATCGTGGCGCTCGTGGTCGGCACGACCGTGGGGCTGCTCCTCGGCATCTTCGCCGCTTTGTATCGAAACTCGCTCATCGACCGGACCGCCATGGTCCTTTGCGTCGTGGGCATCGCGATTCCGTCCGCGGTCATTGCGCCCGTGATCCAGTACTTCTTCGCCGTCTTCCCGCTCACCAACATGGGCGCGAACCCGGACTTCTGGCTGCGCCCGGTCGGCTGGGGCCAGACCCGCGACATCATCCTGCCCTCGCTCACCCTGAGCCTCGGCATCATCGCCGTCATGACGCGCTACATGCGCAGCCAGATGGTCGACGTCTCCTTCGCCGAATACGTCCGTACCGCGAAAGCGAAGGGCGTTTCGACGCTCCGCCTCGTCGTGCGCCACGAGATCCGTAACGCCATCCTCCCCGTCATCTCGCTGCTCGGCCCGATCTTCGTCGGCGCCGTCTCGGGCTCCCTCGTCGTCGAGGGCGTCTTCGGCGTCCCCGGCTTAGGCGTCGCCTTCATCAACTCGATCAACAACAACGACTACAACGTCCTGATGGGGCTCACCGTCTTTTACGGCGGCTTCTTCATTCTCGTGAACTTGCTGACGGACGTTCTGTACGGCGTGATCGACCCCCGGATCCGGGTCGCGTGAGCGGCGAGGGAAGCATGAGCAATCGTAAAATCGAAGGTAAAGACTCGCGCGAGCCGGCGGAGCCGCCGTTCACCGACGCGCAGTTCATGCCCATGCCGCGCGAAGCCGGCGAGGCCGAGATCATCTCGCGCCCGGCGCTGACCTACTGGCAGGACGCGATGAAGCGTCTGCGCCAAGACAAGCTGGCGATGACTTGCGTCGCGATCATCGCGATGGTCTGTCTCGTCGGCGTGGCCGGACCGTGGTTCTTCCCAGCGGAAGTCGACGGCGTCCCGTACGAGAACCAGCAGAACCCGAACAACCTCGACGTCTCGCCCAACTTCGGCGAGAAGTTCGTCGTCACCGAGGACAGCTCGGGCTGGGGCGAGGACAAGATCGCCGCCAATTTCGACCCAGCCGCCGCGCCGATCCTCTCCGCGGGCCAGATCCCGCCGGTCACCGGCCTCAAAGTCAGCCAAGCCTCGGTCAACGGCGTCGTCCTCGAGTGGGACTGGATCGCCGGCGTCGCCGGATATCAGATCTATCGCACCGTCATCGAGCGCGACTCGCTGAAAGAGCCGGACCTCATCCTCGGCTTGAAGCAGGGATCGCTCGAGCGCGGCATCGCCAGCGGCGAAGCCTCGCAGCCGGGCCAGGTCAGCTACACCGACCGCATGGGCCTCGACTCCTCCGAGCGCTACGCCTACACCGTCGTGCCCTATATCGACAATCCGAGCACTTTCCAGCGCGAAGAGTCGCAAGCGGCCGGCGTCGTCATCACGGACCTGAAGCGCACGATCAAGCTGAGCGACGCGCAGCTCCTCATCTCGAACGTCAAGGTCGGCGACGAGATCGCGGGCCGCGCCCATCCGTTCGGCACTGACGGCCTCGGTCGGGACGTGCTCGCGCGGATGGTTCAGGGCACCCGCATCGACATGCTCCTTGCGCTCCTCGTGCCGACGCTCGCGATCTTCCTCGGCGTTCTCTACGGCGCCGTCTCCGGACTCATCGGCAAGACGACCGACGTCATCATGATGCGCATCGTCGAGATCGTGGACAACTTCCCTGATCTTCTCGTCTTCATTCTGCTGCAGGTCGCCTTCGGCAAAGGCCTCCTCACACTGATCGTCGCGCTCAGCATCTTCAGCTGGGCCGGCTTCGCCCGCATCGTCCGGGGCGAAGTGCTTCGCCTGCGGGAGATCGAGTTCGTGCAAGCCAGCCGCCTCCTCGGCGCCCCGGTCATGCGCCTCGTCATGAAACACATCGGCCCGAACCTCTTGGGCCTGATCATCATCGCCTGGTCCTCGCGGATCCCGAACGTGATCGCGGCCGAGGCTTTCTTGTCGATGCTCGGCCTGGGTCTCGAGCAGCCGACCCCTTCCTGGGGCAACGTGGTCTTCGACGCCGCGCGCCGCCTGCAGGTGAATCCGATCCAATTCTTCTTGCCGGCCGCGGTGCTCGGCGTGACGCTGCTCGCCTTCTACCTGCTCGGCAACTCGCTCCGCGACGCGTTCGATCCCAAGCTCCGCGGTCGCGGCTGAGGCTCCCATGCAAGGCAAAATCCTGCTCGACGTCAAAAATCTGTCGGTCAACTTCGCCGTCCACGGCGGCGAGGTGAAAGCCGTTCGTGACGTCTCCTTTCACGTGTTGGAAGGCGAGACGCTCTGCATCGTCGGCGAGTCCGGCTCGGGCAAATCCGTCTCGACGCAAGCCGTCATGGGCATCCTGCCGATGCCTCCCGGCAAGATCACCGGCGGCAAGGTCCAGTTCGACGGCAAGGACCTGGTCGCGATGACGCCGAAGGAGCGCCGCCAGATCATCGGCAAAGACATCACGATGATCTTCCAGGATCCGCTCGTGAGCCTGAACCCGACGATGACGGTGAACGACCAGATCGCCGAGTCGCTGGTCGTCCACACGGACATGAACGCCGAGCAACGCAAGAAGCGCGTGCTCGAGCTTCTTGAGCTGGTGCGCATCCCCGAGCCCGCGCATCGCATGTATCAGTTCCCGCACGAGCTCTCCGGCGGCATGCGCCAGCGCGTCATGATCGCGATGGCGCTCGCCTGCAATCCGAAGCTCTTGATCGCCGACGAGCCGACCACGGCCCTCGACGTCACCATCCAAGCGCAGATCCTCGTGCTCATCAAAGAGCTGTCGAAGCGCTTGAACATGGCGACCATCCTGATCACGCACGACCTCGGCGTCGTCGCGAAGATGGCGGATCGGGTCGCCGTCATGTACGCCGGTCAAATCGTGGAAGAGGGCTCGGTCGACGACGTCTTCTACCGCCCCAAACACCCGTATACGCTCGGACTCCAGAAGGCGATGCCGAAGGACGACGGCGTCTCCGGCGAGCCCCTCACGCCGATCCCCGGCACGCCGCCCGACCTCTTCGCCCCGCCGGTCGGCTGCGCCTTCGCCCCTCGCTGCGGCGCCGCGATGGTGATCTGCAAAGAGCGTCAGCCGCCGATGACGGAAAAAGGCGGCCAACGCGCCATGTGCTGGCTTCAACACGAGAAGGGCGCGAGCCTCCGCACCGCTTACGGACTCCACTCCGTCGAGCAAAGGGTTGCCCCGTGACCACGACGCAAAACCACCCGACGCATGCCGCGAACAAATGGTCGAGCACCTCCAAGGGCACGGCCGGCACGCCCTTGATCGAGGTCAAGCACCTCACGAAGAAGTTCGACCTCGGGCACGGCAAGATCTTGCACGCCGTCGACGACGTGTCCTTCGAGATCAAGAAGGGCGAGACCCTGGGCCTCGTCGGCGAGTCCGGCTGCGGCAAGTCGACCCTCGGCCGCACGCTCGTGCGCATGTACGAGCCGTCCGGCGGCGAATTCAGCTTCGACGGCCAGAACGTGCCCGTGAAGATGAACATCGCGGCGCGCAAAGATTACGCGCGCAAGGCGCAGATGATCTTCCAAGATCCTTACGCCAGCCTAAACCCGCGCATGACCGTCGGTGACATCGTCGCCGAGGGTCCAGATATCCACGAGCTGTGGACGCGCGGCGAGCGTCAACAGAAGATCGATTTTTGGCTGAAGCGCGTCGGCCTCGTTCCCGAGCACGCCTTCCGTTTTCCGCACGAGTTCTCCGGCGGCCAACGTCAACGCATCGGCCTTGCGCGCGCCTTGGCGCTCGAGCCGAAATTCGTCGTCTGCGACGAGCCGATCTCGGCCCTCGACGTCTCGATCCAAGCTCAGATCGTCACCCTTCTGCAGGACCTGCAGAAGGAGCTCGGCCTCACGTACTTGTTCATCGCGCACGGCCTCAGCATGGTGCGCTACATCTCGACCCGTATGGCGGTGATGTACCTCGGGCAAATCGTCGAGCTGGGCTTGGCCGAGGACGTCTACTCCCGGCCGATCCATCCGTACACGAAGGCCCTGGTCGCGGCCAATCCGTCTCCTGATCCGGCGCGTGAGCGCAGCCGTCCGGACACCCTCTTGGGCGGCGAGCTGACGAGTCCGGTCAACCCGAAAGCCGGTTGCCGTTTCGCCAACCGGTGCCCGATGGTCATCGACCGTTGCCGCGTGGAAACCCCCGCCCTGAGAGCGATTCAGCCAGGTCGGGTCGCCGCCTGCCACCGCGTCTGATTTTGGCTCGCGCGCTAAGCAGCGGAGTTAACTGGCGTTCGAGCCCGAGCTAATCTCGGCGCCGGCTTTAACCGATGAATTCCCCTAGAGAGAGTCGTCTTTCAACGGGAACTTCGTATGCCAAACGCATCCGCGTCTTTGCTGCGCCATCTCTTCGTCGCTTTGAGCGTCGGAGGCATGACGTTCTTCGCGAGCTGCGACTCGGACAAGGTCGCCGATCGCACCGGCTCGGCGGCGTCGACGACGAAGCCCGCGACCGGCGCATCCGCGCCGACCGGCGTGAGCGATGACGACGACGACGACGATGACGATTCCGGGTCGGAGCCGGGCTCGGCCACGGGAGATGCTTCGGGAACGGACGTCGGCTCCGGAACCGAGGATGCGGGCGGGACCGATACGGGCACGGGCTCCGGTACGGAAGACGCGACCGGCTCCTTGAATATCGACATCGAGAACGGCGGCGCAGACCCAGAGGCCAACTTCACCCCCGAAGAGATGGACGACGCAAGCGCGGTCGCGTTCTTGAAGAGCGCCTGCGCCTCTTGCCACAAGGACGGCGCCGGCAACGACAGCGCCTGGAGCATGGGCGCGGAAGCCAACATCGTTCCGGAGAAGTACGTCGCGCGCCTCAAATCAGACGTCCAGCTCGACGCCGTGTTCGCCGCGATGGCCAATAAGTTTCTCGGCATCGAGGCCGCGTCGCCCAAGCCGATGCCGTTCGGCCCGACGCTCGACCTAGAGCTCAAGATGAAGCTCGCCGGCGTCTTGCAGTGGATGAAGGTCCAATTCCCCGTGTCCTCGGCGGCCGGCGAGGAGCGCCTCGGCGGCCTCGCGCTCGACCTCAAGGGGCCGAGGGTGTCGAAGCGCTACAAATGCGTCGAAGTCCCGGACAAAGGCGCGTACTTGCGCCGAGTCATGGCCGACATCTTCGACCGTCCGCCGACGACGTCCGAGAAGGCCAAGTTCTACGCCAGCGTGGCGGAAGAAGGCGAGCCCGCGGACGCAGAGTACCGCAAGAAGGTCATGAACGAGCTGTTCAAGCCGTCGACCTCTCTGAACACCGAGTTCGACCGCAAGGGTCTTGAAAAGCTGTCGTCGAAGATCACCGGCGTCACCGGGCTGCGCCCGAACGCCTCCTATGACGCCGACGTCATTAAGGACTTTCAGGCTGAGTTCCTGATGCTGCTGCGCGCTAAGGTGAAGGAACTCCCATTCAAGGACATCCTCCTGGCCAAGAAAGTGATGGTCTCGAAGAAGACCGCGAAGTTCTACAGCGCGGCGTGCGAGACAGCGGCCGCCAACCTGAATGACAGCTCGACAAACATCAAGGAACGCTTCGTCGAGTGCGACCTCGACGCCGAGCGCAGCAACTTTTTCGGCACGATCCCCTACCTGAACCTTTGGCAGAGCTCGTTCTTAATCAACAACAACAACTACACGCGCATGGCGCACATGTACACGGTGCTGACCGGCGAGGCGCTCAAGCCGAAAACCGACGGCCCGACCGGCGGCGCCGCGTTACCCGGCGCAAGCTGCCTGAAATCCAAGGACACGCGAGCGAAGCTGGCGAATCCGGATGATCCTACGTCCGCCCTCGCCAAGCATGGCACGATCTCCATCCCGAGCGTCGGCATTTTCTGCCAGTCCTGCCATGTCGGCAGGAACCTCGCCAACGGCTCGATCATCTTTCGTCCGTTCCACTTGCATGGAGAAAAGCTCACGAAGGTCCTGGTCGCCGAAGCGGTGACGGCCCTCAACATCCCGAACCCGGATCCGGTGCCCAAGTTCCTGGAAGAAGTGAAGATCGCGACGGAGCCGGGCCGCGTGTTCGTGGACATCGTCCAAAACAAGCCGAAGCTCGTCGAAGTCTCGAGCCCCGATGGCCTCTTGCGCCTCGCCGCCCTGCTCGACAAGAGCAGCTCCGAGAACGAAGGTTGCGTCGCGACCGTCGACCCCGCCGGCAATAAAGTCGAGAAGAAGATCGTGACCATCGGCGACCTCACCGCCGAGATCGTCGGCGACGGCAAGATCCTGATCGCTGGCCTTGCTCGCCACATTCCTAGGGCTTTCGGCAACCAATCGGTGACCAACCAGGAAATCCTGGCGGCTATGAGCAAGGCGAACACCGAAGGCGGGGGCAAGCTTTACCCGCTCATTCGGGCATACCTCGAGACCGAGTCTTATGCTTGCGGTCGAACTGCCGAAGCACCGAACTGAGGGAAACGCGATGAAGCTCAGAATGCTCTATGTTTCGGCGGTCGCATTAGCGCTCGTCATCGGTTGCGGCGACAAAGAGCCGATCCTCGCCGGCAACGGTGGGAAGGCTCCTGGCTCCTCCAGGAAGACCGTGAGCAACGAGGACGGAAGCGGATCGGAAACCGCGAGCGGAAGCGGCAGCACGCCGGTCATCGTGATCGATTCCAATTCCGCCGAGCCGGTCCCAGCTACCCCGGACCTCGTGCCCGTCGTCGAAGAGCCGACCATCGGCGAAGACGAGACCCAGGCCGTCGTCATCGACGTCGAGCCGATCGAAGGCCCGTCGTTGCAGGTGAAGAACGTGCTGCTCCTGAGAAGCTCGATTTCCGCCTGTCTCGATGTCGAGCCGAACAACAAAGCGATCTACCTCGTCGGCCCCGAGACGAAAATCGGCAGCTCGGCGGACCTCGGTATGACCGGCAAGCTCAAATTTTACAACGGCTCGTGCCCGACCGGCGGTGACATCGTCGACTGCTTGAAGTCGGACCTCTACAACCCCGCGGCCGTCTCCGGCGACACGGTGGCGGCCAACGCGCTGACCGCCGGTTATCTGCAGGCGCTCGGCACCGTGGCGAATTTCGTGGCTCAGAACTGCAACGTCGCGGACGCGAACAGCCGCTGCCGCTGCGAGAAAGAGGACGTCGCAAAGTCCCTGATCTCCTCTTGCCTCCCCTACCTCAAGGGCGATGACGCCACGCTAGCGGCTGAGTATCTGCAGCAGACCTGCGAAACGACCTCAACGGCCGAGGACAAGATCAACTTGGCGCGGCGAATCGGCATCGCTAACCTCCTTGGATCCATTGCTTTCGCCGTCTCGCGCGAATAAGGAAGCACCGTCATGGCCAAGAAGAATCTCGATTTCGTTCTGCGTGATCGCCGCGAGTTCTTTAAGCTGAGCTCCGCTCTGGGACTCGGCGCCGCGACTTGGGCCCATGTGCCTTGGCTCGCGAATCGCTATGTGGCGCCAACGGTGGCCAGCCTCTACGACGCATTCAACCGCTCAGCCCTCGCGCAGAGCGTCGACGGCTTCGACTACTTGGTCGACGCTGCCAAGGGCGGCCTCTCGCTTTTGCGCTTCACCGAGACCGCGCAGGCCGCGGTCGAGGATGAAGAGATTTACTACGTGAACATCAACGTGACCTGCGGCATCTCGCCGAAGTTTTTCACGATTTTCGAGGCGGAGAACGCGGCCGGCCTCAAGGGCGGGTTGCTTGCCCCCGGTAATGCGGCCAACTTTCCGAACACTCTTCAGTACCTCAAAGATACCGGCCTCGAGAAGATGACGACGATCGACCGCTTCAAGCCGATGCGGATGACCGAGTGGTTCTCGCAAATCCTCATGCACGGCACGAACGACGGCAAGGACATCGGGACGACGGCGAGCGTCCTCGACAAGGTCAAGCCCTACATCGCGCCTTTCACGGACGAGGCCCGGATCCAGATCGCCCACGCTTTGACGGGCGGCGTCTCGCACATCTACAGCTCCTTCCAGCTCACGGGCGGCGGCGACATCAACTACGAGATGCAGAAGGGCGGCTTGTACAGTCCCCTTCAGCTCCTTTGCTTCGGCTACCCGGTGCTCCTCCCCGGCGACGACGACCTCAACTCCGGCAACAACAAGATCCAGGGCCCAGGCGGCTCGGTTCTCGTTCCAGCCAAGACGACGAACAACTTCGTGCAAACAATCAACCAGCTCGTTGCCGACTCATTCCTCTCCACCGACAAGTGCGCGGAAAACAATATCATCTGCTCTTTCGACAAGCTGGCGCGCAGTCGAGACGCGAACGAGCTGCGCAACACGATGCTCGAAAAGCTCGATTTGATCCGCACCAAGATCAAGACGATGGGGCCCAACATCGAAGGCGTCGCCAATGCGACGGCGGTGCGCGACGAAGCGATGGCCCTGCATTCGGTCACGACCACCCGGGCGCAAACGACCCCGCCGACCAACTTCGCGAGTATGGACTTCATGTCGCAGATGGTCGCCTGCTGCGAGCTCATGACCAACTTGGATGCGTACCGAAACTTCTCTTGCCATCTCAACATCGTTGACCTCGACGGCCGGAAGTACGATGCGAAGGATGACCCCGAGGCGATTCCCCACGGCCACAACTACGTCAACGGCCACCGTCAGCTGGCGATCGCTCTCAACATGCTGGGGACACTGATCAAGCGCACCGGCAAGAAGATTTACGTCACCGTCAGCGCCGACACGGGTCGCGCGGTCTCCGGGGTCGATGCGGTGGGCTCGACCGCGATCCTCATGGCTCCAAAGTCGACGAAGCTGAAGGATGCCTACGTCTATTACAACGACACGGCATTGACCACGAATGACGGCGCCGCCGCGGATCCAAGCTCAAATCCGGCTATCTGGGGCAAGGACCTTCGCGACCAGGCAGACGCCGCCGACACGACGAAGCCGACCTCGTTCAAGGCATGGGCGGCCGGCGTCTACCACTTCATCCTGGGCAAGCGCATGGCCAACGAGCCTTACGTCAAGATCAAGAAGGACGCCTGACGCTTAAGGAATGACGCCTTCCGCGAGGCGGAGCGCTTCGCCCGCCAGGGCGAAGAACTTCATCTCCCTGGCGGCGCCGGCGTAAGCGTCGTGCGTCGGGTCGTTCCAGGCAAGGGCAAGGCAACCCGCGGCGCCGGCTCGCGAGCGTAGCCCGTACGTCATGTGGATGACTCCGGGCTCCGAGCCGCCTTTGTAGCCCGCCCAGGCCCAGTGCGAGCCTTCGCGGCCCGGCGCGACAAAGGGCGTATTGGCGCCCAAGATTTCGACGAGGTGCGCATCGCCACGCGCGGTGAGCCAGCGCATGGCGGCGCACGTCTCGCGCGTCGACGCGAACCATTCGATCGTGTCGATCAGCTTCGGCGTCAAGAAGCAGCGGGGCTCGATACAGATGGCTTCCCTGGGCTTCGTGGCTAGCTCAGCGAGGATGGCGTTGCGCTCCGCCAGCGTCCCGAACACGTACCGCGTCGCGCGCGTAGCGTCATCCTCAAGCCATTTCAGCTTGAACGCCTCGACAGTCGAGAGAAAGGGCGCGTTTCCCGGGTCCGCGTTGTCGAGACCCATCACGCGCGCGTGCGCCGCGACCGCGTCCCGGCCGAGATAGTGCAAAAGGTGGTCGGTGGCGGTGTTGTCGCTGTCGGCGATCATCTTGCGCGCGTACTCGAAAACGCCGGCCTGCGATCCCGCGGGCCAAAGATGCATCTCGCCGCTGGGGAGCGACTTCCAGTCTTCGCGGATTGCGAGCGGCGTCGTCCACGAGAAGGTCGAGGGAATCGTCGTCCACAGCGTGCCGAGGATCCACAGCTTGAAGGTCGAGCCGATCGCGAGCGGCTCCTCGTCTGCCACGCTCGCCGCGGCGCCGGGTGCGCCGTCGAGGCTCAGATGCAGGCTTGTTTGACCGCCGAGAGCTTCCAGCGCCGCCGCGAGCGCGGCCGGCGTCTCGAGATGAAGGCGAGGATCGTCGGCGTCGACGATCCGGAAGCCGTCGACCAGGCCCGCTTCGTCGACGTGCAGCGAAACGAGGATCGCGCCGCCGGCGTCGGTGTCGAAACGCAACAAGTTGGCTTCGACAAGGCTCGACTTGCTGCAGGCGCCATACTCGCGCGCGAAACCGGCGAGGTAACGCTCGAGCTCGGCCGGCGTGACGATCGCGCGCACTACTGGGGCGAAGGTGGCTTCGAAGTCGATCTCGGGCGCGAGCGTCGTGGCGGCACAGATCCGCTCGCCCTTCTCGAGGAGGTCGGCGGCGGCGTCGGCGCGGGCGGCGGGCGCCGGCAGCGCGGCGCCGACCGTCAGGGTCAAAGCCATGCGGGACAAGGCGTTCATGGAGTCTCCTGGGCGGCGGTCGGGGCCGTTCTACCGCAAGGTCTGCTACAATGCCAGGATGCATAATCGGATTTCGATTCAGCTGGTTGCGACAACGATCGCGGTCCTGCTCGGACTCGAGGCCGGGCTATTCTGGGCGCTGGACTCGGGGAGAACGGCGCTCGTGCTGGGCTTTGCCGTCGGCATCGGCGTGTGGCTCGACCGGCTCTACGTCGTCGCGCACGAGGCGAGCCACTTCAAGCTCTTCCCCCGAAATCGTTGGGCGAACGATCTTGCGGGTGGGCTCTTGACCCTGCCGGTGCTCGTGCCGATCACTGCGTTTCGCAAGATCCATCTCTTCCATCACGGCCAAAACCGGCGCACGCCGGAGCTGGCAGCGCTCGACGTGTTTGTCGTCGACCGCGAGCCCGGGCGGGTGAAGCGCGCTTATCTTTACGCGTCTTGGTACCTGTGCGTCTTTTGCGGCGGCTTCTTCCTGCACTCGTTGGCGACGGTCGCGATCATGCTGCTCTTGCCGACGAAGACGGCCGTGCGCATCTCGCCGGCGTTCATCGGCTGGTCGCGGCGGCAACGCCTGATCGCGTGGGGCGAGACGCTCTGCGGCGCGGCGCTGCATTTAGCCGTGTGGCGGAGTTTCGGCGCCGAGGCCTGGTTTTTCGCCCTCGGACTACCGATTCTCGTGTTCGCCTGGCTCTGGTCGATCCTGCTTTACGTCTATCACTACCGCGCGACCATCGGCGCGAAGGTCGGCTGGAACGCGCGGTCCTTGCCACGGCAGCGGTTCTTCTCGTGGCTTCTGCTCAACTTCAACGAGCACGTGACGCATCACGCAGACCCGCGAATTCCGTGGTACGAGCTGCCGCAAAAGCGCATGGAGCTGCCGGAGACGCACGGCGCCAACGCGACCGGCAAGGGATTGGCGTCCTTGGTGTTGGCGCAGCTCGCCGGACCGACGATCGTCGTTCGTCGGAAGGAGGCCTCATGAGGCGGGCGACGCTTGCGGACGTCCCCGCCGTCATGGCCCTGAAAGAGTCGCTACGCATGGATCCTTCTCGGACCATGGCGGCGGAAGGGTTCCTGCTCGGATCGAGCGCCGAAGCGTACGCGCACTTCGTTCAAGGAGCTGCCTTTCGCTTGCTGTGCGCTAAAGAATCTAGTGAAATCAACGGATTCGGAATTGCCCTGCCGGACGCGATGCTGCGAGCGAGCGAAGTGTGGGAAAGGCGCCACGAGATCGCGTGGACGGAGCCGGATCTGCTCGCCTCCTTGGAGGCCCGCAAGCTCGGTTACGTCGAGCAGCTCGCGTTTCGTCCTGGAATTGCGGCACGAGTGTATGCGCCTGCCCTCGCCATGCGCTTGGTCGAGGACCTCGAGGAGATGGGGACGGAGCTCGTTCTGGCGACGACCGTGGCGGCGCCTTTCATGAACGCGGCCTCGCTGACGCTCATGGCGACCGTAGGCGCGCGGGTTGTGGGGCGCGTGGAAGAGCAGCATGGCGCGATACGCCTCATCTCCGACGTGCATTTGTTCTCGATGGCGGAGTTCGCGCGCCTTCGTGATCATAGCGCGCCGCGCCGGTTTCGGCGGATCCGTGACACCATGCTGAGACTGGTGAGAGAGTAGCTGGAACGCGACTTGCTTCAGCAGGGGCCTGATCCCTCTCATGGAGGACCGGCCAATGTTGATTCAAGACTATCTCGTGCAGCAGCACGTCCCGTTCCGGCAGATCGTGCACGACACGACGTTCACGGCGCGTACCCTGGCGCGGAAGATCCATGTCGACGTGGCCTCGGTCGCGAAGACGGTGGTGCTCGACGCAGAGGATCGGTTCGTGCTCGCGGTCCTGCCCGCGAATCGGGAGATCGACCTCGAGCGCGCGGCGGAGGTGCTAGGCGTTCATGGCGTGAAGTTGGCGTCCGAGACGACGTGCGGGATGTTGTTCCCGGAGAGCGAGTTGGGAGCGATGCCGCCGTTCGGCTCACAGCACGGGATGATGACGATGGTGGACCGCCGGCTTTGCTACGAAGAGGACATCACGTTTGAGGCGGACCGCCACCGCGCGGCGATCCGGATGAAATTCGCGGACTTCGAGCGTTTGGAGCGGCCGATGATCCGCGACTTTACGCGCACGGCGTCGTAGATCAAGTTCGCCGCGCTTCCTCGCGCAGCGCGGCTTCGGCTTCACCGAAGGCGACGTTGATCCGAAGGAGCAGCGCGGGCGCGTCCTCGATCGCGCGTTCCCGGCACCGCCGCTCCAGCGTGACGCAAAGATCTCGAAGCTGGGTCGCGCCGATCGTGGCTGCCGTGCCGGCCATCGCGTGGGCAGTCATGCGCAAGCGTGTCGAATCGCCGTGCGCGAGCCCCGCGGCCAACGCGTCGAGGAGGGCGCCGCAGCGGGCGGTGAAGAGGAGGATTTGCTCGTCGAAGAAGGGGTCCTCCGGAATCGACAGACTCTTCAGGTCGTCCACGATGCGAGGATCCAGAATCATCGAGCTTTCTCCTTGAGATGCGTCCCGAGGCAGCGGCGGAGCTCCTCGAAGCGCAGTGGTTTCAAGAGCACTTCGTCCATGCCGGCCGCGTGGCATGCGTCTCGGTCCGCTTGGAAGACGTCGGCGGTGAGGGCGACGATGCGTAGCTCCGGGTCTTTGTTGTCTTTGCGGATTTGCCGCGTCGCCGTGAGGCCGTCCATCTCGGGCATCTGGCAATCCATGAAGATGAGGTTCGGTTTGTGCCGCGTCGCGAAGTCGACGGCCTCGGCGCCGGAGCACGCGACCTTCACCTTAAAGCCGGCCTTTTCGACCAGGCGCGAGACGACGCGACGGTTTTCCTCGTGGTCGTCGACGACGAGGACGAGGCCTTTGCCGGCCCGCTGGTTCGGCGCGCCGTAGGCGTCGAGCTTTGGCCCCTGGTCGCGGCCGCGCTCGAGGAAAGCTTTGAGACGGGTCGGGGCCAGGGGCTGCGGCAGGCAGAGGTCGATCGAGCCGGCGCTCTCCCAGCGGCGGTAGCGGGCGAGCTCGGCGTCGAGTGGCGTCGCGAGGATGACGCGTGCCTCCGGCGAGGCGCGCTTGGCCGCCGCGATCCAGGCGGCGGGATCGGCGCACGTCCCGGTCTTCCCGTGCCGGTCGATGACGACGAGATCCATGCCTTTCGGGATGGTGAGCCCTTTGCCCGGCACGGCGAGGACGACGATGGCGCCCCAGCGGCGGAGGCGGTCGCGCCATGCGTCGAGGCTCGTCGCGTCGTCGCCGACGAGGAAGACGCGTTTTCCCTTCAGAACGTTGGAAGCGAGCGGAGTGTGCACGGCGAGTTGCGTGCCGTCGACGGCGGTAGGTAGCTCCAGGACTGCGAGAAACTCGCAGCCGCCGCCCTCAGGATCGCTGTGCATGAGCTTGCCGCCCATGAGGCCCATGAGCTGGCGCGAGATGGCGAGGCCCAAGCCGCTGCCGCCTTGTGGGCGCGCTGGCGCGAACTTCTGGAAGAGGCGCGAGCGCACCTCGGCCGCGATGCCCGGGCCCGTGTCTTTGACGGAGATGACGATGTGGTGGCGCTTGCCGTCGATCGGCGTGACGTCGGCGCGCACCTGCACTGTCCCGCGCTCGGTGAATTTCACGGCATTGCCGAGGAGGTTCAGGAGCACCTGCCGGATGCGTCCACAGTCGCCGTAGAATTTCGGCGGCAGCTCGCCGGCGAAGCGGAGCGAGAAGGCAAGGCCCTTGGCCGCGGCCTTTTCGGCGAGAGCCTGCGCGGCGTTCTCGATCAGCTCGACCAGGTCGAAGGGGCCTGGAGCCAGGGTCATGACGCCGGCCTCGATCTTCGCCATGTCGAGCGCGGTGTCGACGATGGCGAGGAGCGCCTCGCTTGAGCGCCAGACGGTCGATACGTACTCGCGCTGCTCGGCGTTGAGCTCGGTGCCGAGCAGAAGCTGGGCGCCGCCGATCACGCCGTTGAGCGGGGTGCGAATCTCGTGCGAGGTCTGCGCGAGGAAGCGGCTTTTCGCGGCGTTTTCGCGCTCGGCGACGCGCACGGCCTCCTCGGCGCGGGCATGCGCCGCCTTCTCCGCGGTGACGTCGGAGATCAGGCCGAGGATCCGGCGCGTCTTGCCGTTTGCGTCGACGTCGAGGCAGGTGATGCGGGAGCGAAAGTGCCGCCAGACGTTCGTCTTGTCGCGCATGCGGAACTCGACCGCGTGCACGGATCCCGCCTTCAGCTCGCGAAGATCGTCCATCAGCGCGCGGGGATCTTGCGTGTCTTCGTCGTGCATCAGCTGCTGCGGAATCACGGCGCGGGGGCACTCGATCTCTTCGTCCAAGTAACCCAGGACGCCGTGCAACGTGCGGTTGCGATAGACCAACCGATTCGTCGGCAGGTCGAAGACGTAGATGCAGTCGGGGCTCGCGGCGAGCAAGGGACCGACCAACGCCGGCGGCGGCATCGTCCACCAGGTGTCAGAACGCATGCGAATCTCCTTGGCTGATGGCCTATCTCAAGCGCCGGCGCAGCGGCCGATGCGGACGGCGGCGTCGAGGATCGCCTCGATGCCGCGGAACTTGGACAGGTACTGATGGATAGAATTGGGCCAGACCTCCTGCTCCGCCTCGTCGCCGTTGCGCCGGGCGCTGACGAGGAGGATCGGCGTTTCGTGGTAAAGCGCCGAGAGCTGCGTTCCGCGCAGCGCGCCTAGGTCGTAGTCCATCACCGCGGCGTCGAACTCGCCGTCGCGGGGAAGGCGGCCGAAGTCGCGGTCGGGGTGGAAGCAGGTGACGTGGATCCGGCGCCGCGCCGCAGCCTTGACCAGCATGCGGCAGAAGAGCGGATCGTCGTCGACGGCGAAGAGATAGGCCAGGGGCTCGGGACCTATCGCACGGGGGGCCGGGGTCGACGGCGGGGGGACGAAGAGGGGCGCTAGGGTGGTGGCGAAGCTCATGCTCGAATCTCCTCCAAAACTGTTGCCGAGGAGACAATTCGGCGATTACAACGGAAACTTTAGATCATCAAAAATCAACTGTAATTACAAATACTAAAGATATATCAGTCCCAGACAAGAGCGTTTGAAACGTAAAAATACCGCCGCAAACCACCGATGCCATCGATGTTCGGCAAGAACTTGACCATATATGTGCTTATCAGTATGATTTAATTGATATTTCACGTAGTGAATCTTTACAGAATATGACTCAAGTTTCCGGTGCCTGCCGCCGATCTTGGGTCTAAGGCCAGCTAGAGGAGTGCCTTTGACCTCGCGCCGCAGCCAGAGCACCAAAACTTTGCTTCGCGCCGCCTGGAGGATCGATCCACCGTCGCGGTTCCTCGACTACAAGGACTTCTTGCGCTCAATGCAGCGCGAGGTCGAGGCGAAAGCCGGCGCTCGGTACCCGTTCCACCAGCTTTCGCAAGACCTGGGGTTCGGCTCGCAGAACGCGGTTTACATCATCATTCACGGCTATCGGAAGATGAACGCGGAGCAGGTCGAGCAGGTCGTCGCCGCGCTCGGGCTCACCGGGAGCGAGCGTCGCTACTTTTTGCGACTCGTCGCGTACACCGACTGTGCCGAGAGCGAGCGGCGCGCGCACTTCGACGCGCTCGCGGCCGAGCGGGGAAAGACGCTCGACGACGATCACGACAAGCTCTTGCTGCGCTTTTTCGGCGAGTGGCACCACGCGGCCGTATTCGAGATGATCGGGCTCGCCGAGTTTCGCTCCGACCCGACCTGGATCGCCGAGCGCTTCTATCCGCGCATCACGCCGGAGCAGGTGAAGAAGAGCCTAGACCTCCTGGAGAGCTTGGGGCTCGTACGCTTCGACGACACGGCGCAGCGCCACGTGAAGCTGCAAAAAAGCGTCGGTACCGGCGACCAGGTGCGCGGGATGGCGATCGTGGGCTATCACCTGCAGATGCTGGAGCTGAGCCAGGCGGCGTTGAGCAGCGTCGCGGCGGAGGAGCGCGAGATCGGCGCCCTGACTTTGGCGGTGTCGGAGGACGTGGCGAGGCGCCTGCGCGAAGACGTGCGGCTCTTTCGCAAGTACGCGGTCTATCTCTCGGAGCAGTGTGACAACCCCGACCGGATCATGCAGATCAACTTGCAGCTCTTTCCCGTGGTGCGGTCGGCGACCTGAGCAAGGGAGGCCATCGTGAGCGCGATGATTCTGTGGATGGGCATCGTCGCCGTGCTGGTGGGATGTCAGCCCGAGGCTGCGGGCCCGGATTCCGAAGTCGTGGACCCGGCCGCGGCGACGGGCGCAGAGCGTAACGTCGAAGGCGGAGGCGGCGTCGTCGCAGGGGCGCAGCCGGCGGCGGGGGATGACGCAGAGTCACGATCCGAGCTCGAGATTCCGGTGCCCGGAGCGCAAAAATCGAGCGCGACGGGCGGCAGTCCGGCCGCCTCCGAAGACCGCAACGTCGCCGTCGACGCCGGAAATCCCGTCGACGTCGGCCCGGGCGGCGGCAGCGGCTCCACGGGCAAGTTGAAGCTACGGCTCGCGGATGCCGTGCCGGCCGACGGCGCGCAATCCGTCATTTTGCGCATCCACGCCGTCGAGCTCGTCGGTCAGGACGCCACGCCGAATGCGTGGATTCCCGTGCCGGCGCAGGATCTGAATCTGCTCGATTTCCGCGAAGGCCGCAGCTTCCCACTGATCGACGGCTCGGTTCCCGAGGGCCACTACGCCCGCATTCGTCTGCTGCTCGCGCCGGATGATCCCGCGACCTTGGTCGCCGCCAGCGGCGTCTCGTCGCGAGTCTTCGTGCCGCCGGTGACTCCCGGCGCGCCGCCGGCCCTCGAAGGCGCGATCGACCTCGTCGTCACCACGATCGAGGCGGACGTGACGATGCACGTCGACCTTCGTTACGGCTTGCGCTCGCGGAGCGACGGCCTGGACCCGGCGCTCGCAGTGCTTGACGACGCTCCTTACTGGCTCGTCCCCGAGCACTCTACCTTCTTGAGCGCCAGCGTCGGCGCCGTCCGCGGCTTGGGGATGGAGCCGCTCCTCGGCCGCGTCGTCTGTGCATATCCAGTGGGTACCGTCTCCGCGCCGACGGAGTGGCCGGCAGTGGGCGGCCTCATTCCCTTGCTTCCGAGCGTGCACGTCGGCGCTTCGTCATGCCGCTCCGCGTCGGGAAGCGCGGTCGCCGGGCCCGATGGCTTCTACGTCGGCTATCTGCCGCCGGGGAGCTACGTTCTGCATCTTTACCTAAGCGATACCTCGTATGTGACCCTGCCCAACCTCGTTCCCGTTGTGGCCGGGACCGTGAGCGTGGTGGACCTGTCCGGACTGGCCGAAGCCCTCGATCTGCTCTTTCCATAATGGCATCTCGTTTGCAGCGTGAAGGTGCCTGCGCAACGCCGGTTGCCCGGCAGGAGCACCGAGAAAGTCGGCGCCTTACGATTGCGAAATCATCGCATTCGACTCCCGCGAAGACGTGGTGCGGGGCAAAACGACCCGCAGCCCGAATCAAGAAAAGGGAGATGCCTCGAGATCGGCCTGCTTGGAATCAGCGGCCCGCCGTGGAGAGACGGCGGGCGCGCCGGCCCTGTACGGGCCCAGGGCGGTGGCCTCCCGCCCTGGGCCCGGACCTGTCCTCGGCGCCCTCAAGAATTGGCCAAAGCTGCCGATTCCTCGGCATGCCCCGTTTTACCCCCATGGCACCTTTGATGCTCCTCGTCTTCCTCGCCGCTTGCGGTGAGAAGAAGGATGTCGCTCGTCCCGAGGCGGCGCGAAAAACGATCCTGACCGAAAAAGGAGCGTCCGTCACACGGGCGGGATCGTCGAGTCCCGAGACGACGCCCTCGAACGCTCCAGGAATCTTGTTGCCGCAAGCCCCGCCGACTCCATTTGGAGACAGCGACGAGACGAAGTACTACGGTCCGACGACGACGCTTCATGATGAGGCGAGCCGCGCCTTTGAGGTCGAGCCGATGATCGCCGTCGACCCGAACTGCGCGGCCGTCAGCTGCGCGGCGCCCTCGGTGTCTTACGAAGCGGCTTGCCTCGCGGCCGGCCGAAAGATGGTCGCCGTCTCGTGCTGCGGTAAAGCTTGCGACGGCTCCTTCGATCCGCTCGGCGCGCCCGAGGCCGCGCAAGGTTGCGACGACATCGCCTACCTGATCGCCGCCGCGAAGTTGGAGGTCGAATTTCCCACAGGCGGCGGCACGTGCGCCTCCGACGCCGACTGCGTGGCCTCCGCGCCGATTTTGAGCTGCACGGCCGACACCTGCATCGCAGGCTGCGGCGAAGCGATCAGCACGGGCTTCGACGCGAAGCGCAAAGCGATCTTCGAGACCGCCTTCTTCCGGGAAGCGCAGCGGCGCCTGGCAGAAGGCAAAGACTGCCCGCGGGCCGGGCCTCGGTGCGCGGCTCGTGAAGTCTATTGCGCCATCCCCGCCGGAGTGTGCGCCTTTCATTGATTTGTTTTGATTTGTAATAGAATGTGTTAGAATACGCCGTCATTTTAACGGGGTTTCTAACTATGAGATTTGTTGGCCTTTTCGCCGCGTGCGCGGCTTTTTCCCTCGTTCCCGCCTGTGGCCCGCAAAAGGGCAAAGCGCGCCAGGACGACCGGACGACCGCCGACGAGCGCCGCGACACGAGCGAGCGCCTGCGCCTCGAAGATGGCGTCACCGCGCAGTTGCGCGTGCTCGAGACGACCGACCTCCACGTGAACATGGAGGCCTTCGACTATTACAAGAACGCCTCGTCCGAAGGCACCGGCCTCGTCCGCACCGCCGCGCTGATCCGCAAGGCGCGCGCCGAGGTCGCGAACTCGCTGATGGTCGACAACGGCGATCTCGTGCAAGGCAGCCCGCTCGGCGACTGGTTCCAAAAAAACCGCGATCCGAAGGTCGACCTGCACACCGTCTACAAGGCGATGAACCTCATCGGCTACGACGTCGCCAACGTCGGCAACCACGAGTTCAACTACGGTCTCGACTTCCTCGAGCCGACCTTGACCGGCGCCAAGTTCCCGTACGTCAGCGCCAACGTGCGCCGCGACGACGACGACGGCGACCCGGCGAACGATCCTTGGCTCGTGAAGCCGTACGTTCTGCTGAAGCGCACCGTGAAAACGGACGACGGCCGCGAGGACGAGATCACCATCGGCGTCATCGGCTTCGCCCCGCCGCAAATCATGGCCTGGGATCGCACGAATCTGACGGGCAAGGTCAACGCCCGCGACATCGTCGACACGGCCGTCGAGCTCGTCCCGAAGATGCGCGCTGAAGGCGCCGACCTTGTGATCGCCGTACCTCACTCCGGCATCAATGCCGCCCCGCGCATCGGCAACGACGAGAACGCCGTCTGGCATCTCGCCCAAGTCCCGGGCATCGACGCCATTCTTTCCGGCCACTCGCACCAAGTGTTTCCGAGCGAGACGTACGCCGCAGTTCCCGAGACCGACATCGGGCAGGGCACGATCCACGGCGTCCCGACCGTTATGCCGGGCTCCTGGGGGAGCCACCTCGGCGTCGTTGACCTGACGCTGAAGAAGATCGCCGGCAAATGGACCGCCGTGAGCGGCACCGGCGCGACGCGCGCGGTGAAGACGACGCTGGCCGACGGCGAAGTGGCCGAAGACGTGCGCGAAGCGGTGAAAGAGGATCATGCGGCGACTCTCGCCTACTTGGAGCAGGAAGTCGGCTCGACGGAGACGGCGCTCCACACCTACTTCTCCCTTCTGGCACCGAGCTCCGCCGTGCAGATCGTGCAAGACGCGCAGCTCTGGTACGCGCAGCAGATGGTCGCCCAGGGCGGCGCCGAGACCGAAGCGCTGCGCGGCCTGCCGCTGCTTTCGGCCTCCGCGCCGTTGAAAGCCGGCGGCAACCCCGGCAACTACACGGACGTCGCCGCCGGCACGTTGACGCTGCGCAACGTCGCCGACCTCTACGTCTATCCGAACACGATGTTCGTCGTGAAGGTCAGCGGCGCCGAGCTCGCCGACTGGCTCGAGATGGCGGCCGGTGCGCTGGCGCAGGTGAAACCGGGCGTCGCCGGCGAGCAAAATCTCGTCAATGAGCGCTTTCCCGCCTACAACTTCGACTCGATCATCGGCGTCGAGTACGTGATCGACGTGACGCAGCCCGCACGCTTCGACAAGGCCGGCAAGCTCGTCGACGCCGCGGCGCAACGCATCAAGGACCTAAAGTACAAGGGCGCCGCCGTCGATCCGGGCGCCGCTTTCCTCGTCGTCACCAACAACTACCGCGCCAACGGCGGCGGCAGCTTCCCCGGCCTGGACGGATCGAAGACGGTGCTCGACGTCGGCCGCGAAAGCCGCGATGTCCTGCGCGCCTACGTGGAGGCGACCGGCGTTCTGCGCGCGCCGGCCGCGCCGGGTTGGAAGATCGCGCCCGTGGCGGGCGCCACGGTGATCCTGCGCACGGGGCCGCGCGCGAAAGCCGTGGCGGCGGAGCTCGGCGGGCTCGTCGAATTGGTTGGCGACGACGCGGACGGGTTCGCTCGGTTCCGGGTCAAATGGTAGAGCTCTCGGAGCCAAGAGGAGCCCGGATACACGTCCGGGCGTCTTTTTGTTTACCGCCCTCGGGCGGTGATGAGCTTGGTTGACAGGAGATGCGTCGATCTGTGAAGCTCGGGGCACCATTTCCCGATTTCGCTCATCTTCGCTGCCGCCGAGGTTATCTTGAAACACTTGCAAGCGACGATCCGCATCGGCCTGCTGACTTCCTTGGCCGTGATCGGCTGGCGCTGCAGCGACGATCGGTCGCAGCGTACCGGGACGCCGCGGCAGCCGAACTACGCCTCCGAGACGGGAGCGTCGGCGCCTATCAAGAGTGACAAGAATGGCTCGCTCACGGCTGCCGTCCAAGCGAGCTCGACCGAGACCCAGATCATCCGCGCGAGCGCAACCGGCAACGTCAAAGACGTCGTCGTCTCCCTGCCGCCGGGCGCGATCGGCGTCGACATGGACATCACCATCTCCGAGGCCCAGGCGTTTGTGCCGGCGGCGATCGTGGCCGAGCTCGGTCTCGAGGCGGAGACGGCCATCACTTCCGCCTCCGTGCCGGTGTCGATCTCCGCCTCGCAGGCCGTCGACCTCGCCGTGCCGATGACCGTGGCGCTGACGTTTCCCGAGGGCGCGTCGCTCGTGCCAAGCGCGCAGATCTTGGATCGGATCGGCGTCATCTTCCGAGTCGGCGTTCAGGCCACCGGCGAACGGCTCGTCGGCGTCGTTCCGGCCACGTCCCTCGCAATCGAGAACGGTAAGCTGCTCTACTTGACGCGATACTTCGGCACGTTCCAGGTCACGCTCTTCGATCGTCCGGTGCGGGAAGTGTCCCGCGTCTCGTCGCTCCCTGTGCACACGGAGCTCTTGGCGATCACGGATCTGAGCACGCTCCCGTCCTGTGGCAAGGCCGATCTCGGTCGAACGATCTATGTGCTGGCAGAGGGCACTTTTAAATATTGCGCCGAAGCAGGCTGGACGGACCTTGATCTGAAAGGACCTGCGGGTTTGCCCGGCGAGGCCGGCGCCGTGGGCGCTCAAGGCGCAACGGGGGCCGCCGGCGTCGACGGCGCCATTGGCAGCGTCGGTCCGACGGGAGCCATCGGTCTTACGGGAAGCACCGGTCTTACGGGAAGCACCGGTCCTACGGGAAGCACCGGCCCTACGGGAAGCACCGGTCCCACGGGAAGCACCGGCGCGTCCGGCAGCGACGGTCAGGGCTACTCCGTCTTCAGCGCCGCGAATGCGGCCCTCGGTTTCCTACTGAGTGCCGACTGGCCGAATCTTCTGGTCGGCATGGACACGGCTGGCGGAACCGGCTCGATCTACGCGAACGCCTTCTCGGGCGCATATGCCGGAGCGCCGTGCATCGCCAATGACGGCAGCGTGACGGCCTGCATGTGCCAGTTCACCGACGCAAGCTGCACGAGCTCCTGCTATCTCGCCAATCGCCCAATGTTGAACTCCGTCTTAATCAAAGGGAACGCGGCTTCGGCGTTGCACAGCTACCTCCGCGTCGAGGGGGTGATTCCGACGGCAACCACGATCTCGGCGTCCTACACGGCGGACGGCAACTCGTGTAGCTTCACGACTACGATCTCTGCGGCGTACCAGGTCAGCGTTCCGACGCCTTACGTGGGCGCGACGGTTCCGGCGGTAGGTCCTCTTTACATCGATCGTTGAATCGGCGCGCGCTCAGCTCGGCTCTGAGGTTCCTGGCGACGCTCGCTCTCTTTTGCAGCGTCGCGGTCGTTCCGCTCGTGGCGCGCATGGTGCTCGAGCCCGATGCCGGCGCGGCGGCCTTCCTTCGAGGCGACCTCTTCATCCTGGCGAAGTCGATGGGGGTGCGCGTCTTGGCGGCGGTCGCCGTTCTGGCGACGGCGGGCCTGACGCTGCTCGGCGGGACGACGGGGGGCGCACGCCCCCCCCAGGGCGCTCCGTCCCGGGTGGCGCTTGGAGGCGCCACCGCCCTGGTCGTCGCCGCGGTCGCTTCGGCCGTCCTGAGTCCGCATGGAGCGACTGCTTGGGCGGGATCGGCCGAGATCTATGACGGCGCCGCCGTCAATCTCGCTTACCTCGGGTTGTTCCTCAGCAGCCTGATCGTGTTCCAGAGTCCCGCAGCGATGGCGCGGCTGCCGGTGGCTCTGGCCGTTCCTTGTTTAATCCTAGGCGCGTTCGCCGCTGCCGCTTTGCTCGATTTCGATCCAATGCTGACGGCACCGGTGCAACGTCTGATCCTCGGCGCAGCCGCGTACGACGGCGGCTCGCGGCTTCAAGAGGGCGTCGGCGGCATCATCGCGGGAACATTAGGAAATCCAAACTACTTCGGACACTTCATGGCGATGTCTTGGCCGGTTTTCTTGGGACTGGCGGTGACGGGCCGGAGCGCGACGGGACGCCTTGCTTTCGGCGCCGTCGCATGGACAACGTTCTTCGCATTGCTGGCGAGTGCGAGCCGCGGAAGCTACGTGGCAGCAGCCGTCGGTGCGGTGATCGTCGTCGTCGGCGTGCGCTCGCGGATCCGGCGAGGCGCCGCGTTCGGGATCGCAGTGCTTCTCGTGGCACATTTGGCCGCATTCTTCGCCCACGACACGCTTTCGGACGCAATGGCGCAACGCCGGGCGAGCCAGATCGTCCCAGAGCTGCAAAGCGGGTTCGCGCCGTGGTTTCATCCCGGATTGGGCGCGGACGCGAACGCTGCGCCATCTTCGACCATCAAGCGGGCCCAGATTGTCCACGGGCGCCTGCATCTCCCCGTCACCCATGCGACCGCCTTGGTCGTCGAGCGCCAAGCGGACGGCGTTCGCTTCATGGACGAGGGCTTTCGGCCGCTGGGCGTGCACCGGGACGGCCCCCGTTTCGTGTTCGACGACCTCCGATACGATCGGTCGTTCGTGCAGCCTTGGGCGCTCGGCGGCCTGCGCATGGTGCGGATCGGCTCGGCCTGGGGCGATTTCCAGGTGGCTTTGACGCCCGCGGGACCCCGGGTGCTCTTGGGCGGGACGTTGATCGCCCCGGCGCATGCGGTGCGCGCAGACCTGCCGATCTCCGACGCGCTCCTGTCCGGCCGCGGCTATATCTGGTCGCGCACCTTGGCTTTGCTCGGTGGGACCTGGTGGCTCGGCCGAGGACCGGGTACCTTCGTGCTCGACTTTCCGAACGCGGATCTCACCGCGGCGCATTACCATTTCGGTAAGCCGATGACGGTGGATAAGCCGCATAACTTCTACCTTCAGATCGCGCATGGCTCCGGCAATCTCGCCGCGTTGACGTTTCTCGCCATGCTCGCTTGGTATGGATGGAGAACTTCGCGAGGGCTGCGTGCGGGGACATTCGCGACCGCTTTGCCGATTCTGATAGCGGCCGGCGTCGCCAGCTATGCCGTCGGGGGTATCGTGAACGATGCCATCGTCGGCACGGCACCGGCCTTTTGGATTTTCTTTGGAGCCGGGTTCGCAGCGTTAAAGGAACACGAGGCGCTATCCGCGCCGCGCCTCAAAAGGCGACGCCCAGAGACCCCGTGACCTCGGCGCCGAACGCCGCGCGGCGATGGTCGATGGCCCGTTCGAGCTCCGTTTCGCTGCGGCTTTCCTGCGCGACGCCCGGTTTGAGGCGATGATCCGTGTTCTCCGCCTTTGCTTCGCCGGAGAGCGGCGCGATCGCGGTCATCGAGAGGCCGGCCCGGATGCTGCCGTTGGCAAAGCCCATCACGCCTCCGGCGCGGGCGCCGAAAGCGGTCAGATCGGAGTCGAACGAAGCGATCTTCTGGCCGTTGGCGCTCCCGCCGATTTGCACGACGTCGTACGCGATGCGCGAGAGGTCGGCGCCTACGCCGAAAAGGAGTCCCGCCGACCAGCCTTGCGCGCGCGCTGGCGGCCAGACGGCGTCGACGGCTAGGCCGACCGCGAACGCGTTCATCTCGCCGCTTGCGAAGACTGCGGGATCGGCGCGATCGTAGTCGACCTCCAGCTTGTCCTTGGCGACAAAACGGTAGGCCAGTTGCGGCGCGACATCGACGCCGCCGAGCGGGAAACGGCTCGAGAGCGCGACGCCGACGACGGAGCGCTTCATCGCCTGGTCGGCGGTCCACACAGGACCGACGCCTGCGATCTCGGCGGCGATGTCGTACTTCGGCACGTTGAACTGGATCGGCAGAATTGGCGTCACGAGATAGGCCACGGTCACGCTGGGACCGGAGCGCGGGGCAGAGGCCTCTATGGCCGCGGCGGTGGTCTTTGCCGATGCCTTTTCCTGAACGGGCGTCTTCGTCTGCGAGCTCGCGAAGACGCCGGCGGGACGGTCGCTGACAGGATCGACGATGCGTTTGATCGACGGCGCCTGAGCGACGATTCCCCGCTTCAGCCGCTGCATCGCCGCAGGCTCGACCTTGACGCCGGCGAGGCGCTTACCGACGAAGATCACCTTGCCGCAAAACGTCTGGCCCGGCGTCGGCATGCAGACCCGGGCGCCGAGCCGCACGCCATCGTCGCGGCCGGCGTCAATGTAGACGACGGGAGCGTCGGTGCCGAGGCGCACGATGGTCGCGTCGCCGGCCATGGCCGGCGGCGCTTGAACGGTTGCCGTGACGATGATCGCGACCGTCGCGGTGCGCAGCCCGCGTTTGCATAGTGAGGCGATGGTGGCGCTCCCTGAAGTGAGATTAGCAGCAAGTATAGTTCGATGGAGCTGCGCGTCAAGGCGCGAAGGTCGGCCAGAAGCCTCAAGCTGACCTTGCGCAACGTCGCCGACCGCTACGTCTATCCGAACCCGATGTTCGTGGTAAAAGTCAGCGCTTCCCAAGCATCGATGGATCGCGAGTCGGAATTGACGGCGGACAAGTGAATGGCGTCGAAGAGCTGCACGTCGTTCCGCGCTTCGACAGCGAGGCTTTCAGCATTGACGCACGCGAGGCCCCGATATTGTCCCGAGACGTAGATCGATTTACCGTCCGGCGCCACGCAGACGCCGCGTACATAGGAGAGGCCGAGATCGAAAGCGGAACGGAGGAGCGCCGTCCCGTCGACACCGAGCCGCGCCACCGTATCCGAAATTGGATACGTGACGAACCATGCGGCCACGCCGGGATGGTAAACAATCGATTGCGGCCGGCGTTGTCGTGCGATCAGAAAGGATCGCCGAGCCTTGGCGGCGACGTCGAAGGTCAAGATCGGGGATGGACCGCCGAGCTTGTTCTCGATCACCTCGGGCGCGGAGACGTCGGGTTCCGCCCCGCCTAAGGATTGCACCAGACTCTTCAGGTTGTCGGCATTGAGCGCCGTCAGAGTTGCCGGCAAGACTCCTAAGAGACCGTGCGGCCCCTCCGCCAAATGCGAAAGTGCGCCGAGCCTCGGCCCCTCGACGAGCGCTTCGCGCGTCAGATTGCCGGCGGTGAAGAACGCCAGAGAGAGCGCCGTGCGGAAGCTCGGTCGGTTTCGCGGTCAAGGTGCAGGACAGCGCACTCTCGCTCGTCCCCGGTACCTCGACCTTGACGGAGCACGACGTCGACGAACCGCTCTTCCTGACGACCGCGACAAATGTCATGGTCGTCGTGACCTTGACCTGAGTCGTCGGCGCGCTCTTCGTCAGCGTCTTCCCGTCGACTTGAATCGAAATTGTATCCGTCCAGTCGTAGCCCTCCCTCACAAGCAGATCGACGCGGCAGCTCCAATGACGGCGGCAAGCCGAAAAAATTGCCGGCTTCCGAGAATGAGGACGACGACGACCAAGGCGTCGGCACCGGCTCGAGTCCCAAGAATTCGGGTGAGCAGACTCCGGACATCGTCGTCGACCCGAATACCGAGATTGTCGACTCCGAGCCCGTGTGCAAGGACGCAAAGATCGCGGTCCCGACAAGCGGGAAGAAAGACCAGCTCGTCATCGCCCTCAACCTCGTCGCGCCGGGCGACAGCTCCCTGAACCTTATCGACGCCACCAACGACGAGAAGCTCGCGGTCGTCGTCACGACCTCTCAAGAGGTCGCGATGCCGCTTTCCGCCGTCGCCGTGCAACGCGTCAAGAAAGATCCTAAAACCACTGAGGTGCGATTCAGTACGAACGGACCATTCCTCTGGAAGTGCCCCGTGCCGAAGAAGATCGCCGACGCGCTCGAGGAGCCAGATGTCCCGGCGACATCGCCTGCGGACCCGACGCCGCCTGCCCCGACCGCTCCGGCTCCGGCTCCGGCTCCGGCTCCAGAGGTCCAGAAATCCCGTTGTGAGTCGTCGGGAACCTGCAACCCTTTCTGCGCCACCTTCGGCAAGACCTGCCAAAGCGCGTCGAGCGGCTTCTTTTTCTCGACCGGTAGATGCGGCGACGGCAACTCGACGCCGCTGCCATGCGACTCGACCGGCATCGACGGCGGTCACCTAGGTACCCGCTTCTCCTGCACCTGCAATCTCTGAGAAAGACCTTGGCGACGACGTCGCGCAGGCCCGGAAGCCGGAAGGGGAGTGCCTCGGCGCGTCTGTGATCTAGGGGTCCCCACCTCTGTCACAGCCGGCCGAGGCCCTTTCTAATGAAGCGGCACCGACACTGAGTCCTCCCTTCGTTTTGGTGATTTACGCACGTCACTCGACGTCCGTCGCAAGCGTTTCACGCGGCCCTCCTCCATCTCCACGACGAGGTCGCAGTGACTGATCGTGCCGAGCCGGTGGGCGACGATCAGCATCGTCCGGTCCGCGAAGGCCTCGCGGATGGCCCGATGAATCAGGTGGTCCGTGACGACGTCGACGTTTGCCGTCGCCTCGTCCATGACGACGATCTTGGCGTCCGAGAGGAGAGCGCGCGCCAAGCAGACGAGCTGCTTCTGGCCTTCGCTGAAGTTCGAGCCACCTTCCTGCACCGCCGTGAGTAAGTCGCCTTCCATGCCGCGGACGATGTCGGCCAAGCGCACCTTCTCCAGAGAGCTCCAAATCTCTTCGTCGGTGTACTGGTTGAACCGGTCGAGGTTGTCGCGCAGCGTGCCGAGGAAAAGTGTCGGGTTCTGCGGCACGATCGCGAGCGAGCGGCGCAGCCTCTCCTTCTCGACGGTGGCGATGTCGACGCCGTCGATGGTCACTCGTCCCGAGTCCAGCTCGAGAAACCGATAGAGAACCTGGATGAGCGAGCTCTTGCCGGCGCCGGTGCGGCCGAGAATGCCGACCTTCGCGCCCGCCGGAACGTCGAGCGTGACGCCGCGGAGAACTGGACCCAGATCCGCGGCGTAGCGCGCCACGACGTCCTCGAAGACCAGAGCGCCGCGGATTGGCCAAGCCGCGGACAAAGGCTCCACCCTGGTCTTGACGACGTCGATCTCCGGCGCGAGCTCACCATAGCGTTTCAGCCTTTCCACAGAGGTCAGCCGCGCTTCAGCTTCGCTGAAGGAGCGCACCGCCCAGTTGAGATAGTCGGTAAACAGGAAATTGTAGAATAGGAGCAGGGCGCCGGCCGCGGGCCCAATCAGGCCGCGCTGCGCCGAGACCAGGACCGCGAGCACCGAGACCATCGACACGCCGGCGGTGAGCAAGGGGAGGCGCACGGAGAACCAGCGGTTGACGAGCACCATGGCACGGAAGCATTTCATGTTCAGGCCGAGCACACTGTGAAACTTCAGCCAGGCCATCCCTTCCTTGCGATGCGCGCGGATCGTGTCGAGCCCCTCTAGGGCCTCCTTGAAGTGGGCGAAGCGCGGCGAGCGTGTGATCGAGTCGAGACGCTTCGTCTCCCGCGCCGAGCGCCGGTAGGTGTCCTGCAGCCGGTGGAAGGCGAAGAGCGCCGGAATCAGGACGACCAAGGTCCAAGGCGAGAGCGCCACGATCAGAACGATCGTGCACACGGCGTGCACCGCGGCGAACGCCATCTGCTCGAAGGATTGCGCGACGCTGCGCTCGACCGAGTCGACGTCGGTGGAGAAGCGGTTGAGGATCCGGCCGACCGGGTTGGTGTCGAAGAAGCGGATCTTCGTGCCGAGGACCGCGCGCAGGGCGCGATCGTGCATCTGCGCGCCGGCCGCGACCGCTTTTTGGTTCCACACGAGATGTCGCAAGAAATTGAAGGCGACGGCGACGGCTGCCAGCGCGAGATAGATGCCGAGGCCGCGCATGTTCACGGCGCCAGACGCCGTCCATTGGGAGAGCCAGGAATTGGTCGCGATCGGCAGGAGACCGACGACGACCGTCGCGGCGATCAGGGCCGTGAGCCCCAGAACGCGGCCGTTCTTCGTCTTGCCGCCGAGGGCCAGCAGGTAGTCGACGTAGACGCGGGCTCTGACGTTGCCTTGCTCCCGGTCTTCTGCGACCGTCAGCGCGGCGCCGCCGCTCGGCGTCTTCGCGGCCACGAGATCCGGCACCGCAGCCAAAGCCTTTGCCGGCGTCTCCGCGGAGACTTTCAGGCCCTTCTCGTGCATCGCCAGGTGCTCGGCGTAGAACCGCGCGAAATCCTCGCTCCATTGCAAAAGATCGTCGAGGGAGCCGGTCGCTTTGATCGCGCCGTCTTCGACGAAGACGATGCGGTCGAAGCGGCCGAGGTGCTCGAGGCGGTGCGTCACGACCAGACGGGTCACGCCGCGCCAAGCACCGAACAAAAGCTTCTCGACGAGGAAATCTTCGGTCTTGCGGTCGACGGCCGAAAACGGGTCGTCGAGGAGCGCTACGGTCGGATCCTGCGCCACGGCCCGCGCTAGGGCGAGGCGCTGCTTCTGGCCGCCGGAGAGGTTGATCCCCTGCTCGCCGATCTCGGTGTCTAAGCCGGCGGGAAAGGTCGCGAGATCCTCGCGCAGGGCAGAGAGCCGGACGGCGCGTTTGACGTCGACGGCGCCGCCGAACGCGACGTTGTCGTGAATCGTGCCGTTGATGATGTAAGGCGCTTGCGGCACCCAGGCGAATTTCGGCCGCTCGTCGGGCGAGAGGCCGACCCAGCGGCAGGCGCCGGCGGTCGTCTCGATCTCGCCCAGCAATGCCAGGAGGAGGCTTGATTTGCCCGCCCCGACGGGTCCTACGATCGCGGTCGCGCTGCCAGGCGCGAGCGAAAGGCTCCAGCGCTTGACGGCAGCTTCGCCCGCCTTTTCGTGCCGGGCCTCGAAGCCCGCAAGGTGCAAGCCCGGCACGATGCGTTCGTTGACGATCGCGTCGACCGTCTCGGCGCCAATGGTCTCCTCTTCGAGGAAGGAGATGATGCGCTGAGCGCCGACCTTCGCCGCCGCGAGGTCCGCGATGTAGTTCGTAAGGTGCGAAAAGGGGTGCTGCCAAAGGTCGAAGAGCGCGATCACGGCGAACGCCGTCGGCGCATCGAGCTCGTTGCCCAGCGCCATGTACGTCGCCAGCGCGGCGACGTTCGCTAGCACCGCAGCGCTCATGAAGAGGAGACTCGAGAGGGATGACGTCAACGCGATCCGGCGCCGCGTCTGGATCTCCTGCGCGCGGATCGCGCCGACGCCCTCTTCGAGCCGGCGCTCCCACGCGAGATACTTCACGACGCGGATGCCCGCGACGATCTGCGACAGGAAGCTGACGCGCTTGTCGCGGTAGCTCATGACCTGATCGTCTAGCGCGACGAAGCGACGCGCGAGAATCTGGCAGAGCGGCGACAGGACGAGCAAGACAGCCAGACCCGCGAGCGCCGCGACGCCGATGAATTGCATCGCGACCACCATGACGGCGGCGATGATGCCGAGCGCGTACAGGATCTCCTGGTAGACGATCCCGACCTCAGCCACCGCGTTGGTGTCCGTGCCCATGTGGTTCACGATGTCGCCGACGGGCTTGCCCTGGCGCGCGCGCCGGGTCATCGCCAGCGCCTGGCCGAAGATCCGCGTGTTGACCGCGTAAATGATCAGCTGCTCGACCGTGAGGATCGCATTGAAATAGTGCTGGAGGATGATCGTGTGCGCGGCCATCAAGGCGCAGAACAAAAAGGTGAGCCCGGCGCCGAAGGCGACGGACCCGCCGTGCGTCGTGATGTCCTGCAGCTCCTTGAGCAAGCGGTGCATCGCCACGGGGACGAGCACGCCGGTGAGCACCATGATCGTGACGAAGAACGTCGCGACCCAAGTGCTGCGACCGGCGGCTCGGAGGAGCCCCGCGAGGAAACGCCACGGACCGGCCGTGTCGAGGGCCAGCATACGGCTCGGGAGTTGGCGCGGATCGAGAGCTCCCGTGAGATGCGGGAGATCGTCCGCCTCCAAAGCCTTCTGTCGGCCCAGGCGGATGAGTGGCGTCACTTTACGGAAAAGCACGTCTGGCTCCTCTATCGAATGCGGGACCCCGTTAGACGGGGTAGTTCAGGTTCGACTTGCTGCGAATCTTGCGGACCAGCTCCTCGTATTCGCGACGCTCGCGATCGTGGAAGTAGCCGCGCGGCCTTTTGACTTCGGAGGGACGCCACCTTCGCCAGAACTCGCTTAGAGATTTCATGGTCAGCACTCCAGAATGTGGGGAAGGCACTCTGTGTGCCGGACGAGGCTCCTAAAGCAGGTGGTGTGCCGCACCGTATATCTTTTGAAATCAGATAGTTACGTTAGGCCCGCGGCGCCTCCGGCCGAGTCCGGGACGGCGTTATGGCTCCTTCCGGGCCGCCTGGACCAGGCGCGGGCAGGCGACGTACCATCGCCCAATGCCCGCGCGCCCCTTGCACATCCTCCATCTCGACGACGACCCGCTCTACCTGGAGCAGTTCGCCGCTATGCTCGCCGCCTCGTCGCAGGACTTGGGCGTCGTGATCCGCGTCACCAGCGTCGATGACGTCGACGCATATCTCGAGGCCTTGGCAAAGCCCGCGCCCGACTCGCCCGACGTCGCGGTCCTCGACGTCGACATCGGCGGCGAGGTGCAAGGCGAGGAGATCGCGCGCCGCACGAAGGCGACTTTGCCGCAGTGCGTCGTCTTCATGTGCTCCGACCTGCGCGGCGTCGGCCTCGTCGGCGCCTGTCTCGGCGCCGGCGCCGACGACTTCATCTTCAAGCGCAGCGACGACCGCGAGGTCGCGCTCCGGATCTACGGCACCTGGAAGCTGCGCTGTCCCGAGCCCGCGCGCGAGTCCAAGGGCTCCGGCGCCGTCGGCCGCACGATGGCCGGCATCGCGACGCGCGTCTCTCGCCTCGTCGGCTCCGCCGTCACCGCCTTGCACGTCCGCGGCGAGTCCGGCACGGGAAAAGAGCTGGTCTCCGAGCTTCTCCAGGCCGCCCTGCCGAAAGGTACGCCTTTCGTCCGCGTCAACTGCGGCGCGATCGCGCCGACCTTGCTGGAAAGCGAGCTCTTCGGCCACGTCCGCGGCGCGTTCACCGGGGCGCAGACCGACAAGATCGGCTTGATCGAGGCGGCCGACGGCGGCTGGATCTTCTTCGACGAGGTCGCGACCTTGTCGTCCGCGGCGCAGGTCGCCTTGCTCCGCGTCCTCGAGAGCCGCGTCGTCCGCCGCGTCGGCGCCGCCCATGAGCGCAAGGTGAAGGTCAAGGTGCTCTCGGCGACCAACGAGCCGCTCGAAAAGCTGGTAACCGAAGGCAAATTCCGCGCCGACCTGTGGCAACGCCTCTGCGAGGCGACGATCGAGCTCGCGCCCTTGCGCGAGCGCATGGACGAGTTCCCGGAGTTGGCCCGTCACTTCGCCACGCAGATGGATCACGGCCCGTACGAGATCGCGGAGAGCGCGCTCGGCATGATGGCGAGCTACGACTGGCACGAAGGCAACGTGCGCGAGCTGCGCAACTGTCTGCGCGCGATGACCGAGCTCGCAGTCGGCCAGCTTCTGACCCCGCTTTCTCTGCCGAAATGGTTCTGGGAGAAGGCGGAGGTCCTGGCCGATTCCGCGCAGGCCGCGAGCGAGCCTCCGCGCGAGGGCGACGGTAGCCCTGGCAAAGACATCCGCCTGCGCTGGGCGACCGACGGCAGCGCCTCGTTCGAGCGCTTGGTCGAGGAGCTCCTCCTCGAGATCGTCAAACGCGAGGGCGGCGTGCGCGGCAAGGTGTCGATCCGCCACTTGGCTCGCGTCACCGGCATCCCGAAATCGACCTTGGCGACGCGCCTGCGCGAGCTCGTCGATCACGGCCTGATCCCGGCGCCTGAGCTCGCGAAGCTCGTCAACGTCGCCTCCGAATGAAGATCCACGTCCAGATCCTGGCCGACGAAGTCCTGCCGAACGGCAACCGCCGCTTGACGCTCGAGCTCGCGCGTTCGGAAGGCTCGCCGCTCGCGGCCGAGGCCCTCTTGCACCACGATCTCGAAGGCGCGCTGCGCGCTTTCCGCTACCTCGCGCAAAAAGCCGCCGCCGGCTACGACGCCAACGACGCGCGCGGCAAGAAGACGCAGGCGAGCATCGCCAAGCATCTGGAGACGATCGAGTCCTTGAAAATCGACGTGATCGACCGTCTGTTCCCGCCGCGGCCCGAGGCGCCATGAAACGCGGCAGCGGCGACCTTCTGCGCCTCTACACCCCGGAATTGCCGCAGCCTTTGGGCCCGCACGACGCGCTGACCCTCGAGGGCCAGCTCTTCCTGGAGAACGTCGGCGATCGCCTGACCGCTCTGGTGGAAGGCGGTGCGACGCGCTTGAAGGCCCTCGACGCGATCACCATGTCCCTCGACGGCCTCACTTACCGGCTCACGGTGAAGAAGGGCCTGCATTTTCATTGCGGCGCCGAGCTCACCGCCGGGGATGCCGTCGAGACCTTGCTCGCGGTTATCGCCGACGAGCGCTCCGCCTCGCAGTTTCACCGCTTCGTCGCCCGCGACAAAGCGCAGCGCCACGGCTACGCGGTCTACGCTGTCTCCCGCTACCGTTTCGAGATTCGCCTCACGCGTCGCATGCAGGACCTGCTCTCGCGCCTTGCGCTGCCCGAGCTGACCCTGCGTCACGAAGGCGGCGCGTGCTACGGCGGCCCGTGGAAAGTCGTCGAGCACGATGCCGAAGGTTTCCTGCTCACGGTTCACGACACCCATCCCGAGGCCGATCAGTGCCTCTACCGCGAGATTCGCTGGGAGCGCATTCTGAAGCAGCCGGAGTTCGACGCCGCGGCCGCGGCGGACGAGGCCTATATCTACGTGTATGCCGGCACGCAGCTGAAATCGCCGCAGGAAGAGGTGCTGGTCGACGAAATCTGCCGCCCGCTCGAAGCCGGCATCAGCTACCTCGTCGACCTGGACCCGCGCTCGGGAACGGTACCGGTCGCCGAGGTACGCAATCGCATCGTGCGCGCGACGCGCGCCCGTTTCTCGCGCAACTCCGTGTGGCGCCGCTCGCCGCTGCAATCCCTGGTCCCGAAGTCACACGCGTTGCACGTCCTGTTTCCGGCCGAGCTCCCGAGCGATGGCCACGCCTCGAAGCGCGTGCGCATCGCGCTCGACACCTCGGGCTCGCGCGATATCCTGCCCCCGAGGATCTGGGACGAGCTCCGCCGTGTCGCCGCCGAGGATTTCGCGCTCGACGTCGCCGTCTCCGGCACCGCCGAGGCGGAGTCCGGGGTCTTCGACCTCCGGGGCATCGTGTGCGCCGTGCGCTACGCGCATCCGGCCGATGCGTATACGCCGCTGGCGCAGTTGCCCGAGGGCAAGATCGAGCGCGATCCATCCAAGCCGCACGACGCCTGCACGGCCCTCGTGCGCTCGCCGCGCATCGCGCCTTTCCTGACCGTGCCTTTTCTCGTGCGGACCAACCGCAACTTGCGCCGCAGCGACGCCACCGGCCTTTTTCACTTCGCCGACGTGCGCCAGAGCGAGCGCCACCTGCGCAAGAGCAAGATGCAGGATTCGACGCTGAAAGCGCTCGGTGCCGCGCTGCAAATGTTCGTCCACGACGTGAAGAGGCCGTTCTCGATGGTGCAGGCGATCCTCGGCTTGCTCGACGCTTCGCCGTCGCCCGAGCGCTCGGCCGCGGTCGCGACGCGCTACCTTCCCGACGTGCGCAAAGCCGTCGGCTCCGTCGACCGGCTGATTCAGGACATCCTCGAGATCGGCTCCGACGTCGAGCCGAGCCTGGAGGATCTGGCGCCGGCCGACCTGATCGGCGGCGTGCTCTACGAGCTCTTCTCCGTCGACGCGCCGGCCGGCATAGCGCTCGCCTATGATTTTCGCCACCGCCACCGTCTCTGCGTCGACCCGCAGAAATTGTCGCGCGTGGTCTCCAACATCGTCGCCAACGCCGTCGAAGCCATGACCCTGCCGGGCACCATCCTCTTCGTGACGACCGAGGACGCGGCGCGCCGCCAGATCACGATGACGATCGCCAACACCGGCAGCTTCATTCCGCCGGAAGTGCTCGGCGACCTTTTCGACCGCTTCTTCACCGAAGGCAAGAAGCGCGGCACCGGCCTGGGCTTGGCGATCGTGAAAAAAATCGTCCTGGACCACGGCGGCGAGGTCTGGTGCGAGTCGACCCGCGATGCCGGCACGCGCTTTTCCTTCACTCTGCCGGTCGCCGCTGCGCCCTGCGATGACAGCGGGGCGACGCTCCCGCGGATGGCCGACGGCTCGGGCGCCGCGCCGCCGAAGACCGCGGCGACGAAGAGCGCGGCGATGCTGGCCTCGATTTCGCCCGCATCGATCCTGCTCGTCGACGACGACGCCTTGTACCTGGAGGTGATTCAGGAGCTCCTGAGCGAGGAGGAGCGAAGGCGCTCTTCCCTGCGCTTCACCACCGCGCGCGATGCGACCGAGGCGGAAGCGAAGATCGATGCAAGCAGTTTCGACGTCGCGATTGTCGACGTCGACCTGGGGCCCGATTCGGTAGACGGCCTGGCGCTGGTGCGGCGGCTGCGTGCGCGCGACCCCGCCCTGCGCATTTGCGTGCATTCTGACGGCGCGCCGTTCACCCTTCAGCGTCTCGTCGTCGAGGCGGGCGGCGATCTCTTCCTGCCGAAGCCGATGTCGAAGGATCATCTCCTGCGCCTGTTGCGCGATCGCCCGGCGCCTGGGCGGACGGCGCCGCGGATCGCCGTCGTCGACGACGACGCTCTCATACTCGAGAGCTGGGAGGCCTTGCCCGGTTACGATTGGCGACTTTTTGAGTCGCCGTCGGCATTTTTGCGCGAATTGACGCGGGATCCGGGTTATCTCGCGACCTTGGCCTGCGTGGTCACCGACTTCACCTTTCCCGGCGAGCGCGACGGCGTCATCTTCGCGACCGAGCTCCAGGCGCTTCGCGCGGATCTCCCCATATTTCTTGCTACGGACATGCCGCTAGTCGCCGCCTTGCCGCCTTCGATCCGGGCGCGCATCGCGAAGGACGCGCAGTCGGGTATCGCGGCAATTGAAGCGGAGATCCCGCTGAAACGCCGCTAAGGGCGTGGAACTCCAGTACCATTCACATAGGGAAATGGAACTAAAGTCTTTCTCCCCAATGTGACGATGGATGGGAAGTTATGAAGCCCGTGCAAGAAAAGACCGCCTCGATCCTGATCGCCGACCCCATCGCCTCGACGCGGCTGATGATGTCCTCCGTTTTGCGCGCTCTAGGTTTCAGCCGCGTCGTCGCGGTTGCGTCTCTGGCGGAGGCGCTGACGATCCTGGGGAAGGATCAAGTCGACTGGCTGATCGCGTCGTTTTATGCGGATTCCGACGTCAACATCCTCCATCTGCTGACCATCGCGCGCGAGCACTCTGCCCTTGAGAACCTGAAGGTCTCGGTCTTCGCGCAGGAGGCGGAGGAGCGCTTCCTGCCGCGCGCCTTCGCGCTCGGCTTGCTTAGCGCGCATCGTCGCCCGTTCAACAAGATCGAGTTCACAACGGCGATGGAAGACGTTCTTGTGGTGACCGACCGTGAGGCCGGCCACGCGACGATGGTCGCTTCGAATTACCTGCGCACCTTCCTGCGCCGCGAGCAGCGCGCCGAGGAGCTGATCCGATTCGAGGGCGAGCTGGCCCGCGCCTTCCCCGAGGTGCCGAAGCTCCTCCTGAATCTCGCCGACGCCGCGTTCGAGGCCGGCGACGATCGCCGCGGCCGCGCGCTTCTCTGGCAAGCCGAGCAGCGCGACCCGGCCCTCGCGGCGGCGGCGAAGGAGCTGGGCGATCAACACTTGGGCGCCATCGGCGCCGACAGCTCGCGCGCGTGGGAGAACGTGAAGCCAGGCATCTGCGTCGTCGTCGATCCCGACGAATCCGCGCGCAACGCCACCAGAGACGCGCTCGCCGAGACCAAGCCGAAGGCGGTTCACGTGTTCACCGACGGCGAGGAGGCCTGGAGCTGGCTGCGTACCGTCAAAGGAGCCGAGGCGCCGGACCTCGTCGTGATGGAATGGCGCACGACCAAGGTCTCCGGCCCGGCGCTCCTGCAGCGCATGCGCGCGCACGGCCTCCACTTGCCGCTCGTCATCGTCAACAGCTCGCTCGTCAAGAAGGCCGACGCGCCCATCCTCCTCGAGATGGGCGTCACCACCATCCTGGAGAAGCCGAGCGGTCGCAACGAGCTCCTGAACTGCATCGCCTGGATCATCGAGCAGGCGCGCCGTCCTACGGAAGGCGCGACCCTCGACTCGCGGATCCGTGCCATGCTCTCGGCCGGCCAGGTCGAAAGGGCGTCGGAGCTCATGCAGATCGTCCTGGCGAAAGCGTCGCCCGACGACCCGAACGTCAGATATCTCCAGGGCGAGTTCGCCTACGCCCTCGGCGATTTCGCCGGCGCCCGCGACTACGCGCTCGCGAGCTTGCAAGGCGCAAAGTCCGTCCTTGCCCTCAATCTCCTCGGCAAAGCGCTGATGAAGCTACGCGAGTTCGACAAGGCGACGCAGGTTTTCGAGCGCGCCAACGAGATCTCGCCGAGCTCGCTCGAGCGCCTGTGCGCGATGGCGGAGTCGCTCAGCGAGACCGGTAACGACGACGCGGCGCGCGCAACCCTGGAGAAAGCGACGAAAATCGATGCGGAGCATCAGTCCGTGGTCAACGCGACCGTAAACATCGGGCTCGCGACGGGCGACGCCGCGATGGTGAAGGACGTCTTCGACAAAATGCGCCCGTCGGAGAGCATCCTTTCCTACGTGAACAACCGCGCGGTCGCTTTTTCCAAACAGATGAACTTCAGAGAGAGCATCGCGCTCTACGGGAAAGCTCTCGACGCGATCCCAGCCGACCGCCAGCACCTGCGCGCGATCGTCCTCTATAACCTCGCGTTGGCGCAAATCCAGGACGAAGGCAGCGGCCTGAAGGTCGCCGCGGAGACGCTGCGCGCGGTCGACCTCCAGACGCTGCCGCCGCAAGTCGTTCTCAAGGTCAGTTCGCTTCTCGAGCGGGCCGAGGACGCCTTGCGCAAGGGCGAGACTCTGAAGCTGAATCAGAGCGACGCGAAGGCGGCGATCCAACTGCCGACGCTCCCGCCCAAATCGCAGAAGATGTTGGAGAAGATCGCGCCCGGCCGCAAGGTGGCGGTGATGGCACATTGCGTCCACGGTCTTTTTGTCGACACGCCGACCGACGACCCGCTGCTCGAAGCCCTGCTCCAGAACGCGCCTCGCTTCACCTCGTCGCGGCGGTGAACCAGCGACCAATCCCTAGTCGGCCCGCTGGGCAGCGATGCGAGGCGATTCGGGGAGTTGCGCGCGGGCCCGTCCTCTGCAAGGCTAAGCCCGAGATGCCGACGCTTCAACACATCGCGAAACTTCTCCTCCTCGCTGCGGCGCTGGCCCTGGCCCCGCACGCCTCGGCAGAGGAGCCTGCGCCCTTCTTCGGTTTGCAGCAGGACAAGATCCTGCATTTCTCGGTCTCCGCCGTGGTGAGCTCCGGCTCGATCAAGCTCCTGCAGGCGGCGGACGAACGCCACGAAGTCACCGTCACCAACCGCATCGCCTCCTCGCTCTTCACGCTTGGCCTTGGCTACGCAAAAGAGCAGAGGGACGCGCGCGAGCGCGGCCAGCCGATCGACGCCGGCGACATGACGGCGAACGTGCTCGGGATCATCACCGGGAATCTCCTGCAGTGGCAGTTCTAGTCGCCATCGGGGACGAAACGAACCGCCGGCTAGACTCAGCGATTTCCCGCACACTCCCGCACTACCTGCAACACTTCGCTCTCGGAATCACATCCGAACGTCCCGAGCCGCTGACACACCGCGTCGACGCAGTCAGCGTTACGGTTGCCGCGGCAAGCTTGCGCGACCCGCGTCACTTCGTCCTGCGAGTCGCAGCCGAAGGTGCCGAGGTGGTTGCAGACCGACGTGACGCACGCGCCGCCGCGGTTGTTCGCGCACGAGGCGGCCACCGCCTGCACTTCGCTCAGCGAATCGCAGCCGAAGGTGCCGAGGCGGTCGCACAGCGACGAGATGCAGCCGCCCCCGTCGTTGCCGCGACAGGCGCCCAGAACGGCGCTGATCTCCGACTGCGAGTCGCAGCCGAAAGTGCCGAGGAGGTCGCACACGACGTCGACGCAAGAGAGGTCGTCGTCGTCGCATTCGTCACGGCGGTCGCGGAAGTCGAAGGTGCCGGCCCCCGGCGCCGCCGCGATGACCGCGCTGCGCGGCGTCTGACGCGCTGCTTCGCGGGCGAGAAGGAAGTCACTCACCAAGGTCTGAACCTTGACGGCGCGCATGAAGGCAGCCGTCGTCGTGCCCTCAGCATGCGCCGTAGTGGCGGAGAGTGCGAGCATCATGAGGACGAGACCGATCTTGCGAGTGAACATGGGTAAGCTCCAGGTGAGTGTGAGACCCACTTGGATGCAAGGCGCATACCTTCAGCTAAGTTTCTAATTTGACGCGTGACGCCAGATCGACGCAGAGCCTTTTAGTCGCAAAATGTCACCGCTCACTTCGGTTGGCTGTAGGCCAACTCAATTCATCCTGGCGGTAGATGACTAGCAAGGGTCTCGAATCCAGGCTCCTCGCCAGCGACGAGAGCTTTCAGCGCTTCGACCACGTGCGGGTAAACGCCCGTGCGGTCGATGATCTCGGCGGGCGCGCCGCTCGCGACGCCATCGAGAGCGCCGTCCCGGACGTCGGCGGCGATCGTCTTGTGCAGCGCGCCGACTTTCAAGCGGAGCCGCGTCGCCACGAGCTCGACGACTCTACCGAGGCGGGTGATCTTGACGTCCGCAGGATCGAGCGTCTCGATCGCCGCCGGCGTGCCGAAGACCGTCGCGACCCGCGCCGCAACCGAGGCCGAGGCCGCGAGATCTTGCTCCAGCACCGCGACTTCGTAAGCGATCGAAGTGAGCGAGTTGAGGTTCGAGGTGACCCGGCTCGCGCTCGGCAGGACGTAAGACCAGAGCACGTCGTCGCCGCTACCGTCCGCGAGTGCTTTCTTACTCATCGTGATCAGAGGCCGGGACGCGTCAATCGCGAGCGTTCCCGACCGAATGGTGGCCGTGTAGGTGCCGTCGGCTGCACTCACGACGTCGACGGCCAGCGCGGCGGTCGAGGCCTTCTCGGTCACCGTGAAGATGAAGACGTGGGCGGCGTCGATGCCGGTTTCGAGGCTCAGCTTACCGGCGATGACCAGATCCTCGCCTTTTGGCTGGGCCGCAGGCGCCGTCGACGTCGCGGCCGCGGGCTCCGTCGTGCCGACCGTACCGCCACAGGCGGAGATTCCAAGTCCTAGGGTCCCGAGCGAGATGAAGAGCGTCTTTTTCATGGTTCGACCATCGGTCGAATCCGGGCGGTCATTAAGAAGTTGGGGGACCGGCCAACCGGGCATTGGGCTTTGGAGTCCCGTAGTGTACGCTTCGGAGGCCTCCGGGACCCCTGCGCACCACGAAAAAATTTTTCTTTAGTTCCAGCATATTGCGTGCTGAGGGCGGAAGTTGGCCGGGATCTCTCTCAGAGTCCTCTTCGATCTCACCCCAGAATGTGCTACCACCATGGTGGACTATCCATTGTGGCCGGTCGATCTATTTAGAGAGAGAAGAGAGCTATGGGAAAGAAAGTTTTCGTCGGCGGACTGAGCTGGGGCACTAACGACGACACGCTGCGCGCCGCTTTCGAGCGTTTTGGCACCGTGGACGAAGCGAAAGTCATCCAGGACCGTGACACTGGTCGCTCGCGTGGCTTCGGCTTCGTGACGTTCAGCGACGACGCCGGCGCGCAAAACGCGATCTCCGGCATGGACGGCAAAGAGCTCGACGGCCGCACCATCAAGGTGAACGAAGCCGAAGAGAAACCCCGCGGCGGCGGCGGCGGCGGCGGCGG
>JANOTL010000139.1:0-5769 GCA_031416315.1 Pseudomonadota bacterium
CGAGCTCGCCGAGTCGCCGCTGAAAGACAAGCTTGCATTCAAAGGCGGAACGGCACTCCGTCACTGCCACTTCGAGGACTACCGCTTCTCCGAGGATCTCGACTTCACCGTCGTCGTGCCGACTCCGCTCGATGATCTGAAGAAGGGATTCGAGACAGTCTTTCATCAAATTCGCACGCAGTCTGGGATCACCTTCAGCTTGGCGCGCGTCGAACCCGACAGCAAGAACACGCATACGCTCTATTTCAGCTACGAGGGACCGCGACTGGCGCCCGTGTCCTGGTCTATTCCCTCGAGGAGATCTTGACAGAGAAGATCGCCGCCATCTCGGACAAGGCGCGGACGGAGCCGCGCGACGTCTATGATCTCTGGCGGATCGCGTGCGCGATCGACATCGACCACCAGATTCTCGCGGCGTACGTCGTCGAGAAGATCAAATTCAAGGGCGACGAGCCCGCGGCGCGAGCCGGAAATCTCGCAGCGAAAGAGAAGCGGCTGGAAAAGCGTGGCGGACTCGTCTCTCGCACCAAATGAGCGCGAGTGAACTTCCGGAATTCACCGACGTCTATCGGGAGGCGAAGCGGATATTGCGGCGGCGCTCGCGTCGGCGCGCGCCCATAGAGTCCGAGCGCATGCAGAATCGCGTGGACGATAAACGGCGCGGTGACGAGCTCGCAGCCTTCGGGCGCAAGCGCTGCGCCGCACCCTGGGCAGCTCGTCATGTCGATGGCGAAGACCCGCGCGAGGAGTTTGGCCCACGACATCCGCTCGACGTTGGCGGTGCCAGGAATGGCGACGTTGTCCCTTCTTCAAATGCGGCTTCGCGACAATCATGCGCCGCCACTTGCTGAAGGGCGACAGGACGCGCGAAACACCGAGAAATCTGCTCCAGATCGCGCCGTAACGGGCGATTTGTACGCAGTGTACGCAGGAAATCGGGTCGAAATTCATCGCGGCCGAGATTTTTGTACGCAGTTTGTACGCAGAGGACGGTTTACGGCGCTGGGCCGCGCGCCGTAAGCCCCCAAAAAAATGAGCCGAACCACAGGCTCTGTTCCAGGCTCGGCCCCGAAAAGGGAGGTAAGGAGCCCCGGGTTTCGCAAGGCGGATGAATGATTGAGTAATTTGAGTGTTTCACTTTCGTCACGCGCCGTTAGGGTTGCACATGGTTGAGCGGAGTTAAGCGGGTTTTACGGGGTTTTGTACGCAGCTTGCACGCAGTCCCGTGTGCCGTTCCTCCTTAAGACCTGTTCGGGGCACGCGCCGGCAGGGCGATCGCCGGCCGAGCGCTCAGATTTTCCGTTGTAATCGATGGCTTGCCTCACTTTACGGTCCAGCGGTCACGCGTTTCCCATAAATCACTAAAACGGCTCAAGGTTTTGAAAACTTCGACCGAATGTTTATTGCGTGAAGCAATACGGCTGGGGTATCCTAGCTGTGGGAGTTGCTTATGCCATCGGCCCTCTTCAACCCGCAGGACATCATCCCGGCTTTCGACCGTTACCTCGGAAGCGTGGGGCTGACGTTTTCTGCGATCGCGATCGGCGGCGCCGCTCTGTCCGTGCTCGGCGTCATCACGCGGCACACCCGGGACCTCGACCTTCTCGAAGCGGAAATCCCCCACGCGATTCGAAAGGCCGCAGTCGAGTTCGCCATACGGCACGAGCTCGCCGAGGACTGGCTCAACACCGGCCCGGCAAGCTTGGCGAAAGATTTGCCCGCAAGCTGGCGAGCGCGGACGCAGCCACTTTTCGACGGCAAGAATCTCAAGCTCTCAACGCTCGCGCGGATCGACCTGATCCGCACCAAGCTCTGGGCGATGTGCGACCGGATGCGGGACGTCGATGATCTTGTGGCACTTGCGCCCTCGGACGCGGAGTTGGCGACGGCGGCTGCATGGGTCGCGCCGCTCGACGCCAATCCGGATTGGCCTGCGCACGTGGAAACAAATGTCGCGGCCCTCCGGGGGAGACTCGGCCGTGGGTAAGAAGAAGGCGCAGCTCGGTGCCTATCTCCTCGAAGAAAAGCTCGCGGCCATCGGCGTCATGACGGCTAGCCGCCGTCTCTCCGCGCGCGACGTCGCCGCGGTGGACATCGAGGCCACCATCGCCGACGTCGTGGCCGCATTCGCCGCGGACCCATCAAGCTTGCGGTGGCTCGGACCCGTCTTGGCCTGGATCCGCGAGCACGGCTCAGCGGTGATCGTCGAGAAGTTGACGAAGTTGTTGCATCATCGTGCAAGTGATGGGACGTCCGTCGAGTATGCCGCGCTCCTTGCGCGCTTCGCCGTCGCCGAGGGGCATAAGAGGTGGCACTCGCTCTTGCAGTTTGCACCAGCAACGCCGCGCCTTGTTGGCCCGCCAGATCTTGCTCCCTCTCTCCTTAAGCTGCGCGGCGAGGAGGATTGGGCGCGCGAAGCCGGCTTTCGTGTGCCGCGCGGGAGTCTGACGGCCGAAGCCAAATGGACGCTGTCGCGGGCTGCGCTTGCGCGCGTCAATCGGCAGTACCGCAACCGGCTCGTCTACGGCGCGCAATGGCGCGCCGACATCGTCACTGCAGTGGAACGGGGGGCACGGACTCCCACCGAGGCAAGTCGCGCGTCCGGTGCGAGCTATGAACCCTGTCATCGGGTCTTCAGCGAGTTGGCTGCTGCCGGTGTTCTGCCTTTAGGATGACAATGTAGCGATTCGCGTGGATGGTGAAGCTGTTGGCGCTAAAGCACCGTTTTCCCTTCGCGTACGGAGTCTCGTCCTCGAAGCCAAAGCCCTTCTCGATACGCCGCACCTTGAGGCCGGCGCGCTCGCCGAACGCGATCCGCATGACGGCGCTCGCCGAGACGGCGGCGGCGAGCTGCGCGGATGCGGCAAAGACTGGGTCGAGTGAGCTGGGTTCGAGTACCTCGTCCATCTCCTCGGCCAGATACCTGTGGGCGCGGAGCTCACAGATGACGGCTTGGGCCACCGCTTCAACAATGCCCGCGACCTCCTCGTCGCTCGGGCCAGGCAGTCGCTGAGCCTGACGACGCCGCAGGCGCAGCTTCTCTTGTGGCAAGAGCGCTTCCTGGCGCGTCTCTCGTCGCTTGACCACGATGGACACGCCTTCGTCTGGAAAGGCGGAAGTCTGATCCTGCGCCGGTATCGTTCGCTGCCGATTCCACGCTACACCGTCGATATCGACCTGTTGCTCTAAGGGCGTTCCATGGGCGACGTTCGGGGCATCCTGGAACGCGCGATGGCACTCGACAACTTCTTGATCGCGAAAAAAACTGCAACCGCTCAGATTTCCCCCGATGTATACTCGACAAAACATCCTCGAGAGGTCGTCACGCGCCGACAAGCACGAGCCCATTATTGCGTGGGGAGCTTCCTTCTTGTAGCCCACCTCTTCGGTTGCAAGCATCCCATGGACAGCTCCACCGTTTTACAAGGGGCCGAGGCTGGCACGGAAGGTGACGACTGGCTGACGAGCGAGAAGATCAATGCCCTCGTCGGCGACGGTCAGCTTCAGGTGATGCCAATTGGGGATGTCACGTACCATCTCCATAGCAACAGTGAGTTTCGAGTTCCGAAGTTTGAGAGGTCGCGGTAGGGACGGTCCTTACGGACCGCCCCCCGCACAGATCCGAGCATGCGCTGCTAACGCACTCGGCTCCTGCCTCGGGTTCTGGCGTCAAATCGCTGTTCAGGCCATGGATGTTGGATGCGGGCAGGGGGCAGCCACCGATCTTGTAGCACTTGCATTCGCTGCCACGTCAGGCGAGTGCGCTGGCTTCGACGCCGAAGGGCGCGATACCAGACCCGTCCTAACTCGGTGCGAAAGGTGCACAAGGGGCGGATGTTGGTCGGGACAGCATAATACGCATAATGTCCGCGCAAGACGCTACCTAGCCATTTCCCCTGCTCCGGGATTGGTTGATGTCGACGGCGCATCGCCTCGGTGCTGATTTCGCTTAGCTTGGCTCGCATTCGCTTGGCATTCGTTTGCCTCATCAAGAGAAATCCACCTTTCTGGCTCTTCGCACAGATGTGCGTCAAGCCAAGAAAGGTAAACGTCTCCGGCTTGCGCTCATCACGCTCCGCACGCTGACTGGCTGCATAACGGCCAAATCGAAGCAAGCGTGTTTTGTCGGGATGCAGCTCAAGACCGAATTTGATGAGACGCTCCTTCAGTTCTCGAAGAAACCTGATGGCATCAGCCTGATTTTGGAAGCCCACAATGAAGTCATCCGCGTAGCGTGTGATGACGACGTCACCTTTGCCCGGCTGATTTCTCCATCGTTGCACCCACAGGTCGAAAACATAATGCAGGCAAATGTTTGCGAGTAGCGGCGAAACCGTTGCTCCTTGCGGTGTACCGACCGAGTTGTCAGACCATTTCCCGTCTTCCAGAACGCCGGCTCCCAGCCACTTACGGATAAGGCGCAGCATTCGCGGATCCGCGATCCGGTGTTCGGCAAACCGCATCATCCATTCGTGGTCTACGGCATCAAAGAAACCACGGATGTCGGCGTCAAGCACCCAATTCACTTTCTTCCGGAGCATTCCAGTAGCAATGGCATCCAAAGCGTTGTGTTGTCCACGTCCCGGCCGAAATCCATACGAGAAGCCGAGAAAATCGGCTTCGAATATTGCGTTCAGCACTTCGACGACTGCTCTCTGGACGATTTTATCCTCCAGTGACGCGACCCCGAGGGGACGCTTACGGCCATCTGGTTTCGGGATGTAGACTCGCCTCGAAGGCTTTGCTCGGTAGGCGCCCCGGTGCAGACGCGAGTGTAAGTTCAGAAGCTTTACTTCCAAGTTGTTCTCGTACTGATCCCAGGTCACGCCATCGACGCCAGCCGCGGCCTTCTTCTCCAATGAGTTGAAGGCCTCGCGCAGACGGTCAATGGAAATGTGATGAAAGATACTCGTGAATCTCGCTCCCTTGTCTCTAACAGCTACCTGGCGCACGCGTTCCAGCGCACTGGGCACGTCGTTAGTCCGGCACTGCGTCCGGGACGTGTTTTGCTGGCCCGCGTTCCCCTTGGCCAAGCCCCTTCCCTCCATTGCCTCCGCAGCCGTATTCTCGGCCTTGTTCGGCGACTTCGCTGGTACTACGGGCCTGTCCGACTTCCTCGTAACGTTCATCACCAGAGTACGGCCATTGGCCTTTCCGGTACGGCCTGCTTTGCCATTGTCAGCAGGCGTCACGAGGATCTCCCGGTTCTCGCGCAGAAAGGTTCCGCACATGCGAGGGGTCTACGACCGCGCGTGGTCCACCTATGCCTCGCGCTAGCGGCATGGGTGGTGTTGCCTTCCGCTTCGCTTAACAGCGTCGGCACCTTCGTAAGGCTGATTTCGCGGCTCAATACCCTGCCTATGCGTGCCCCTGTCAACGCTTCACCTTCACCCTCGCGGGCGCCGGCGCATGACTCGGGGTCATCGTGGGTCGCTAGCCCTTCGATGCAAGACTCTTTCATTCTCTCCTTTCTGCCGGTTTATCCCGGCGCACTAAGCGATCGGCCTTCCCCACGTTGACGACCCGCCGCCCACTTGCACCCGATTCTGCCGGCCGCTGCAAAGGCGCTCGAGCCGCGCGGGTGTAAGCCCCCGCAGCGACTGCTTGGTCATTCGCAAAATCCATCAACCGCTAAACAGTAGATTATTGAATCAGTGCTTTGGCGCGAATGGCAGAAGGCGCTCGAAGTCTTCATCGGTCACCGCATTCGGCAGTTCCGTGAAGATCCGTTCCAGATAGTCTTCCGGCTCGAGACCATTGGCGCGCGCC